>JAUYTU010000014.1 GCA_030694975.1 Erysipelotrichaceae bacterium | reverse complement strand
GTGACGATGGCGAAGTGGTCACACCTGTTCCCATCCCGAACACAGAAGTTAAGCACTTCAGCGGCGACGATAGCATGGCCTGCCCATGTGAAAATAGCGCGTTGCCAGGTAATCAAGCTCCCTTACGGGAGCTTTTTTAATGTCTATACAAGAATGTAAAATATTTCTGAAAATATATAGATATGAATTTACATTTATGATACAATGAGTCAATATTTAAAGAGAGAAGAGGTCACTTATGAAAGTCAGCGGAGAACTATTGTTTACTTTTGGAACTTATTTATTGTTCATGCTAGCGATTGGTGTATATTTCTACCGTAAAAACAATAATCTTGATGATTATGTTCTGGGCGGAAGAAATCTAAACAGTTGGGTCGCAGCGATGAGCGCATCTGCATCCGATATGAGCGGATGGCTTTTACTCGGTTTACCCGGATGGACATACTCAAGCGGACTTGGTGAAGCCGGGTGGATCGCCATTGGATTGCTTATCGGTACCTATTGTAACTGGCGCTTTGTTGCCAAACGTTTAAGAGAGTATACGGAAAAAGCAAAAAACTCACTGACGATTTCAGATTTCTTTGAGAATCGATTCAACGATAAATCCAAAATTCTTCGTATTTTATCCGCCGTCATTATATTGGTCTTCTTTTTGATTTATACGGCATCCGGCTTTGTGGCTGGCGCAAAACTTTTCAGTACAGTTTTCGAGATGCCTTATTTCACGGCTCTGATCGTTGGGGTTGTAGTCATCGTGAGTTATACATTCTTAGGCGGTTTCAATGCGGTTTCCTGGACAGACTTCTTTCAAGGGACGCTGATGTTCATTGCGATTGTATTTGTACCAACCTTTGCTTTTGTTGCACTTGGCGGTTTAATGAACTCATTTGAACAAATAAATCTTGCCAATCCGAATTTTATCAGTCTGTTTTCGTACCTTGACGGCAGTAAACTCTCGTTGATCACAATACTTTCGATGATGGCATGGGGATTGGGATACTTTGGACAGCCACATATTTTGGTTCGCTTTATGGCCATACGATCAAAAGCTGATGTGAAACAAGCAAGAATTATCGCAACGACCTGGACAGCCATCAGCCTTGTTGGGGCACTTTTGGCCGGTATGTTGGGATTTATTTACTTAAAAACTCCGCTGTCGGCCGCAGCATCAGAAACGGTCTTTATGGTCATGATTAATTCACTGTTTCATCCGTTGGTCGCAGGACTCATGCTTGCAGCCATATTGGCCGCTATAATGAGCACAGCTGATTCTCAGTTGCTGGTAGCATCTTCAGCCTTAACCCAAGATTTATATCATGTTCTGTTGCGACGAAATGCATCAGATAAAGAACTGGTCTTTGCCAGTCGTCTGGCTGTAATCTTGATTGCCATATTTGCCGCTTTGTTTGCTATGGATCCCAACAGCAACGTCCTTATTTTGGTAGGCTATGCCTGGGCAGGGTTTGGTGCTGCCTTTGGACCTGCAATACTTCTATCGCTGATGTGGAAGCGTATGACGCGCAATGGTGCGTTGGCAGGCATGATTAGTGGCGGACTTATGGTTATCCTCTGGAAGAACTTAACAGGCGGTATATTTGATATATATGAGTTGTTGCCGGCATTTATCGTTGCCACAGCAGCCATTGTCGTGGTCAGTCTGTTAGATAAGCAACCAGATGTTGAAATTACCGAACTTTTCAGTCAAATCGAACAATAAAAATGACAGCCGATATTGGCTGTCATTTTTCAACAATGTCATGGTATCAGGAAGACTGTGTATATCTCACAAAAAAAGATGCCGAAGCATCTAGTTAATATAGAATAATAAACCAAGCAGGATCGGCGCATAGTTGAAACGTTCAATCTTTTTTGTTGATTGAACACCGATTTCCATGACGGCACACATTTTATCAACCATCTGAATGAGCCAACCCTCAGAAGTTTTTGGTTTGACATTGCCGATCGGCCACATATGACTGGCAATGACATCTTCCATCACAGGTGTGACTTCGGTTATATTGCGAGCATTGAGCAATGCCTGAATCGGATGGATAAGGAAATGATTACCTTCGACCGGTTGTTCAGTTCTCCATTCATACAGAAACAAATCGTGTAGAAAAGCGCCACGAACCGCATCACGTACATTCAGATTCAGTTTGCGAGCAAACAGAAACGAATAATATGCGACGTTGAGCGAGTGTTGAAGACGGCTTGTATTTAAATGCTGAGTAAAATCATCCATCTTTAAAACCGTGGGATGATCCATCAAGTCATCAATATGTGAATAGAATTCTTTAACCAGGTCATTCTGGCGGTTAATCAGATTAACGTTAGACAGTACAGCTTTCATTCATTCTCCCTTTGAATTTACAACGCGGTTATCGTAACACTAATACTTTGACAATGCAAGTAAATAAACCACGATTTCACCTAAAAAACGTATAAAACACAATGAACATGATTGATTATATTACATGAATGATGTAATAATATACGATATACTGGATACAAGAGGTGAACATTATGACCATGATTCAAACCAATATTACCCACATCCTACACGAAATGACCGCTGATTCTTTGATTACCAGCACAAATCTGAACGGGTTGATCCAAGATCAGAAGACAAGTGAAAATCTGTTTATCGCAACCGGCGAGATCTCTCGTATCTGCTGTGAATTTGAGTCAGCTGCACAAGCCGCTGATTTCCATTATTATCTCAAGTATTCCATGTATCGTCTTCCCACGATCAAAGCCTCACTGGACGATCAAAACGAATGCATCGTCCATCTGGATGTCAGCTGTGATGTAATCGAGTTATTCGATGCCAAAAGACCGGGACTATGTACTCTTTCCAGAGAAACCGGATGCAGCTTCCATTTTTCATACCGCCAGATGTACACCGGTTCGACACTTAAAGGGAGTATCAGTAAAGGAATCCTCCATCATACCCAATGTGTTATTCGGATATTTGAGGCACTTCCTCAGTTAAGTCTTTCAAAAATTCATCAGTTGATTCATACTGAAGAAGACATCTTACGATTTAACACGATGATCATAAAGGAGAAAGCTGAGGCGATCCGATGAATAGAACTGCATTGGCCATTCGTATGCTGATGATACTCAAAACCCGGAAATTCATCAAGAAGGCGGAGTTGGCCGAAATGTTGGAAACCAATCCCAGGAATATTATTGAGTTGAAGAAAGAACTGGAAACCGCCGGTTATGTGATTGAGGTAACCAATGGACCCTTTGGCGGTTATTCATTGAGTGACTCCACTCTGTTACCATTGGCTTCACTTAGTGAAGATGAAAGAAGAGCGTTGCTGGTGGCAGCGCCTTTTCTGCTGACAAGCAATGAACCGTTATTCTCGGATGAATTCAAAAAAGCTTTGGAGAAACTCTTAGCAAACGAGAAAATCCTTGAGCCCATTCAAATAGCTACCACCGCCGGGTGGCAGTTGGCGATGAATAAGGAAGTTCTTCAACAGTATCTGTCCATCCTTTCTTCAGCTATTCTATCGAATAAGCGGGTTGAAATGACTTATAAACCGCAAAACAAGTTAAGCAAATCCTATCTTATCGAGCCTCGTGAACTAGTTCAGGTCAATGGACTTTGGTATGTGCTGTGTCAGGACAGTCAAAAAGAATTAGCGACTTACAAGATCAATCGGATCGAGAAGATGACCATCAGCGACAAATCGTTTCGTTTGGATGAAGATTTCTTTTCAAAAAAAGCAATTACACCGTACGGACATAATGTTTCAAAACCCATCCGATGCGTTTTTTACATTAAAAACCGAGAATATCTGACGGAATATGTCTTTGGGGAGCACCAGAAAATTGATTGGATCAGTGAGGAAGCATTTGTTCTGACTGTTGATCTGCGAGGTGAACATTCCATTATGCAATTTATATTACAGTTGGGAAGTGATTGTGAGGTCATTGAACCCAAGGAACTGAAAAACAGGGTTCATCAGGAAATTCTGAAAATGAATGAGATATATAGAAATAAAGATTGAATTTGTGATTAAAATCCGTGGGCTTGCACAATACAAGCCTTTTATGTTGGAATTAACATTTTCTTAACAAAACTAAAATATAGAATTGATTTTCGAAATATATAATAGTTTTCGTCAAGGAGGACAAAAATGAAAAAGATCGTCTTGTTATTTAGCATGATTCTCATGCTTACATTAGCTGCTTGCAGCGCACCCGTAGAAGAACCAGGATTTGAAGCAGAAAAAATTAACGTATATACACGTGATACATCCTCAGGAACACGTGATGGATTTATGAGAGGGATTGGATTTGCGGATGCATCTGCCGATGATTCCGTTTTAGTTGCTGGATTTATCACAGCTGACAACAATGCTATTATGTCAGCAATGGCTACCGATAAATCAGGTGTCGGTTATGTTTCTCTGTCTTCAGTCAATAACACAATCAAAGCTCTAAAATTTGAAGGTGTTGAAGCAAACGAAGCAAACGTATTGAACGATACATATAAATTGAAACGTCCATTCGTATTTATGAGACGTGTTGACGGTGATTATGTCAATGATACAGAATACCAACTGACTCTGGCATTCATTGCTTACGTTGCATCGAATGACGGTGCTGACGTTATTGCAAATGCAGGCGCTACAGCTACTGCCGGCACAGGTACTTGGGCATCTCAAGTTGCTAATTTCCCGGTATGTGCATCGGATAACAGCGCAGTTACCTTAAAATTCGGCGGATCTGATTCCGTACAGAAAATCGCAGAAGCTTTATCAGCAGCATTCTCTCCGGCTTGCGGAAACGTGAAAACGGAAAATGACCACACGGGTTCTAGCGATGGATTCAAACGTGTTCAAGGCGGCGAAAAAGATGGCGTTAACTACAAGCACATCGGTTACTCCTCACGTTTCTTCCGCGATGCTGAATTAAGCGGTCCGGAAACTACCCGTACGCAAATGGCTTGGGATGCAATCGTTGCAATCGTCCATAAAGACAACCCAGTTACCGATTTGACCGGCGAACAATTAACGAAGATTTATAAAGGCGAATACACACTCTGGGGCGATGTCATAACTGACTAAAACAGATTGAGTTAAGGCCCTTGAAAAAGGGCCTTTTCGATTTATAGGAGGTACTATGAAAGGAACAAGAACTAGTCTAAGTCAGATTGACACGATAGTAGGCAGCTTATTGATGATATTGGCATTGGTTGCTTCAAGTTTCATTGTCATCATTGCAGCTTTCATTACAATACGTGGAATACTGCCATTTATAACCGATAACAATGGATTGGGATCGGTTAATGTCCTTCAATTTCTAACGGACACCGTATGGTTAAGAGGAACGACCTTCCTTTCAACAGCCTACGGAGCCGGTTTTGTCATTATCAACACATTATACATTGCATTTTTAACCGTCCTAATGTCTTTTCCCATTGGGGTTTTAACAGCGCTTTTCATTGCGAAAGTTGCACCGCGTCCAATCGCAGCGACCATGAGAACCATCATCGAACTGCTTGCCTCCATCCCATCCATCGTATTTGGTTTAGTGGGTGTCGGTCTATTTCTGCCGGTCATTTATGGAATTGCTCGCTCCATGGGATATTCCAGTGGCGGTGGCAGTAGTGTAATTGCTACGGTTTTTGTTCTTTCACTAATGAGCATACCGACGATAACAGCTGTAGCCGAAGTTTCTATTCGTCAGGTCGATGAAAGCTTAGAGCAGGCATCGTTGGCATTGGGAGCTTCGCCAACGCAAACGCGATTTAAGATCACCTTGCTCGCTGCTAAATCCGGGATATTCTCCGGAGCTATTTTAGCGGTCGGACGATCTCTGGGAGAGGCGACTGCGGTAGCACTGGTTTCCGGTAATGCACGCAGCGGACCTTCATTCGGTTTGTTTGAAACAACCGCAACCATTACTTCAACTTTATTGCAAGGATTAAAGGAAACCAATGGTATCGATTATGATATTCGTTTTTCCTTGGGTATCTTATTGATGGTCGTTATTTTAACCACCAATCTGGGATTGAATTTCATTAAAAGGAAAGTAGGGAATGTCCATGGTTAAAAGAAAAGTCAGATTGAGCGAAATCTTACTCAACAGTTCTGTTTTTCTGTCTACGACATTGTCAGCACTGGCCTTAGGACTCATATTTTTCTATGTTATCAGAGAAGGTACAACTTTGCTTAATTGGGAGTTGTTTACCGGCAATTATCACTCACGCAATTATATCGCAGAATTTCAAGACGAGCAGTTACAAAATTATGATATGCCTGACTTGTCTAAGGTCGAAAATGTATATCCCGTCGATCGATTCGGCATCGTATTGCAAGAAGATATTGATTTGGCGGGTAATGGGGTCGTGCGAGTTTATTACGTCCACCCGGATTCGCCGTTTAATAAAATGATTAGTAAAGAAGTCGGTACAGAAGAGGTAGATTTAGATGTAGGAATGATTTTCCAACGGATATCCTATGTGAATCATCCGACATCACTTTCAAGAGGCGGTGCACAGAAATTTGCCACAGAACTCAGCGATCCGCAACGCGAAGTTTACGAACTTTTCTTCTCAGACTTAGGCGGCGGTATTAAGGGATCAATCATCACCACCATCTATCTGATATTTATGACACTCATCATTGCAGTACCCTTTGGTGTATTGACAGCCATATATTTTAACGAATTTGCCCCAAGCAACTGGATTACAAAAACCATGAGAAGCTTCATTGAGACATTGACCGGAGTTCCATCCATTATTTACGGATTGCTTGGTATCACCGTGTTTGTGCCACTAACCGTTCGCTTCACTCCTGCGGTCAACTCCAATCTGATTGCCGGTGCACTGACACTCTCGGTTATCATCTTGCCAACCATTATCCGTACAACCGAAGAATCCTTGCGTGTAGTTCCCGATGATCACCGGGCAGCATCCTTGGCCTTAGGTGCAAACAAGACCCAAACGACCTTTAAAGTCGTTTTACCTCAGGCAAGCCCCGGTATCATTACCGCCACATTTTTAGGAATCGGACGGGTCATCGGAGAATCAGCAGCGCTAATCTTTGTATTGGGTGCAGCCATTAAGGATACCGTCAATATATACGAGCCATCGACGTCATTAGCTGTACATATTTGGTCAATGATGACCGATGAACCGGCGAATATCGCATTATCCAGTACGATCGCTATCTTGATTTTAGCCATTGTACTCGTGATCAATCTGTCTGTTAAAATCGGTGTGAAGCTGCTCACTAGGAAAGGGATGTAATTATGGAAAAAGTAATTGAAACGCAAGAATTGAGTTTGAACTATGGCGATTTTAATGCCTTGTCAAATGTAAACTTGCCAATTTATCGAAATAAAGTCACAGCATTAATCGGTCCCTCCGGCTGCGGAAAAAGTACGTTCTTACGTTGTCTAAATCGTATGAACGATTTGATCGACAATGTTAAAGTGGATGGAATCATTCGTTTTAACGGAGAACCGGTCCAAGGTGTCGGAGTTGATGTTATTGAATTAAGAAAAAAAGTGGGTATGGTCTTTCAAAAACCCAATCCCTTTCCAATGAGTATATTTGATAATGTTGCCTACGGTCCGCGTCAGCAAGGAATCAAAGACAAGGCGACGTTAAAAGGTATCGTGGAAAAAGCCCTCAAGCAAGCAGCCTTGTACAACGAAGTTAAAGATCGTATGACCGAATCAGCTACCCGTTTAAGCGGTGGACAACAGCAACGTCTTTGTATTGCCCGTGCACTCGCCATGGAACCGGAAGTGTTGTTGATGGATGAACCCACCTCGGCTCTTGATCCGATGGCAACACAACGGATTGAAGAATTGATTGAAGAATTGAAAAAGGATTACACCATAGTTATCGTCACTCACTCCATGCAACAGGCTGCACGCATATCGGACAATACCGCATTCTTCTTATTGGGAGAAATCATTGAATTTGGTCAGACATCGGAGATATTCGCTAATCCTAGAGATAAGCGCACAGAAGACTACATCACCGGTCGTTTCGGATAATTGCTTGACTTGACTTATGGTCAAGTCTTTTTTATGATAGTAACTGTACTTATGTACACTTCACTCACAGCGCCGTGAGCTAGGTTGTGACGAGCACAAAGGCAAAAATGGTATACGTGCGCAATCGTCCGGTTATTGTCGTTTGTGACGGTCACAACGTCGCTTTTAGCGAGCACTGTGAAAAGTGTTGAGTCAATCATGTAAGAAAGAGAGAAAACCAATGAGTAAAGAAAAAGATCCACGCTTTGATCCGTTCAAAGTGAAAATGAATAAGCAAAGCAATGTACGAAACGTTGTTGCGGTGGTCAGTGGTAAAGGCGGGGTAGGAAAGTCTTCCGTTACAGGCTTGCTCGCCGTCAATACGAGTGAAAAAGGCTATTTCACCGGGATTTTAGATGCGGACATCACCGGACCTTCGATTGGTAAAATGTTTGGCATAACCGATCGGGCGTACGGTACCGAAGACGGATTGATCTATCCGGCACTAACCAGCCGTGAGATTAAGATTATTACCTCCAATATGTTATTGGATGAAGAAGACAAAGCCGTAATGTGGCGAGGACTGCTGATCAATGGAGCAGTTAAAGATTTCTATTCAAAAGTGCTGTGGGGAGATTTGGATGTATTGTATATCGATATGCCACCAGGCACCGGGGATGTACCGCTGACGATTTATCAGTCACTGCCGATCGACGGTATCGTCTTGGTTACAACACCTCAAGATTTGGTGTCGATGATCGTGTCCAAAGCCATCGATATGGCCCATCAGATGAATGTTCCGATTTTGGGTATCATCGAAAATATGAGCTACATGGAATGTCCGTGTTGCAATGAACGAATTTATCCTTTTGGTGAGGGACGCATCGAAGAATTCGCCCTAAAACATGGAATTAAGGTATTGGCTAAACTGCCGATTGTTGCCAAGATTACTCAAGCAGCTGATTCAGGTGAGTTTGATCATTTGGAATATACCGGATTAGCTAAGGCGGTCGATTCGATATTTGAACAGCTTCAGATGGGGGAATAGAAATTCGAAGAAACGTCAATTCTGGCAGGATTTGTGTCACGCTTTAAGTGTTCGATTATGTCAAATCATGACATGACCAGAAATATTAAAATATCGATAAAAATCGAATAAAAATGACTGTTTTAACAAGATAAATAATTGCATATTTTCACGAATTCGCATATAATTTATTCCTATGGTGAGAGGAGATAACATGGAAAAAAGAAATACAAAACAAAAAAGCCTTGTCAGAAAGATCGTAAGAGACCTCAATACGCATGCATGCGCTGAGGAAATTTATAATCGGGTCATCAAGGTCAATCCACGCATATCTCTAGCCACAGTTTATCGTATTTTACACGAAATGGTTGATACTCAAGAGTTGCGTGAAGTTGCCAATGGTTCCGGTGCTACTGTATTTGATCCGACAACCCACCCGCATTATCATATTCAATGCATCAAGTGCAATCAGTTATTTGATGTCGATGTTCCATATCATGAAAAACTGGATACAGAAATCCGTGAGAAGACGTCATTTTCGATCATATCGCATGATTTAACATTCAAAGGTGTCTGTGCACGCTGCACCCCTAAAAATTAAGCCGGAAGCGGCTTTTTTATTTTGGATTGACTAATCACAAGAATATGGTTATTGTTTTGTTGAGGTGAGCACATGAAAAAGTTTTTAGTACTAATGCTATTACTACTGATAATCAGTGGCTGCTCGAGTGGTCCATCCGATGCTTTAGTCGTTGGAATGGAATTGGCGTACCCACCATTTGAAACCAAGGACAACAGTGGTAATCCGATGGGTGTCAGTGTAGAACTGGCAAAAGCTTTTGGTGAATACTTAGGCAAAGAAGTCATTATCGAAAACATCAATTGGACCGGACTGATACCGGCCGTACAGACGGATAAAGTTGACCTGGTCATTTCATCCATGACGATCACAGAAGTCCGCAAGGAAAGTGTCGACTTTTCCGATGGTTACGCCAAAGCGTATTTGGCCTTTTTAGTTAATAAAGACAGTCCTGTCACTGTTTCGGCAGATTTAAACAATACGGATCGCACGATTGCGGTCAAGACCGGCAGTACCGGTGATTTCTACGTGACCAACAACTATCCCAACGCCAAGGTTTTGCGCTTGGATGATGAAAGTGCAGCGATCGCGGAAGTCATCAATGGTCGTGCCGATGCTTTTATCTACGATCAATTGACCATCGTGCGTAATTTTCAACAGTATCAGGACAAAACAAAGACTGTATTTATTGAAAATCAACAACCGGAATATTGGGGTGCCGCATTTAAAAAAGGCAGTCCGCTTGTTGAACAGTTCAATGCTTTTTTGAAAACATTCAAAGAAAAAAAGGGATTTGAACCGATTGTCGAACAATATCTAAAAGAAGAAAAAGAACTGTTCGATGACTTAGGTTTTGCATTCTTCTTTGATTAAAATGAAACGCATATTTTCTTGGCTGGGCGTGTTTTTGATCATCTCCTCATTTTTGATCATCTCCGCCATTAAAGCCGACGTTAATTTCGATTTTACGCAAATGTGGGCATACCGCGTCCGCTTCTACCAGGGGTTTGTTTTAACTGTACAAATCAGTTTTTTCGCGATGATTCTATCTCTGCTTTTAGGAACTCTGGTCGTGTTGGCACGAAAAAGCCGCTGGATGATCATTCGCGACTTGGCATCTTCTTATGTTGAAATCATTCGCGGAACCCCATTGTTGGTACAAATCATCTTTTTCTACTACATCATCGGAACAGCCTGGGGATTATCCAATCGCTTCATCGCCGGTGTGATCATATTGTCCGTTTTTGAAGGTGCATACATTTCGGAAATCATTCGAGGCGGCGTTAATTCAATTGAGTCAAAACAATTGGAGATTGCCCGATCGATTGGGTTATCGCGCTTAAAAATGTTTCGCTTGATACTATTGCCGCAACTGATCATCCGGATCATACCGGCCATTGCCGGGCAATTTGCATCGGTTATCAAAGATTCATCGTTACTGTCAACCATTGCAATCATAGAACTGATGCAAGTCACCAAAGAAATTACAGCAACCAATTATTCGACCTACTATACCAGTTACATCGTATTGGCCGTACTGTATTTGATGTTAACTTTTCCGGTGTCGATGCTTTCGCGCGGACTGGAAAGGAGCAACCGTTATGAAATTTGAATTCAGTAATCTAACGGTTCGTTTCGGTTCACAAGTTGTTTTGGATCAGTTGAGCGAAACCATTGAATGCAAGGCTCTGGCCATCATTGGACCCAGTGGCGGTGGTAAATCAACTTTACTTCGTGTGTTGGGCGGTTTATTACCTGCGGATGAAGGGAAGTTTGCTTTAAATGACTTATGGGTAGAAAATAATGAGTCACAGTTAAATGAATATCGCAAAATGATTGGCTTTGTCTTTCAGAGCCATGGGCTGTTCCCACATCTGTCCGCACTAAAGAATATTACCTTGCCATTAATCCACACCTTTGGGATGAATAAGCAAGAAGCGGAAGAAAAAGCCATGAACCTCATGAAAAAGTTCGGCTTGGAAGACTCCTCTCACAAATTTCCGATACAACTTTCCGGTGGTCAGCAACAGCGCATTGCCATCATTCGAGCTATTGCCATCGAACCGAAACTGTTATTGTTGGATGAGCCGACGAGTGCTTTAGATCCGGAGCTGGCCTTTGATGTTTTAGAAATGTTGAAACAATTGGTAGAAAGCGGTGTTGAGTTGGTCATTGTGACCCATCACTTGGGCTTTGCTTCCAATGCCTGCGATACGGTTATGTATATGGATGAGTTTGGAATCGGTGAATTCGGTAAAACCGAGGAGATACTGAAATCGCCCAAGACGGAACGTCTTCAACGTTTCATCAGCAAAATACTTTCAATATAAATAAAATATGATATAATACTTATGAAGAGATGATTCGGCGCTTTGATTGGTTTTGAAATAGTATTCGGATGTGTTTCTTCAAAGATTAGTATCTAGATAGTATTTTGGATTTGATTTGATTCTGATATTTTGCGAAATGATTAGATTTCGAGTCATCTCTTCCTTATAAAAAGATGAAACCGCTTGCGGTTTTTTCTTTGTTTCAAAAGATAGCTTTAGTAGTAAAAAAAGCCAAATTCTGCTATTCTATCATAGCAAAGAGGTGAACGCATGATTGTAAATTCAATAACCGATTTGATTGGAAAAACACCAATCGTCGATGTTTCTTCATATTTTGAGGGGTTAACGGCCCGACTGTTAGTGAAAGTCGAAAGTTTTAATCCGGGTGGCAGTGTAAAAGACCGTATCGCTTTTGCGATGATCAATAAGGCAATGCAAGAGGGTCTGGTTGATTCAGACACGCAAATCATTGAACCGAGCAGCGGCAATACCGGTGTCGGTTTAGCTATGGTATGCGCAGCCTTGAAACTGAAACTAACGATCATCATGCCGGAAACGATGACCGTTGAGCGAAGGATGCTGATTAAAGCCTATGGCGCTCAATTGGAACTGACTCCCGGTCCGATGGGAATGAAGGGGTCCATTGCCCGTGCCAATGAATTGGCAAAGCAATATACCAACGTCTTTATACCGATGCAATTTGACAATATGGCGAATCCGGAAGTCCATCGCTTAACCACGGCTCAAGAAATTCTGACTGACACGCAGGGAAACGTAGATATCTTCATTTCCGGAGTAGGTACCGGTGGTACTATAAGCGGAGTCTCTTCTGTACTTAAAGAAATAAATCCGAATCTTAAGGTTATTGCGGTTGAGCCGACCAAGTCGCCAGTATTGTCCGGAGGTCAACCGGGACCTCATAAAATATATGGTATCGGCGCAGGTTTTGTACCGAACACTCTGGATACATCCGCTTATGATCAAATCATCACGGTGTACGATGATGTGGCCTTTGAGGCTACCCGCTTGCTGGCAAAGAAAACCGGCATTCTGGCAGGTATATCATCCGGTGGTGTTTTTGCGGTTGCGTTGGACCAGGCTCGTCTGCCTGAAAATCAAGGCAAAACGGTTTTGACCCTGTTACCGGATACCGGTGAGCGCTATTTATCTAGCGGTGTATTTGAAGGAGAGTAAAATGTTTGATACAGCAAAATCGATTTTAAAGCGTGATCCGGCGGCCAAGAACTTATTGGAAGTCATTTTGCTGTACCCGGGATTGCATGCTCTGTTTTATTATCGCATCAGCAATAAACTCTACCTTTTAAAGCGTTTTGTGTTGGCTCGCATGGTGTCTCAATGGGCACGTTTCATTACCGGCATCGAAATTCATCCGGGAGCTACAATTGGTAAACGACTGTTCATTGATCATGGGATCGGTGTTGTCATTGGTGAAACAACGATGATCGGTGATGACTGTACGATTTATCACGATGTTACCCTCGGGGGAAAAAATGGCAGCAACGGTAAACGTCATCCGACGTTGAAAGACAGAGTTGTCGTGGGTGCCGGAGCGATTGTCATCGGACCGCTGATCATTGGTTCGGATGTTAACATCGGCGCTGGTTCTGTGGTAGTCAAAGATGTTGCGGATGGACTGACCGTTGTCGGTAATCCGGCGAAACCTTTAATAAAGAAATGAGCAATCCAGACAATTGCTCTTTTTTGTGCAAAAATTGGTCGCCAATATCCATAGGGCAGGCATATAATAGAATCGGAGGATGTGTTATGGAACTATATTTAGATACGGCAAATATAAAACTTATCAAACAAATGTGTGAGATTTATCCGTTAAGCGGGATTACGTGTAATCCTTCCATTGTTATTATAGATCAGGCAACGATCGAAGAATTGTGTGCATTGGATGAGCGATTAAAAGTTTGTATTCAGGTCATCGGCGAAACCGTGGAAGATATGTTAGCGGATGCGCAAAAGATTCTTTCCTTGCGTCCCAACGTTATCGTTAAAGTTCCGGTGACACCCGTCGGATATCAGGTGGTGCATCTATTGAGTAAAAAGAAAGTTACGACCTTGGCAACAGCCATTCATACGGTTGCTCAAGCCTTATTTGCGGCGCAGTGCGGCGCGACTTATCTGGCTCCGTATGTTAATCGGATTTGCGAAAATGATGTGGATGGCGTGCAAACGGTCATTGATATGCATCATGCCTTACAAAATCAGGGTTCATCGACCAAAATCATCGCCGCCAGTTTCAAAAATCTCTATCAGGTGAGCACGTTACTGGCAGCCGGTGTGGATGCAGTTACTGTTTCGCCGGACTTATTCGCCAAGTGGATCGACAATCAGGATACCCATCGGGCCGTGGATAAATTTACCTCGGACTGGCAAAAGGCCTTCAATCACAAACATCTTTAAGCCTTCGGGCTTTTTTTGTCCACCAAACTTGACAACAAGCACCGGACAAGTATAATTAATAATGAATTAGCACTTAATGATTGTGAGTGCTAAAAAGATTGAAAGGATGGGACATATGATTAAACCTTTACAGGATCGCGTATTACTGAGCAGAGTCGAGGCTGAGAAGAAAACGGCCAGCGGAATTATTTTAACCGATGCGGCCAAAGAAAAACCGTCCATGGGTGTTGTGGTTGCGGTGGGTCCGGGTAAACTTGAAGAGGGCAAACTGATTCCTGCTTCCGTCGATGTCGGACAAACGGTTATCTTTAAGCAATATGCGACCACCGAAGTGAAATTTGAGAACAAAGAGTATTTACTGATTGAGAGCAAGGATATTCTTGCTGTAGTCGAATAGAGGAGGAAATATGGCAAAAACAGTACGTTTCTCGCGTGACTCTCGTCAGGCGATGTTAAAAGGTATCGACACGTTGGCCGATGCTGTCAAAATTACGTTAGGTCCAAAGGGCAGAAATGTGGTTTTGGAAAAAGGGTATGGATCACCGCTGATTACCAATGACGGTGTGACCATTGCCCGCGAAATTGAACTTGAAGACAAATTTGAAGATATGGGAGCCAAACTGCTTTACGAGGTGGCCAATCGGACCAATGATACGGCCGGCGACGGGACTACAACGGCCGCGTTGTTAGCCCAAGCCATTATTCATAAAGGGTTGGCTGCCGTTGATAAAGGTACCAATCCAGTATTAATGCGCTATGGCATCGAAAAAGCGTCCAAACAGATTTCCGAATATCTGTTGAAACAATCCGTTAAAATCGAGTCAAACCGTGATATTGCCGATGTAGCCGCAATCTCCGCGGGCAGTACCGAAATCGGTGAAATCATTGCTAAGGCCATGGAAAGAGTCGGCAGAGAAGGGGTCATCACGGTGGATGAGTCCAATACTTTTGAAACTGAGTTGGAAGTGGTCGAAGGGATGCAATACGACAAAGGATATGTATCTCCGTATATGGTATCCAACCGTGAAAAGATGGAATTGATAATGGAAGACACCTTTGTGATGGTCACCGATCATAAAATCAGCACGGTTCAGGATATATTGCCGATGCTAGAAAAGATTGTTCAATTGAACAAACCGTTACTGATCATTGCGGATGATTTGGATAATGAAGTCGTTGCGACGTTGGTCGTTAATAAACTGCGCGGCACTTTCAATGTAGCCGCCACCAAAGCTCCGTCGTTCGGTGATAATCAAAAAGCAATCCTGGAAGATATCGCCATCGTGACCGGGGCCACATTTATATCCAAGGATTTGAATATGGAACTGAAAGATGCCGACCCTTCGTTATTAGGTAAGGCATTGAAAGTTGTGATCAAGAAAGATGAAACAACCATCGTTAACGGCATGGGCGATAAAGAAAAAATCGATGGACGCGCCAAGGAAATCCGCTCGATCATCGCTAATACAACCAGTGAGTATGATTTGAAACGTTTGAATGAACGTTTGGCCAAACTGACCAGCGGGGTTGCGATCGTTAAGGTCGGCGCTGCGACGGAAAGTGAAATGAAAGAGAAGAAGTTGCGCATTGAAGATGCACTTAACGCCACAAAAGCGGCGGTTGCCGAGGGTGTTGTGCTTGGTGGCGGTGCTGCACTTGCCCATGCGTATCTTGAATTGAAAGATAACGTCAAAGGTGAATCTGCGGATGAACAAAAAGGAATTACCGCCGTATTTGAAGCGATTCTCTCACCGTTGTGGCAGATTGCGGAGAATGCCGGTTATGACGGATCAGAAATCGTTGCATTACAGTTGAAAGCAAACCCGGGCATCGGATTTGATGCTAAAAAAGGTGAGTGGACCGATATGCACAAAGCCGGAATTGTCGATCCGACCAAAGTGACGCGCAGTGCATTGTTAAATGCTGCTTCGATTGCTGCCTTATTCTTAACGACCGAGGCAGCGGTAGCTTCCATCGCCGAACCGAAAACGGCTCCGGCACTACCGGAAGGTCCGATGTATTAGACACAAAACCCTGATTTCTCAGGGTTTTTGTTTGCGATAAAGGACAAATAAGCTAAATATGATTCCGCCAATCAGGTAAGCGACAACATCCCAAAGATCCGTTGTACTGCCTGTATGATAAAGCGGGGTGATATATTCCCAAAACAAGGCGATGGCCAGAGTGAGTAGGAAAATGTGAACATAATTGTCGAGTCTTTGATCCCTAAGTGAAAGTAAAGCATCCGTCCAAGTTAAAATGAGGATGGATGCAAGAACATCGTTGAAATAATAGTCGAGAAATATCCCGAATGAGCCAGGTAGGTTGTATCTAAGAAACAATTGATTGATGGCACCAAACAGGATGATGGTCAGAATGATCGCTCCGTGCGATCGGAAGATTTTATAAAACACTTAGAATAAATGCAGCAAAAATGACGGCTAGAACGATGCCCCAAAAGCTTATACCCGTTGATTGAGCCGGTTGATTTTGTGTATTTGGCTGCTCAATGACCGGAGGCGCAACCTGCGGTTGCAACGGTCGGCCGCAATGTGGACACGTAATGGCTAATTTGGATACTTCTCTCATACAATCTGGACACGTGGTCAGTTTGGACTCAAAACGTGCCTGCAACATCTCTTCATGTTCGTTCATAGGATCCCCCTTGTATATCTGATGAAATTCTATCATAAATTAATGAGTCACTCAATAAAAAAGGACCCGAAGGTCCATCTCAGATTTTGCTTTTGCGCGACATGATTTGTTCGCGACGAGGACCGTTGGAAACCAAGGCAATCTTTACACCGATTTGACGCTCAATAAAATCAACGTATTGGCGCGCAGCCAAAGGCAATTGATCATAATCCGTAATTTTCGAAATATCCGTTTTCCATCCCGGAAGGGACGTTAATATCGGTTTTGACTGTTGGATACGCGTAATGTTAGGAAAGCGGTCCTGATGATAATTGGGTGTATCATAACCGATGACTACCGGAATATTATCCAGGTACGATAGCACGTCAAGATTGGTTAAGACCACATGGGTCGCCCCCTGAACCTGAACCCCAAAACGAGTGGCCACAACATCGAACCAACCCATGCGACGCGGTCTGCCGGTGGTGGCACCATATTCCCCGGCGTCTCCACCACGGATACGCAGTTGATGAGCTTCATCATCGAAGATCTCAGCCACAAACGGTCCTGCGCCTACCGCAGATGAATAGGCTTTGGTTACCGCCCAAACTTCTTCAATCGGATAAGGAAGTCCGGCTCCGATCGCGCCAAAGTGAGCCAGCGTATGTGAAGAGGTCGAGTACGGATAGATGCCGAAATCAGGATCTCGCAGTGCACCCAACTGACCTTCTAGCAGAATGGTTTTATCATCATGATAGGCTTTATGTAAAAAGGTGATAGTATCGCCGACATACGGTGCGATTTGATCGCGATAGCCATGCAGTTCTTCTAAAATCTGTTGTTTTGTCAAAGGTTCTTTTTGATACAAGTGAACCAGAAGGGCATTCTTTTGAGCGAGGATGCGATCGATCTTTTCATCCAACCACACATCATCAAACAGCTCACATACCTGAAAGCCGATCTTTGCATACTTATCCGCATAGAAAGGGGCAATCCCGGATTTGGTCGAACCATATTGTTTGTTCGCTAAACGTGCTTCTTCGAGGGTGTCGAAGAGAATATGATAGGACATGACGATTTGCGCACGATCAGAAACCATCAGGTTGGGATTTAAGCCGCGTGCTTTGATTTCATTGATTTCTTTCATGAGTCCGCCAACATTCAAGGCGACTCCGTTGCCAATGACATTGGTAATGTGCGGATTGAACACTCCGGAAGGTAACATATGTAAGGCGAATTTTCCATACTCATTGATGATGGTATGGCCGGCATTGTTGCCTCCTTGAAAGCGAACGACAATGTCCGATTGTTGGGCGAAGACATCGGTCACTTTGCCCTTGCCTTCATCTCCCCAGTTGGCTCCTACGATTGCTTTTATCATAACGATCTCCCTCTGTTTAACCAAAAATAAATAAGGACAAACGTTGCCGTGTGTCCTTGTACACTCATTAGAATAACAATTTTATCTGTCTTTGTAAAGTGAAAATTAGCGCTTGGTAATGGAATCCGCAATGATGATGCCATGGGCCGCAGCGTGAGATAAAGAACGGGTAAATCCGGCTCCATCGCCCAACGCATAGATTCCTTTGCACTGATCCAATTCGAAATTAATGGTTTTGGGGCGGGCTGAATAGTATTTGCACTCGATTCCATAGAGTAATGTATCGGTATTGGCGGTTCCCGGTGCGACTTTATCCAAGGCTTGCAGAGTCTCGACAATATTGTCCAACTGACGTTTGGGAATACATAAACTCAGATCCCCGGGCACTGCACCTAAGGTCGGATAGGTGGTGGACTGGTTCAAGCGTCGTTGATCGGTCCGACGTCCTTGCATCAGGTCACCAAAACGCTGTACAAGCACACTGCCGCCACTGATCATATTGGCCAAACGAGCGATGTGACGGGCATATTCAATCGGTTCATTGAACGGTGTGGTGAATTTTATCGTCGACAATAAAGCGAAATTAGAATTGTTGGTCTTCTTAGCTTCGTCTTTGAACGCATGTCCATTCACGGTTTGAACGCCGTGCGTGTTTTCAATAACGACATGACCACGTTCATTGAAGCAGAACATCCGGGTGATATCACCATATTTCTTGGAACGATACCAGATTTTCGGTTCGTAGATTTTCGTAGAGAAATGCGACCAGATATCGTAGGGAAGTTCAACCCGTACACCGATATCCACTTGATTGTTTTCCAGGGGGATACCGTTTTTAACACACCACTTGGCAAAGAAATCACTGCCGGCGCGACCGATTGCAAAAATGATGTGATCGGCTTGGATCGTGTATTTTTCACCGTTGTGATCGACCATTACGGTTTTGGTTGCTTTATCAACATCGACAACCGTACTTTCTGTACGCATGTCCACCCGGTCTTTTAAACTTTCAATCAGATTGGCCATGGTCTGATAGTTGGCATCCGTGCCTAAGTGTTTGACTTGTGCCAGATTCATATGAAGATCATATTGTAAACATAAGTGTTTAAGATCGGTATCCGGCTGATAGCGATGTGCTGTCGCCCCAAATTTCTGTAAGATTTCATCCGCATGTTCAATATTACGCATGACCTCTTTGGCGGGCATAAAGTCCGTCAGCCATCCGCCATATTCCGTTGAAATAATGTATTTACCGTCTGAAAAAGCGCCGGCACCAGCCATGCCTTCCATGATTGCACAATGCTTACAATGAATGCAATGATTGACTTTTCCGGTAATGATCGGACATACTCTGCGATGTAAAGGCAATCCTTTTTCAAGCATGACGATATTGAGCATCGGATGGGTTTCAATTAGCTGATAAGCACTCATCAAGCCGCCGATTCCGCCGCCAATGATGATGACATCGATCTTTTTGTTCATAGAATTCCTCGTTTCCTTCAGAATGATAACATAACCTTGTGATAAAGCAATATCTATTTGAGAATGCGAATATTCTCTTTATGATTGACGATGACGGGGGAGTTAATCTGAATGTACTCCGCCAAAATCTCGACCATGTCACGATGGGTATCAAGGATGGTTTCACTGCGCGCCACCATCTCAAAATCGCCGCCGCCCACGGCACGGTAATTGTTCATTGCGATCGTGAAGGAGTCGTCATCCTCAATTTCTTTTCCATTGTATGTACAAGAAATACATCGTGACCCTTTTGGGTTGGATATCTTCAGGGTATAATCAATTCCATCAATCATATCGTAATTGAAATGTTGGATTTTAGGATAGGTGTATTCTTTACTTACCACAATCTCATCATTTTCAATTTCAAAATAGTTCGCACACAGCTCAATCATCAATTTCAGATCTTTGCCACTCATCTTCTTAACGACCAGTGTGTTGGGATAGACATAGGTAGATACCAAATCTCGCATCGTGATGAAGAGGTCAAACCCTATGGCATTATTAAATAACGCAGTTGCACTCAACTGTGCGCCGGATGTTTCTTTTTGTACCTGGTTAATAAAGCTGACCAACGGATGTTTGTGCAATCGAGCGAAGAATCCATGGGGAATGAGTAAAGAGATGTCTTTTATTTCACCTAAGGGTTGATCCAGCCACACCTGCGTCTGCTTTTCCAAAAGTGAGACCAAAGGCTCGATTTGTCGGTCAATTTCAAAGCTGCTCGTTTTCTCAAGAGTGACATTAATATTTTCATCAAGATCGATTTTAATGAATTCGGAGGCATTAGCTGCACACTGCGCCACGATTTTACCATGGATTGTTGTGACAAACGACCGGTGCTGATGACCGGTTATAAGAATATCAAATCCATCGACTCCGCACATCTGATAGCCGACATTTTCTTTTGTCAGCGTTTCTGTGGGAAGTCCTGTGACAAAGTCTCGCTCGATACCGCCATGATACAACACCATGATGATGTCACATTGATTACGGATCAATGAAATCTCTTTTCTTAACGTTTCGATCGGATCCAGAAATTTCATATGGGCAATGTATTCCGGTTTCTCCCAATGAGGGATATAATCGGTGACTAAGCCAATCAGACCCAATCGAATCCCATTAGCCAAAGTCTTGACTTGTGATTTTCCTAAGGGATTGTCCAAAAATAGGACGTTGGAAGTCAATAAAGTCGCAGAATTATCGCGAATGTATCGTAACAGGGTGGATTCTCCGTAGTTAAAGTCGTGATTACCCAGGTTGATGAAAGACATGTCTAAGTGATTAAACACGGTGGATAGGATGTGGGTGTAAGTGTCATCCTGATTGCTCACCGTTAAAAGCGGGGATCCTTGAATGGCATCGCCGTTGTCAAAAAGCAGAACTTCGTCAACTTTTGTTTTCAATTGTTTTATCGCCGTACTGTAGCGAGCGAGTCCATAAAAGACTTCGCTGTTGTCAGCGTAGTTTTTAGAAAGGATGGCACCATGGACATCACTCGTAATACAAAGACAGGTTTTCTTCATACAATCACCATCAACATTATAACAAATCCCTTATGGTTTGTGTCTATCGCGTTGAATTTGTGAAGTTTCATGTCCAATTGATTGAAGTAGACAGTTAAGGTGTGATAAAATTTAAAAGTAAATGAACATTTACAATGGGAGGAACAGATGAAGAAGATTTTAAAACTTATCTTTGTTGCGTTTTTAGTCTTCGCTGCTGCAGCTGCTTGCACACCGAAGGAAACTGAAGACAAAACCATCGAGAATTTAATTGTTGTGTTTGTACCCAGCCGCGATCCAGGATTGATCCTGACGCAAACCGAACCTTTGAAACAATTGCTGATTGATGCATTGTTGACCAGAGGTTACACCGTCAATGAAGTTACCATCGAAGTTTCTACAGATTACAATGCCGCCGGCGAAGCGTTAGCCGCAGGTACTGCTCATGTAGGATTCTTGCCGGGTGGTACATATGCTCTGTACAGTGAAGACAATGTAGCAGTTATTTTGGCTGCCACTCGTGCAGGTTTAAACAAAGACTCTGAAGTTGCTAAAGACTGGAATGACGGAAAAGAAACATTAGGTGATTCAGCTAATCAAGTTACTTACTACCGTTCATTGATTTATGCAGGACCAAGTGAAATCGGTCGTACGATTGCTGCGAAAGTCAATGCCGGAACCGCTTTGACTTGGGAAGATGTTAACAGTGCTACTTGGTGTTATTCCAACAGTACAACCTCATCCGCTGGTTACGTTTATCCGACGATGTGGTTATTGGACAACTTTGACAAAAAACTGACCGATTTGACAAAACCGGCAATCACCGGTTCATATTCCGTAATTGCTAATAATTTGGCTACCGGATTATGCGATGTAGGTGTTGGTTATGCTGACATCCGTCGTGACTATCAAGGTCAATGGAAAACTGACTGGGCTCGTACAGCTGAAATCTGGGTTGAAACCGATGTAATCGGCGTTACCGAAGGTATCTTCAATGATACGATTTCCGTAGGATTGGAAAACCCGGAAATGTCCGATGGTTTCAAAACCGCTCTTCAAGAAGCTTTCATCGAAATCGCTAAAACTACAGCTGGTGCTGAAGCTATCAAAATCTACAACCATGAAGGCTATAAAGTCGTCTCGGATAGTGATTATGACGGTGCACGCAGAGCTCAAGAACTTGTTTCGGGCAACTAATTTCTGACTTTTAGAAGCGAGGCCATGCCTCGCTTCTTTTTTTAACAGGAGGCATGTATGATTAAATTTGAAGGTGTCGTAAAAACCTATCCGAACGGTGTTCAAGCGCTTAAAGGCGTCGATTTGTCAATTGAACAAGGTGAGTTCGTTTGTATCATTGGTTTATCCGGAGCGGGTAAATCCACATTGTTGAGAAGTATAAATCAGATGCATCAGATCACCGGCGGTAAACTTATCGTAGATGACGTCGATGTATCGACACTCAAAGGAAAAGATTTACGACGTTTCAGAAGAAACATCGGAATGGTTTTTCAGTCGTTCAATTTAGTCAAGCGGACAACCGTCATTAAAAACGTATTGGCAGCACGGGTTGCCGATATGCCGTTATGGAAGAGTTTGTTAGGCTTATATACGAAACAGGATAAGATCATTGCTCTTGAAGCCTTGGATCAAGTTGGAATTTTAGAGAAGGCTTATAGCCGTGCCGACCAACTTTCCGGAGGTCAGCAACAACGGGTTGCTTTAGCACGCACGGTTGCTCAACAACCGAAAATCATTTTAGCGGATGAACCGGTCGCATCGCTTGATCCGGTTACATCCCAACAGGTCATGAGTGATTTTGTGAAGATTAACAAAGCGCTCAATATCACGGTCATTGCCAATATGCATCACGTGGATATTGCTTTAAAATATGCCAGTCGCATCATTGGAGTTAAAGAAGGAAAAATCATCTATGACGGTCCGTCTTTGAAAGTAACCAATGACATTTTAAAAGAGATTTACGGACGTGAATTGAGTGACGATGATTTGATGGGTGCCTGATATGAATAAAATCAAGAAATTCTTTCTACCCAAACCCATCGTTTTAGGTAACGGTAAAGTCGTACAACCGGCAATGAGCCCGATGGTGTACGTTATACCGATTTTACTTGTGCTGTTTTTTTACAGTACATCACTTACCGGCTTTGAAATAGGCACACTGATCAACCGCGGCTCAAAATTCTTCGACATTTTAGTAAGAATGTTTCCACCCAATTTTGGTTACTTTGGCAAAGTCTGGACGCCGATGGTCGTTACTTTAGTCATGTCCGTCGTCGGAACGTTGGCGGGCGCGGCCTTTTCGATCCCAGCGGCGTATCTATCCAGTGAAAACATGGTTAAAAGTCCTGCGGTCAAACTCATCGTGCGCTCAATAATGAGTGTTTTACGTACCATACCGCTGTTAGTATTGGTCATTTTGTTTTTGAACATGTTTGGGGCAGGGGCATTTACCGGCATGGTTTCCTTGGGCGTATTTACATTTACGATTATGACAAAGATGTTTTATGAATTGATTGATACATCGGATATGGGTCCTTTTGAAGCGATTGAATCAAGCGGTGCCAGTCGGGTGAAGTCTTTCTGGGCTGGCATTATGCCTCAGCTGTGGGGACAATATATCTCAATTTTGTTGTATAACTTTGAAATGAACATTCGTAATGCGGCGATTTTAGGTTATGTCGGTGCGGGTGGTATCGGAATACTTTTGAATGACCGACTGGGCTGGCGGGCATATCCGGAAGTTGCGATGATATTGTTGGTGCTTCTGGTTTCAGTGTACATGATTGAAAATCTGAGCCGTTATATCCGAAAGAGGTTGTTATAATGAGTACGAAAATCACAGTAATGGAACAGTTAAAAAATGAACCGAAGAATTGGGGAATAAAGTCCATTCTCATTTTAGGTTTGATTTTCATCGGTTACTTGGGTGTAACTTATATTAACTATAATGGGTTTACGGAGTTCGGTTTGACGGTTATGTGGAACATTTCCAAAAGTATAATTTCACCGAATACCGCTCTGTTGTTTGGAGAGGGGAAAAACGGTGTCTTGTATTTGATTACTGAAACGGCCGCCATTGCCTTTTTAGGAACGATCATCGGAACCATCGTGTCGATCCCCATCGCTTTTATGTCCTCAAGAAACATCGTACCCGGATGGATGGCGAACATTGGTGTTGCCTTTATTACGGTCGTCCGTACGTTTCCGGCGGTTGTCTATGGGTTAATGTTTATCCGTGTCACCGGACCCGGAGCGTTCACCGGTGTCCTTACTTTAGCGGTGGCCAGTATCGGGATGATCTCAAAATTATTCATTGAGGTCATTGAAGATTTAGATCCAGGCATTATTGAAGCATTGGATGCGACCGGATGCAACGGAATTCAGAAGGTTCAGTATGGAATCGTGCCGCAGTTGATGGGTAACTTTGCATCAACAGCGATATACCGCTTTGAAATCAATGTTAAATATGCTACGATTTTAGGGATGGTCGGTGCCGGTGGTATCGGTGCACCGTTGATTTTCGCGATTACTGCTTATCGATGGGCGGATACCGGCGCATTATTGATTGGTTTGATTATCTTTGTTTTGATCGTAGAATATGGCTCAGCCAAAATACGCAAGAAATTAGCAACAGGAGAATGATATGGGACAACATGTAGAAGCCGATGTACGTTTTTCAAATGTTTTTGAGGGAGAATTGCTTTTAAAAGAGGGAAGTATCAAAATTGGTATGAATCCCGATGCGGCCGGACCTTACCGATTATTACTCGGCGCTCTGACCGGCTGTTTCCACTCGACCTTTTTGGATGTGGCTGTGAAAAAACGATTGACCTTTACCAGTGTTCGCTATCATTTGGAAGGTGAGAAGCGTGATGAGGTACCTCAAACGCTTAAAGTTCTTCATCTTTCGATTGAAGTGGAAGGTAGCGATAACCAGCCTCAGATATTGCGCTGTTTTGAACTGGCTGAAAAGTATTGTTCAGTTTATACGACACTGTCACACGTTGCTCAGTTAAGCTACGAAGTGCATTTTATTTAAACGCCCTTTGGCGTTTCTTTGTTTAAATGTAGGGGTTTTTGATGTAGGATAATAATAGGTATTGAACTTTAATAAATAAAGTGTATAGTATTCTATGTCTTACAGATAGGGTGAAAAGATGACAAATCGTTTCTATATTGCAAAAAAACACATTAAACTAAGACCAGCACAACAAATTGCTTTAAGTTTTTTGTTCGTCATTCTGACAGGTACATTTCTTCTGGCACTTCCTATAAGCAATAAGGCTGAAGGCATACCTCTGATTGACCACTTGTTTACAGCAACTTCAGCAGTTTGTGTAACTGGTTTAGCGTCGGTGATTCCAATCGAGGTGTACACTGTTTTTGGACAAACGGTGATCATCTTTTTAATGCAAATCGGTGGATTAGGATTAATGACATTAATCGCGATTTTTCTGTTGGCTATTGGCGGCAGATTGGCTCATCACGAAAAAATGGTAATAGCAGAAGCTACCAACATCGGCTCAATGTCGGGTTTGGGTAATTTTCTTGGATTTATCATTGGCTATACCCTAATATTTGAGTTTATCGGAATGATCTTGCTTTCGTTGGTTTTTGTTCCGGAATTTGGTTGGACAAGTGGTTTATTCAAGGCTTTGTTTGTTAGTGTATCAGCCTTTTGTAATGCAGGTTTTGATAATATAGGTGCTGCGAGTTTACAACCTTACGTCAGTAATGTTATTGTCAACTTGACAGTCAGTTCGCTGATCATCATGGGCGGCTTGGGTTTTACTGTATGGTTTGACTTGACGAAAAGTGTGAATTCGATCCTTAAGCAACATCATGCGGTCCGAAGAGTTATCCAGCATCTTCAAGTTCATGTTAAACTCGTTTTCGTGATGACTTTGCTGCTAATTACAACAGGTTGGTTGTTTTTATTGCTAGTTGAGTTTTCAAATCCTGCATCCCTCGGGCCGTTAAGCTTTTTTGATAAAATCATGGCTGCCTATTTTCAATCCGTGACGTTGAGAACTGCTGGATTTGCTACTCTGAATATAGCGACATTGTATCCGGCATCGCAATTAATGATGATGGCATTTATGTTTATCGGAGGTTCTCCAGGAGGTACAGCCGGTGGTATCAAGACGACGACCTTTGCCTTAGTCATATTGATGGTCGTATCTGAAATCCTTAATCGCGAGAATCTGACGCTTTTCAAACGAACGATTAGTCGGGATATAGCTCGCAGAGCATTATCTGTTATGGTATTATCTTTTACAGTTGTCTTTACCGGAATGCTATTATTAACTATGTCAGAGAAAGCTGATTTTCTGGTGATTGCTTTTGAAGCCTTTTCAGCAATTGGAACAGTCGGACTTTCGATGGGCATCACGCCGTACTTGACAGATTTTGGCAAGATTGTAATTATATTACTAATGTTCATCGGTCGTATCGGACCGGTTGCTGTAGCATTTTCTTTGAAGAACAATAAGAAGTTTAAAAGATCTGTAGAAGTTGCATATCCAACGGGACAAGTCATTGTCGGATAGGAGTTCAAAAACATGAAACAAAAACAATATGCAGTTTTAGGATTAGGAATCTTTGGGTCGACCATCGCAAAAACGCTCAGTGAGTATAACTGTGAAGTCATTGCTTTGGATAAGGAAGTCAGTTGTGTCGATCGTGCCAGTGAGTTTGTCACGCAAGCGGTCATGGCTGATTTTACTGATATCGAACAATTACGTGCCGTTGGTATCCAAGACTGTGATGTTGCTGTAGTCGCTTCCGGCAGCCGCCTGGAAGAAAGCATTATGGCGATTATGAACTTAAAAGAACTGGGTGTTCCTTTTGTTTTGGCGAAAGCAAAAAATAAAACCTATATGCACATTTTAACCAAGATTGGTGCAGACAGGGTCGTCCGTCCGGAAAAGGAAATGGGTGAACGGGTCGCGAAAAGTTTATTAAGTCGTAACGTAATTGATATGATTGATATCGATGATGATTACAGCGTTATTGAAATCATTGCGCCGCAACGTTGGGTAGGTAAATCGCTAAAAGTGTTGGAACTTCGTGTGAACTACGGGATCAATGTATTGGGTATCCGTAAGCGTCCGCATGAACGTCTGTCAATATCGCCAGCCGCTGATTACATCATTGAAGCAAGTGATCAACTGTTGGTCATTGCGGATACGGCCTTATTTGAAAAATTCGAATATCTCGGAAAGTTATAGGAACGCTTGTACGTTCCTTTTTTCTTAGGTATAATAAGTTTGGTGATAAAATGTTTGTAAAAATGATAGGTGTAGCTATGAATCAAGGCTGTGACATCGAGGGGACTCAGTTGGCGACAGCTTTTTTAAAGCAACAGGGAATTGAATTTGATGATGAAATTGCTCCGAATATCGAATTATCTGGGAGTAATGAAATTAAACACGTAGAATTGATTGCAGATGTATGTCTGCGATTGAAAAACAGTGTAAAAAATGTTCTTTTGAATCGTGATTTTCCATTGATTATCGGTGGCGATCATTCCTTGGCAATGGGATCGGTATCCGCCAATATGCGGGAAGACCGGGCCGTGCTTTGGATTGATGCTCATGGGGATGTCAACACACCGCATTCCTCAGTGACAAAAAGAGCACACGGTATGCCGCTAGCCTCGTTGATGGGTTATGGCGATCCGTTATTTCTGGATTTCATCGAACAACCGTACTTACTGCCGGAACAGATCATCTTGTTTGGCATCCACAGTCTGGATGATCCTGAAGTCGAGTTTTTAAATAAACACAGCATTCGTTATATTACGATGGCTGAAATTAATCAAAAAGGTGAACAGGTCTGTATTGAAGAAGTGATGGATCATTGCAAGCGGTTTGCGCACACGCATATCAGCTTCGACTTGGACAGTATCGATCCGGCCTATTGCCCGGGTGTTTCTACACCGGTCAATCGTGGCTTGCATCCTTCCGTACCTCTGAATCTGATTGATCAACTCTTTAAAACCGTCAGTGTAAGCAGTATGGACATCGTTGAGTTCAATCCGTTGAATGATAATGGGGACAGTTTGATCATACTTAAAGAAACGTTGAAAATCGTTGATCGGAAAGTCGGCGAATATACATACGCGATGAATATCGAAGAGTAGGACAACACTGTCCTTTTCTTTTTAACGTAAATCTGATAAAATGTTCACGCAAGGAGGTGTGCCATGAATAAAGCTGACAAAACGTTTATTGCCATCGTTGCTGTGTTGTCCATATTGCTATACGGATCTTTACAGTATGTCGTTCGGGCAACCACCTCCAATCAAAAAATCGCCGTAGTCAGTTATCGTGATGAAGAAGTATTGCGGATTGATATGAGCAGAAACGATAAGTACACCGTTCAAGGGACCTTGGGTGAGGTGCTTATTGAAGTCAAGGACAATCGGATCCGCGTCGAGAAGGAAACTTCGCCGCTGCATATCTGTTCGATTCAGGGATGGATCGAATATGCCAATGTACCGATTACCTGTCTGCCCAATCACGTCGTGATCGTCATCATCAATGCGGTCAATGAGCATGGTGAGGACACGACGGTACAATGAATCGTAAAAAACGAGTACGCCGGATGATGATTTTGACGATGTTGTTGGCAATGAGCATCGTCTTTCATATGTTAGAGCCCTCTTTACCGCTCCCTATACCCGGTGTAAAGCTGGGATTGGCGAATATCCTGGGATTGATTGCACTCTATATGTTTGGTTGGCGAGAAATGTTATCAATTAACTTCGGTAGGGTATTGATTGCGTCATTATTGCGTGGTATTATTTTTGGGACGGGGTTTTGGCTGTCGCTCAGTGGAGTTGCGTTGAGCAGTCTGACAGTCATCATTTTAAAGAAATTTACACCTTTGAGTGCGATAGGGCTAAGTGTAGCATCAGCGACCTTCCACAATGTAGGGCAAATTCTGGCTATCGTCGTCATCTGGTCTTCGATCATGATGGTGTACTGGCTGCCGGTCATGATTTGGATGAGCATTCCCACCGGAATATTGACGGGAACACTCGCCGTAGCAGTTTTGAAGAGAATATCGAAAGGAGGGTCACCATGATCAAGTTGAGAAATGTAAAAATGAATACGTCGAAACTTCGCTTTTGTGGTGTGCTCTGTAGCTAAACACCTTTTTGTTCGCGGAGTTCGTCGAGTCGGTGACTTGAGTGATTTCGCGGGATATTTGCGTAGATAACCATTCGAGGCACCCGTGTGCCTTTTTTGTTTGGCTTTGTAGAAATGAGGGATATTATGGAACAGTTCAAGTTCATCTGGCAAAAGCTTCAGAATAATCGCATGAGAATGTTTGCTATGTTTGTAGCGGTCATCTTTTATGTGACATTAATGTTGCTTTCGCCATTGTTTTTCAGTTTTTTCGTCGATAATGTCATCGGCGATATCGAAGTGACCAATCCCCTGGTCCGGATGTTTTCTGATTGGCTCGGCGGGGTAAGCAATCTGCGTGCGAATCTGTGGATTGGTGGGGTCATCATCATTGTAATCAGTGCATTCACCGGAGTTGCGATGTACTGGCGTGGACGTCTGAATGGAGAGATTTCCGAAAACGTGACGCAGAAGATCCGGGAAGAGGTATACCGACATTTACAACGGTTACCGTACTCGTTTCACGTCAACGCTAAAACCGGGGATTTAATTCAGCGGTGTACATCGGATGTCGATCAGATCCGCCGCTTCTTAGCGGCACAGATTTCAGAATTAGTATATGCGGTTGCATTGTCAATTATTGCCGGAGTTATTCTGTTCAATATCCACGCACCGCTTGCCTGGCTGTCGATGGTGAGTCTGCCGATCATCTTTGCCTTTGCTTACATCTTTTTTATCAAGATGCAAAAAGCATTTAAGGCATCGGATGAATCCGAAGGTGAGATGTCAGCGGTCATTCAGGAAAACCTTTCCGGAACACGCGTAGTCAAAGCATTTAGCCGGGAAAGTTATGAGTTGGATAAGTTTGAGAAGAAAAATGCCAAGTTTCGTGATTTGACATATCGGTTGATCCATTTGTTAGGGATGTATTGGGGAATTTCTGATTTGATTTGTTTGACCCAAATATTATTGGTCGTGGTCAGCGGTATCATGATGGCAAAGGACGGATTGATCACGGTAGGTAACTACTTTGTATTTGTCTCCTATGTCAGTATGATCCTATGGCCGGTGCGCAATGTCGGGCGTATTTTGTCCGATATGGGCAAGGTGGGAGTTTCAATCGATCGTCTTAAGGAAATCCTTAATCATCCATTGGAAGATATTGATAACGGTCTGACACCAACGATCAACGGATCGATCGTGTTTGATCAAGTCTATTTCAAATATGACGATGGGGAAGAGGATGTATTGAAGAATGTGTCGTTTGACGTTAAAAAAGGTGAAACCATTGCGATCATGGGACCGACCGGTTCCGGAAAATCTTCATTGGTCCATCTGTTGACCCGCCTTCATGATTACCGTGAAGGTTCGATTACGATTGATGGCGTGGAATTAAGAGAAATTAAGCGCAGTCACTTGCGCAAACATGTCGGAATCGTGTTACAGGAGCCTTTCTTATTCTCCAAAACGATTTCGGCCAACATTGCCTTGGCTATGCCACAGGCTCCCGAAGAAGAGATTGAGCGTGCCGCGAAAATCGCCAGCGTTCATCAGGTCATCAGTGAGTTTGACCGCGGCTATCAGACGATGGTCGGGGAAAAAGGTGTTACGCTTTCCGGTGGTCAGAAGCAGCGCATTGCGATTGCTCGAACCATCATTAATAATTCGCCGATTTTGATTTTTGATGACTCGCTTTCAGCGGTTGATACCGAAACGGATATGCATATCCGCTCGGCTTTAGGTTCAATTGCGAAAGATACAACAACGATTATTATTACGCATCGCATTTCGTCTGCTCAAAACGCTGATAACATCATCGTGCTGAATGACGGACGAATCGAGCAACAAGGAACCCATGCACAGTTATTGACGCAAGAAGGCTTGTATAAGCGCATTGCGGATATACAAAGTGCGATGGTGAGTGGAGGTGAAGACGATGAGTCAACGATTTGAAGAACAAGAATATAATACGGATTCGCTGGACACAAAACTGTGGTCCAAGATTTTAAAGCTGTTGTGGATCCATAAGAAAGACTTGTTTGTTTTATATGGATTTATGGTCATGCTGGCGTTTGTGGATGTAGCGTTTCCGCTGCTCAATCGCCATGCCATTGACAATTTCGTCATCGGTACAGCCGGTGAAAACGAGATCCTGATTTTTGGATTGATTTATCTGGCATTTGTCATTTGGCAATCATTCAACGTTTATTACTTTATCAAACGGGCAGGCAAGATCGAAATGAACTTTGCTTACGATGTCCGTCAGAAGGCGTTTACCAAGTTGCAGGAACTGTCGTTTAACTACTACGATAAAACCCCCTTGGGTTGGATCATGGCGCGGATGACCAGTGATATCACGCGATTATCCGAAATCCTCTCATGGGGTCTGATGGATATGGTGTGGGGATTTTCCGTAATGACGGGCATCACCATTGTCATGCTCATCACCAACTGGCAGATGGCCTTGCTTATTCTGATGGTTATCCCGGTGCTTTGGTATATCAGTGTATATTTTCAGACGCGCATTTTAAAAACCTATCGGGATGTCCGTAAGGTCAATTCGAAGATTACCGGGGCTTTCTCGGAGGGTATCAGTGGCGCTAAAACGACCAAAACGATGGCGATTGAAGATTTGAATCTGGAAGAGTTTAAAGCGCTGACCGGTGATATGCGCCAACGTTCAATCAAGGCTGCCGTGCTTTCGGCGATCTTCATGCCGTTGGTGACCGGCTTAGGCGCCATCAGCACCGCTGGGATTCTGGTGGTCGGTGGTCATCAGGTGTTGCTTGGAGCGATCCAGTTTGGTACACTGATGCTGTTTACGCAGTATGCATCGCAGTTTTTTGAGCCGCTTCGCCAGATTGCGCGTTTGTTGGCTGAATTACAGATGGCTCAGGCATCGGCAGAGCGGGTTCTCTCACTGATTAACAGTGAGGCGGATATCGTTGATAAGCCACATGTTATCGAGCAATATGGTACGATTCTTCATCCCAAGAAGGAAAATTATCCTTCGATGGAAGGTGAAGTTGAATTTAGAGATGTTACGTTCCATTACAATCCGCAAGAACCGGTGCTGAGTGATTTTAATTTGAAAGTTCAGCGTGGTCAGACGGTTGCTTTGGTCGGTGAAACCGGTTCGGGTAAAAGTACGATCGTCAATCTGTTGTGCCGTTTCTACCAACCGGTCCAAGGGCAGATTCTGATTGATGGCGTGGATATCACGGAGCGTTCGATCGGTTGGTTACATTCAAATTTGGGGTATGTCCTTCAGGCACCTCATCTGTTTTCCGGGACTGTAACGGAGAACATTCGTTACGGACGTCTGGAAGCAACCGATGAGGAAGTGGAAGATGCCGCGAAAATGGTCAATGCTCATAACTTTATCATGAAGTTGGAAAATGGTTATGCAACGGATGTCGGAGAAGGCGGAAGCCGTCTGTCGACCGGTGAGAAGCAGTTGGTTTCCTTTGCTCGGGCAGTATTGGCGGATCCGGCGATTTTTGTACTCGATGAGGCGACTTCGTCCATCGATACGGAGACCGAACAGATCATTCAGCACGCGATCGACACTTTGTTAGTCAATCGGACCAGTTTCGTCATTGCGCATCGTCTTTCGACGATTGTCAGTGCGGATATCATCTTGGTCATTAAGAAGGGCAAGATCGTGGAACAGGGAACCCATGGCGAATTGTTAAAGATTAAGGGCTCTTACTATCGCTTGTATACCAATCAGTTCCAAGAAGATTTACAAAATAAATTATTGCATTTAAAACCGGAGTAAAATCCGGTTCTTTTATGTTATGATATCGTCAATGTGAGGTAAAATATGAAATTGAAAATTGATGATTTGATTCCTTATCAAAGTGAGTTAGACGAAAGAATCTTTGAATTGCACGATACCGACCGTCCGACAACCATGCAGTCGCGCTTATTGGCACTGTTGGTCGAGGTGGGTGAGTTTGCTAATGAAACCCGCTGTTTTAAGTTTTGGAGTGTTAAAGGACCTTCCGAAAAAGAAGTGTTAGCAGAGGAATTTGGGGATGGTCTGCATTTCTTTCTTTCCTTGGGCCTCGATTTGGATGATGATGGCAGCGATGTTGAGGCCATTATTGTTGAAGGAAGTGGAACGGATCGATTTTTAGCTTTGTATGATGCAATTGTAGTGTTTGCTCGCAATGCCAATCTTGATACCTATCGGGAGGCTTTTGGACTGTTCTTCGGATTAGCGAACAGTTTTGGTTTGAGTGAAGAGGACATTCGTTCATACTATTTAAAAAAGAACGAAATAAATCATACGCGACAGGATCAAAATTACTAGATTTATTCGTTGCGCACGCAACGGCTTTTGCATATAATGGAAACATTGGAGGAAATTATGGACGATAAAAAAGTGGAGAATTTAGTCGAAGGTTTGAATCTTGATTTAATGCGTGATTTTACGCAGGCGGATGGGATTTCGGGCAATGAAAAAGAAGCTTCCCGAGTCATGAAACGTTGGACGGAAGGGGTTGCTGATGAAGTTGTTTATGACAATCTCGGCTCTATCGCAATTTCAAAAAAAGGGTCCGGTAATGGACCTAAAATCATGTTGGCCGGACATATTGATGAAATCGGCTTTTTGGTTAAGAGCATTGATGACAACGGATTTATCCGTTTACATCCGATTGGCGGTTGGTGGGGACATGTATTGCCTTCGCATCCGGTTACCATCACAACCAAAAAAGGTGATAAACTGACAGGCTTGATTGGTTCAAAAGCACCTCATGGCATGCCGGCAGATGTACGTAGCAAAGTTATGGAAATCAAGGACTTGTTTGTGGATTTGGGTGTTAAAAACAAAGGTGAAGTTGAACTTTTGGGTGTCAATATCGGTGATATGATTACGCCGAAGTCTGATTTTATGGTGATGGGTAATCCGAATTTCTTGGCTGCCAAAGCTTGGGATGATCGAATCGGTGCCATCATTGCAACGCAAGTGTTGTTAAATTTAAAAGATCGCCAGCACACGGCGGATGTCGTGGCTGTGGGTACCGTTCAGGAAGAGGTCGGTTTACGCGGAGCAAAGACTGCCGCCTACCTGGTGAAGCCGGATGTCGCTGTGTCGTTGGATGTTACCATCGCAACGGATACTCCAGGCGATGACAATCGCATCAAGATGGGCTTTGGGGTCACGATGGAACTTGCGGATTCCTCCCATTTGGGTCATCGCGGTTTGTTGGGACATTTGGAAGAGATGGCAAAAGGATTGAACTTACCGGTGCAGTTTGAATTGTTGGCGGCCGGCGGGACGGATTCGGGGGAGATACATAAGTCGTTTGACGGTGTCATTGCGGTCACGTTATCGATTCCCAGCCGTTACATTCATTCGCATTATGCTTTGATTCATCGCAAGGATGTGGCAGATACCATCACTTTGTTAACAGAATTTGTGGCGTCACTGACTTGGGAGACAGTTGAGAAGATTCGCGTATTCAATCGTTGATTCACAGGAACCTTCGGGTTCCTTTTCTATGCCAAGTTTGACCTTTTCTGCTATAATAGTGAAGATAAGTGGTGAAATTATGAGAAAAAGAGAGTTTTTACTGATATTAGCGGTCGTGGCACTCGACCAAATTACGAAATATGCGATTGAAGCGCAGTTGTCTTTCGGACAGTCCATCGAAATCATCAAAGGATTCTTTTCCTTAACGTATGTCCGTAATACCGGGGCAGCGTGGAGTATACTCTCCGGTCAGATGACGTTTTTCTATGTTATTTCGACCATTGCGTTAGTTGTGATGACGTATTTTTTGTTTAAAACCGACAAAAAAGAGAATCTTCAGCGGATCGCGTTGGCATTACTGATCGCCGGAACACTCGGAAACTTTATTGACCGACTGATGTTTCAGTACGTCCGGGACTTTTTGGATTTTATTATCATCGGTTATGACTTTCCGATTTTCAACGTAGCGGACATTTCGCTTAACGTAGCGATTGGTCTGTTGATTTTAGAAACTATTCTTGAAGGAAGAGGGAAGTAATGGAACAATTTGAATTTATCGTTACAATCGAAGAGGCGAAGACGCGCATCGATCAATATCTGAGTGCGAAACTGCCGTTTTCGCGTTCGCGCATTCAGGGTCTGATTAATCAGGGTTATATTTTACTGAATGATCAGGAGACAAAAAGTAATTCGAAGGTGAAGGTCGGTGACGAAATCGTTGTCGATGTACCGGAAGCAGAAAGCATCGAGTTGAAACCGGTGGATTTGCATCTGGAAATCGTTTATGAAGATTCGGATATCATCATCGTTAACAAACCCAAAGGCATGATCGTTCATCCAGGCGCCGGAACCAAAGAACCGACCCTGGTGGAAGGCTTGCTTTATCATTGCAAAGACCTTTCCGGAATTAACGGAGCGTTGCGTCCGGGCATCGTTCATCGCATCGATAAGGATACCAGCGGACTGTTGGTTGCGGCTAAAAATGATATTGCTCATCAGTCGCTGTCGTTGCAGTTATCCACCAAAACCATGCACAGAAGTTATTTAGGTGTTGTTCATGGGATCGTTGAACCCGATGTAGCTACCATAGATGCACCCATCGGCCGTGATCTTCGTGACCGTCAGAAGATGACGGTGACGGATGTCAATGGTCGTAATGCTGTTACCCATTTCCGGGTGTTGGAGCGATTTAAAGATTTTACCTACGTGGAATTTGAACTGGAGACGGGTCGTACCCATCAAATCCGTGTACATATGCAATACATAAAACATCCGATGATGGGTGATCCGAAGTATGCCTTGCGCAATACACCGGATACCCAAGGTCAGATGTTGCATGCTTATAAACTGACGTTGGTTCATCCAAGAACCAATGAAACCATGACTTTTACCTGTGAGGCACCTGAGATATTCAAGTCCACATTGGCGGAGTTACAAAAAAGAGGTGATTAAGTTGAGTGAAAAGAATGATGCGATTTTATTACAGCTGGCGCATTATTTCGTGTTAAAACATGAATACCGTTTTGTGCCGACGCAAAAAAGCAAGGATGAAATATGGTTGTCTAATCCCAATCACCAAACGTATCCGGTGATTCGCTTGTCAACCAATTCGTTGGGTTCGACGTTTTTTGATAAGGAGCGTATTTTGAATATGTTTAAAACAATTTTAGGAACGATCGAAGGATCTATGAAACTATTAGATATTCATGCCATCGACGAGCCAGTCATCGAGCCCGATGATGATATCATCGTGATTTCCGTCAGTCCGACGACGGTCAGTACGTCCAATCAGCCGATGGCTGATTTTACCGACATTAAAGATGCAATTGTTCCGATTGAAGATCCGAAGAAAGATTATCAGGAGTTGATCAAAGAGATCAATGATGCTCATCTGAATAAAAAACCCGTTCGCAGGAAATTTGATTTCAAGGCTTTACCCATCGTTTCGGTCGTGTTTGCGGCCTTGGCCTTTGCGAACTTTCTGTTGATACAGGTTTTAGGATATGTTTACACAGATGTATATGCGGCTTCGATACTTTTAGGCGCATACTATAAAACCTTTGTGGTTGCCGGATTTGAAGTGTGGCGCTTTTTAACGGTGGGCTTTGTCCACATCAGTATTTTCCATTTACTTATTAATACGATGGCCCTAATGAACTTGGGGACCATCACTGAGAAGATTTATGGAAAACTTCGCTTTACGACAATTTTGGTCGTTTCAATCATCATTGGCAGTCTGTTTGTTTTTGTCGGTGAAGGTAATAGTCTGACCGTGGGGATGTCGGGTGGTTTGTATGGCTTAATGGGGGCGTTGTTTGTTAATACTTTTGAAACAGGATTGATCAAACAACCCAATGTCCGATCGCAGTTTATTCGGATATTGACGGTCAATATCATCATCAGCTTGATGCCGGGCATTTCGCTGATGGGGCATTTGGGTGGTTTTGTCGGTGGTATATTGTTGGGTGTAATCTTTTCGCGCAGTGATGCTTGGTCGATGTTGCGTAAAAACACGATCGTAGCCACAATTGCATTGTTGCTTGCTTTGGGCTATCTGGGAATTAATAATACCAATTTCTCGCCGCTTTACGGTGCAACCGATCAGAAGGTGTTGGAAATTGCGGATGATTTAGGATTGGGCTTTTATGCGGATTATATGGAAGAACGACTGGTTAAGTTTTACTTTGAGAGGTAAACCTATGAAAAGACAGAACGTATTATCCTGGGATGAGTATTTTATGGGATTGGCCCATCTGTCGGCATTGCGATCGAAGGATCCTTCAACACAGGTAGGGGCGGCAATTGTCGATCAACACAAAAAAGTCGTGGGAATCGGTTATAATGGTTTTCCGACCGGTTTAAATGACGATGAATTTCCGTGGGAAAAAAGCGATGACTATAAAAACTCGAAATATGCGTATGTCGTTCATGCGGAGCTGAATGCCATTTTGAATGCAATCAGTAAACTCGAGGGTTGTACGATTTATGTCAGTTTATTTCCTTGCAACGAATGTGCCAAAGCAATCATTCAAAGCGGAATTAAGAAGCTGGTGTATGAGGATGATAAGTATGCGGATAGTGATGCGGTCATTGCTTCCAAGCGCATGTTGAGTGCGGCGGGGGTAGGGATGGTTCAGTTGCAAAAGCGAATTCGCATATCGGTCGAAGTTGATTAACATAAAAACGAACGGATAGTTTGACGCTTCGCCATCAAAATAAAGGGAGATATCATGCACGTTATCCCGAGCAAAACAGAAGTACTTGTCGTTGGATCCGGGTATGCCGGATTAAGCGCTGCGATTGAAGCCAGACTTGCCGGAGCCAGTGTTTTAGTCATTGAAAAAATGGCGGCTCCCGGTGGTAATTCGATTATCAGTGACGGTGGGATTGCGGCGGTCGGTACATGGGAGCAGAATGAACAAGGAATCGAGGATTCAGTGGAGTTAATGGTTGCGGATATGCGCAAAGCCGCACTCTATCGAAGTGATCTTCAACTCGTTTCAGTCGTTTGTGTCAACTCCAAGGATGCTTATGAGTGGACCAAAGATCTGTTTGATATGCAATATCGTCCACGAGTTGAAATATTCGGAGGACACTCTGTACCCAGGTGTCACACACCTGTTTCTGTCAAAGGGATTGATTTATTGTTGAAGATGATGAGAAAGTGTGAAGAGTTAAATATTCCAATCGTGAAGAATTGCGAAGTGAAACAGATTCATCTGAATAAGCAGGGTGTAAGCGGTGTTACAGTTAGTATCAATAATATCGAGGAAGAGATTTCTGTTGAAAAAGCGTTAATCGTTGCCTCCGGTGGTTTTGGGGCGGATGTTGAATTTAGAAGACAATTAGATAGTCGCTTGGATGAGTCGGTAGGTACAACCAACAAAACATCGGCGAATGCTTCGTTACTTCAAGAATGTATGCGTATCGGTGCACAAACCGTTGATTTGGATTGTATTCAGTGCGGACCTTGGTCTTCGATGGATGAAAAAGGGTTTGGGTTGGGTCCGTTGTTTGGGGATTATGTGGTATTTCCTTATGGAATTTTAATAAGTCGTGCAAGTTCTCGCCGCTTTGTTAATGAACTCGCTGACCGAAAAGTGATCAGTGATGAAATGTTTAAGCAGAATCAATGGGTTCTCGGACTGGCGGATCAGCAGGGGATGGATACCGGCGGTTGGGATTTGAATAGAGCTATTGAACGAAATGTCGTTCGAAAGTTTGATTCTCTCAAACAGATTTCGGATGAATTCAAATTAGACGAGACAGTCTTTATGGAAGAAATAAGGAGATACAACGAATTTTTGAACATCGGGGAAGATTCAGATTTTAATAAGATGATAACAGGGGATATGAAACCTATTCTTCGTCCACCGTTTTATATCATGCGCATGTGGCCGAAAGTTCATACCACCTTAGGCGGATTGAAAATCGACACTTCCGCTCGAGTATTAAACCATCAGCATTTGCCAATCGGCAAACTGCTTGCGGCCGGGGAAGTCACGGGGGGCATTCATGGCGCATCACGATTGGGTAGTTGTGCGATCACGGAGTGTCTGGTGATGGGGCGGATCGCCGGACGAAATGCATCGAAATAAAGAAATCCTCAACCGAGGATTTCTTTTGCTTTATCTGTATTTTTGAAATGTAACTTCGCTACCTTACTTAACATGTCCATTCCGTGCTTTTCAAGGATATTTGCGGCGGCCTGATCGACCTTCGCGCTTGCACCTTTGGGCAAGGGCATTCCCACATAAGCTTCCAACTGGTTGAGTGCTTCCAGAAAGGCGTGACGCGCAATGATTGCTCCGCAAGCCACCGCCAGATATTTATTTTCCGCTTTGGTTTCAAACCGCAGACTTCTGAAGATATGTTTTTCATCCTTCAGATAGCGATAATAACTGTCTTCAGGAGTGAATTGATCGATGATGCCTGTAAAGGGCTTTTTTACTTTCTTTTGCAGGTGTAAATAACACTGATTATGCAAGAGGGATTTAATGGCGTTCAGATTATATTTTTTATGCCATACGTTGTACTTGTCATTCGGTAGAATAAGTAAACTGTAGGGCAGTTTTTCCATCAGCGCTTTGGCAATGATGATGATTTGAGCATCGTCCATCCCTTTGGTATCCGAAGGACTTAATGCATTTACATAATCCAAATGTTCTTGATCGATGTAAACCGCACAAACACATACCGGACCGAAGTAATCACCGGTTCCGACTTCATCACTGCCGGCATGTTCAAAGAAACCGTTGAACGACTGGATGATTTCGGCATGGTGTTGTGCCATCGCTCCTTGAATGACGACTTTACGGGAAAGATAGACAGTGATTGAACAATCCTCGGTCGCAATAAAGCAATCCGCATAAGGGATTTTCTTTTCAGTGATTTCATCGTTATAAAACTCTTTGATTTTCTTGATTTGATCGGCATTTGCGGAAATAGATATCGTTTTCATAGGTTCACCCGTGTACATTTTAGCACACAATTGCAACATTGACGTATTTGCTTTATCATAAAGGGGAATGAGGTGATGATTATGACATTTCCGACAACTTGGATCGTTTGGGTAACACCGGTTTTGATCATTTGGTTGGTCCTTTCACTTTGGATTGGGTATAAACGCGGTTTTCTGCTCCAACTTTACAACCTGCTCGCACTGTTTGCGGCGGTTTTGTTTTCTTGGATACTGAGCGAGCCTTTTGCCAAGGTTTTTACGATATTCAAACCCGATGTGGGTGCGTTTAATCAGACGGCCATCGAAGAGATAATTCAAATCCGAATCAACTCAGCATTATGGTTTGTGATTCTGTTTATCGCAATATCCTTACTGATCATGTTGGGACGTCCATTAATCAAAGCCATCGGTAAAATTCCGGGTCTTAAGACCATTAACAGCTTTTTCGGGGCTGTGTTTGCTTTGCTTGGATGTTATATCACCGTTTTGATTCTGATTCTCTTATTATCGACGCCACTGATTACCAATGGTCAGACCGTCGTTGAAGAATCGGGATTGTCGGTTGTTAAACAGTATTCATCCGTCTTCTTTGATTATGCCAGTGATCGCTTTGAAGAGAACGCGGCGATACAGAAGATGATATCTGGGGAGACACTAACAGGCGCTGACAGTGCTTCGATTCGTGACTGGTTGTTAAGTCAGGGGATCAGTGAAACGGATATCATCCAATTTTTGGAGGGTTTAAATTAACGATATGAATGAAAATGTACAAGTACTGGAACTTGATTTGATCCTGGATCAGATCTGTAAGCACACCGCTTTTTCCTTGGGAAAAGAAATCGTGCTTCGCCAAAAACCTCAAAGTCGACGACTGTTGATTCAACGCAACAACGATCGCATGCGCGATGCGTTGCTTTTAACGGTGCGCTTTGGCGGATTGCCTTTTAGCGGCATTAAAGATATCCGTGATTCATTGATTAAAGCGAAAAAAGGCGGATTGCTATCAATTGAGGAAGCTGTCTGGGTTTCCCGTCACGGACACGGCTGCGAGAATATGAAAATTGCCTTACGCAAAACCGAACTGAGTGTTCCTTTTGTGTTTGATCTGGTAGACAGTTTACAGGTGAGTTTGCCGCTAAGTAGGAAGATCGATGCCTGCTTTTCGCCAAATTACGAAGTGTTGGACACAGCTTCACCTTTACTTAAGGAAATCCGTGACAAACTCCGTAAAATGGATGCGGAAATCAGCCGTCAGATTCAAAAGTTTATATCAACGAATGCGGATCGTCTGACCGATCAGTTGGCGACCTATCGTCATGACCGTTTGGTCGTTCCGGTACGCATTTCGGATAAGTATCATTTTAAAGGTGTTATTCACGGCGAATCGGCGTCGGGTCAGACGGCCTATGTTGAACCGGAATTCCTTTTGACGCTCAATAATGAAAAACAAACACTTATTTCTAGAGAAGAAGATGAGATTGAGCGCATCTGTTGGGAAATCAGTGCTGCGATATCGACGGTGTCCGAGCAGTATATTGCCAACGTCGAGACGTTGGGAGAGTTGGATGCGTTATTTGCGAAGGCACAATGGGGAAAGAACTTTGATGCAACGGTTGGTCTTCTGAGTGATGAAGGCTTGGTCATCGAGCGAGGTCGACATCCGCTGATTAATCAAAAAGAAGTCATCTCAAACTCTTATCGTCTTCAACATCCGTATCGCATGTTACTCATTACCGGGCCCAATACCGGAGGGAAAACTGTATCGTTGAAGGTCATCGGTCTTTTTACCCTGATGTTTTACTGTGGGATTCCTTTGCCTTGTGAAAATGCGAAAATCCCGTTGTTTGATGAAATCTATGTGGATATCGGCGATGAGCAGTCGATTGCTCAGTCTTTATCTACTTTTTCCTCTCATTTGGCACGTATCGCCCGGATCACCCGTCACTGTACCAAGGATTCGCTGATTTTGCTTGATGAACTGGGTGGTGGTACCGATCCGAATGAAGGCGAGAGTCTGGCGATTGCTATTTTGGAATATCTGCGCATCAAAGAAGCGTCCGTTATTGCGACGACCCATTACAACCGCTTGAAAAGCTATGGTGCACAGCACAGTGAAATTCTGTTAGCCTCCGTACAGTTTGATCTTGAACAGTTACGTCCGACCTATAAATACATTGAAGGGTTGGCCGGTCAGTCCTATGCACTGGATATTGCCTTACGTTTTGAACTGGATGAGCAGATCGTTGCGATGGCACGTCAGTTAAAGGAAGAGGGCAAATCAGAAGTAAGTAAGATTTTGGAAAAGCTGGAGAATCAGTTGGATGAGAATCGGAAAATTGAGGAAAATCTGAGTAAGCAACTTGAAGATGCGAAAAATCGAGAAACGGAGTTAAGCAAACAGCTTTTGGATTTTGAGCGAAGTAAGCAAGAACTTTTTGAAAATGCCAGAATTGAGGCTAATTTGCTGGTTGAAGAAGCTTTGATCAAAACGGAGGAGTATCTTCAACAGCTTAAAGAACAAGAAAAACCGCATCAGCGTTTGGAAATCAAAAAACAGCTTGAGGAGATGGTCGATGCGGATGAAGATATGGAAGTGGAAGGTGCGATTGTTGTTAATGACACCGTTCGGATTTTATCGACTTCACAAGTAGGCATCGTCTCTGCGATCGAGCGCAATCAATTTACAGTTGAAGTCTTAGGGAAGTCGTTTAAGGTCAATAAAAAACAAATCATGAAAATTGCGGCGGTTAAAAAGAAAGCTGTCAGAAATGTTTCTGCAGTTTCCGGGTTGATGGCTCCGGTTTCGATGGAGTGTAATGTGATTGGTATGCGGGTGGAAGAAGCGTTGCCGGTGGTGGAGAAGTACATCGATGACTGTGTCTTACGCAATCTGAAGTCCGTACGTATCGTGCATGGTCATGGGACCGGTGCGTTGCGTAAGGCGATTTGGGCACGGTTGAACAATCATTCGTCGGTGCAGGAGTTGCGTTTGGGTGGCCAGGGTGAAGGTGGCGGCGGTGCGAGTGTCGTAACGCTTAAAGGAAAATAATATGATGAAGGATAAACTGTCGTCCTTGCCATTACAACCGGGTTGTTATCTGATGAAGGATAACCAGGGCGAAATTATTTATATTGGAAAAGCGAAGAAACTGAAATCACGTTTGAATCAGTATTTTTCCGGAGCGCATGAAGGTAAAACGCAGAAGATGGTGTCACGGGTCGATGATTTTGATTTCTTTGTGACCAACACCGAAAAAGAAGCGTTGGTGTTGGAGATCAATCTGATCAAACAGTATCGGCCGCGTTATAACATTATGTTTATGGACGATAAGTCCTATCCGTTTATTAAAATCACTTCCGATGCTTATCCGCGGTTGATTGTGGTGCGCGATCGTACGAAGGATAAAAAGGCTAAATATTTTGGTCCTTTTACCGATACCAGTGCGGCTCATGATACCGTGAAACTGCTCAATGATCTGTATCCGATTCGAAAATGCAAGACCATGCCTAAGAAGGTTTGTCTGTATTATCATATCGGACAATGTTTAGGTCCGTGTCAGTTTGATGTACCTAAAGAGCTGTATTCGGTGATGATCGATGAAATCGGCAGATTTCTTAAGGGTGACAATAAAGCACAGCTAAATCGGCTTCATAAAGAAATGGATGAGGCCATCCGCGTTTTGGCATATGAAAAAGCCGCAAAGATCCGAGATACAATTCGTTCGATTGAACATATTTCCCAAAAGCAGCAAGTCCAGTTTGGCGAACGCATGCAACAGGACGTCTTCGCATATGCTATCTCAAAAAATATTCTATCCATTACCGGCTTTTTTGTGAGGGATGGTAAGTTAATTCAAAAGACTTCAATCGTTCAACCCACCATAGAAACGGCGAATGATGCTTTTGCATCGTATTTGATTCAGTTCTATTCCGACTTACCCAAACCAAAAGAACTGTTGGTACCACAGGATGTGGATGTTGAACTGCTGAGTGAAATTCTGAATGTTTCGGTGGTGGCTCCGCAGCGCGGTGACAAGTTCAAACTAGTGGAAATGGCGCAGCACAATGCCAAAGAGCAACTGTTGTTGAAGTTTAAGATGATTGAAAAATCGGAGATGTTTGGGGATGTGGCGACAAATCAGCTGAGCGAACTTTTAAAACTGACCGATTTATCGCGCATCGAGCTTTTTGACAACTCGCATATTTCCGGATCATTTCTGGTAGCAGGGATGGTTGTATTTACAGATGGTAAGCCCAATCGATCTGCGTACCGTCGTTATCGTTTGAGCGGGGGAAACAATGATGTCGGTTCGATGAAGGAAGTGTTGTACCGACGGTTAGTTCGGATGTTAAAAGAAGAGAGTGAGCGACCGGATTTAATCATCGTGGATGGTGGGTTGCCTCAGCTAAGTGCTGCCCGGGAGATTATCGAAGCACTTCATCTGGATGTTCCTTATATTGCTTTGGCTAAAGATACCAAGCACAACACCGATTCGATTTTACTGCAAAGTGGGGAAGAGGTCAAACTGTTACCAGGGGAACCGTTGACCATGTTTTTATCGACGATGCAAGATGAGGTCCATCGTTTTGCGGTTACGTATCACCGGCTGCTACGCCAAAAGGCATCAACACGTTCGATATTGGATGAAATTGAGGGAATCGGCGAGAAACGGAAAAAAGAACTACTCAAACATTTTGGGACGTTAAAGGCCATTAAGGAAGCCGACGAAACGGAGTTAATTGCGGTTGTCGGTAGACCGACGGCCATGGCTGTGTTACAATTTTTCCGAGATTTGAAGGAAGGTGAGCAAGTATGAAACCGATTGGAATTCTAGATTCAGGTTTGGGTGGTGTTTCGGTCGTACTGGCTTTGAGAAACGCCTATCCGGATATGGCGATGGTATATCTTGCCGATCAGATCCATGCGCCGTATGGAAATAAAAGCAAACAGGAAATATGTGAGATCATGGAAGGTAACATCCGTTGGTTTCAACAACAAGGCATAACCGAAGTGTTATTGGCATGCAATACCGCTTCTTCCAATGCATTGGAATACTTACACGAAAAATTTCCGTCGATGAAAATCGCGGGAATCATCGATGTAACGGTCAATCAGTTGAATGATGCGGACTGTGTCGGCGTATTGGCAACCACGGCGACGATTGCTTCTCATGCCTATAAAAATAAGATTGAGAAAAGATTAAGTTCATTTGTCATCGAACAAGCCGCCCCGGATTTGGTAGCGTTGATCGAGGGATTAGCAAATGAGCAACAATTGTCTTCCGTTCTAGACGTTTATTGTCAACCGCTGGAAGAATGTGATACGATTATCTTGGGTTGCACGCATTATCCGCTAATAAAAGATCAGATCGCAAAGAAGTTATCCGGGAAGATCATCGATTCAATCGAACCGATCATTCAGAGTTTCTCTACCAGAAATTATCCCAAAGGGGATGTAGTCCTATATACGACCAAAGATCCTCATCACCTTCAACAACAAATCAAGACGGTCTTTAAACAACGTGTTGAAGTACTGAAAGGAGTGGTGAAGTGAAGTTTATCATCGTCAGTGACAATCACGGCAAAATCGATGTACTCAATCGCATTGTGGGTGAACATCCGGATGCGGATGCTTATTTCCATTTGGGAGACAGTGAATTGCCCCCGGAAAAACTGCGTCCGTTTGTTTCGGTTAAGGGTAATAATGATATGTACTATGATTTCCCTGAACTAAGAGTCTTAAATTTTAATGAGTTTAAAGTGTTGCTCATTCACGGGCACCAGTTTTACAGTTTCAAACGCATTGAGCAAATCACCCATAAAGCGCATCAGTTGGGATGCATGATTGCTTGTTATGGCCACACGCATTCCTTTTTTACACAGACCACCGAGGGAGTTACGTTGATTTGTCCGGGATCGGTTTATCATAATCGTGACGGTACACGGCCGTGTTATGCGATTGCTCGCGTTGAGGGGAAGAAAGTTACGGTGGAAAGGGTCGAATGTTGACCTTGCACAACGTGTGAAATTTTGATATTATATTTCAGCACGATGTCCACGTAGCTCAGCCGGATAGAGCATGCGCCTTCTAAGCGCACGGTCGGGAGTTCGAGTCTCTCCGTGGACGCCATGAAAAATTACCAACGCCAGTTGGTTTTTTTATACCGTTAACAAGAACTGTTTCATTATTGGAAAAAAGGCTGGATAAACAAGGAGAGTAGGATATAATATTGTAGGTGTTTATTGTCAAAGGCTTGATCATGTTTATCAGTAAATACTTTTCAAACGATGATTCTTCCCTTGGAAAATGTCGGATGATGTTTTGTTTTGTCTGTCAAATTAGGATATAATTGACTTGAATATTGGAGGGTACGATGAAATCTCATACATTATGGACGCGCAACTATACGACCATAACCATTGGTACGATCATTTCGGCGATCGGCGGGGTTGGTTTGAATTTTGCATTGAGTGTCCTTATTTACAACAAGACCGGTTCAACGTTGTTATCGGCACTTTTTGCGGGGATCATATCGGTGCCCAACATTTTATTACCGTTGTTTATCGGTCCATACATCGACAAACTGCCCAGAAAGTGGATTATTGTCATTTCTGACTTCTTTATGGGACTGTTGTTTCTAAGTGTCGGTTATTTTACGCGCAATGGTTATTTCGCTTATGTTCCCTACATGATTTTAGGAATCATCATTTCGACCAACGGTGTTATTTATCACATTGCCTACGAGTCCTTATTTCCCGAACTCATTCCGGAAGGGATGTTACAGAAGGGCTATTCAATCAGTTCACTGATTTATCCGACAGTTAATACACTGGTATTACCGGTGGCGGCTGTATTCTTTGAAAGATACGGTATCTCAGCGATCTTTTTAATCGAAGGATTTCTTTTATTGATTGCGTCTGCTTTTGAAACTCGGATTAAAATAGTGGAACATCAGGCAATATTGGCCAAGGCTAATCCGCAACCTTTCTGGACCATGGTCAAAGAGGGTTTCTCTTATCTTAAAAAAGAAAAGGGCTTAATCGCAATCTTTACTTATTTCTTCTTCATCTTCTTTACCGGTGAGGGGTTGGGTGTATTGTTATATCCGTTTTTTGAAAATCATCCAATGCTTGATGTGACGATGTATGCCTTGTTGATTTCCTTTGCGACAGCCGGACGTTTGTTTGGCGGATTAATGCACTATGTCATTAAAATCCCGACGCATCTGCGGTTTAGGATTGCGGCGATCGTGTACTTCTCATTAAATATCATTTCCGGAATACTCTTGTTCACCAACTATTACTTTATGGTGGTTTTACAGTTTATGATGGGACTTTTGTCCATAAACTCCTTTAATATCCGAATGTCAACGGTTCAAAGTTATGTGCCATCGGAGAAAAGAGGACGGGTCAACGGTGTCTTTCAGATTGTTGTTTCCTTGGGTATGCTTACCGGACGATTGTTAGCGGGCAGCTTGGGAGAGTTCTTTAAATTTGAATATATCGTATTAGGGCTGAACATTTTTGGAATGATTGCCTTTTATATGATCATCTGGCGCAACCGTCATTCGATTGCGCTAATATATAACCGCAAGGTTTAGGAGGTGAAGTCATGGCGGATTACTATTCGCAGTTTTGGCTGAAAATCGAACAGTTAATGAGTGAAGAAAAGACGGATGAAGTGTTGCGTCTGGTCAATGAGGAACTTTCGATGCCGTATATTCCAATGGCGGATGAAGACCGTTTGCGTGATTTGGCAAAATCTTTGAAGAAGGAGCAAGTCAAACGTACTCCTTCTCTCGAAGAGTTAGTTGAGAGTATCAAGAACAGTAATCTTGGCTCGTTGGCTTCACTGGATCAATTGCGTAAAAGTAATTTGCGATTGTTGGGTGGAGCGATTCAGGACATATTTGACTCATCGTTACATCCGTTGATTGCTACGTTGCTGATTCAGATCTGTATCGAACAACAATTGACGGAAACCTTTGTCTGGCAAAAGGACGGCCAGCGAATGGAGTTTATTCCGATGTATCTGCCTTTGCCATGGGAAAGTGACGGATACATCGCAGCAACACAGTTTTTGCGGGAATGGTTAGAAAATGACAATCCCTCACTGTTGAAAATGTGTGTGGATGTCTTGGATGGTGAAGCTACCTTGGCTTTACCGTTAAGTTTCAGTGAGGAAGAAGGCATGATTTTGGCAGCTTCTGTATTGAAATTTGTTTATATGGCGTTAAACGATGTAAATGAGTGGCGAAAAGCCGTGATTAAATTTAAAATAGAAGAGCCACAACTTTTTGAGATTTCCGGGCTACCGGAATTTAGCACTCTTTAGTTGACAGTGCTAACAGTTGTGTTATAATGTACATGCAAAATATTGGAGGATATCAATGAAAACAACTTGGAATTTAGGTGAGCGGTCCACAGGCGTCCTGAAAGTTACGGTAAGTGGCGATGTTTGGACTTCAGCTCAAGAAAAGGCTTTTAACAAATTGGCTCAAAATGTTGAGCTGCCGGGTTTCCGTAAGGGTCAAGCACCTAAAGCGTTAATTCGTAAACAACTCAAAGAATCGTCGATTATGATGGAAGCGGTTGAAGCCGTCGCCAATGAAGCTTATTTGTTTGGCTTAAAAGAGCATGAGCTCAACCCGATCACAACGCCTCAACTGGATGTTGAAGGAATGACTGAAGCAGATGTAACCTTGGTTTTTGATGTTACGGTTGCTCCGGATGTGCAATTGGGTGAGTATAAAGGGTTGACTGTTGTCAGAAATGAAGTGGCTGTCGAACAAGCCGATATCGATGCGCGTTTGGAAAAGATGCGTGAAGATTTCGCCGAATTGGTTGTTAAGGAAGATGGTGTGGTCGCTATGGGCGATACCGCAGTCATTGACTTTGAAGGATTCAAGGATGGTGTGGCATTTGAAGGCGGCAAGGGTGAAAACCATCCGTTAGTTATTGGTTCCAATAGTTTCATTCCGGGGTTTGAAGAACAAGTGGTCGGTATGGCTGTTAACGAAGAAAAAGAAATCTCCGTTACCTTCCCAGAAGATTATGGCGCAGCGAATTTAGCAGGCGCACCGGTTGTATTTAAAGTAAAAGTTAATGAAGTTAAGGTACGTCAGGTACCTGAGTTGAATGATGATTTCGCAAAAGAAATCAATGCTCCAGGCGTTGAAACTTTTGAAGAATTGGTCGAAAAACTGCGTATGGATATTTACGGTGAGAAGGAAAAGAGTGCTGCCGATGCCTATGACAATGATTTGTTGGGCAAAGTCGTTGAAGCATCCACGGTTGAAATTCCGGCTGTAATGATCGAAGATGAAACCGGAGCGATGTTTGAAGATTTCAAGCGCCGCTTAGAACAACAAGGTTTCAATATCGATATGTATTCGCAGATTACCGGTCAGACCCAAGAGTTTCTAAAAGAACAAATCGGTAAAGATGCCGAGGGTAAAGTAAAAGTTCGTCTGGTATTGAGTGCCGTCGCGAAAAGCGAAGGCTTGAATGCAACTGAAGAGGAGATCGATCAAGAATTTACGTCGATCGCTGCGGCTTACAACATGGAAGTCGACCAAGTAAAACAGTACATTCAACCTCAACAGATTTCTTACGATTTACGCTTAAAGAAAGCGTTTGACTTCATCAAAGAATCCGCAAACAACTAAGACGCTTTGCGTCTTTTTTACCACAAAGGAGGGTCGTTATGGAAAATGAAAAAATCGAAGTCAGTGTCCCCGTAATATGCACGCGAGGTATCGTCGTATTTCCCAATCAAGATATTATGATCGAAGTTGGGCGTGACAAGAGCGTCAACGCGGTGGAAGAGGCCAACACCTATTTTAACGGCCATGTCTGGTTAGTCAGCCAACGGGATATTTTAGTCGATGAACCGCATGAGAATGACTTATATACATTTGGCACTTTGTGTCGGGTGAAGACAATCAAACGCAAAGAAGGATTTATGCGTGTGACCTTTACCGGATTGCAGCGGGCCAAACTCGTACGAATGAGCGAAGATGAACGCATGTTTTTTGCAACGGTCTTACCGGTCGATGATATCACCGGCGATCCGATGGAAGAAATGGCTCTGATTCGCAGAATCGCCAAAGAATTAGAACAAGTGGCAACCACCAATGCCAACTTCCCAACCGAAATGATCAATCAATTGACCAAAGGAGTTTCGGCTCCGCAACTGGCCGATCAATTTGCGCAGTTTTTCCCATTGCCGGTTGAGAAGAAGCAAATGTTACTTGAAAAAATCAACGTCAACGAACGGTTGATTTTAATCATACAAGAATTACAAACCGAAAAACAATTGTCGACCATCGAGCAGGACATCAATGAAAAAGTGAAAGAACGCATCGAAGACAATCAACGTGAATACTACTTACGCGAAAAACTGCGTGCCATTAAAGAAGAACTTGGCGATGTCGCTCCGCGTGATGATGATACCGATGATTTGCGTAAGATGATCGAGGAGAATCCATATCCGGAGAACATCAAGCAAAAAGCATTGGAAGAATTGGCCCGCTACGAAATGTTGCCGCAGGCATCCGGAGAATCCGGTGTTATCCGAACGTATTTGGATTGGCTGTTAAAGACACCGTGGTGGCAGTTAACCGATGACAATGAAGATTTAAAAGCTGTACGAGGCGTTTTGGATGGCGATCATTACGGATTAGATAAGGTCAAAGACCGAATCATGGAGTATTTGGCGGTTAAAACCATGACCAAATCGCTCAGTGCGCCGATTTTATGTCTTGTCGGTCCTCCAGGAGTTGGTAAAACTTCATTAGCTAAGTCCATTGCCTCCGCATTGGGACGTAAGTTTATAAAGGCGTCTTTGGGTGGAGTAAGGGACGAAGCTGAAATCCGTGGTCACCGCCGTACGTATCTTGGCTCAATGCCGGGTCGTGTCATTCAGGGAATGAAGAAGGCTGGTGTTATAAATCCGGTATTCTTAATCGATGAAATCGACAAAATGTCGGCTGATTACAAGGGTGATCCATCATCCGCTATGTTGGAAGTGTTGGATCCTGAGCAAAACAGCCTATTCTCCGATCATTACTTGGAAGAAGCGTATGATTTATCCAATGTCATGTTTATCGCAACGGCGAACTATTTAGAAAACATCCCGCCAGCCTTGCGTGACCGTTTGGAAATCATTCACTTATCCTCGTATACCGAAGATGAAAAATTAAATATCGCTAAAAATCATTTAATTAAGAAACAACTTGAGGCGAATGGTTTGAAGGCGAAGCAGTTTAAGATCGGGGATGATGAATTATTATATATGATTCGTCACTATACCCGTGAAGCCGGTGTCCGTCAGTTGGAACGCATGATCGCATCTTTATGCCGTAAGAGCGTTTTGGCGGTACTGAAAGATAACAAGAAAAGCATTACCATCACCAATGAACTCATTAATGAGTGGTTGGGTAAGGAAATCTTCGAGTTTGGTAAAAAAGAAACCCAAAATCAAATCGGTGTCGTTACCGGATTGGCCTATACTTCCTTTGGCGGTGATGTTTTGCCGGTAGAAGTAACGTTCTTTGAAGGGAAGGGTCGACTGATCCTGACTGGACAATTGGGTGATGTCATGAAGGAATCCGCGGAAATCGCGACCGGTTATGTGAAATCACATGCAAAAGCGTTGGAAATCGATCCAAAATTCTTTGAAACGCATGATATTCATATCCACGTACCGGAAGGTGCCGTGCCTAAGGATGGTCCGAGTGCCGGAGTTACGTTGACAACGGCGATCGTATCCGCATTAACGCATCGGGAAGTTTACAGTGATTTGGCGATGACCGGTGAAGTGACGCTGCGCGGAAACGTGTTGCCAATTGGCGGTTTGAAAGAAAAATCGTTGGCGGCTCACCGTGTCGGAATTCACAATGTGGTCATTCCGAAGCAAAATATGAAGGATATGGATGATATTCCGGAATCTGTTAAGAAAACAATTACCTTTATTCCGGTTGAAAATATGGAACAAGTGCTCAATGTAGCCTTGGTTAAGGTATGAACTGGGAGAACGGTTTAGCCCGTCTGCTAATCAGTGCTCCGACCAATGCCTCGTTCCCTCCGACCCAAATGGCGGAAATCGTCATGGCCGGAAAGAGTAATGTTGGCAAAAGCAGCCTGATTAACGGATTAGTCAATCGTAAAAATTTGGCGTATGTCGGGCAAACGCCCGGCAAAACGCGCATGCTCAACTTCTATCAGATCAATGAGCAGTTAATGCTGGTGGATGCACCGGGTTATGGCTTTGCCAATCGTTCGATGCAAGAGCAAATCAATTATGGCATGTTGATGGATTCGTATTTCACGATGCGAAAACAATGCAAGGCTGTGTTGTTAATTGTGGATATCCGTCGCGGATTATGTGAGGATGACAAGGTGATGATCGCATTTGCGAAAGAATCGAAATTGCCGTATGCCATTATCGTCACGAAGACCGATAAAGTCGGTGCGCAGATGAAGGCAAAACAAATTAAAACCTTAAAAGAAGAGTCTGCTTCGCTGGTGTTGAGTTTCTCGGCAATCAGTAAAGAAGGCATTGAAGAAATCAGAGATTTAATTGAGCGTTGGGTATCATCCTAACGCTTTTTTTATGCATAACAGTTTGACATTCAAAGTGATGATGGTACACTTTTGAAAAGGAGGATTCCTGATGAAAAACCAAGCAATCACGAAATTTCTGGTCTTATTTACCTTTGTGGCGATGGTCGGGGCGAATGCTTTGACCAATATTTTGCCAATCAACGGTATTACCACGGGAGCCGTATCGGACGCTTACCCAAATCTCTTTGCTCCGGCAGGGTACACCTTTGCTATTTGGGGCGTGATTTATCTTGCCTTAGCCTTCGCGGTGGTTCGTTTGCTTTTTCAAAAAGATCCCCAATTTGAATTTGTGAGCCGTTGGTTTATTCTTTCCAACCTTGCGAATACAGCCTGGATCTTTGGTTGGCATTATCGCATGATCGCCATCACCGCGCTGTTGATCATCGTTGTGTTATATTCCGTTTTAAAAATCGTTTTCCGTTTAAATGCGGGTGAAAACCGTCTCTTCGGGATCTCACAGCGTTTACCTTATGAAATATATGGTGGTTGGCTGTTGGTTGCCACGGTAGCAAACATTACGACCTTGCTTGTTGATATCGGATTTTCTGGGTTTGGCATTTCTGAAGTCATTTGGATGTTACTGATATTGGCTGTCGCTTGGCTGATCGTATCCGCAACCGTGGTTCGTTTACGCAGTTTCGGTATTGGAATTGTTCTTCTATGGGCCTACGGCGGAATTTACAGTAAACATATTTCAAGTAATCCCGGTTTTGATAATGCCTATCCTTCCGTCATATTTACGACAGTCGGTTTGATGGTACTGATGTCTATTTTGCTCATCGTATTGTTTTTTAGAAGCTGGAAGAAAGCATTGTAATATATTTTGACTTTGCTATACATAGTGAGGACGGCTACTTATGTCAAATTTCGAAAATAAAGACTATCAGCGGTATTACATTCAATCCAATCTTGTTTATTTCGGTGCCGTGGTCATGCATATTTTGCTGGGCATTTTTTTCGCCATCCTTGGTAGTACAGAAGCATTTCTAGCCAATCTGGTTACACTTGCGGTATCGATTTATGCGATTTTTCTAAATCGTGAGTATCGTTATGGATTTGCCAGTTTTATATACATACTGGCAACCACCATCGTACTATCATTTCAAATCGTGGTCTTTGGTATGGAAGCCGGTTTGTTTTACTTTTATCTAAACATGGGTATGCTGATAATTTTTACCAACTGGAAAAACACAAGTAAGCTCTATGCCATTTCAAGTGTAATTATAGTAGCCATGGTCATGCACCAAATTGTATCTTTTCAAACACCGATCTATATCCTGCCAATCAATGTCATTCATCTTTGGCATCATGTTAACTTGGTGCTCAATATGTTTGCTATCGGTCATTCCGCCTATTTCTTTATGAAAATAGCGGATGAAGCAGAGGTGCGATTGACTATTCAGGCAAAAACTGATTTTGTTACCGGAGTGAAAAATCGAGGCGCTTTGATGATGACACTGGATCATGAGATTAAACACCATGTCCACTTGGGCGGCGGTTTCGGAGTCATTATGGGTGATATCGATCATTTTAAACGGATCAATGATACTTATGGACATATATATGGTGATTATGTACTTTCAAGAATCAGTCAGCTGTTGCTTGAGTGTCTGCGTGATACGGATGTCATCGGCCGTTATGGCGGGGAAGAGTTTCTGATGATATGCCATGTAAAAGATTTGGTCGCACTGGAAGCGATCGCTCAGCGCATGAGAGAAACCATCGCAAAGCATGATTTCGAATTTCAGGGAGACAAACTTTCCATAACGATGAGCTTTGGGGCTGTGTATATTAATTACAAAGATGATCAGATTACCAGTGAGAAAGTTATCGATTTGGCGGATCAACAGTTATATATGTCTAAAAGCAATGGCCGTAACATGGTTACAGCCATTGAGAGTTGAGGTAAAAAAGTGAGAAAAAAATGGATGCTTGGTATTGTTTTAGGAATATTGATAATCATTTTAGTGTACACCGTATTTAGCATGATTGACTTCTATAACGATCCTATAAATACAGACATTGGTTCAACCGATTCCGCCCGAAAATTACCCATACCTGCGTTGTTGGTACCGTCCAATTCGGACGCCAATTCTTCGGATTATTATCTAAACGTGCAAGAGGGAACTACGAATTTTTTCAATGATAAATCAACGCCGACGTTAGGTTATAACGGCAGTTATTTAGGACCGGTGCTTAAAGTGGCCAGAGGTCAAGAAGTTCGAATGCATGTAACCAATGAACTTCAGGAAGATACTTCGATTCATTGGCATGGATTGGAAGTCGAGGGGACAAAAGATGGTGGTCCGCATCAAGTGATTTCGGCAGGTGCAACCTGGGATCCGGTATTTACAATTAATCAACCGGCTTCAACCCTTTGGTTTCATCCGCATGTCATCGGATCCACGGCGACTCAAGTTTATTATGGATTGGCAGGCTTGATTATCGTTGAAGATGAAAATTCGATGTCACTTAATTTGCCGGATGAGTATGGTGTCAACGATATGCCACTCATCATACAAGATCGAAGTTTTAGTCAAGATGGCTCATTTGTTTATGTTGATAATATGATGGATGGAGCCACGGGTGATTATATCTTGGTCAATGGGGCGATAACACCTTATTTAGAAGTAAATCAAACCAAAATGCGCTTTCGAATTGTGAATGGTGCCAATGCCAGGAATTTTGATTTACGACTGAGTGATTATGATGAATTTACCCAAATCGCATCCGATGGAGGTCTGCTCGAAAAGCCGATAGTGAGTGATTCATTGTTTATTTCTCCGGGTGAAAGAGTTGAAATCATTATTGATTTCTCCAAGTATGATGAAGGTGAAAAAATTAAGTTAATGAGTGACAATGAGTTAGTCATGACTTTTCATGTCGGTGAGAAGACCGTTGATGATACCGTAATCCCTGAAGTTTTGTCGGTCATTGAACGACTGGATGAGGATCAGGCAACGAATGTCAAAACGATTGACCTCGACGGAATGGGACATATGGTGACCTTGAACGGCCGAACCTTTGATATGGATCGGATCGATGACAATGTTACACTCGGTGATATTGAAATTTGGGAAATAACCACGTTTCGATCGATGATGATGGGAAGTGAAGGACATCCGTTTCATATTCATGGAACGCAGTTTCAAGTGTTGGATCGAAATGGGTTTGAACCGTTTGAAAACGAAAAAGGCTGGAAGGACACTATTTTTGTGCGTTCCGGCGAAACCGTCCGAATCATCGTGAGATTTAAGTATAAAGGACTGTTTATGTATCATTGTCATATACTCGAACATGAAGAAGCCGGCATGATGGGGCAGTTAGAGGTTGAATAGTCGTTTTGTCACATTGACTTTTAGCGTTTGATTGTGTAAAATTAGTTCAGTTCAATGAAGAGGAAAAAGCCGATGTTCTGGACATTCAGAGAGTTTTGGGTCGATGCGACAAAACCAATGGATATCAGCGAAGTCACCTTGGAGAAAAAGCTTTGAATCAAGTAGAAGCTTTCGTTGCCGGCGTTAACGGATTGAGATTGCACAGCTGTGCAAATTTAGGTGGTACCGCGTTAAACGCCCTAATTCGGGCGTTTTTTTTATGTTCAAGGAGGAAAGTTCATGAAAGCAGAATTAGCAACAAAATATCTTCCGTTTCAGGTTGAAGAGGGAAAGTATGCAAAGTGGGTCGATGCCGGTTATTTTACGGCTGGAGATTTAAGTAAGAAACCGTTTTGCATCGTTATTCCGCCACCCAACGTTACCGGTAAGTTGCATTTGGGTCATGCCTGGGATACAACGTTACAAGACATCACGGCGCGTTTTAAGCGCATGCAAGGCTATGATATGTTGTGGTTGTCCGGCATGGATCATGCCGGTATCGCAACTCAAGCCAAAGTTGAGCAGCGCTTACGCGAAGATGGAGTTTCACGGTATGATCTAGGTCGTGAGAAATTTTTGGAAAAAGCGTGGGAGTGGAAGGATGAGTATGCGAAAATCATCCGCGAGCAATGGGCAAAAATGGGTTTGTCCTTGGACTATACACGTGAGCGTTTTACTTTGGATGAAGGATTGTCTCAAGCTGTAAAAAAAGTATTCGTCGATTTGTATCATGATGGATTAATATTTCAAGGCGAGCGGATTATTAACTGGGATCCTCAGGCAAAAACCGCACTATCCAATATTGAGGTTATTCATAAGGAAATTGAAGGCGCATTTTATACCTTTGCTTTTAAAGTTGTTGGAAGTGATGAAGTACTTCAAGTGGCTACGACCCGACCGGAGACGATGTTTGGGGATGTCTGTGTGTTTGTACACCCGGAAGATCCAAGATTTATTCATCTGATCGGTAAAACTGTTATCAATCCGGCTTCTTATTTGGAAATGCCGATTCTTGCGGATGAGTATATCGATCGTGCGTTTGGTACCGGCGCGATGAAATGTACGCCGGCCCATGATCCCAATGATTTTACGCTGGGTGAAAAGCACGGTCTTGAGCGTCCGATATGTATAAATCCGGATGGTTCGATGAATGAACTGGCTGGGGAGTTTGAGGGGTTGGACCGTTTTGAATGTCGTAAACGTTTGGTTGAGCGGATGCAAAAAGAGGGTACGGTTGTTAAGATTGAAAAGCATGTTCATATGGTCGGTCATTCGGAGCGTACCGATGTTATCGTTGAGCCTTACTTGTCGAAGCAGTGGTTTGTTAAGATGAAGCCATTGGCTCAAGATGTTTTGGATCATCAGTTGGACGAGGAGAAAAAGATTCAGTTCTTTCCGTCGCGCTTTGATAAAACCTTTACTTCTTGGTTGGAGAATATTGAGGATTGGTGTATTTCGCGTCAGTTGTGGTGGGGACATCGCATTCCGGCGTGGTTTCATAGGGAAACCGGTGAAATTTATGTTGGGTTGGAAGCACCAAAAGACATTGAAAACTGGCATCAGGATGAGGATGTTTTGGACACTTGGTTCTCCTCGGCGCTTTGGCCGTTTTCAACCTTGGGTTGGCCAGAGGAAACCGCAGATTTCAAGCGTTATTATCCCAATGATGTGTTGATTACCGGGTATGATATTATTTTCTTCTGGGTAGCGCGTATGGCGTTTCAAGCGCGATACTTCACCCACGATGTACCGTTTCGACATGTGTTGATTCACGGGTTGATACGGGATGCTCAGGGGCGTAAGATGAGTAAATCCTTGGGTAACGGGGTTGATCCGATGGATGTGATTGATAAATATGGGACGGATGCCTTAAGATTCTTCTTAACCACAAACTCCGCACCGGGACAAGATTTGCGTTACATTGAGGAAAAGGTGGAGGCTGCCTGGAATTTTATCAATAAGTTCTGGAATGCGTCACGGTTTGTCTTAATGAATCTGCCGGAAGATTTCGATGAGTCAAAAGTTGATTTGAGTAATGTCAGCATCATTGATCAATGGATTTTGGGTAAGCTTAATGATGTTATCGAGCATGTCAGTGCCAATATGGAGAAGTATGAGTTTGGTTTGGTTGGCAATGAACTGACGACGTTTGTCTGGGATGATTTCTGTTCTTGGTACATTGAGTTGAGTAAGCCGGGGTTAAACAGTGAGGATGCAAATGTTCAAAAAGCGACTGTTTCTACGTTGTATGTGACGTTAAAAGCCATCGTTAAGTTATTGCATCCGTTTATGCCCTTTGTGACAGAGGAGATTTATGCTCAGCTAAGTGATGAAGCCTGTTGTGTCAGTGCTTGGCCGACAACCTTCGATGTTCAGAAAGTGGATTTGGCTCAGATCGATCAGTTGATCAGCGTTATTTCGACCGTTCGTGAACTGCGTTTGAGTAAGAGCATTAAGTATGCGGTTGAACTAAAGGGGAAACTTGTTGTGGATGAGCTGGCTGTTGAGGTTTCGGATTCGATTGCTTCGGTTATTAAGAAGATGGTCAATTTGTCAATTATTTCGTCTATTGAGGGAGATTCGATGGTTTTGCCGGTACTCGGTGCTTCCTTGGTTCTTTCGAGTGAGGGTTTGGTTGATAAAGCTGCGGAGATTGAGAAGTTGAGTGGTGAGAAGAAACGTTTGATCGGTGAAATTGAGCGTGGTGAGGGCATGTTGTCCAATCCGAATTTTGTGAATAAGGCTCCGGCGGTTAAAGTTGAAGGCGAAAAGGCAAAGTTGGCTGAATATCGCCGTCAGTTGGAAATTGTCGAGGCGCGTTTGGTGGAATTGGCTTGATTTACGTGGTTTACAGTAGTAAATCGGGTGAAATTTTAGTATAATATTGTGCGTATGAAAGTTTGGCTTTTTGCCTAAGGAGGAAATTATGAGTCACAAATATGTGTATTTATTCTCGGAAGGTAGCGGTAAAATGCGTGAGCTCTTGGGTGGAAAGGGTGCTAACTTGGCCGATATGACCAATTTAGGTATGCCTGTTCCCCATGGGTTTGTGGTTACAACAGAAGCTTGTACCCGTTACTATGATGATAAAGAACAAATTGCACCGGAAGTCGTAGATGAAATTTTTGCTTACTTGTCAAAACTCGAAGAAATTTCGGGCAAGAAATTTGGTGATCCGACCAATCCACTGTTGGTTTCGGTTCGTTCCGGTTCCCGTGCATCCATGCCGGGGATGATGGATACGATTTTGAATCTTGGTTTAAACGATGTGGTCGTTGAAGGCTTTGCGGCTTTGACCAACAATCCGCGTTTTGCTTATGATTCTTATCGCCGTTTCATCCAAATGTTCTCAGATGTCGTTATGGATTTGCCAAAACACAATTTTGAGCACATTATCGATGAGATGAAAGAGGAGAAGGGCGTTAAACTTGATACCGAATTTTCCGCTGATGATTTAAAGGAAATGGTTAAACGTTTCAAAGCTTACTTTTTCGAGCATAAGGGCTTTGAATTCCCATCGGATCCGCGTTTACAGTTGATTGAATCGGTTACGGCTGTGTTCCGTTCTTGGAACAATCCGCGTGCCATTTACTATCGTCGTATGAATGATATTCCTTCCAATTGGGGAACGGCTGTAAGCGTGCAAATGATGGTATTTGGTAATATGGGTGAAGATTGCGGTACAGGCGTTGCCTTTACCCGTAACCCTTCGACCGGTGAAAACAAGTTGTATGGTGAGTTTTTGATGAATGCTCAAGGGGAAGACGTTGTTGCGGGTATCCGTACACCGAAGACCATTGAAGAGTTGAAGGACATCATGCCTCATGCTTATGATGAATTCGTCGCTATTTGTGATCGTTTGGAAGGTCATTACCGAGATATGCAGGATATGGAATTTACCATTGAACGCGGAGAACTCTTTATGCTTCAGACGCGTAACGGTAAGCGTACAGCTGCCGCTGCATTGAAAATCGCGGTTGATTTGGTTGCGGAAGGTTTGATCACCAAAGAACAAGCCGTCTTGCAGGTCGATCCGAAGCAGTTGGATGCTTTATTGCACCCGACCTTTGATCCGGCTGCAATCAAAGCGGCGGTTCCGGTAGGTTCGGCTTTGCCGGCATCTCCGGGTGCGGCTACGGGCAAGGTTGTCTTTACAGCGGAAGATGCTGTTGAGTGGACCAACCGCGGCCAGAAAGTTATTTTGGTTCGTTTAGAAACATCTCCGGAAGACATTGAAGGTATGCATGTATCACAAGGTATCTTGACGGCGCGTGGCGGTATGACTTCGCATGCAGCGGTCGTGGCTCGTGGTATGGGTACTTGCTGTGTATCCGGTTGCGGAGATATTAAGTTTACGAGTAAGAAGTCATTTGTCTTGGGTGGCAGAACGTTTAACGAAGGAGATGACATCTCTTTGGACGGTTCTACCGGTAAGATTTATGGCGAAGCAATCAAGACGGTTCCGGCATCGATTACCGGTGACTTTGGAACGTTGATGGCTTGGGCTGATGAGTTCCGTACGTTGAAAGTCCGTACCAATGCGGATACGCCAAAAGATGCGCGTCAAGCGGTTTCTTTCGGTGCTGAGGGTATTGGTTTGGTTCGTACCGAACATATGTTCTTTGAGGGCGATCGTATCAAGGCGATGCGTGAGATGATCGTTTCGAAATCGGAAGAGCAACGTCGTAAAGCGTTGGCGAAGTTATTGCCGATGCAACGTGAGGACTTTGAAGGCATTTATGAAGCGATGGAAGACCGTCCGGTCACGATCCGTTATTTGGATCCACCTTTGCATGAGTTCTTGCCGACTGAAGAAGCGGACATCGTCGCTTTGGCTGCAGAAATGAAGTTGGAAGTTTCGGAGTTGAAGAATGTTATTTCTTCTTTACATGAATTTAATCCGATGATGGGTCATCGTGGTTGCCGTTTGGCTGTTTCTTATCCGGAAATCGCTGAAATGCAAACGCAGGCTGTTATCGAGGCTGCGATCAACGTAACAAAAAGACATCCGGAGTGGACATTATTGCCGGAAATCATGATTCCGTTGGTAGGCGAATTGAAAGAGTTGAAGTATGTTAAGGATATCGTCGTTCGCGTTGCGGATGAGTTAATTAAAAACAGCGGTGTCGATTTGAAGTACATGGTTGGTACGATGATTGAAATTCCGCGGGCTGCGTTGTTGGCTGATGAAATTGCTACCGAAGCTGAGTTCTTCTCGTTTGGTACCAATGATTTATCGCAAATGACGTTTGGTTTCTCGCGTGATGATGCCGCTAACTTCTTGAAGCATTATTATGATAAGAAGATTTTTGAACAAGATCCGTTTGCCCGTTTAGATCAACGCGGTGTCGGTAAGCTTGTGACCATGGCTACTAAGTTGGGCAAGCAAACGCGTCCGGATTTGAAAGTCGGTGTGTGCGGTGAGCATGGTGGCGATCCGAGTTCGATCGAATTCTTCCATAATGCCGGTTTATCTTATGTGTCGTGTTCTCCTTTCCGAGTTCCGATCGCTCGTTTAGCGGCGGCTCATTCGGCATTGAAGGCGAAAAACAAGAAATAGTTTTATTGAACTGCACTACTTAGTGCAGTTCAGACTGATGACAAGTGCACCTTTTAACAGGGTGCACTTTTTAATACTTCAAAAATAAACAGCGTTGATGACGCTGTAGGTGTGAACGGATGAAATTCTTGAGGTTTGAGTAAGAAAAACAAGACTGTTGATGGAGCAG
>JAUYTU010000002.1 GCA_030694975.1 Erysipelotrichaceae bacterium | reverse complement strand
TCGAGGGTTAGCCAAAGTACAAAGTTACGCTTGGCTGTCTTGCGCTGCCCAAAACATGAAAAAGATGGCATTACTGCTCCATCAACAGTCTTGTTTTTCTTACTCAAACCTCAAGAATTTCATCCGTTCACACCTACAGCGTCATCAACGCTGTTTATTTTTGAAGTATTAAAAAGTGCACCCTGTTAAAAGGTGCACTTGTCATCAGTCTGAGGAGAATCGCTTGATTCTCCTTTGTTTTTATTCAAATCGCAAGGCTTCAACCGGTTCAAGCTTGCTGGCTTGCATCGCCGGATAAATCCCGAAGATGACACCGATGGTAATCGAGAATACGAGAGATAAAATTACTGCATCCCAGCCCAAGACAACATTAAAGTCTGTGATGGAAGTGATGATCTGTGCCCCGATATAACTCACCGTCAAACCGATGACACCACCCAACGTGGTAATAATGACTGCTTCAATTAAAAACTGAATCAAAATCTGTTGGCGTCTGGCACCCAGTGCTTTTCGTATGCCAATTTCTCGGGTACGTTCTCGCACCGTTACCAACATGATATTCATAATACCAATGCCACCGACAATCAGTGAAATCGAAGCGATTCCTGACAAAAGCGTAGTTAACAGAGCCATCAGTGTATCAAGTACACCTAAGATTTGTGACTGTGAGAAGATGCTGTACTGATTAGAGGAAGGTAAATAACTCGATAAATACGAAGTCACGCGGCTCATCGTCAGATCAATATTCTCCTCTGATTCAGCCGTAATATAATATGTTTTAAACCGCCCGCCCAACGGAAACATCGTACGTGTATAATCAATCGGAATATAAATCATCATATCGTTGTCACCACTGAAATTGGTTCCGCGCTCTTCAACAATACCGACCACCGTAAATGGCATTCCTTTAATGAACAAAGTATTCCCTAAAATGTCCTGATTGGGAAACAGCAGATCCGGGATTTTAGAACCCAATACAACCGCCGGAAGATTGTTGTCGACATCAAACTCATTGAGAAAGCGTCCACTGGTCATCCCTAAGTTGGATACAAAACCATAATACTGATTGACCCCACTGATGGAAACTTCCACATTGGAACCATCGACAAGATATGCGGTCGTTCCGGAAACCATCTCTGAAAACGCGGATATTTGAGCCTTTTCCTGAATTTCACTCAGCCAAGTGTCCGGTAAAGCACCTTGTCGGTCGGAAACACTGACAAAAATCAGATTAGAGCCGATGCTGCGGATTTGATTAGCAGCTTCCGTACGGGCACTGTTGCCCAATGACATTAACAAAATAACGGATGCTACTCCGATGACAACACCTAAGGTTGTCAGCAGTGCCCGAATTTTATGGGCTACGACCGAGCGAAAAGCGATAGCAAAATATTCTTTATACATAAGCTTCCTCCTTCGCTTCGTCCGATGCGACTTTTCCGTCTTTTAAGGTGATGACACGATTTGCAAAACGGGCAACCTCGTGGTCATGCGTAATTACGATGACCGTCTTGCCGTTGTTGTTTAGCGTTTTTAATAAAGTAAGTACTTCTTTGCCGGTTTTTGAGTCAAGGGCTCCCGTCGGTTCATCCGCAAGGATGATGGCCGGATCATTTGCCAAGGCACGGGCGATGGACACCCGCTGTTGCTGACCACCGGAAAGTTCAGTCGGTTTGTGATCCATTCGATCGCCAAGTCCAACCGTTTGCAAAAGCGATGCCGCTTTAAGTTCCCGTTGCTTTTTAGCGACTTTCGCATACGTCATGGGCATCATGACGTTTTCAATGGCTGTAAAACTTGGCAGCAAATTGAACTGCTGAAAGATGAAACCGATTTGCTGATTACGGATATCGGCAAGTTCGTCTTGATCATATTCCTGAATAGGGATCTGATTTAGAACATATGTGCCGGATGTTACGATATCCAGACAGCCGATGATGTTCATCAGCGTTGATTTACCGCTGCCAGAAGGCCCAACAATTGCCACAAACTCACCTTCTTGGATATCGATCGATATTCCATCAAGGGCCATAACAATATTGGAACCCATTTCATAGCGTTTGGTGATTTCTTTAATGTTAATCATTACGATTTCCTTGGAAAAACGGGAAATTATCGCCGGTCTCAGGAAGTATGATGATCGTTTTACCAATCAAATCATCCGCGATGACTTCGATATCATAGATATCCGCAACTCCCGTTGTTACCGGAATGTAATAATCACTCTGCGGTAAATTGGCGTTATCCAACCAATCCGCCGATAATAAGTAGCGCTTACCATCCGATGTAATCAATGCTTCTACCGGCACGACCGCGATGTTTTTAAATGTTTCTAATACAATTTTTGCGCTGCCGCTCATACCCAGGTAAACCGATGTTTCCCCATGGTCAAAACCAACCGTTACCGTATACGTTGTAAAATCACCACTGGTATTTCCCAGCGAACTGATCTTTGTTACTTCACCGATGTAAGATTCATTTACAGCTTCTACATAAATGGTCGCCGATTGTCCAAGCGCAATCTTATAAATATCTCTCTCCGTGATTTGAATATCCAATTGAAATTTGTCAGGATTGGAAATTTCAAACTTAGACATAACTGCTGAAGGAACTTGCGTAATCAAACCATCCCTGTTAGCACGAATCGCAATCAACTGACCCAAATTATTAACATATTCACCGATTTTGTCATCTTTGGCAACCGTATCTCCCAATTCAACCGTGGTTCTGCGGAATGTTCCATTGAATGTAACATCTTCTGAATCTGCGGATGTAATTTTCCCGGATGCTAAAGCTTCCAGAATAATTGTACCCGGCTCAATGACAAAAGTTTCCATGCTGTCAATCATACGCTTATTGGCATTTTGCACGATTTGATATCCAATTAATCCCAAAACCACAACGACGGCACCGGCAATCAGCCACCCTTTAAATTTTTTATTTTTTCGCTTACTCATTATTTTCTCCTTGTTCCATATAGAACACCACTATTTTTGTTAATATTTCATTTAAAGTGCGCGTATCCGCTTCACCCAAATGGCGAACCATCAGACTCATATGTTCTTTGAGTTTCTCTTTGGATCTTTTCAATTCTTTTTTTCCTTTTTCAGATAAGGCAATCCATGACTTTCGCTTATCTAAAGGATCACTGATCTTTTCGATATATCCCTTGAAATGAAGGATATTGATAAACTGCGTGATGGCTGGTGCAGAAATGAACATGTACTTTTTCAAATCCGTTACGGATACCGGTCCATCTTTGGTCAATTGCCCGATCATCATGAGCATACTTATCGGTTTGCCTCCAAGACCAGATTTGCGATTAACCCCTTTATCAACACAGCGAAACTGCTCCAATGTCGAAAATAATTCTTCTGTTAACTTATTCTCTATTTCTCTATTCACACGATCACCTCGATATTAATTAAGTTACTTAAACATAATATACGAAACAAGTCGGTATTTCAAGCAAAATGAAAAGGAAGATTGCTCTTCCTTTATGTCTTATAATTGTTTGACTTGTTCCCAAGGGAATTCTGGGCGGCCAAAGTGTCCAAATACTGCCGTCTGACGGTAAATAGGACGCAACAAGTTTAGCTCACTGATAATGTTTTGAACGCTGAAATCAAAGTTGGCATGAATCAGACGATAGATATCTTCCTTATCAATTTTCTCAGATCCAAAGGTTTCAATGTAAACCGATAACGGATGACTGTGACCGATGGCATAAGCCAATTGAATTTCCAAACGGTCTGCTAATCCGGCTGCGACCACGCTTTTTGCGACATAACGCGCATAATAAGCAGCTGAACGGTCAACTTTGCTCGGATCTTTTGAGCTGAAGCAACCGCCGCCAATTCTTCCCATACCGCCATAAGTGTCAACAACAATCTTACGGCCGGTCGTGCCGGAATCACCGAATGAACCACCGACAATGAACGAACCACTTGGATTAATGAAGTATTTGGTATTGTCATCGAGCCACTTCGGATCAATTGTTTTCAAAATGATTTCATTCAGCACGACATCGCAGATTTCTTCGTGAGTGACATCTGCTGTGTGCTGCGTCGACACGACGACTGCCGTAATGCGAACCGGCTTGTGATTGATATATTCAACGGTTACTTGGGTCTTACCGTCCGGTCTTAACCAATCGAAGCGCTTCTTTGCTTCACTCAGTGCACGGGACAGTTGATGAGCCGTAATGATCGCCAACGGCATGAGTTCTTCTGTTTCATTGCTCGCATAACCAAACATCAATCCTTGATCCCCGGCACAGGTAACATCTTGTGCAACTGCGTTATAAATCTCTTTCGATTGACCGTTAACCTTAACGACAACATCATAGTCTTCGGTATAGCCGATATCTTTGATAACGCCTTTGGCAATCGCAGCATAATCGATCACGGCCTTGGTATTTGCTTCACCATAAACCAAAACTAATTCGTCTTTGATCGTAGTTTCGACCGCCATTTTTGAATGAGGATCTTGGCTTAAAGCCGCATCTAAAATTGCATCCGCAATCTGATCGCACATTTTGTCCGGATGACCGTCCGTTACACTTTCCGATGTAAATAAAAATCTTTCCATAGTTCATTCCTCCTATATTTCAACTGTTTATATAAAAAAGTCTTCTCAAACATAAGAGAAGACACGATTACGCTCGATTTCCCTTATCGTTGTTAGCGGAACCACCTTTCATGTTTTATTCATGGAGGTTGGCGTGGGGTCAACGAGCTAACTCTCTACCCCATCTCTTGATAAAAAGACCATAGTCATTTAAACATATTGTTTACAAATATGCAAGGATTTTTTTATAAATACTAAACTTTTTATTCCATGGGCTTACGATAATAGTTACCAAGCACACGCTCCGTTTTACTTATGTCAATAAATACCTTAGAATCGACACTTTGAGCAATCAAAACGATCTCTTCAACCTCAAAGGCATTGACCACCATATACAACATACATTTGGGTTGTTTTGAATAACCACCCTCTCCCCAAAGTTTGGTTATGCCGTGTCGGGTTGTCTTCAATACCGCCGCAATAATCTCATCCGGTTTATCCGTAAATAAGCGCAAACTCATCAGTTTATAGCGTTGATGCATCGAATTGACGACTTGGGTGGAAACATACTGATAAATGATCGAGTATAATGCTTTTTCCCAACCAAACAAAAGACCGGCAATGATAAGCAGTACACTGTTACCATAAAGAATGTATTGCCACGCCGGAGCATTTATTCTATTCGATATATAGATTGCAATAAAATCCGTTCCGCCACCACTGGCATTCGCCGCTAACGACAGAGAAGCACTGATTCCGGAAAGGATACCGCCAAAAATCGAGATTAGAACAATATCATACGTAATATCAAACTCCGGAATGATGGCGACCAAAATACTGACCAAGGCATACTGCAAAACCGAATAACGGGTAAACCACTTACCGACATACTTGTACACCAAATAGGTCGGGATGATGTTAAATGAGATGTAAAGAATTCCAAAGGGAATGTCGATACCAAACTCCCGATAGACCAATCTCGAGGTCAAAACGGCAAGACCGCCAAAACCACCCGGAAATAAACCGCCGGCACTGATGAAGACTTTCAAAGCAAGTGCAGATATTACCGCACTGACGATGATCATAATGGTGGTTTTGAAGTGTTTGTTGTTAAAAATCATTGCAGACTCCTTGATTACACTTTATTATACACAGTTTTAAATACCAATGCAGGGATTGTTTACTTAATTTTCAGAGCTTTCAACAATATTTCCTGGATCGGACATTTTTTGTCATTGTGATAATATTTCTTAATTCTTCTAAACTGATACTTAAATCGACGCTGGTCAAAATCAACATTCATCAAAAATCTTTCTTGATAAACAAGCGTTTTCTGACCATTTTTATCTACTTTAAATTTCAGATGCGGACTGAACTTAATCCATATCTGTTCATCCTTGTTAACCGATGCCACTCTAAAATATGAGATCTTAGATCTGTAACATAAATTAATGGGCGGATACTTCTTGGCTTTCATAATTTTCTTTGAGTTCATTAGGGCAGCGTCCAGACTTAATCCGTTTGCTGCACATAAACTCTCTAACAAAGCGTTGATGGAAACTTCTACATCGGTGCGATCACCATAAATGTCAATCACGGTTGTCTGATCGGCTCCACTTTTGTAGAACACTACCATGTTATCAAAAAGTCGCATAATTTTCTCCTCATAAATTACTATGCAACAAAATTCTTTTCCCCTACATATTTTCGAATTTTTCGCAAAAAAAAGCTGCGATTATCCGCAGCAACTTCCATTCTCACAAGTTTCTTCACCGTGTGTATGATCATGATCCCCACCGCAATCACAACCTTCTTCACCTTCACAGTCACATCCTCCATCCCCACATCCGCAACCTTCATGATTATGTTGGTGCATGTGTGCTTCATAGGCTAACGTGTCGATAACTAAACACTCGATTTCAATCTTTGCTCCTTTGGGTAACGCGGCAACTTGCACGGTTGTACGAGCCGGATATGGCTGCATAAAGTACGTAGCATATATTTGATTCATTGAATCAAAATCTGCCAAATCAGTCATAAATACAGTTGTTTTCACAATGTGACGGGTTTCCAGTCCCATTTCTGCCAAGATAGCTTCCATATTCTTCAATACTTGATAGGTTTGTTCCTGTATACCACCGGCAACAATTTCGTTTGACTCAGGATCAAGCGGTAACTGGCCGGACATATAAACAAAATCGCCTAACTTAACAGCTGGAGAATACGGCCCGATTGCCTTCGGGGCATTGGGTGATGTAATCGTTGTAAACATGTTCTTTCCTCCTATTTTCAGACATGGTAATAATCATTACCATTCTTTATAATACTCGATTTCCTCTTCAGTCAAACGTTTGCGCCGACGTAAATAAAAACTGCGCAAAACTAAAAACAGAGCAGCAACAACGATAATTCCGACAAGTGCTAAAGAAATAAAATCGTTAATACTGCTGACCATCCGATTCACCTCGTTGTCTATTATAAAACACAAGTCACAACTTTACAATCCAATCGCAATATCAATTATTATCAATAAACAGCGGAATATACCCAAAAATCAATGAAGCAACCAATAGCATCAAAGAAAAGAGCAACCCAACCGTTCCGCCAATCAACAAGACCCAGCCGCCCACTTGTAACGATAAGGCCGCTTCAAGTCCGGTAGATGACCACAACGCATTCGCAATCGAATAAATAACAGCAACCAGTTGCACACATAGCAACATAATCAGAACTTTCGCAGCCTGGTGAATTCGTTTGTGTTCTTGGTTCATGGTTTTTGAAAACATGATTATGCCACCGCCGAGAATCAATATCCACTGTTCAACTCGCAAGGTCGATAAAAATCCCATCGCCAGCCGAAGGGGCTGCCAGGGGGTATTTAACGTCATTGTAAGCCAACGTGTCAGCCAAAGTGACTGAACACCGGAAAACGTTGCCAAATTCAAGATGTCATTGGGCGATTCGATGGATAGCATGGATATGCCAAACCAGGCGTTTAAAAAACTTACATATCCTACGCATATCAACACCGCAAAAAGCAGAATATAAAAGCGTTTTACAAATGTATCCACAAACTTATCAAAACGTTTCATACATCACGCTCCAACCAATCCTCACCTTTAAGAACTTCACTCTTTGATAACTCAGGATAATCCAATTGACGCAGCACTTCATAAATAACGATGGCCACGGAGTTGGAAAGATTCAGACTGCGGGCATCCGCAACCATGGGGATGCGCATGCAAGTATCAAGACTGTCTCGCAAGATAGACTTAGGAATACCGGTACTTTCTCTTCCGAAAACCAAAAATATATCTGCGGCCGATTCTGAGAAATTCATATCCGAATGGGGCTTCTTTCCATAGCGCGTCACAAAGTAATAGTTACCCGGATATTTCTCAGTAAAATCCTCCCAGTTGGGATGAATCTGGTGAACACATAAATCACGATAATCCAACCCGCTGCGACGCAAATGCTTTTCATCCAAAGAAAAACCCAGCGGCTCAATCAGATGTAACATGGCTCCTGTAGCAGTGCAGGTACGCATGATGTTACCGGTATTCTGAGGGATCTCCGGCTGATACAAAACGATGTGAATCATGCATTTCTTTCCTTACGAACAAAGATATACACACATCCGATGATCACAGATAAACCCGTTACGGAAGCAATGATGATGCGGGTAACCAAGGATATGAAGAAGTTTAAAGGTACCATATTGATTAACCGATCGGTGTTTGGATTGAGCAGCCATAAGTCATTTCTAAAAAATATCAAATGGAAATTTGTCCAAAACGTGTTAAAATCTATGACTGCGGCCATAACAATGAAAGCAATAAGTGCGAACATGATGACGCCGGCATTTTTGACCGCATGCCAATGTTGTTCGAAAGAGAATCGTTTTCTCAATACATCAAAAAGTATGACTGAAACAAAAAATACGGCTGCCAGATTACGAATCAGAATCGCACCTAAATATAAGTTTTTCACATCGACCATGTGATCAACTTCCCGCTTGTTAAACATCATTTCCCGGCGTCCATCCACTGTGACCGTCACATCCAGTGAATCATATTTTCCTTGAGTATAATCAAGCAATACTTCGGTTGAGAGCATCAAATCTGAAAAAGACACTCCGATCTCCGTAGCTGAATCATTTTTTGAATAAAAATCTTTAAAAAAGTTTACATCAAATGACATCACATCCACGGCTGTGATGATGGTTGCCACAAAGATGGCAATATAGGCAAGGGTTCGTAAAAGTTTAAACATAAGATTCCTCCGTTAATAGTTTACAGTATTGTACCACGGCTTGTAAGGCTTTCGCACGATGACTGATCGAATTTTTAATTTCTACCGACAGTACCCCAAACGTCGATGAATGTCCCTGAGGAATGAAGATGGGATCATAACCAAAACCATGAATGCCTTGAATCGATTCACTGATCGACCCTTCACATTTATTGACCGTAATCCAATACGAACCATCATCAAACACTAAAGCAATCGAACACACAAATCGGGCAGATCGGTCTTCAACATCTTCCAGTTTATCCAGAATCATGGAGTTTTTGATAAGATACGGCGTTTCTTCACCCAGATAGCGAGCCGAATATATGCCCGGTGCCCGATCCAGTGCATCGATTTCCAAGCCGGAATCATCCGCCAAAATCCAACCCTCCGTCAGATCGCGCAGTGCCATTGCTTTAATCAGTGCATTTTCCGCATAGGTCGAACCGTTCTCCTCGACTTCTATATCAATATTCAAATCCGCAAGTGATAGTACTTCAAAATCAAAATCGAGGAGCATATCCTTGATTTCCTCTGCTTTATGCTTATTATTGGTCGCAACGACCAGCCGTTGTTTCATAGGTTTTCTCCCTCCAATGAATAGTATCCGACATTTCCGAAATGTTGGGGTGTATAAAGCCAACACTGCACGCATAGCGCATGATTAATGATGGCATAGTGCATCCATCCTTTACGACGTAAAACGTCGTAAGGAACGTTAAATGAAGCCGATGCGCGCTGAAGTATAATCTGTCGAATCTCATCGCTTAGATCAAATTCGAACCAGCGTTGCGGTGTGACTTTACTCACTTTGGCAATATCGGTCATAATTGCGGCTTCAACCAATTTCAAATCTAAACAATGACCCGCGATTTTAACGACACAATCGATGACATCTTTCAACTGATACGGATGGATCAGTTGCTGAATCATTTTACCACCGTCGATCATCAACGAAGCAATATCATATCCCAAATGTTCGAGCAGTTGCCAGCATGTCTTAGCTTTAGGAAGATTATACGTCTTATCGGTACACAATGCCAAAGCATGGATGTCATTCATTTCTTCCAACGTTAACCAAGGAGTTGATATCACTGTGTATGGAGCTACAGTATTGTATCTGTATTTCATCGCTTGAGCTTGAACACTCATCAGTGTACCCGGCAGACATTTCAACACACCCACCTGTATTTCCTGGGGTTGGGTACGAAACAATTGGATAAAGCTGTCTTTGAACTGCTCAAGACCTTCCAACGGTAATCCGGCAATTAAATCCGCGTGAACGGTTAATCCCGCCTGTGACCATCGTTCTATGATTCGCTTGACTTCATGATTGTTTTGATAGCGTTTGACCGCTTGTAAGGTGGGTGGATAAAAGGACTGTACACCGATTTCAAAGCGGAAGCGGTTTTTATCTGCTTCACAGGCAAAATAATCTTCCAGTTCTTTCGATAGGGATGTGACTTCACACTCAAACTGAACGATTACATCTCGATTTATATTATTAAGTGCTTTCGCTATTTTCAACGCTCTTTTCGGAAACAGGTTGAAGGTCCGATCAAGAAATTTGACTTGAGTAACGCTGCTATTCTCAATATCTTCAATCAGCCGTTGCATGTATGACTCGCTAAACGTTCTTAATCCCTTCTCAATCGAAGACAGGCAGTAGGTACATTCAAAAGCGCATCCCCGCGATGATTCTACATATAGATATTGTTTATGGAGGGTTGGTAAATCAAAATCCAGAAAATAGGGACTTTCTACTTGCTCAAGTTCAGCTAAATCCAAGATTGCGACATTTGGGGAAATATGCTCTTTTGTGCATACACCATCAAAATCTACGCTTCCTTTGATAGCCTGCCAAAAAGCTTCCTCCCCTTCGCCGCGAATAACAATATCCGCCCCGATGTCCAACCAGTGCTGGGCCGTGTAGGTGACTTCCGGACCACCAACAATGATCCGTGATATTTTATTAAATTTTCGGATGCTTTCAATCAATCGCGAAATGATCTCACTGTTCCAAATATAGACACTGAAGGCAATGACATCCCACGATCGATCCATATAGTTCAAAATGTGTTGCTCTTCTTCGTTGATCGTAAACTCTTTAATCGACACCAAAACTTCTGGCGGTCGCATGACATACAGCCATCGCAAAGCCAGATTTTTATGAATATACGATGCGTTACATGTTGTTAGCAGTATGTTCATGCGTTCACCCTGTTTATTATTTTACCAAAAAAGTGTAAACTATGCTATGGAGGGTATTTATGTCTGAACTGCTTATTCGACAATTATTTAATAATGAGGTCACATCCGTAAAGTTTACCAATAAAGGCCTGACGAATCAGAATTGGCTGGTCGAATCAAAGGATGAGTTTTTTATGGTGCGCATTCCTTATCACAACAGTGAACATATTGTGTCCAGGCAACACGAGAAAGCTGCCATTGACATTGTTTATCGACAATCACTGGATGTTGAGACCGTTTATTTCAATGAAAAAACCGGGATTAAGATCACCAAATATGTGGATGATTTATTGACTTTTGATGAGTACACCGGCAAGGACAAGTACTATCGCGTCGGACGTTTGATGAAAAAATTCCACTCTTTAAATGTCATCAGCGGATTTCTGTTTGATCCTATTCAGCGCTTGAATCAATATAAAGCACAAATCAAAAATAAAATCTTCATTTTTGAAGATGAAGATAAGTACTTACATTTTATTTACAATCAAACCGATAACTTCACCTTGTGCCATAACGATTGGGTTGCGGGGAATATCGGGTTTGCGTCGACACGCGATTATCTGATCGATTATGAGTATGCCGGTGACAATCATCCGTACTTTGATGTAACCTCATTTCTAAGTGAGAATCAGATTTTTGATGAAGCAGCCCGCAATGATTTCTACATTGCCTATTTCTCGAAGTTACCGGATCAAGAAATACTCGATCGACTCCATCATTTCGAGATGTTTCATCACATTCTCTGGTGTCACTGGGCCATGCTGATGTTTGAGTTTCGAAATGAAGATATCTATCGCAAGATTGCTCAGGACAAGTTTAACATGTACCAACAAGGACATAAAAAGTGAGATTAATTTCTCACTTTTTTTCATACCATGTTTTTGCTTCAACGATTTCTTCCATCAATAAACGATGTCCGCCGGGCTGCCAGGACAACGTAACATCGGCCTTTGCCAATGAAAGTAATTCGAGAAGTTCTTCAGATTCTTCCGGGGGACAAATTGAATCACTCTTGCCAGCCGATATGAATACACCGACACCCGTCAGGTCCGGCAATTCTTTTCGGATGGGTACCATCGGATGAAACAGCATTGCCTTTTTCAAGGCATCTTTATAGTGAAACAGGATGCTTCCGGCAATGTTGGCACCGTTGGAATATCCGATCGCAATCACTTGAAGTCGATCGAAATCATAGTGATCGGCGGCCCAATCAACAAATTCTTTTAACTGTTTCGTGCGATGGACCAAATCTTCCAAATCGAATACGCCCATGGCCAACCGTTTGAAAAAGCGGTTACTGCCATTTTCCAACACCTGACCGCGGACACTGAGAATATTGGCACTTGGATCGATGATATCGGCTAAGGGTAGCAGATCCTTTTCATCGCCCCCGGTGCCGTGCAACAACAATAGCGTCGGACCTTTCCGATTTTTTTCTTTATAAATATGGATCATCGTGGACGCTCCAGTGAGAAGTGTTCACCCAGGACAGTATAATTTGTTCCACTGAGTCGTCCGACCGGATTAAGTTTTTCGAAATCGACATAATGATTCTCATCAATCAGATCATCATCAATCACAATATTAACCACGCGACCGATAAATACGTCGGTTCCCGTTCCCTTTTCATTGCCGTACACCTGATGATCTTCAAATTGAACCTCAAAGGTCACCCTCGCTTCTATAACGGACGGCACAGCCACCATTTCACTGTCTTTAAGAGTAAGTGTGCTGTTGTCTAATTCACTGTCTCCATACGGTAGTGAAGCGGATGTTTCATTGACCTGATGGATAATCGTCGGATCGACAATATGAACAACAAACTGCTTGGTTGCTAAGATGTTGCGAGCCGTATCTTTCATCAGTCCGTTTTTTCGATTGACTGAAATCATCAGCATCGGCGGATTGGATGAAATCGCATTAAAATAGCTGAAGGGTGATGCATTGACGATGCCTTGGGGTGAAATTGATAGTACAAATGCGATCGGCCGTGGGATAATAGCCCCATTTAACAGTTTACCTATTACTTTGGATTCTGTAATGCTTGTATCAAAACTTGCCATAATTTTCCTCCTATATTCCCAAATGATTGGATATTACTTATTTCTCTTTACTATCTTAACCCTTTTATTAAATTGTATGCAACCGAATTGACTGTAAAAAAAATGAAGACCTAGCGGTCCTCATAGTTTTGTCTGAAATATTCCATTATCCGGCGTAAACTGGTGATCAGTGCGACATCCTGATCGATTTTCAGGTCGCTGATAAAGCTGTCAATCATCTCTTCATGAAACTTATCGTGAATCGCCAACACATCCAAAGCCTTAGCGGTTAAGGATAGCCGGATAATCCGTTTATCCTGAGCATCTTGAAGTCGGCTGACATAGCCTTTTTCTTGCAAACGGTTGACCGCAACCGTTAATGTTCCCTGTGTTATCAGCTGTAAGCGGGCAACATCGGACATGGTTTTGGTTTTACTCTTTTGAATATTTTCCAAGGTATGCACCTCGGTCATCGAAAGCGAAATTCCGCGATCTTGCAAATTTTTCTCTTCCAGTACCAGGATATGGTTAAAAAGGTCGACCAGAAGTTCATTGAGAGTCTCTTTTACATTTTCCACTCATCGTCCTCTGGTACTTTCATTTTTACTTTTCCAAAGCTTTCTTGGCTTTGTCAACGATTCCTGTAAAGCCCTTCGGATCAGCAATTGCGATTTCCGAAAGCATTTTGCGGTTAACTTCGATTTTGGCTATTTTCAAACCAAACATCAACTGTGAATAGCTGATATCATTCATGCGGGCTGCCGCATTGATACGAGCGATCCATAATTTGCGCATTTCGCGTTTGAGTGTTCTGCGATCCCGATAAGCATACTTCAAGGAGTGCATAACTTGCTCATGGGCTGTACGGTACAATGTATGTTTCGAACCGAAATAACCCTTAGCTAATTTTAATATTTTTTTACGACGGTTGCGAGTTGCAACGCTGTTTCTAGTTCTTGGCATTCTATCCTCCTAGTCTTGCAACATCAGTTTGATGCGTTTGTAATCGCTCTTCGAAACCAATGTGCCCTTTCTCAATTTACGTTTTTGCTTTTGCGATTTATTAGCCGCAAAGTGAGAGATGTATGCATGGGATCTTTTCAATTTGCCGCTACCCGTACGTTTTACACGTTTGGCCAGCGCCTTTTTTGTTTTCATTTTTGGCATAGTACACGTCCTCCTGTATTACTTGCGTTTGGGTGCCAGTATCACGTACATTGTATTACCTTCCATGGAAGGAGATTTTTCAATATTCGCAATATCGGAAATACTTTCAATAAAACTATTCATAACCTTTTTCCCGACTTCAAGACGGGTGATTAACCGACCGCGGAAACGCATGTCTACTTTGACTTTCATGCCATCTTCAATCCACTCGCGTGCATGTTTCAGTTTGGTCTCAAAATCATGAGTGTCGATAACCGGTGATAAGCGCAGCGGTTTAAGTTCAGTTACGTGCTGATTTCTTTTTGCTTCTTTGAGCTTCTTTTGCATTTCAAAGCGATAACGTCCGTAGTCCAATATTTTGCATACCGGCGGTACGGCATTGGGTGCTACACACAGCAGATCCAGGTTTTGCTCATAGGCTTTTTCAAGCGCTTCACGGCGCATGAAGATTCCCAATTGCTCGCCATTGGCTCCAATCAATAATACTTCTTTGAAACGAATGCTCTCATTGACTAACTCGTCTGTTGTAATTTTTTTAGTAATAATTTCACCTCCGTGACATATAAAAAGGTACTCATAGAGCACCCAGCATACTTTTTCACCGTTAAAAATAATGGTGATGCAGCATTGACCTACTTCCGAAGGAAATCAGGTGAGAAGAGTGCTTCTACTTTCTAACATCTTATTGCTTGTTTATAATAACATAATGCTGACATTCCGTCAACGATGAATTATCGCCATGAATATCTTCAAAATCGATACGTAATCATCAATACGTTACTATTGAAAATTGCACTACACAGATTACAACGTCAATTTAAGTTACTTATCTGTGGTCTTTTTGAGATAAATAAACGAACCACGATCCAAACAAGATTGAGAGTCCGGAAAACACTAACAATCCTAACTTTATAAAATAATAAAACCAGTCATAGCCTTCTTGAAAATGAATAGATTTAAGTTCAGAATTGAAAATAAAAGCATCATAGTAACCGTTAAGACGAATGAAAACATAAAACAAGAATAGCGCAAGTCCCACAATTATAAAAAGAACACTATAATAGAAAAATTGTTGCTTACGTCTTAAAGTGAATATTATATCATTGTTGTGTTCAACAGGTTGATCATTGTCTATTAGCTCGTCATAGGAAACATTAAACAATTGCTTGATCTTACGCAAAATTTCAATATCAGGCATGCTTTGACCTAACTCCCATTTTGAAACTGCTTGTCTTGAAACGGATAGCATTGCACCAAACTCATCTTGAGATAAATTCAATCCTTTTCTAAGTTTATAAATTTTATCCGACATAGGTTCACCCACTCTCTATACCATACTATTAAAAAACATGTGTGTTGTCTACCTTCATTGGTGGATTTGTGTCAACTGTTGGTTGCATGAACGGAAAGTTGTCAAAAGGATGACTTACTCTTGAACGATTTCTTATTTAAATTTATGAAAACTTCGAAGATCTGAAACACTTCCCTAAAAAAATGTTGTTAGATTATTCAAGTGTTCATTTGCATCTTGATTTCACAGTGCTGTCTTTCACCAATCTCTTTCCTCCTCACCTACCAACCCTCTACCCACATCCGTAATCAATATGTTATAATCAATGAGATTAACTGAGGTAATGAACGATGAAACTTAACAAAAGCTATTTTTACACATTGAGAGAGAATGTAAAGGACGAAGACTCGACCAGCGGCAACCTGTTGGTTCGCAGCGGCATGGTCAAAAAGAGTTCTTCCGGTGTTTACATGTATTTGCCTTTGGGCTATAAAGTACTGAAGAAAATAGAAAATATCATTCGGATAGAAATGAATGCGACCGGCGCACAGGAAGTCCTGATGCCATCCTTGATTGCTGAGGAAGTATACATCGCATCCGGAAGGCGCGATGGTTTTGGCTCAAGCATGTTCGCCTTAAAAGACCGCTTTAATAAACCCTTTGTCCTTGGACCGACACATGAAGAACTGTTTGCGGCTGCAGCTGCCATGCATATCAAATCATACAAAGATATGCCCATCAATTTATATCAGTTTCAGACGAAGTTCCGCGACGAGCCACGTCCGCGCTTTGGTTTGATTCGTGTACGCGAGTTCATTATGAAAGATGCCTACTCCTTTGATACGGATATCGAAGGATTGAACAGATCGTATCAGCTGATGTTTGATGCTTATAAGAATTCATTTGATAAAATGAAAATTGATTATAAAATCGTAACCGCCGACACCGGCGTCATGGGCGGTATGCTTTCGGAAGAGTTTCAGGCAGTGACCGACATCGGCGAAGATATTCTGGTTCTGTGTGATAATTGCGGCTACGCATCGAACTTAGAAGTTGCGGCTTGTGTAAGCAAAGAGCCGATGTCAAGTGCAGAATTTGAGATCAAGCAACTTGTATTTACCCCAAAAGCAAAAACAATTGAAGAAGTGTCCGGATTCTTCGGATTACCGGTCACCCAATTTGTCAAAACGCTGATCTATGTAATCGATAGAAAACCGGTCGCCGTGATGGTGCGCGGCGATCATGAAGTCAATGAGACCAAAGTACGGAAACTGTTTGGCGGCACTTCGATTGAGTTGGCCCCGGCGGCGATTGTTGAAGATGTAACCAAAGCGGTCGTGGGATTCGCCGGTCCGATCGGATTGACCGTTGATGTCATTGCGGATAATGAAGTCGTTAAACTTCGCAATTTTATTGTCGGAGCCAACCAGACCGATTATCATTTCAAAAATGTCAATCTCACCGATTTCAATATCAAAGTCATGGGTGATATCCGTCAGATCAAAGACGGTGATCGCTGTCCAAACTGTAACAGCCACGTACACTTCAAGCATGGCATCGAAATCGGCAATACGTTTAAACTCGGCGACAAATATTCCAAGGTTATGAATCTTGAATACCTTGATGCCAATAATCAGTTGCATCCGGTCGTCATGGGATCTTATGGAATCGGTCCTGGGCGTTGTCTGGCTGCATTGGTCGAACAAAACCACGATGAATATGGGGTTAAATGGCCGATGGCGGTTGCACCTTTTGAAGTTGCCATTGTGATTATCAATTTAAAACTTGAAAAACAAGTTGAAATCGGCAATGAGTTGTATCAACTCTTCAAAAATTCAGGTATCGATGTCGTATTGGACGATCGCGATGAAAGAGCTGGCGTCAAATTCAACGACATGGATTTGCTCGGTGTTCCGCTTCGTATCACCGTGGGAAAAACGGTAGAACAAGACATGATTGAATTAAAGGTCCGTGGTGAAAAAGAGAGTAAATTAATACCTCTGAGCGATGTATTGACTCAAGTAAAAACAATGATTAAAGAACAACTGTCGAAATGACAGTTTTCTTATGCAAGTTAGCCGATTTTCTATGCATCTTGTCCAAGAAAAACAACAAGTAAAGTCGTGTATGCTATTCTTAAATCGAGGAGGACCCCTTATGAAAAAAAGATACTGGATACTGTTTATCGCTATTTTACTCATTCTTCCTTTAGCACACATTGAAAACAAAAAATCGTTAGTCACTGACGCAAAAATTACGGCCGTCACGAGTGAGACCCATTTAAAACAAATCGTGCGAAGCATACGAACACGGCTGAATAGCGGATTTAACAATCTGCCTGGTATGCCGGAGTTTGCTCAAGACGACCGTTCAGCCGCAAAGCCGGATTTCACCGGCACAAACAATCAGATCTCAGGGGTCGATGAAGCCGATATCGTAAAGACTGATGGCTTTTACATCTATCAGCTGACTAACAACCGCTTACGTGTCATTCGGGCTTTTCCATTGGAGGATGCCGGATTAGTTATGGAGAAGACATTTGAAGAAAACGCTAATTATTATCAAATGTTCTTGCATGATGACTACTTAGTCTTGCTTGGCAACCGTTGGGAAACCTATCAGCCGGAAGAACCCGAAGGCGATGAGAAACCGGATGACGGTGAACCCAAGGCCGATGAACCCATCGGTGGCAGAAGCATGATTTGGTGGGGAAAATCATATCAGCGGATCGTTGTTTATGATATCTCAGATCGCACTCAAGTTAAGAAAGTCAAATCACTGGAAGTTGAAGGCTATGGTATGGCAGCGCGCAAGATTGATAATAAAATCGTGTTGGTAACCAATAAAGGCGGTTACTGGGGTATGTACCGTGGCTTCGCCGAAGGTTCAACCGATGGCAGCGCCGATGATATTAATCTGTCCGATATATTGCCTTCTTACCGTATTGATGATGAAAAGGCAAAACTGATCGAAGCAACCAGCGTTAGAGTCATTGGTATACCGAATACAACCGATATGACCACAGTAACTACCCTGACACTTGCGGATGGTTTCGATACTGAAATGGAAGCTATCATGGCCGGAGCCGGAACCGTAACGATGACTCGTGAAAACCTATACATTGCTCATCAGTTGTGGCCCCAATACAATGAACTGACCGGAACGTATGATGGTTCGGTCGTTACCGAAATATATAAATTAAACATTACCAATGGTATCAAACTTCTTTCCAGTGGTAAGGTTGAAGGTTATCTGATCAATCAGTTTGCCATTGATGAACATGATGGAAAACTGCGCGTCGCAACAACGACTCAAAAATATAAAAACAATCAAGAATGGGAACTGGAAAATCATATTTATGTACTCGATTCCAACATGAAAGAAATCGGACATCTTGGTAAGATTGCATCGGGCGAAACCATTTATTCCGTTCGCTTTACGCAAGATCGCGTCTATATGGTCACCTTTGAACAAGTCGACCCCTTCTTCGTCATCGACCTGAGCGCTAATCAGCCAAAGATTCTGGGCGAATTGAAAATCCCGGGCTTCTCCAATTATCTTCAACCGATTGAAGGCAATCTGGTGTTTGGTATCGGAAAAGATGTTAAAGTCGAATCGGATGGACGTCTTGTGACCGGAGCGATAAAAATTTCATTGTTCGATGTCAAAGATGAGTTGAATCCAAAGGAAGTGAAAAATCTTAAAATCGGTTCAGAGTATACGTACTCCGAAGCGTTATATGACCATAAAGGTGTCCTTTATGTTAAAAGTAAAAACCTGCTTGCTTTCACGGTAAATGACTATAATTTCACCGTAAGTTCAGATCAAAAGTACAATTACATCAATCAGGCGATCTTCGTTACCATCGATCCAAATGGCGATTTGGTTTTAAAAGGCAAAGTTCAACAAATACCAAATGAAAAAGACAGTGATTACGCGATTCAACGCATCGTTCACATTGATAACTATGTTTACCTGTTATCCGATAAAATGTTTACGGTACTTGATATCGATACGCTAGGCATTGTCAAACAAATCAACAAATAACACTACGAATATAATTGAAAGAGCCGGTTGATTCCGGCTCTTTTTTTAATTATTTAAATCTTTTTCTTGGTGTGTAATGCGTGTGTAACAGCTTATGTGAAACATGACCGCATGGTTCGTGCAAGAAATTCTCATACAGGGCTAAGATCTGAGTGTTCTTGTGGGATTGACGAACCGGACGCGCTTCATCTTCAGCATAGATAGCTTTCGCACGCAGTTTGAGCCATTGATTGTTAGGAAACTTATTACGGATGCTTGCATTGACAATTGATTGACCACCGCCATTGATACAACCACCCGGGCAGCCCATGATTTCAATGAAATGATATGGTGATTTTCCGTTACGGATATCATCAAGCAATGGTTTAGCTATGGTCATACTGTGGGCAACGGCTACTCTAATATCAACATTATCAATGGTGATGGTTGCTTCTTTCAGACCATGAATCCCACGAACCGCTTCAAACTTCACATCATCCAATTCCTTGTTAGTCAATTTGACATAAACGGTACGTAACGCGGCTTCCATAACGCCTCCGGTAACACCGAAGATCGCACCGGCACCGGAGTACTCGCCAAACATGTCCTGATCGTACTCTTCATCCTCAAGATAAGCAAAATCAATACCGTACAATTTGATCAAACGACCAAGCTCGCGCGTTGTTAATACAGCATCAACATCTTTAATTTCATTCTTAATCATTTCCCTGCGTTCTTTTTCTTCTTTTTTCGCAATACAAGGCATAATCGATACGACATAGATATCCTTCGGATTGATGTTTTTGGTTTGAGCATAATACGATTTCAAAATCGCCCCAAACATCATGTGCGGAGATTTACAGGTAGATAAATTCGGTATCAGATCTGGATATTCAAATTCCAGATAGCGTACCCAACCCGGTGAACACGAGGTAATCATCGGTAAGGTCCCCTTTTGCGCAAAGCGATGCAAGAATTCCGTTCCTTCTTCCATGATCGTCAAATCCGCCGCATAGTTGGTATCATATACTTTCGCAAAACCGATCCGACGCAAGGCCGCAACCATCTTACCGGTCACTCTTGAACCGATCGGCATTCCAAACTCTTCCCCTAATGACGCCCGAATGGCCGGCGCTGTTTGAACGACCACATGCTTTTTCGGATCGCTCAACGCCTGAACGACTTCATGAATTTCTTCTTTTTCAGATAATGCACCGACCGGACACACATTGATACACTGACCGCATTGCATACAATTAACATTCGCAAAGCTCTTATCCAAAACCGGTCCGACTTTGGTTTTAAAACCACGGTCCATATACCCCAAAATTCCCAGACCCTGTACGTTTTTGCATGTTTCAATGCATCGACCGCACAAAATACATTTCGAAGTGTCACGGACGATTCCGAAAGCGACATCATCGTAGGTGATTGCGGTTTTTTCACCTTGATACTTCACATCACGAATACCTAAACTGTCCGAAAGTGACTGTAATTCACAGTTTTGATTACGGATACAAGACAAGCAGTCCTTGGAGTGATTCGACAGAATCAGGCTCACAGTGTTCTTTCTTGCTTCAATGGCCCGTGCAGAGTGCGTATAGACTTCCATACCTTCGGTAACCGGATAGACACAGGCTGCCCCCAACGTACGAGAACCTTTGACTTCGACTGTACAGACACGGCATGCACCGGTTTCTGTGCAGTCCTTTAAATAGCACAAGGTCGGAATATTGATCCCGGCTTTTGCCGCCGCCGTTAGTATGGTTGCCCCCGGATCGACAGTTACCGGAATATTGTTAATTTTTAAGTTAATCATTGTCTTACCTCCTAAACCCGTACAACAGCGTCAAAACGACAAGCCGTCATACAGGCACCGCATTTTATACACTTGCTCGCATCGATGACATACGGTTCTTTTCCAGGTACCCCGGAAATTGCGCCGGTCGGACATTGTTTTGCACAAAGTGAACATTTGCGGCACTTATCGGTAATAATAGAATACGTCAATAAGGATTTACATACACCTGAAGGACATTTCTTTTTGACTACGTGTGCCAAATACTCATCTCTAAACAAACGTAAGGTTGACAGAACCGGGTTTGGTGCCGTCTGACCCAAGCCACAAAGCGATGTATCCTTAATCTTATGAGCCAAATCTTCCATGTCGTGCAATGTCTGTAACGAACCCCTACCCTCACAAACATCATTCAACATTTCAAGAAGGCGTTTCGTACCCACCCGACAAGGCGTACATTTACCACAAGATTCATCTACGATAAAGTCCATGTAGAATCGGGCAACGTCAACGATACAGTTATCTTCATCTAAAACGATCATCCCACCTGAGCCCATCATTGAGCCTAGTGCAACCAGACTATCAAAATCGATCGGTGTGTCCAAATCGTTTTCTGTCAGACAACCCCCGGATGGACCGCCGGTTTGTACTGCTTTAAAATTCTTATTCCCCGGACAACCGCCGCCGATTTCATAAATAACTTCGCGAAGTGTCGTTCCCATCGGGATTTCTACTAATCCGGTATTAACAATTTTTCCACCCAAGGCAAATACTTTGGTACCCTTGGACTTCTCCGTACCAATGGACGCAAACCAATCCGAACCTTTTAACAATATGATCGGTACATTGGCAAACGTTTCGACATTGTTAATGATCGTCGGTTTGCCCCATACACCGCTAATCGCCGGAAACGGCGGTTTCGGCATGGGCATGCCGCGCTTACCTTCAATCGAAGCAATCAATGCGGTTTCTTCACCGCATACAAAAGCTCCGGCACCCAAGCGGATTTCAATATCAAAATCAAATTTAGAACCAAGGATCTTTTTGCCTAACAAACCATAATTCTTAGCTTGTCCAATGGCGATTTCTAATCGTTCAACCGCAATCGGATACTCTGCACGAATGTAAACATAGCCATGATTGGCACCGATGGCATATCCGGCAATCGACATCGCTTCCAAGACGGCGTGCGGATCACCTTCCAAGATGGAACGGTCCATAAATGCACCCGGATCACCTTCGTCCGCATTACAGATAACATATTTTTGGCCTTTGGGCTGATTTGCGGCAAATTGCCACTTCAATCCCGTCGGAAAACCACCGCCGCCACGACCGCGTAATCCGGACTTCTTGATTTCATCTATGACTTGTTGAGGCGACATCGATTCCAGAACTTTACCCAAGGCCATATAACCGTCCTGAGCTATGTATTCATCGATATCTTCAGGATTTATGACACCACAGTTTTTGAGTGCAATACGCATTTGCTTGGCATAGAAACGAATTTTATCGATATCAAATACTTTTTCCTTCGTCTCTTCATCGATATCCGAAAGTTCCAGACGCTTGACCGGCCGGCCTTTATATAAATGTTCAACTACGATTTCTTCAACATCCGCAGGTGTTACGTGACAGTAAAATGTCTTATCCGGATGAATGGCGACGATCGGTCCTTTTTGACACAAACCGAAACATCCGGTCTTGATGACCTTTACTTCTTCTTGAAGATCAAACTGACGGACGTAACTGCGAAACTTTTCAACAATGACATCGGACTGAGATGAGGTACACCCTGTACCCGCACAGACTAAAACGTGGACACGTTCCATCATAAAGCCACGCCCGAAGCGCCGACGGTGTACTCAGATTTAACTTTGCCTTTACCAATGTGCTCTTCTAAAATTTCAACGGCCTTCTTCGAGTCAACCAAAACATACGTTGTTTTATCGCCTTGCGGACCAAAAACTTCTACGATCGGTTCCAGTGTGCACATACCGATACATCCGGTCTGTGTAACAGTCACCGGATAATTGTTTTTCGCTGCTTCTTCAACCAGCGTTGTTAATACCGGACGTGCACCCGCGGCAATCCCACAGGTAGCCATACCGACGACGATACGATATTCTTGATTCCCTTCGCGCATGCTTACGCGTTTTTTTGCTTCATCACGAATGCGCTGTAAATCGCTCAATGATTTCATAACTTTCCTCCCTTAAATATGGTGTTATTTGATCAGCTACATAATCTCTTAATTGAATCAGCACCGCAGAATCGTAGCATAGCTCACGATCTCCGATGGTATTGATGATCTCATCACTGTCAACGACAACTTTGTGATCATCAAAGTCGAAATTAAATATCAAACGCCCCGCGGGAAATCCGTGGAAACATTCCATCCACGTTTGTGCCAAATCTCCCCAAGGCGGCGTATCCAAATGACTTCGCTTCATTTTGGCAATGACCTCAGTCTTTTGCCATGGTGAGGATGTGATTGAGAATTCTCCGTCACACATCGTACATGTCATTTTTAACAGAGGCAGCCCCAAACCGAACTTTCGAGTCGTGCGCGTAGTGAAGAATGGGTCCAAGACCTTATCCAATACATCGGCGCGCATCCCAATTCCATTATCAATGACCGAAAATCCGCAAATATCTTCACTTTTCTTACAAAACACATTGACCGTAATCAAATTTGCTTCAGCCCGGATGGAGTTGTGTACGATGTCTAATATATGCATAGCTAGTTCTTGCATCATGATTTTTCACCCCAAAAATCTTTCCATTGATTGTTTGTTATATAAAAATCCTTTTCATTGATATCGAAGAGCTGATGAGCATCGGAATTTGAAAACCACAACGTGTTTTCAAAGCGAGGATGAGTCCTCGAGAGTTCGATCTGATGCTTTTGCTCCATGATTTCAATACCGCTGACGTATATATCCTCAGGAATAAATCCCAATTGACGGATAACTCCGTGACTTTTGCCTATTGCATGAGCAAATACACAGCGTCCGCCCAACTGAACTGCATTATCGATGACTTCTTTCAACGAAGCACTCGTAGCAAATGACAGACAAACGCTCACTTTATCAATAATCTCATCATTCTCATCAAAGACTAACTGCTTTCCAAAAAACTTTTCATTGTTATCGATAGGCATCAAAACGGATTCTAACCACTGGTCAAAAGCCATGCAATCAGCCAACCGGCTAAAATAACAAAGGACATGCACTTCCTCGCTGCTGGTCACCTCAACACCGAAAACCACTTGAATCGGCTTATCCAATGCAGCTTTTGCGATGGCTGGCTGCTGTTTACAGCTATTATGGTCGCAGATGGCAATTACATCCAAACCTTTGATGATGGCCATGTTCAAAATATTGTTGGGCGTCATATCATCATCGGCACAGGCCGAGAGGGCTGAATGAATATGTAAGTCTGCAAACATGTTATACGCCTTCGCTAATCAGAATTTTTGCAATTTCAAATGCTGAAAGCGGCGACTTAAGGATCAAAAAATCCTCTTCATTCGCCTTTTCAATCGTTTCCGGCTGGATTTGTGCGCCATGTGCAATCACGACACAAGACAGCTCGCGCAAAAGTGCAACCGCAATGATGTTTGGATGACCTAGTATCGTGATCCAGGCATCCTCACTTTTCGCATGACCCATGACCCAACTCAATAAGTCACCCATAAAAGCATGTTTGATTTCAAAATCAGCCGATGCTTCCGTTAACTTTTCAAATCCGTATTTTTCAATTAAAAGAGATGCTTTCATTTTATATCTCCCTCACGTGGATGATCCTGCAATCCGCAATCACTGAGTGTCCGGCGACGATTTCTTCAGCCATGACCCGACAGGATGGATAGCCGCAAGCGCCACAGTCATAACCCGGCAGTTTTTCCAGTTGTTCATTGATTTTGGTAAACTCTGCCATTCGATCTTTCAAGGATTTCATGTTGGCACGGTTGAACATCACCGTTTCCTGAATGATCTCCTCATGTGATAATGCGATGGATTCTCCAGTTGCAGACACATAATGTCTGCGACTGTTGATTGATGCTTCAAAGGGATTACCCCAAAGCAGATTACCGCCAATGCAACCGTTGATACAGTTGGAAAGCCACAACAGATGCTCACCTTTCAACTGACCAAACTCCGCTAAATCCAAGACCAGCTGAACCTTCTTTAAACCGTCAGCGACAATCGTCGAAGATAGCATTTCATCTTGCACAAACAACTCAGAGGCAACTGCACATATACCTTTTGCACAAATGTCGGTCGTTAACCGATTGGTATTTCGCATGCGTGCAATCTTCGGAAACAAGTCAACCAATGAAACACAGTGATCGATTTCCGAACGTTTATTACCATAAGGAAACTTACCTAACGGCAGTTTAGCAATACACTCACAAAGATAAAAGATACCTACATTTTCATTTTCATATTGTTGTCGAATACGCTTAGCCGCTATTTCCGCTGTTAATTCAAACGGAATCATATTGGATAACAACATGGGATATTTCATTTGGATCAGCCGGTTAACCACCGGACAAAACGATGAAATTAAGTAGCCGCCCGGATTTTCCTTGCGGTACTGCTGAACATGATCGTAAATCGCCCCTTCATACGCACTGAGCTCCACCACTTCATCGAATCCCATTTCGATAAATGTATGCATCAGTTGCTCGATTTCCGCGTGATTATGGCATTCACCAAAGGCAGACGGCGGAAGCATAGCGATTTTTCTCTCATAATGCAATAAATCATCAAGCGTACTGCCTTTTGCCTGCAAGCCCTGATGCACACAGGCATCAAGACATTGACCGCAGTTTATACACTTTTCACGGTTAATCTGAATACGTTGCTGTTGCATAGACAGTGCCTCGGTCGGACAAATCCGAATGCAAGCCATGCACTTCTGACATTTTTCCAATGTATAAGAAATGACACTCATAAGACTTTAAACCCAATGACCAACGTCGTTCCCGCCGGTGATGTGACAAGATCAAATTCATCGCAATTACGTTTGATATTTGGCAGTCCCATTCCGGCACCGAAACCAAACTCACGGGCTGATGCTTTCGCCGTCGACCACCCCGGAGTCATCGCTTTTTCGATGTCATCAATACCTGGTCCCATGTCCGAGAACCGTAATTCACACTTACCTTCGGCTGATAATGTTAACACGACCTCACCTCCATACGAATGTATGATCATATTAATCTCCGCTTCATAGCACGAAATGGCGATGCGACGAAGAACTTCTGAGGAAACTCCCAACTGCTTAAGCATTTGCTTGATTTGACTGGAAATACGTCCGGCATTGGCATAATCTTCTTTTTCTACGTTAAAATGCTGGTGAATCATGGCTATACGACGGCCGTAAGCAGACCATTGCTGTAAAGAATACCGCACGTATCATACATCGATGATTTGGTCGTAAATACGTTCATACCCATTTCTTTTGCCAGGTTATAATCCGTCTCACTCATGGTCTTACCCCGCACATAAATCACCACATTGATGTCAAGCATCTCAGCCGTCCGTAACGATTGTGCATGAACCAAACCGGTAACCAATATGGTTTTTTCACTGTCACTTTGAACCAGTGCCAAAGCATCGCTCATCAAATCAGTCGCGGAAATGTGTTCAAAGTTCCGTTCCATGCATTGAGAATCACTGATACACAAAGAATCCGCCTTCAATAACTCCAAAATTTTCTTTAATGTCATGACACCACCTCGCTTAAACGCTCTTCACGTTTGGTTTTGGTTTCTTGCTCGACAACAAACCGGATGAACTCTTCTACCATTTTTGATTGTGTGGCATTACCGTAAACACGACCGTCAATGATCGCAACCGGCGCTAAACCGCAGGCTCCTAAACAACGGGTTGCATCCACGGAAAACACTTTGTCTTCACTGGTTCCGTTGACCGGTGCTTTCGTCAGTTCGACGACGCGGTTCAACAGTTCTTGTGCACCTTTTACATAGCAAGCCGTACCCATACAAATGTTGATAACATGCTTACCTTTCGGCTCGAGGGTAAATTGGGTATAAAAAGTTACGACTCCATAAACTTCCGCAACCGATGCTCCGGTGGCTTGCGAAATCTTTTCCATCGCTTCAAAAGGAATATACCCCAATTCGTGCTGAACATCGTGCAACATCAGTTTGACCGGTCCTAAACGACCGTTATGACGGGCAACGATATCGGTAATGGTATCCAATGCTTTCTGATTTAATCGCTCCATATCTTTCACCTCCTTCTAATTTATTAAAAATCAAACTTTTTACGAATGATTTTAATTCCCATATCCAATAAAACATCGAAACTGTACCCAATCAGGATGATCCACACGGTCCACGCAAAGATGGATGTAGTATCAAGATAAAGTTTACCAAGAAACATGGACTTACCGATTCCAACCTGAACCTGACCCAATACTTCCGACATGATGGCAACCTTGAAACCCAAGGAAACCCCAGCTTTTAAAGAAGAAAGTACATACGGCAGCATGTTGGGTCCATACACGTTTTTGAACTTATTCGCCCTTGTCTCCGGATACATGGCCAACACATCAAGAAGACGCTGATCAACGGATGTCACACCCATCTTCGCTGCTTCAAAGAATATCGGAAACAGTATCAGAAACGTAATTAACAGAACACTTTTCTCACTACCCAACCAAATCAAGGCAATAATGATAAACGAGATATTCGGAATCGTTTTCATCGCAGTAATCACGGGCATAAAGTAATCATCTATTTTATTTCTCAACGCGCAGACATATCCCAACAAAACTCCAAGGAACATAGCCAGTGTTAACCCTTGAAACAGTCGAGACAACGTATGCAGAACACTCATATAGAAATCCGTTTGCTGTAATTGCGCAAACATCGTCAAAGCAACATCCCATGGATATGGAAGCAGAATATTATTAGCAATTGAGTTGGCCGCAAACCACCATGTCAACGCCAGGATGACAACCGTTATCAGTCGTCTTTTCTTCATTCCATCACCCCTTATAATATGTAAACTACTACAGTAAAATTATATCACACTAGTTGATAATTAGTTCACGAATATTTGTTAAGCCAAATAGCTTCAAGAATGCTGTAAGTTCCGATTCGACCTCAAGTGCCGGCTGAATCTTTACATTCATACCTTTAAAAACACCTGCAACCAGCTTTGCACTTGGCAAACCCAGTTTTTCCGCAGTCAGTTCAACGATGTCCGCTTCCAAGGTTGAACTCTGTGTCCAAGAAGTATCCACATACGATTTCATTAACTCAATTGTATTCTCAATCGCAATTTTATCACTCTTGTACGAACTCTCAAGCACGAAAATCGCAGCCTGCGGATAATTTTCAGTACCGGTTGACTCTTTCCATAGATCCTGAAGATTAGCAATGATTTTCAGATCCTTACCACTCTCTTTTGCTTTCGCAATGGTCGCAGCCGCAAGTGGCTGTGCCAACATCGCAGCACGCACTTTTTGCGTCAAAAGTTGCGCTTGAGCATCATTGACCGATGGAAAATAGGCCGGCGTTAACGTCAATTCGATTTTACTTTTAACAGAATCAAAAATCTTCTGAGGGACCGCATTTTCCCCAAACAATGCCAAGATCCCCTCTTCCTTTAAAACACTTTCATTTTCCCCCACGATATACAAGTTACCCCAAGTGACAACACCCCAAAGGCGATACTGCGATGAATTTTTACTGATTAACGTTGCTCCTAAGTTTACCGGAGCGATGATGATATCATACTGTGGATTTGGACTGATCAAAGCAGCTTGGAGTGGATCAGTTCCGCTGACAAGATTGATTGAGTGTACATCGTCTTTTAAAATAGGTATCACCGCAATGGACGGTGCTCCCATTGGAACCAGGATACTTAATTTGGTTTCTTCTTTTACGGTACAACCTGTGATTAACAACGTTAACAATAAAAACAACATGATTTTTATTTTCATAGTCCATCCTTTTTCAATCAGTATTCATCTGACTCAACTATTATAGCATAAGCATGATAGTTTGTTCACATGATTTAAACGATTTTGTGAAACATTTCATGAACTTACTTTCATCTTTTCCGACAAAATTCGACAAAAAAAGAGCAAGTTTTCCTTGCTCTTCAATTAACTCTTTTCGCCGATTTCCAACAGCAACTTAGCGATGAATTCATCCACCGGCAGTGTCTCACTGTTTTGTTGTCCATAACGACGGATATTGATACTGTTGTTAGCCACTTCACCATCACCCAACACCAACTGCACCGGAATTTTGGTGATTTGGGCTTCCCGAATGCGATAGCCGAGTTTCTCATTGCGATCATCGACTTTGACCCGAATTTCCAACTCTTCCAAACGCTTCGCCAACGCATAAGAGGCTTCATTGTGTAAATCCGGATTAACAGGAACAATCACCGCTTGAACCGGAGCCAACCACATCGGAAATGCCCCGCCATAGTGCTCAATCAAGATACCGATAAACCGCTCAACCGAACCGTAAATAACTCTATGCAACATGATCGGACGCTTTTTAGTGCCATCCGGTGCAATATATGTCAAATCAAATCGTTCCGGCAAGTTCATATCCAATTGAATCGTACCGCACTGCCATACTCTTCCTAAAGAATCGCGAATATGGAAGTCAAGCTTCGGCCCGTAGAAAGCGCCATCGCCCGGATTGATCTTGCATGCTTTCCCGGCTGAGTGACAAGCCTTTTCCAAGGCTGCTTCGCTGCGATCCCAGACCTCGATTTCACCGATATACTTCTTTTCCGGACGCGTTGATAGTTCGATTGAATACGTTAAGCCAAATACTTTGTAAATCCGATCGATGAAGTTAATCAGTCGGACAACTTCACTCTCGATCTGATCTTCCGTCATAAAGATATGAGCATCATCTTGAGTAAAGTTACGCACTCTAAACAAACCGTTTAAAGCTCCGGAAGCTTCATGGCGATGAACCAATCCCAACTCACCGACTCGTAATGGTAAATCTTTATAGGAATGCAATGAATTTTTATAAACAAGCAAGCCACCCGGACAATTCATCGGTTTAATGGCAAAAGTACGCTCATCCAACGTCGAAGTGTACATGTTCTCACGATAGTTCTCCCAGTGACCTGAAATCTGCCACAGTTCTTGGGACAGCATGATCGGTGTCTGAATAAACTGATAACCTTCTTTGACATGTTCTTTCCACCAGAAATTTTCCAACAGATGACGCAACGTCATGCCATTGGGTAGCCAGAACGGAAATCCCGGTCCATATTCACTGATCATAAACAGTTCGAGTTCTTTACCGAGTTTTTTATGATCACGTTTTTTCGCTTCTTCAATCAAACGCAAATGCTCATCGAGTTCTTCTTTGGATTCAAAGCAGACACCGTAAATCCGCTGTAACATCTCGTTGTCCGAATCCCCTTTCCAGTACGCACCGGAAACCTTGAGCAACTTAAAATTCTTCAGCTCTTTTAAAGATTCGACATGCGGTCCGCGACAAAGATCCATCCAATCACCTTGCTTGTAAACAGAGATGATGGTGTCATCCTCATTCATCTGAGAGATCAAATCGATTTTGTACTTGTCATCCTTAAACATGTCCAACGCTTCGACTTTACTGACTTCCACCCGAACGATCCGCTTCCCGTCTTTCGAAAGTTTTTTCATTTCAGCCTCGATTTTCGGCAAGTCCTCTTCACGAATGGCATCACCGCTTAAATCAATGTCATAGTAAAAACCATCGGTAATGACCGGTCCGACCCAAAACATCGCTTGGGGATACAAATTCTTCACTGCATGAGCCATTAAGTGGGCACATGAGTGGTTCATGACGTTTAAACGTTCATTTTCTTTAATATTGATCATACCTTCACGCTCCTTATTGTAATAAAAAGACTCTCATCCAAAGGACGAGAGTCTCGCGGTACCACCTTAGTTCACATTGCTGTGCTCTTAATTCCTTAACGCGGAAAACGGGTTTTTTTCTAAAAACCTACTCCAAGGCGGTAAACAGTACATTCATCAGAAAGCTTTCACCGACCGCTTCCCTCTCTTATCAGAAATGTATGTTGTTGTCCTCTTCATCGTATTTACTCTTTAGTTATACAAATAAGTTCGACATTTGTCAATAACATTAACTTAAATTACAAAATTCCCTTGATCAAATACGACAACTTCACTTCCGTCAAAACCGGTACCGACAATTTTCATGTCTGCACTGCCAAACATGAAGTCAACATGTTCCATCGACATATTTGCTCCGGCCGCCAATAACTCTTCTTCATTCATATCATTGCCACCTTCAACATTCATCGGATAGGCCCGACCCAATGCCAAGTGACAGGAAGCATTTTCATCAAACAAGGTATTTAAGAAAAGCACACCGCTGTTCGATATCGGCGAATTATGCGAAATAAGGGCAACTTCACCCAAATATTTACTACCCTCATCAACATTCAACAGATTCTTTAGTGCTGCCTCTTCTTTTTCGGCACTGAAATCAACAACAGCTCCACCCTTAAAGGTTAACTTAAAGTTTTCAACCAATCGACCTTGATAATTTAATGGTTTTGTTGATACGACAGTCCCGTTGACACCGGTTTTCTTAGGCATCGTAAAAGCTTCTTCGGTTGGAATGTTCGGATTGAAAACGACCCCGTTTTGACCGACTTCAGCGCCACCGGCCCAATGATGATGTTCGACAAGCTCGACCACCAAATCAGTACCCAAATCATTTTTGAAGTGCAATGATTTGAAATTCAAATCATTCAATTTTTTGTTATATCCGGCCAAACGGGCATTGTGTGCAGCCCAATCAGCCACCGCATCATTCGCTTCATCGACGCGCACGGCCGCAAATATCGCTTCCCAAAGTTTTTCGACAGCTTCGTCTTCACTCAACAAAGGAAATACTTTCTTCGCCCAAGCCACGGTCGGAACCGAAACCAACGACCACTGCGCTTTGTTACCCATCATATACTCACGATAGCTTTTCAATGCTTTTTGTGATGCGATGGAAACCCGTTGGATTTTCATCGGATCGATATCCGCCAACAATCCGGGGGTCGGTGCATAGATACTGAGTGCACAGGCACCTTCGTTCATAAAACTTTGATACTGATCGACCAACCATGTCGGAATTTTTTCTAAACGCTCCACATCGGCATAGGTGTATGTGATTTTACTGATCGGATCATCATTCCAACGCATAAATACATAACCGGCTCCGGCTTTATAGGCCTCTTCTACACATAAACGCGCAAACTCGCGGCAGTCGGTTGTGGTTTGAATGACCAGGGTTTGCCCTTTTTGCACATTGACTCCCGTACAAACCGCCAACTGCGCATACTTCCTTAATTTTTCAATCATTTTTTCCTACTTTCCAAACGATACAGGCAACATGGCCGCACCGATCAATCCTGGTTCTGCCAACATGGCCGGTTTAAACTCCACCGTACGCATACCGGTATGAACATGTTGTTTGTAATACTCAATCATTTTATCAAAATACAAATCTTTGGACTTCATAACACCACCACCGACGATAAAGGCAAAGGGATCACACACATGGGCAATCGCCGAGAACATCATCGCAAAATCGAAGGCCATCGTGTCAACGATATCCAGCGCTTGCGGACTACCGGATTTCGCCAAAGCAAACAATTCTCCGGCAGAAGTAATGTTTTCATCCACAATTTCCTTCGCGATACGAATCAGGGCTGTTCCGGAAACTTCATTTTCTACCGCACCGACATTCAAATGATTGTATTTCTTGCGAGCCCTGTCAATGATGATATTTCCGATTTCCCCGGCATGACCATGTTTACCGGAAACAACCTTACCATCAACGATCAGTGCACCGCCAATCCCGGTAGAATGGGTGACGTAGTAAACAATCGGCAATCCCTTACCCGCTCCGACCAGTGCTTCGGCTAAACCGGCAACATTGGCATCATTATCAACAAAGGTCGGAAGATCAAACTCATCTTCTAAGGTTTTTGCCAGAGGGAAATGCACGAAACCCGGTAAATTGGTGGCCATCAGCATTTCACCTCTGCCGGTATCGACCGGTCCGGGAACACCCACACCAATCCCGGCACAATCCTGCCAACCATCAATCTCCTTAATACAGCGAATGAGATTCTCCATGACTTTGCTAGGACCATCCTGTGCGTAGGATGGGCTCTTTACTTCAGCCAATATCTCACCATCAGCCGTAACTTTGGCGACACGAACGTTTGTACCGCCTAAATCGATACCGATATATTTTTTCATAGGGTTCGTATTATCAATTTAGGTTAGTAAATTGATAAATTCCTTTCTAGCCTAATCTTTTTTGAGCATACTGCACGGCCAATGCGTTATGCTTAAACTATGCACTGTGGATTTGTGTTTCATTTGTACAGCTTGACTGTTGAGGAGAAATGCCTACCACAGTTCTTTTTAAATGTTGATAAAGTTGATGAACGCTTGACGTTTGATAAACAGCGAAATGACATCAAGAGAACACGTTGTGGTTTAAACAAACAGTGCACTACTTTCGGAGGTGTCGCATGACATATTTTGTTGGCATTGATATTGCCAAACGCAAACACGACTGCTTCATCATGGATCATCATGGTGAGGTCATCCGCGATTCCTTTTCGTTCGCCAACGATCGATCAGGATTCACATTCTTACTCGAGGTTCTCAGCCAGCTCGAACTTGCTCAAGCAATAAGGATAGGGTTTGAAGCGACGGGCCACTACGGCATGAATCTCAAGGTCTTTCTTGAATCTCATGGATTTTCATTCATGGAATTCAATCCAATGTTGGTCAAACGGTTCTCTCAAGCTACCACACTTCGTAAAACCAAGACCGACAAAGTAGATGCCAAACGCCTTGCCGGGTATACAGCTTCCGTGGAGTTCAAACCCTATCCAAACAAATCCTATCACATTAAGAATCTAAAATCACTAACCCGGTCCCGTGATTCGCTCGTGAAGCATCGTTCGCTTCAATTGGTTACACTCACAAACGTTCTTGACCGGATATTCCCTGAATTCAAGCCTTTTTTTAAAAACTCTCTGACTTCTAAGACCTGTATGTATTTTCTGGATCACTATGGAACCCCATCGAAGATGGCACGCATGAACCAAGAGTCTTACACAAAGATTAGTTCGCAGCTTAGAAGGACCTTATCCTATGCGAAATTTATTGAGCTCAAGCAATTAGCCAAAAACACGGTTGGTTTCGAGGATTCTATCCTGACTCTTCAATTACAACTCGCTTTGGATGCTTATCATTTTGCTCAAACTCAAGTTGAAACCGTTGAGAACTGTATTACGGATGAATTCCTTCAAGTTCACACCCACATCCACTCAATCAAGGGGATTGGCATTCAATCCGCAGCCTGTATTTTCGCCGAATATGCTCCTTTCGAACGATTCGATTCAGCGGATCAACTTTTGGCCTTCGCAGGTCTCGAACCTTCACGGCATCAGTCCGGTAGCGTTGAAACTAAGGGGTACATGGTTAAATATGGCTCTCCTTATCTTCGACAAGCACTCATGAATGTTGCCGTGTCTTTGCTTATTCATAACCCGGTTCTTTACGATTTTTATCTTAAGAAACGCAATGAAGGCAAACACCATCGTGTTGCGCTCTCTCATGTAGCAAAACGCTTGGTTAGAATCATCTTTCATCTCGAAAAAAATAACTGTAATTTCGATCTTTCCAAAATGAGGTAGCGTTTTGAAATCCGGGATTACGCAATCGACAAAGCAGTCGAACTGACTGGATTTTGTCATGGATAGAATTATTCTTTTCGTTTTATCTCATTTTTCTCTTGATTTATAATAGTTAATTTCTCCT
>JAUYTU010000042.1 GCA_030694975.1 Erysipelotrichaceae bacterium | reverse complement strand
CTTGTGCCAAACTTCTTTTTGAGGCAAAGGGATTTAAAGATACCAACGTTCCCGAGATCGCCCAATCTGCTGGCATTGCCACCGGCACCTTCTATCTCTACTATTCATCGAAAGAAAACCTCTTTATGGATATCTTCATGGATGAAAACGTAAAACTTAAACAGTCCATTCTTGCTGCAGTAGACACCACAAGAGAACCGCTCACTGTAATTCAAGAAATTATGCAATTAAACAATCAGGGTATTCTCTCCAATCCCATTTTGCGCGAATGGTACAACAAAGACGTTTTTAACAAAATAGAAGCGAAGTATCGCGAAGAAAATGGACTCGAAAAAGTGAACTTTATGTATGACGCTTTTATCGATGTGGTCAAAAAGTGGCAAGCTGATGGAAAAATGCGGTCCGATATTGAAAGTGAAATGATCATGGCTTTATTTGGAGCAATTATCGTTATCGATCAACATAAGGATGAAATCGGTATATCGTTCTTCCCTGAAATCCAACAGCTTTTAACCGGTTTCGTGTTGGAAGGACTGCAAGGAAAATCAAAAGAGTTATAAAAGAACGAAAGCATTTGAGACAACATGTTAATGAAAGATCAAAAATCAGCAACAAGAACACATTTTGCGATGAACACAGTGATGAGCCACAAAGTTTTTGGTATATATGCCGAAGATTGCCTTGATGCCGTGTGTCGTGAAATATCTCAACTGGAAGGACTTCTCAGTCGCTTCATCCCAAATAGTGATGTTAGCCAAATCAATCAGAGCGCCGGGAGAAGTTGCGTAGTAGTCGACTCTAAAACTTTTGAAGTATTGACCAGATCGAAAGAACTTGCTTCACTGTGCTCCGGCTATTTTAATGTCACTATCGCCCCTCTTGTGGCCTTATGGAATATCGGCAAGGATTCTTTCACGCATCCTTCTAATGATGACATACAACAAAAGTTATCGCTCGTCAATTATCGTGACCTGATACTTGATTCAGACACACAAACTGCCGGATTAGCCAAAATTGGTCAATCACTAGATTTGGGTGCGATCGGAAAGGGATTTGCAGCAGATCAGATTGTAAAAATTATCAACATATTTGGAATCACATCCGCTTACTCCAATCTGGGTGGCAATGTAGTTACTC
>JAUYTU010000034.1 GCA_030694975.1 Erysipelotrichaceae bacterium | reverse complement strand
GGTCATCAAAGGTTTCAACGATGTTACCGACATAGCCCTGATGCTTTTTCCCCGCTTTACGACGAAAGGTGGCATCGGGATCCGATGGATTCTGCAGACTTTGCGGGGCGATGGATTTTTTATCTTTCGGAATGGCTTTGCCAGTGGGATCCGGTTCGGTCTGTTCCATCAGAACCCGCTGAAGCAGCTGGTACTCCGGCAGCAAAAAAGCAGCGTCTCCAAACTCAGCAATCAGTCGGGTGGCATCATCAATCACCTGTTGCAGTCGACTAGTGATGTCTTCGCTTTTGCGATGATAGATGGTGCGGTTGAGATCTTCGGCCTCCAGATAGTGGCTAAGATCCTTTGAAATCGTGCTTTGGTCAGCCTGATGAAGCACTTTGACCATATTCGCTGTGCAGGTATAAAGGATTTCAAGTCGTGACATCATTTTACAGCTTGAAGCTACCATCACGCTGTCCATGCGTTTCATGCCAGGTTCAATAGTCAGGTAGTCCGTAAATACGGCTGCCATCGCTTCCATTTCTTCCTGCAGCAGATCCTTTCCAGTTTCTTGTTCATAGCGATAGAGCCGTTCCCGAAAACGGCTGAAGGTTCGGTCGCTGAAAGGCTGTTCTTCAAAACTTGTGGTATGGAGAGCATACTGGAATCGGACGTCACACAGAATACTGGCCAGCAGTTCATCGTCGGTCAGCGTCAGCATTTCTTTTAAAATCAACGCACCAATCGTCCCATTGACGGGATTGTTTGGTCGGGAACCGCTGGTTTCACTGTATAAAACCGCAAATCGTTCTTCATTGATTGCCGGAAAAATGATTTCGGCAAAGCCTTTTGCCCAGGAACCCAGCACAAATTTTTTAGTCCGTTCATTCGCGTTTAAAAACCGATCATCCAACTTGAGTTGTTGTTCCTTGTTGATTTTAAATGACATCGTTCATATCCTCCACTGCGTTCGTTTCTGTCTCTATTTTAACAGAAATTAGACTTCGGTTGGAGAGAATTATCAATCGGGGGTGAAAATACTTTTGACACCCTAACCAAGAATAGCTACAAAAGTAACTATAAAAAAAGCACTTGACATATTAACATGTTATAATATAATGTTACTCAACTTTCCCAGCTTAATTGACCAAACAAAGCCTTTATAAAAGAGGCCTGAGAGTCAATCCATTGCTGGAGTTGATTTTTTAACAGTGTAGACTTTCTAGAGCCTACCAAATTTAATTGTTCAACAAATAAGCTCATCAAACTTTGAAGAGCGGTTGAGAGTGACATATCCTGGATGTCGTCACAAAGCCTGAAGAATAATTCGCACAAGGTTTTATCATCATTTTCGCTTCGGCGAAGCCATTCCAGCAGGATGTATCGGGTAAAAACAATGGTTGTGTGGCTGATCATCATATCATAGCTTCGCCCCTGAAATTCGGTACCAAGCTTCATGAGTGACTTAGTGGATTTGAAGAAAACTTCAATCGCCCATCGATTCCCATAAATGCGGATGATTTCTTCATCAGACAAGGATAAATCGGTACTGAGTACTGTCAGCCAATCACTTTTTTTATTACGGTGTCTAACAAAAACAAGTTTAACCGGGATCCCGTTTTTCGTTTTTACAATGATAGATCCAAACTGGTTTCCGGGCGTATGTTTCGGCAAGCGTTTTCGCAATTCCGAAAGGCTATAAAAACCTTCTTTGTAGTGATAACGTTGCTTCAACTGCTTAACCATCCCAATCACATCCAGTCCCTCATCCAGAATGGCCCGAATCATGGGTTCGTGGGTAAACCAGGTATCCATTAAAACATAATCTGCCTGAATACCTTGCTTTAGCGCATTTCTGATCATTTGAACAGCGACATCGGTTTTCTTTTTGATGGCTTCGCTTCGGCGTTTGTAACCACTGGTGCGTTTGTCAATTGATTCTGAAACTTCTTGTATCCGATTTTTTTTGCTGGCCGATGACATCATCGCAAAATCGGTTGGTACAAAACTATAACCATCGGTCCAGCCAAGCGCCAGCATGGTAAAACCTTTGATGAAGCGATGGTCGGCGTGATCATAGAGATTGGCCAGCAATTCCACATGCTTGCTCCGGTTCCGGCTGATAACCGAATCATCCAGAACAAAAGCCTTGACGCGATCCGGACGAGTCAACCGGCTGAATGACGTAATGACTTTAGCTGACAGTGATGTCAGAAACCGCCGCCAGTTGTAAGTTGAGGTATTCAAAAAACGATAGTAAGTATTTTTGGATGCCGCTGTTTCCTGATATTTTGAATCCAGATAGCGATACAGATTTTTTCCCTGAAACGCAAGGAGTAAGAGCAATTCGAAAACTTGAGCAACTTTTATCCCCTGTGCTTTGCGGATCCCGGAATCTCTGAGTAGACCCGCCAGTTTCAATGCCTTAAAAGCTTTTAAAAATGCAATTTTTGTCTGTTCAGATGGGTTGTTTTGGTTTATCATAGTGGTATGCACCTTTCCTGTCTGATTTTTGTTTGGTTTGCATCTACATTATATCAGACGTTGGGTGCATTTTTCTGTCAACTTCTATATTTTTAGAAGTTTAAATGGCTATGTGTAATGGCTCAGCTGTATTTTTGAGCTGGGAAAGTTGAGTCATGAATAAACAGATCATTTTT
>JAUYTU010000010.1 GCA_030694975.1 Erysipelotrichaceae bacterium | reverse complement strand
GTGACGATGGCGAAGTGGTCACACCTGTTCCCATCCCGAACACAGAAGTTAAGCACTTCAGCGGCGACGATAGCATGGCCTGCCCATGTGAAAATAGCGCGTTGCCAGGTAATCAAGCTCCCTTACGGGAGCTTTTTTAATAAATTGAAGAGTTGAAGTATAGGTTAATGTAAGATAAAATGAACTTATTGCACGACTCGAATCAGGAAGGTGATCAAATTGCACAAAAAAACAAAAATATCACTGTTTTTATACTCGGTCATGATGTTATTCTGGCTAATCTTAATTCCACGTTATACAATCGAAAACGTCGTTGCCGGACTATTGGTCTGTTGGGCAACCTTATGGTTTTCCAGTGAACTGTTGATTGAGGAAGAGCAGTCCAGTATATACTCCAAAAAAGGATTGGTTCTGTATTTTCGATATATCTACCACCTTGTTATCGAAATCGTCAAAGCGAACATCGATGTAGCAAAGATCGTTCTTAGCAAAAACATGGATATCCAACCTCATTTCTTTAAGGTGCCTTTACACATTAAAAAAGACTTAAATAAAGTCATTTATGCCAATGCGATAACACTGACACCCGGCACTCTATCTGTTGATATGGATGAGGATTTTATCTTGGTCCATGCGTTGACCACTGCAGCCGCAAACGGTATTGAAGGAAGTATTCTTGAACTGGGAATCATTGAATTGGAGGAACTGGGATGATCACACACGTCATGATTGCGATTGCAATTTTCCTATCCGCCATGGCCTTTGTATGCCTGTATCGTGCGTATATCGGACCGACACCGGCAGATCGGGTCATATCTATCAACGTCATATCTACCAAAGTTACTATTTTAATCGTATTGTTAGCCGGTTTAACCAACCAAGACTCCTTTGTGGATGTGGCGATTGTGTATGCGATGATGGGATTCATCACGACTGTAGCCGTATCTAAATACTTAGAAAAGGGGAAATTATTCTGATGAATGAAATACTGAAAATTACCCTTGAAATAATCGCTATTCTGTTTCTGCTTGGCGGTGCTTTCTTCTTTTTTGTCGGTACGATCGGTTTAATCCGTATGCCGGATGTTTTCTGTCGGATGCATGCGACAACCAAATGCGATACCCTCGGCACTGGTTTGATTTTGGTTGGATTGATGATTTTCAACGGGTTGTCGATGATTAGTTTAAAGCTATTACTTATTTTGATTTTTGTATGGCTGACCAACCCTACAGCCGCTCATATTATTGCGAAAGCTGAATATAAAAAAGAACAGCTTATCAAAAAGAAGGAGGACGAGTATGCTAATACTTAATATTATCTTAGTCGTCTTTCTAATCGTTTGTGCCATTGCGGTTCAACATACCAAAGATTTGCTTGGGGCAGTAATTCTGTTTGCGTCCTACAGCTTGATTATGGCCGTGCTTTGGTTATTGTTAAGAGCCCCAGATATCGCATTGACTGAAGCCGCGATCGGCGCCGGTGTCACTACGATGTTGTTTATTGCGGTTATCAGTCGCACCGGGAGGATGGAAAAATGAAAAAAGGGATTTTTATTTTCGTTTTAACAATGCTCTTTATTATATTGTCCTACAGCGTCATGCAGATGCCGGCTTTGGGAAGCGTGGATAATCCTTCTTACAATGCTACAACTCGTTATTATTTGGATAATAGCACCACGGAAGCTGGAGCACAAAATGTCATTGCGGCGATTATCACAGATTACCGGGCGTTTGACACTTTGGGAGAAACTACAGTGCTCTTTACTTCGATTGCGGCCGTACTTTCGGTGCTAGCCACTTTAAAACCACATGGCAAGGAGGAAGAACATGGATGATCTAATCGTTAAGATGATATCACGTATCGTTATTCCTTTTATGATCGTGTATGGTATATTTATTGTTCTTTTTGGTCATATTTCACCCGGTGGCGGTTTCTCCGGCGGCGCAATTTTAGGTGCGGCCATGGTGCTCTATACGTTATCATTTTCGGCGGATGTCGCTATGAAGAAGTTTCCACACAGTGTATCCATGAAACTGGAGAGTGGCGGTATTTGGTTATACATTATTGTCGGCCTTGTCGGTATATTGACGGCAGACAGTTTCTTGTCTAATCAACAAGGTGGTTTCTATATTGGTAATGCCGGTGATTTGATCAGTGCCGGGATGATACCGATTCTAACTGTTGGTATTGGAATCAAGGTGGCCAGTACCATGATTACACTATTCCATACCATCATCGAGGAGGAAGACCATGAATAATTTCTTGATCGACCTTGCCAATCACATTAATTATATTGCGGCAATTGCCTTGTTTGTTATTGGTCTATATACCGTTTTGACTCACAGCAATCTTCTTAAAAAGGTTATTGGGATCAATATCATGGAAACAGCAGTATTTCTGTTTTTTGTATCCATTGGATTTGTGAATAATGGAAACTCACCCATCATCGACTTGGGGGATTTAGGAAAAATCTATGTTAATCCGGTACCTTCTTCATTAATACTTACCGGAATCGTGGTTGCGGTCAGTATCACCGCATACTCGCTAAGTTTAATTATCCGTTTGTATCAAGCCTATGGCACCATGGATCTTGATGAGATTTTAGCCATGCGCAGTGAGGTGAACCATGATTAAACACATACCTATTCTGGTTCAAATAGCGCTATTGGCAACGGCCGTATTATTTCCGTTAATTAAGAAAAATAAGGCAACAAAGAGTAAGTTAATCACCGTTGCACTGTTGGCGGTCTCAGTTTCACTTTTGTTAGTATCCCTCATGGATGTTCAACAGAACGGTGCGTTTGTTTATAACTTTGGTAATTATGAGAGTTTTATCGGTATTCAGTATTCCATCAATGCGTTTTCAACCTTTATGGCGTTTTTCGTTATAACGTTAGCACTTATCATCATGATTTTCTCAACAAAAGATATCGATCATGAGATTGAACAAAGCAGTATCAGTCAGTATTACACGCTTGTATTAATTCTCTTATTCTCGATGGTGGGGATGATCTATACCAACGACTTGTTTAACATGTATGTCTTTATGGAAATATTGTCACTGACTTCCTGTGCGATTATTTCTATTAAGCGTAAAAAGGAGAACTATCTTGCGGCGCTTCGTTATCTGGTTTTAAATACGATTGGCTCTCTTTCGGTCTTATTTGGCATCGCCCTGTTGTATATGGTTAGCGGACACTTAAATATGACTATGATGAGTGAGAGCATTTCGCTGATTTGGCAGTTGTATCCAACCAATATACTCATTGCTTCCGGTTTTATGCTGACCGGTTTTGCGATCAAAGCTGCCGTGTTTCCCTTGCACATCTGGCTTCCGGATGCTCATTCCAACGCTCCGACGCCGTCCAGCGCGCTGCTTTCCAGTCTGGTCGTAAAGATTTATGTGTTTGCGGTTTACAAACTGTTATTTGACGTTTTGGGAAGAGATATTGTCGTAGCCTTGGGCATTCCTACCGTAATTACTGTATTTGCGGCTGCGGGCATGTTGTTTGGATCAATCTTTGCGATGGGTCAGAAGGATATCAAGCGCATGCTTGCTTACTCCAGTGTTGCACAAATCGGCTATATATTCTTAGGGTTATCACTGATGACTGAGGCTGGGTTAGCGGCCGGGTTATTTCATGTGGTATCTCATGGTCTGATGAAGACCGCGCTGTTTTTAAGTGCCGGATCTATCATTTATTATCGAAACAAGCGGGATATCCGTGATTTGGATGGCATTGGAATCGAGATGCCGGTGACGATGGTCGTCTTTGCGATTGCGGCGTTAGGTATGATTGGGATTCCGGGTACCAACGGTTTTATGAGTAAACTGTATCTATCGTTCGCGGTTTTAGGTGCAGGGCAGCCACTTTTGTTAGCGGTCATTCTGTTGAGCAGTTATCTCAATGCGGTATACTATTTGCCGATTGTGATTTCTGCGTTTCTAAAAGAACCAAAGAGCAAGAATACGACGATGCAAGTAGAAGTTTTACCGCTGCCGATGTTGTTTTCGTTAGTAACCATTGGCTTTTTATGTCTATTAACCGGATTTTATCCGACCCTGGTAATGAATTTTATCACCCAGGCTGTTAATATCTTTCTGTCCTGATGAAATTAGGATGTTAACTTGTAATTTGTGAAATTGTGTCATATAATCTTATTCGGCAGAAATCATTTTGTTAATGCAATAGCAAACAGATTCTGATGTATATGGAGGACTCATGATTAAAAATCCGAGCCATCAAAAACCTCTCGAAGACAATTTGTTTTCGAAATTCAATATCTTTTCAGTAAGTTCAATGACCGTGATGATTATCACGGTTTTAATCTTGGGGTACTTTATCGTATTGACACAATCGAGAATCGGTTTGACTTTTCTGGGTTACAAAATTGTCTTTCTTGAAAAGCTGATTAAGTATATTGTCGATTTTAAAGCACTCCCATTGATAGTTATTGCGACACCTTTACTAGGTGGTGTAATCGAATTGGTGGGAGGACGTAAGTCAGACAGTATCCGTGATATCACAGTGGTTTATACGACGTTTATTACCTTGGTCTTGGTTTTGGCTATGTATCCGCATGCACTGGATGGAACAATGACATACGCACTTGACCAACTGTTGGGATTTGGGTTCACATTCAAAGTTGATATGCTTTCTCTAACCTTAGCGATGACAACTTCGATTCTGTGGTTGCCGGTGATGATCTATTCACATAAATACATGTTACACGAAAATCATCGCGGCCGATTCTATTTCTTTATGTCCGTGACATTCAGTGCGATTCTTGGCACGGTTATGGCCGGGGATTTATTTACCATGTTTATGTTCTTTGAAATTATGACATTTAGTTCATATATGCTTGTGTCTCATGGGGAGAGCAAAGAGAGTTTAAGTGCCGGGTACAGTTATCTGTACATCGGTGTTATGGGTGGGTTAGCCATTCTGTTAGGTATGATTTTGTTAAGTGCATACACGGGTGATCTTTCATTTGTCCCGATGGCGGATAAACTCATCAATATGGGAAATATGCGTTATTTAATTTTCGGTTTGATTATGTTTGGGTTTGCGATTAAAGCCGGTATGGCTCCCGTACACGTGTGGTTGCCGAAAGCACATCCGGTGGCCCCGACTCCGGCAAGTGCGCTATTATCCGGAATCATGATTAAAATCGGTGCTTATGGGATTCTAAGAGTCGCTACGACGTATTTATTTCCGGCATCCTTCCAGATTACGGATTATAAAGATGTGCTTTGGAGTGTATCGAAATCGTTTGGTTCAGGTTTGATCTGGTTGGGAATCATCACAATGGCTATCGGAGTGTTTATGGCCTTACAACAGTCCAACATCAAGCGGATGCTCGCGTATCACAGTGTTTCGCAAATGGGCTATATCGTTTTGGGTATTGGAGTTGCGGTGTACTTGGGTTATAAAGGTGCGATGGGCTATACCGGAGCTATGTATCATATTATCAATCATGCTTTGTTTAAGTCGCTGTTGTTTATGGTTGCCGGAGTCGTCTTTTTGTATACCCATGAGTTGGATATGTATAAATTGGGCGGATTATGGAAACGTTTGCCATTTACCGCACTTGTCTGTCTGATTGCGGTTTTTGGGATTACCGGTATGCCTGGATTCAATGGCTTTATCAGCAAGTCAATTTTGCATCATGCGATTATCGAAGCGTATCAATACGGTGCGCCTTCATTCAAAGCTGCGGAGATCATCTTTAATATTATCAGTGCCGGTACGGTTTGTTCTTTCTTAAAGCTCTTTGGCTTTGTATTTTTGGGTAAAGAAAAGGGAGCTCACTATACCAAACAAACGTTCAGAACCATGGAAATGGCGATGGCAGCGATAGCGGTTTTAATAATTATTATCGGACTTCGACCGAATTATTTGCTTAATGCCTTTATATTGCCAGCGGTCAGAGCCGTTACGTATGATCCGGCCTTTATCGATAAGTACATCGTCGGTTTGAAGTATTTCACGCCTTCCGCATTGATGGAGATGGCAGGAATCTATGCATTGGGTACGGTCATGTTTGTGGCTGGGGTGAAGTTGCATTTATTCCATATTCACTTCCCACAATGGCTGAGTATCGAGTATCTGGTGTTCTATCCGATCAATAAAGTTCTTCAATGGTATTGCTATTTGCTTGGTAATTGTAAGACGGATGCGGATGTCATTTCCAAGAGTTCCGGATTTGTTAATCCGTTCAGTGAAGAGGGTGCCATGGATCATCCCAAACCGTTAAGTTTTATGAATCGTTTGGTTATGACCGCCGATTTGTTTACCAGTCGTTATGAAAATTCCCTGATTAAAGGGGATGTGTTGATATATACAGTCATTGTCACTACAGCGTTGATTGCTCTGGTTGTGTTTAGCTAGAATTAATACGTAAGCTGATGTCTGACATCAGCTTTTTAAATGTTGTTTCTTGACAGTTATCATGCATACAAGTTAAGATAGTCTTACTTATTGAAAGGTTTTGCTATGAACATACTGACTTCGGCGATCATTCTGTGGTTGCCCCTGATCCTGATATTTTACGGCTTGTTTGAAGCCATCCTCGAACCGCTGATCGATCACCGACATCGGTATTTTCGGCGTTTTTCGGTTACTTTTTACTTCTTGATTTCAACGATTCTGATCATGCTTACATTTCCGCGCATCATCGAAAGCCCAATCATATATTCTTTCAGTGAGATTTTCGGAATGGGCATTTCCTTTAAAATCGATTTGATTAATTACGTATTAATGGTATTTGCGTCAATTATGTTCACCGTTACCTCAATCTTCAGCTTCGATGAACTACGCAATCAACTCCATGAGAAGAGTTTTTACTTCTTTATGATAGTTACATACGTAGCGACGATTGGGACATTGATGGCCAATGATCTGTTGGCGTTTTTCTTGTTCTTTGAAATCATGACCTTCACAACGTATGGAATGATTGTTCACTATCGTGAGGAAGCACTTGAAGCCGGGAAGATGTACATTACGATGGGCATCGTCGGTGGGTTGAGTATCTTGAGTGGTATCGTCTTGCTTTTTGCTTACACCGGCAGTATTGAGTGGATTCAATTGGCGGATAAGTTCAGTCAGTTGGGATTTGTCAAATACCTGATTGCCGGATTATTCATTGTCGGTTTTGGCATCAAAGCCGGGCTTGTTCCGTTTCACTTTTGGCTTCCCAAAGTATATAAAGCAGCACCGTTTTCATTGAATGCTTTGTCCTCAGGGATCTTGACCAAAGTTGCGGCTTATGGAATTTTAAGGGTAGCGGCCATCGTCTTTTCGGTGGATCGCAATTCACTTTCCTTAGCAGATCTGAATGTATGGTTAACTTCGGCCAATATCGGTCGCGTACTGATATGGGTAGGTGTTTTGACCATGGTCGTCGGTGTGTTTCTGGCTTTGATTCAGGAAGATGTCAAAAAGATGTTGGCGTATCACAGTGTTTCGCAAATGGGGTATATCGTGTTGGGGATTGGTGTTGCGGCTTATCTGGGTTATAAAGGTGCGATGGGTTTGAGTGGCAGTTTGTATCATATGATCAATCACGGTTTGTTTAAAGCGCTGTTATTTATGTCTGCCGGAGCTGTATTCTTTTATACCAAGGAAACCAACATGTACCGATTGGGCGGATTATGGAAAAAAATGCCAGTTGTGGCTTTATTAGCGTTGATTGGTGTATTAGGGATTACCGGTATGCCGGGATTCAACGGTTTTGCGAGTAAATCAATCTTGCATCATGCCATAATCGAAGCCTATGAGTATGGTGATACCAGTTTCCGCTATGCGGAGTGGGTATTTACTTTGGTGAGTGCCGGAACCGTCAGTTCCTTTATGAAGTTTTACAGTTACATATTCTTGGGTAAACTGCCGGATCAATATAAAAGTATCCAACCGAAGAAATATAAGTGGATGATTCGGGCAATGGTATCTCTGGCGATTATGATCGTATTTATCGGACTTTTCCCATCGTGGCTGATGGACAATTTCCTGATTAAGGCCTTGCTTTCATTCTCCTACGACCCATCATTTATAAGTAAATATATTGTAGGTATGAATTTCTTTAATCTTAAAGACCTTCAGAATATGGCGTTGGTTTATGCATTGGGTGCTGCTATATTTTATATCGGTGTGAAATTTCATTTGTTCCATGCTCATTTACCCAGTTGGATGAATGCTGAGAAATGGCTGTATCGACCCGCAAACAATTTCTGTGAACAGTTCCCGGAGTTTTGTGTGATCAGTGTTGAGAAACCGATGATTCGAGGCGATGTCTTCATTTACGTGGTACTTCTCACGTTGCTATTGGGTGGGTTTGTCGTTTCACTATTATTCTAAATAGAATGTTAATATACTTGAGAACATCCATAACTGATGTTCTCATTTTTATTTTTTCCCTCTTACATTTAAAGCGGCATATGATAAAATCTTATCAGAAAGCTTCGTTTGAGCTGTGTGTGAGGGGACATGGAAAAATTAAAATTAAAGTTTTTGGCTAATCTGGGATTTGTATATTATTTGTCCTTGATAATTGGGACGTTGGTGCTGTTAGGTTTGGCCGGGTTGGCGATGTTTGGCAGTGATCAGATTCGCTTGTCTGGTATGAGAACCATTTTATACATGGTTGCTTTTGCCGGTGCGTTGATTGCATCACTGGTAAAAACACTCATCGTAAAGATGCCAGAGCCCCAAGGGTTTGAGCTTACAGAAGCAAATGCACCTAGACTCTGGCAACTGATTGAGGAAATTCGCAATAAAATCGATTTTCCGCCGATGGAACGTATTATCATCACTCACGAACTCGGCGCTTCAGTGGTTGAGTATTATTCGTATGGTGTTTTTGGTAAACTGAAGCGCTATATGTTTGTTGGTATGCCGCTAATCATGGCATTGAGTGAAGAAGAACTGATGGCTGTTCTGGCTCATGAGTGTTCACACTTATCCAAAGCTCACAGCAACAACTACTTTAAACTGTATCGAGCAAAATTGATCTGGTCAGAAGTGTATCAGAATTATACAGAGAAATCGCGCAGACAGAATTTTTTGATAACAAGTTTTCTTTTTCGCTACGTACCCGCCATCAACAACGCACTGTTTAAGTTCAGCCGTGAAAATGAATTAGAGGCTGACCGGATGGCAGCATCCATAACCAGTCCAGAGGCTTTGAGTTCAGCTTTATTTCGCTTGATTCTTTTGAGTCATTATCTTAGCAGTGATTTCTGGCCCAAAATCAATCTATTGAGCCGCACTGAAGCCAATGCACCGATGGATGTATACAGTCGGATGTATCGTGCTTTCCAACAGTCAGTCGAACCAGAAGTTCAAGAAAAGTTTATAGAATTCTTATCGAAAGAAGTATCGCTGCCCTATGCGACACATCCCACCTATTTGCAGCGTATTGAGAATTTAGGCGTTGCTATGCCTGTCAGTCTTGAAAACACATTTGATCGCAATAGTTTGAAAGCGGATAATCATCCGTTAATTCAGTCGATGAGCGCTCAATGGAAAAAATTGGTAAATGAAAAGTGGAATGAAAATCACGTTGAGTGGCAACAGAATGTTAAAAAACTCAATATTATGAAAAAAGAAGGTAAGAACTCCACGGTCAATCGGACGGATCCTGATAAATTTGAACAGTACATTCACTTAACCGAGGCCATTGAAGGCCAACAGTCAGCATTCGAACTGGCTCACTCAAACTTAAAAAGTGATCCTGATAATATCGATTCAAGATTCCATTATGGTCGTCTTTTACTTGAAAGCGGTGATGAACAAGGAACAGACATTCTAAAGTCAGTCATGTCAGATGAGTCCAAATATACACTTTTGTGCAACAATCTGTTGATGAGTCATGCCTTTACAAAAGGGCAAAAGGAAGAAGCTTTTCAGTATTATCATCATGCTCGAGATTTTGCCCGTTCTTTTTCAGAGGTAAATGAAGAACGAAGCTATATTCGTGATACTGATCGCTTTATTTCTCATGATTTACCAAATGAAGCAGTTTCCAGAGTAATTCGGGCACTTAAGGATACAGGCGTTCTAAAAGCATACTTGGTTTTAAGGGTTTTCGAATATGCACCGGAGATACCGGAATATCTATTGGCTGTGCAACTTAAAAAAGATGCCTCACAGAGTGAGTATCTAGCTGTACGAAAAGCGATACTTGATGAGATATCACCTTGTTGGCATATATTCATCGTGTCATTGGGTAAAAAATCACTGAAAGTTGAGTATAACTTTCAACAGATTGATGATTCCAGAATCCTGTAGCATTCTAAGAATCAATATACCAATAATTTTCAGAATTTAAAACTCTCGATCATCGAGAGTTTTCTGATTAAAATATAAGTCAAGTTGATTCACCATACTCCAATCGATAAATCCGTAAGCACTCACCTGGAACATAAACGTAAGCATACTCACTTGTGTTGCCTGATGTTAGGATATAGTCATCCGAATATGCCATCGGACAACCTTTCATTGAACACTTGGCTATAACTTTTCCTTCAGAATCCATTACCATGATTCCATTTATCAAATTAGAAATTAACAACTGTCCTTGACTGTTAAAAGCAAATGGATAATATCCTTGAGGCATATACAGTTGTTTTCCTCTAAAGGATATTGGCGAAGAATCGGACATTATGACGCTGACTCGCGGATAGCTTTCAGCAAATTTAAAAATTTCGTCTGTTTGATCGGTGAAAGAAACACGAGGTATATCGCTTTCCTCTACTGGTTCCAATCGTCCGTGATTAAACCGAACAGCTCGAAGATTACCCTTGAAATGTTGTGATTCTGGTGAATCAAAGCCAAACAAGAAGTAACTCGGAGCCAATTGACTAGTATCCATAAATCTTTTGCGAAACAGTTTTCCTGGAATAGTTTCCATTAGCTTGATCCGAACATTTGCATTTTTACCTCTGAGTTTTTTCTCTTCCGCTTGGTAAGCATTGTATTTTTCCTCACTACGGATTTTACGTAAAAGCTCAGGGTTTTCCTTAAGGACTTCAGGAAAAATAAGTAGGCTGACGCCTAGATACTCCTCCAGCAACTCTGTCAGAAGTTCAGCATCAGAGCAAGAGATTATATTTGAAAGTCGTCGCTTATAACCGGAATTTGGATAGCCAAACAGTGAGGGAATGTTAAACACGCCTTTATTTTTAATATAGGGGTTGATGCGTGATATACATTTCCCGGCAATATATACTTCCAGTAAGATCTCATCGCTGTCGAACATTCCGAATAGTAAAACCGGTGCTGAGATACTCTTTGAGAGTTTTCGAGTGTCCCGTTGCAAAGTCATGAAATCTTTCGGTTCTTTTGGTGGTAGCAGCGTCTGCCAATCCTTTGAGAAAGATCGAAAGATGCCATAGGATTCATCAATACTTTCTGTAGTAAATATACTCACGCTTGATAGTGTTGTTCCCATAATTACATTTCTCCCGCTGTTGAATGATATATTCAATATACAATATTTTCAGATAAAATGAAATCGCAATTGCTTTGCTGATTGACAACTTTATAAACAATAATTTTTTTGATAACCAAACAGTAAGCCAATCAATTTTCTGACTCAATCGCTTGACGATTCTTCAGTTGCTTATTTCTATGATATAATACACAAGATAGGAGATTATGCATGGAATTGATTAAACAAACTTATTCTGCTCAAGAAACAAAACATTTGGCTCAACAACTGGGCCAATCCATAAAAAAAGGCCTCTTGATTACATTGCAAGGGGATTTAGGTGCGGGGAAAACCACGTTTGCCCAAGGCCTAGCCAAAGGGTTAGGCATTGAAAAAACCGTTAACAGTCCGACTTTTACCATCAGTAAGATATACTATGGACGCATGAACCTGATTCACATCGATGCCTATCGCCTTGAAGGATTGCATCAGGATTTGGGATTCGATGAGTTCTTTGATCCGCAATGGGTATGCGTTGTGGAATGGCCCAAATACATACAAGAGATATTACCTAAAAACCGTATCGACATTCGCATTATTCGTATTGATGAGCATTCGCGTCTTTTTCATTTTACGTGTGATGACACGCTGGCGCACGTACTGGAGGGTATCGCATGAAACAATTATTTATAGATACCGCACATCGTCATCTGACGGTTGCCTGCGTTGAAAATGAGGTCATACTATCCCTGATTCATCAAGAAGCTTTTAAATCTCAGTCCGAAAAAGTAATGGATGCGATCGATGAGTGCTTTAAAAAAGCGATGTGGCAACCCCGCCAACTACAATCGGTCGTATTGACCGAAGGGCCGGGAAGTTATACCGGTGTCCGTATTGCAATGACCATTGCCAAAGTATTGGCCAGTGTCGCACCAATATCAATCTATACGACAACGTCTTTGCAGCTGATCGCCGGGTCCAATAAGAATACATTTGTAATGATTGATGCCCGTTCAGCGCGTGTTTACGGCGGTTTGGTTGATGAAGGACGTTTGGTTGATGAGGCCTCGATATACACGATTGAACAAGTAGAACAACTTAAAGAAACTCACCCTCAATGGCAATTTGCTGGTGATTTGCATCTGATCGGTGAATCTGACCGATGGATGGATATTGAAGATGGTATTTTAACGAGCATCAAGAATGCCCGAATTGTGGATGATATCGATGCATTGATTCCGCTTTACTTAAAAAGTAATCAGGAGTATCAGTTATGATGATTCGAGCCATGAATGAACAAGACATCGAAGAGGTCTTGTTGCTAGAAAAAGAATTATTCTCTTCCCCATGGAATCGCGAGCACTTTCTTTTTGAGCTCAACGAAAATCCGTTTTCACTGTGCTTAGTCGGTATCGTTGATGAACAGATCATATCTGCAAGCTGTGCATGGATCATCTATGAACGGGCAGAAATATCGACCATCGGTGTACATAAAGCCCATCAGCGCAAAGGTTATGCCAAAAAAATGCTTAAAATGATTCATGACCATGTAAAGAAACAGGGTGTCAGTCAGATATTTTTGGAAGTAAGGGTGTCCAATGTACCCGCAATTGCTTTATATGAATCTTTCGGTTATAAAGTTACCAAAGTCCGAAAGAATTATTATTCGGACAATCATGAAGATGCTTACGAAATGATGGCGGAGGTGAGATATCTTGTCAAATAAATCGCTGGTTTGCGCTATTGAAACAAGTTGTGATGAAACGGCTATTGCATTTATCGAGGATGGTAATAAAGTATTGTCCAATGTCGTCTCTTCGCAAATAGATACACACCGCGGCTTTGGCGGAGTCATGCCGGAAGTCGCATCCCGTTTGCATATTGAACAGATATCCCTTGTTTTGAAAGAAGCCATTGAGAAATCCGGAGTTTCTATGGAAGATGTTGATGCTATCGCCTTTACCCAAGGACCGGGATTGATCGGATCCTTACACATCGGTGTACTAGCCTCTAAAACACTGGCTTGGTACTACCAAAAACCGTTAGTTCCAGTTCATCATATCGCCGGACATATATATGCCAATGCTTTTGTCACTGAGATTCAATTTCCGTTGTTAGCACTGGTTGTCTCCGGTGGACATACGGAACTTGTCTATATGAAAGAAGATTACAATTTTGAGATACTGGGCACCACGCAGGATGATGCGATTGGTGAAGCTTATGATAAAGTGGCGCGAGTCATGGAATTGGGATATCCCGGGGGACCGGCGATCGACGCCTTAGCTAAACAAGGCACAACTCAGTATGTTCTGCCGCGGGTAAAAACCGAGAAACCGTTAGACTTTTCTTTCAGCGGATTAAAATCAGCGGTACTTCAATTGGTCCTAAAAGAACAGAGACATGGAAGAGAATTGGACAAAGCCAATCTGGCCTATGCCTTTCAAGAAGCTGTCTTGGATGAAGTGTTGTTTAAAACCAAGAAAGCACTTGAAACAGTCGAAGTACGCCAAGTCGTTCTGGCTGGCGGTGTTTCCGCAAACTCTCGTCTGCGCGATCGGCTGACAAGAATGATGAACAGTTATCCGGATATCGCATTATCAATCCCACCCTTATGGTGCACCACGGACAACGCAGCGATGATCGGGGCGGCCGGAACCGTTGCATTTAAAAAGGGGATTCGAGCCGACTTTTCAACATCTGCCAAAGCAGGATATGATTTAGAAGTTTAATTCGACAGATTATTCACAAATCAAAGCATTTGTGATATGATGTACAAGGGTGAATAAAATGAAACAAAACAAAGTACCAAAGGCTACACTGCAACGCTATCCAATCTATTTAAAAGCTCTTCGCAAACTGCATCATATGGGCGTCGAGCGCATCATGTCCCGTGAACTGGGAAATTTCGTAGATATTGAATCAACAACGATTCGCCGTGACTTCTCTTTTATCGGCTCTTTAGGAAAACAAGGCTATGGCTATGACGTGGCCAGTCTGATTGACGTATTTAACGGTCAGTTAGGTGTTAATTTCGATGAGAAACTCATTTTGGTCGGTGCCGGTAATTTAGGCCGGGCATTGATGAATTACAATCGCTGGAACCATGTCGTCGGTGAAATCGTCTGTGCATTTGATACCGACAATGATAAAATCGGTTCATTATCCGAAGTTCCGGTATATCATTTGCGTGATTTAAAACAATATCTGCCTGAAGGCTGTCGTATTGCTATCTTGACAGTATCCGGCAATGCTCAGGAAACGGTGGATTTACTGATTGAATCCGGCATCGTCGGAATAGTCAATTTTACCCATGAGCATATCCAGGCACCGAAAGGTGTAATCGTCCGTACTGTCGATGTCGTTTCGACAATACAGGAATTGATTTTTCAAGTAAATAATTTCTAACATAGAAGCAAGGAGTAAGATGATGGCTGTTTATATGACAGTGCGCGAACTGTATGAAATCGTGCAAGATGGAAATCCGATCGAAGTCGATGGCTTGGACTATGTTCAGATCCAAGGATGGGTGCGAACCAATCGCTCTAACAATAACATCGGCTTTATTGAACTCAATGACGGTACCTACTTCCGCAATTGCCAATGCGTTTATCCCAACACCTTAGTCAATTATGCGGATACAACCAAATATTTGACCGGAACGGCTCTAACGATTACCGGTAAATTTGTGTTAACACCGCAAAACAAACAACCCTATGAAATCGAAGTCAAGGAAGTAATTTTGGAGGGTGCTTGCGACCCAAGTTATCCTTTACAAAAGAAGCGTCATTCTTTTGAATATTTACGTGAAATCGCCCATCTGCGTCCACGTACGAATACTTTCAGTGCGGTTTTCCGTGTGCGCTCGGTCTTGTCGATGGCAATCCATGAGTTTTTCCAAAATCAGGGATTCATCTATGTTCATGCGCCGATCATCACCGGAAACGATGCGGAGGGTGCTGGGGAAGTATTTACGGTCACCACGCGTAAAGATGACAAATACAGTGAGGATTTCTTCGGTAAAAAAGCCAGTCTGACTGTTTCAGGACAATTACAGGCGGAAGCATTTGCGTTGGCATTTAGAGATGTCTATACCTTTGGTCCGACGTTCAGAGCTGAAAACTCCAATACTGCGCGTCATGCGAGTGAATTCTGGATGATTGAACCGGAAATCGCTTTTGCGGATTTGGCGGATGATATGGATTTAATGGAAGATATGGTTGTTTCCTGTATCAGTTATGTCTTGGAAAACTGTCAAGAAGAGATGAAGTTCTTCAATGAGATGATTGATACGACCTTACTTGAACGTTTAAAGCGAGTTTTAAACTCCCGCTTTGTGCGGATGCCTTACACATTGGCCATTGAGCACTTGCTTAAGGCGGATGTTGCATTCGAGTATCCTGTCAAATGGGGTATGGATCTTCAATCGGAACATGAACGCTATATCTGTGAAAAAGTTGTGGAAGGTCCGGTCTTCTTAACGGATTATCCCAAAGATATCAAAGCTTTCTATATGCGCTTGAACGATGACAATCAAACCGTTGCGGCTTGTGACTTGTTAGTACCGGGTGTCGGTGAGTTAATTGGCGGTTCTCAACGTGAAGAACGTTTGGAAGTATTGAGAAGCCGAATGGCTGAGTTTCATGTTGAAGAAGAAAGCATGCAATGGTATTTGGACTTGCGTCGTTACGGCGGAGTCAAACATGCCGGATTCGGACTTGGATTTGAGCGGTTTTTAATGTATATTACCGGAATCAATAATATTCGTGATGTTGTGCCCTTTGCACGAACACCGCGTAATCTCGAATACTAATCTCCCTTGCGGAGATTTTTAATTGGGTTGTAGTGCCGTGTGAATTCTTTTATAATAAAGTAGGTCAATCAAAGATGATTTCTTTTTTGACAAAGTGAAGGATGATTGGATGCTATTACAACCAAGAGCGGTATATCGCAGACGACGGAAAATAAAGTGGAAGTATATCATACCTGTAATTATACTGGCCTTGTTGCTGGTCTATATGGTGGGTTCTTTGTTGTGGCCAAAGGATACAGTAAAACCTGTGGTGAAAACAGTATGTGAGTTCAATGCCCAACAATCACGAGAAAAGGTCTCAGTTGTACATAGTCCAATTACTCAGATCAACGATTATTTCGTTTATGGTGAAACACTGAATATATTCAATGCCGATTATGCTTTGGGTAAAAAGGATTTGTTTATTGGCAAAACCGTTATTCTGATCAATGTATGTGATGGTTTGGAACGTGTATACATGCTTGAATCAACCGTTGACGGGCAGATTCCCATTGAAGATCTTGAGGAAGGGTTTTACGAAGTTTATGTCATGATTAACTTACAACGCCATCGTGTGGTAAGTGAAGAGATTTTTAAGGATAGTTTTACAACGATCCGTCGTAACGGAGAGTTTAATTATATTGATCTTATTGCGGATCGCTATCTGTTGGAGAATAATTCTGACGGTGATCCGACGATGGATAAGAATTATCTGTTTTTTCACGTTCATAAGGCAGTAGAAACGGATGAAGAAAATTATGACATTATCATCGATCCAGGACACCTTCATCGCGATTTGGGATACACAGACTTTGGCTATCGGGTCAACAATGTCGTTGAAGCGGATGAACTGTTACGGATGGCTTTGTTGCTTAAAGCGGAGTTTGAAGAATATGGTTTAAAAGTTCGTCTGACACGTGAGGGTGATGAGATTGTCAACACCTACAACCTTGAAGGTCGTTTGCATCGCGCTTATTTAAGTAATGCTAAATATTACATCGAATTGCAAGCGGTTGGCGCAGGTAACAGCAATGTGACGGGCATGCAAGTGGTTTATTCTTCATTTGCATCTCCAAGACTTCCATCGGCCGTATTTCGCTATTTAATCGAAAACACAGAATTAACTTCTACCGGAATACGCGGAACCGGTTCTATACCCGGGGTTGTGCCAAGCGGACGATCGGAAGGTTTTGATGGTCGGATGGTTATTCGTGAATCCGGTGGGATCGCATTATCGGCCGGCAATTACTCGCAGAAAGCAAGAGATGAAAACTATTCGTTTGCCGGGGAAAGCCGATTAGGGATGCATACGATCACGATTGAGTATATGTACATCACCCATGCACCATCGGTCGTGCAGTGGAACAGTCAAATTGAAAATTATGCCCGGGTCACCGCCGAAGGTTATGCTAATTATTTGAACCTTCAGCGATTGCCTTAAGGAAAGTAGGTCTTTATGTTATATCAGATTAGTCAGGGTACCAAGTCTTTTGGCAGCCAACTGATTTTTAAGCAGTTACAGTTTGAAATTAAAGGGAATGAGAAGATTGCTGTCGTCGGTCCCAATGGCAGCGGGAAGACAACCCTGTTAAAAATCATTTCCGGTGAAATTGATTTGGACGATGGCGTCATTCACAAAAGCAATCAAGTGCGCTTGGGCGTGCTCAGTCAGACGTCGTTTACCGATGAGGAAATCAGTGTTGAATCGGCGTTCAGTGAAGAATTTGCCTTTATTCACAAAATGCAAGAGCAATTGGAGGTTATGCACGTTGCTTTGCAAAGTGACCATGACGAAAAGCTCTTGTTTCAATATGATGCATTGTTGCATGCGTTTGAGATGGCCGGTGGGTATACGTTTGATTCTGAAATGAAAACCGTTTTGACAAAAATGGGATTTGTGGAAGCTGATCTTCTGCGTCCGATCAAAACGTTTTCCGGAGGGCAGAAAACCCGTCTTGCCTTTGCCAAACTCTTGCTCAGCAAACCGGATATATTGCTTTTGGATGAACCGACCAATCACTTGGATATATCAACGATCGAATGGTTGGAGGGTTATCTGATATATTATCCCAAGGCGATTGTCTTTGTGTCGCATGACCGCTACTTTTTAGATAAAGTAGCCAATACGGTGGTGGATATCGATGGACACAAAACCACGCGTTATTCCGGTAACTATAGCAGTTATCTTCATCAGAAGACGACCAATTTAGAAAAGCAGTTGTCGGCTTACAACCGTCAGCAGAAGGATATCGAACGATTGGAAGCGCTGATTGAGAAGTTTCGATATAAGCGATCGAAAGCCGCGTTTGCTCAATCAAAAATAAAGTATTTACAGCGCATGGATAAAATAGAGAAGCCCAAAGGTGAAGGACGCAGTTTTGCGGCAAACTTTGTCTCAAAGATTCGCGGGGCTAAGGATGTATTGGTTTTGGATCAGTGTGTCATCGGTTATGATCAGGTGTTGGCCAATATCTCAATGCAGATTTTGCGAGGAGATAAAGTGGCGATCATGGGTGATAACGGAACCGGGAAGTCAACACTTTTGAAAACCATTGTCGGGCAAATTCCGTTACTGGCAGGCGAACTGATGCTTGGTCATCAAATCGAAGTCGGTTACTTCGATCAGGATCATGCGCAGTTTTCATCACAGAAGACCGTGCTTGAAGAAATCTGGGATGATTTTCCTGACTTAGATAAAACGCAAGTTCGAACGGTACTGGGGCGTTTCTTATTCTCAGGGGACGACGTATTTAAGTCGGTTTCGGTTTGTTCGGGAGGTGAGAGGGTGCGTCTTCTGCTTGCGAAGCTCATGCTAAAGCAGGCAAATCTGCTCATCCTTGATGAACCGACCAATCACTTGGACATCCCGGGAAAAGAAGCGTTGGAGGACGCGTTGAGTGGCTATGAGGGAACGATTCTCTTTGTTTCCCATGATCGCTATTTCATTGAGAAAATCGCGACCTCACGTCTTGTATTTGAGCAAGGTAAGGCAACGTATTATCCGCTTAACATTGAACAGAAGAAAGCTGAACCAGCGGTTTCTGTAAAAGAAGAGCAGAAGGTTGAGCGTTTAGCGCAGGTTAAGCAGAAGAAGGAACTGACCAAAGAATTGGCTAGAATTGAAAAACAGATTACTGAATCGGAGATAGAACTTGAGGGTTTGCGTGAGAAACGGTTCGAGCCAGAGTATTACCATGATTATCAGAAAATGAAAGATTTGGATGATCAGATCGATGATGTGCATAATGCTATTGCGCGGTTGATTGCGCGATGGGAAGAACTGCAGGAAAGTGTTGAGGAAAAATGATGAAAGTATTTGAACCAATGATGTTTAAGAAGATGAAGATTGCCAATCGGGTCGGAGTGGCACCGATGTGTACGTATATGTGTTCGAGAAAAGATGGGACCGCTGAAGATTTTCATCTGACTCACTACACGACTTTTGCGATGGGACAGCCGGGTTTTATTATCCAGGAAGCTACTTCAGTTAATGAGAGCGGATATATTTCGGACTATTGTTTAGGTATTCATCAGCCACGTCAAAGAGAAGCGCTAAAGCGGGTTATTGATAGTGTGCACGTGTATCCGGTGAAATTTGGAATTCAGCTCAATCATGCCGGGGCGAAATCGATGAAAGCCGGTTGTCGCAAGATCAGTGCCAGTGCATTGGTTGAGGGTGTTGAAGAAGCGACATTGGCTGATATCAATAAGGTTATTTCGGATTTTGAAAGTGCGGCTAAATGGGCTCGGCAGTTAGGATATGACTTTGTGGAAGTTCACAGTGCCCACGGTTATTTAATCAATCAGTTTTTATCGCCATTGACCAACAAGCGAACGGATGCTTATGGCCAGGACAAAGGACTTTTATTACAACAGGTTGTTGAAGCTGTTTTGAAAGAATTTGACGGTCCGGTCTTTGTGCGTTTGAGCGGCGATGAATATGCGGATGGCGGACGTCATATTGAGGATACCAAGGAAACAGTAAAGCGGTTGGATCGTTTGGGTGTTTCGTTGATCAATATGTCCAGTGGCGGGGTTGCATCTGTTCCTATGAACTTATTTCCGATGTATCAGGTCAATTTGGCTACGCAGGCAAAAACCGTTACAGGATTACCATTGGCAACGGCCGGTTTGATAACTGAGCGTGAGCAAATCGCGGATATCATCGACAATGAGAAAGCAGATGTTGTATTGTTGGGTCGATTGATGACGCGTGACCCATTCTTTTTAATGAAATGGATGTATGACTTGGGGTTAATCACCAAGGAAAACACGCCAAATTATCTGTATCGTTCGTTAAGTGCGATGAAGTAGGGGACAACGTCCCCTTTTTTTTAGAACTTTTTTATTGTATAATTACGACGTAATAAATTAAGGAGGAAGTTATGGCAAATTGTTTGGTAGCCCAGTCGGGCGGTCCTACTTCGGTCATCAATGCAACATTGGCCGGTGTGGTCAAGGGCAATCAGTTGAATCAGGTGTATGATATCGTTTATGGCGGTTTACATGGTGTAGAGGGTATCCTTAAGGAAATGTTAGTCGATCTTACTCATATGAGCGAAGAGGAAAATTATGTACTTCGCCAGACACCGGCAAGTGCATTGGGTTCATGTCGTTATAAACTGAAAAGAAGCAATGTCGCTGATTTTGTGCGTATTTTTGAAGTTTTGGATAAGTATGACATTGAAACCATGTTTTACATCGGTGGCAATGATTCTATGGATACGGTCGCTGCATTAAGTGAGTATGCTGAGGCAAAGGGCATTACGAATCATCGTTTCGTGGGTTGTCCGAAAACGGTTGATAATGATTTGATGGTGACCGATCACTGTCCGGGATATGGCAGTGCGGCGAAGTTTATTGCTAATACAGCCCTTCAAACCTGGTTGGATGTTAATGTATACACCCGTGAAGAAGTATTTGTTTTGGAAACCATGGGACGTGATGCCGGGTGGCTAGCGGCTTCGGCTTGTTTAAGCGGAATCGTTGATTTGGTGGTTCTGCCGGAAGAAGCGTTTGATAAGGAAGTATTTTTAGGTGAAGTTCGCAAGAGCATCGCACAGAAGAATAAATGTTATGTGGTCGTTTCGGAGGGTGTCCGTTACGCGGATGGCACCTATCTTGCGGCTGGTGAGGCAAAGAATGACGGGTTTGGTCATGCTGTATTGGGTGGTGCCGGCAATGCGGTTAAGAATCTGATTTTGGATTCCGGTGCAGCAAATCGGGTCAAAGTTCAAGATTTATCAACAGCACAACGCTGTCATGCGACCGATCAGTCGTTGACGGATGTGGAAGAATCATTCAAACTTGGATTATCCGCGCATATGCGTTCAGCCGATAAAGCTTTTACGGGCATGATGGTCGGTGTAAAGCGGGTTGAAGGCGCTGTATACAATGTTGAGTACTTCGCAACCAAAGCGAGTAATGTGGCCAATCATGTCAAGAGTTTCCCATCAGAGTGGATGTTACCGAATTATCGCGGTGTCGCACAAGAAGCACTTGATTATATGCGTCCGTTGATCGAGGGCAGTCCGTTCATCCGTTATCAAGACGGTGTTCAAAAGTATGTAGTTCCATTCTATATGCGTAAAAAATAGTTTAATACAGTCCTTCGGGACTGTTTTTTTAATGTAAGTTTTCTGTTCATATGTTATCTTTAATATAATCATCAGGGAGAAATGTATGAGTAATCTCAGTTACCTTTGGATAGCGTTTGGAAGAATCAATGAATTAGAGTGGGGAATAACACCGCAAGAATGGTTGCAGAACCACTGGTACGTGCGGTGGAACAATTTTGTTTTAGCAGAACCATCTTCAACGTTCTTTGTGTTTTTACTTGCTTTCGTGATTCTGTGGTTGGCATTTCGACTTTTAAGAACCACAAATCATCAGAGATCACGATTCTGGTTTGGGTTAAGCATGTTGGCATGGAGTTTATCGACGTTCAGTGCCGGTGTCAGTTATCAGATTTTCAGTTATGAGTTAAAATGTGCCGGACGGACCGTATGTTTATGGACTACGCCATGGGAAATTGCCTACCTGCTTTTATATGTAATCAGCGTAAAATTGCTGGTCGTTGCGGTGAGTTATGCCAGTGTACAAGAGCGTACTCGTCAATACTACCTTAAATATGCGGGGTTGATGGGTTTAATATACTTTTTCATTCTGTTAATTGGAATATTGTTGCCCAATCAGTTTTTGATATCCTTTGAACTGATGGTATTGTTTTTAGTTCCATCTTACATACTGATGTTTCTGATAAATCTCAAAAACGTTCGAAAATCCGGGAAATCCGTTGATCGTCGACTCATAATGGCTTGGGTGGGGATGTTGTTGATAACGATCGCCTATTTTGCGTTCTATTTGTCCGGTATATCGGTTTGGTTGTGGCAAAGGGGGATATGGTTTAATGCAAACGATGTTTTACATTTACTGTTGATCGTTTGGGCGATGTATATTAATTATAAAGTCTTGCATCTGATAGAAGATTCTGACTAAAAAAACACAACGATCACTCGTTGTGTTTGTTTTTTCTGGCGGAGGAAGCAGGATTTGAACCCGCGCGGGCTTGTGACCCCTGCCGGTTTTCGAAACCGGTCCCTTCAACCACTTGGGTATTCCTCCGTGCACGAACTATTATACCAACAGAGCGGAATTTTGTCATTATTTTTCTTTTTTTGCAGTCAAGAATAGGCAAAATTGCAATTTTCATATATGTTAAAATGAAAATTTTAATGTAACAAATTTTCACATAAAGAACTATTTTCATTGGTTATTACGTGTGTTTTTGCTCGTATTTGCTCGAATATTTCGTTTTTATACCTTAATAAGCGATTTTTTGTGGGATTCCTGTGGTAATTATCTTGTGAAATTGTTCATTTGATTTTAATGAATGAAAATTAATGAGAATTGTCTGAAAACATTTACATTTGAAAGTAAATCTTTACTGCGGTTCTTGACTTTCAAGGCAACTATGGATATAATGACTACAATACAGACGGGATCTGTATCTCACATTTAGGAGGAAAAATGAAAAAGTTAATTTCTTTAATTGCAATCGCATTGTTAGCCGCTTCATTAGCTGCCTGCGGACCTACATCAAGTGGACCTTCCGGTACATTGATCGTTGGCACACCGAAAATGAACGGCGACTTCGTTGCCGGTTTCGGTAATAGCAGCTATGACAATTCGATTCGCACCATGATCTGGGGCTACCCGACCTATACTACAACTCCGGCAGGAGAATTCGTTCTTGACGAAACAGTAGTTGATGAATTGGTCACCAGCGTTGATGATGCAGGTAATAAGACCTACACCTTTACAATCAGTAAAGCGTTGAAATGGTCTGACGGCTCTGCTGTTACCGCTAAAGACTTTGTATTCGATATCTTGTTCTCGGCTCACCCGGCTTGGACAGCAGCAGGTGCTAGTTCTTCTACCGGCGATTCCTTGATCGGTTATAATGATTACAAAACGGGCGTAGTTGAAACGTTCGCCGGCGTTAAGCTGATCGACGACAACAACTTCTCCGTAACAATCGCTGCTGACCAACTTCCTTACTTCTATGAAGTTTCCTATGCTGCATTTGGACCATCACCGATGGCTGCTTGGGCACCGGATTTGACTTTCAATGAAGAAGGCACTGGTTTAGTTGGTGATGTTGCTGCTGTTGCACAAAAAGTTGCTACAACAGAACGTTTCAAACCGACTGTAGTTTCTGGTCCGTTCACATTCGAAAGCTTTGAAAACGACGTTGTTACTTTAAAGAACAACCCGAACTATGCTGGCGATTATCGCGGCGTAAAAGCTAAATTGGAAACTGTCATCGTTAAATACGTTGACCAAAACACAGACGTTGACCTCGTTATCTCTGGCGACATCGACTTAGTATCCGGTGTTGTACAAGGTAACAAGATCGAAAAAGCTAAAGCAGCTACAACCGCTGACGTAACATCTTACTTGCGTAACGGTTATGGTTTGATCGCTTACCATACAGACTTCGGTCCTACCCAATACGTTGAAGTCCGTCAAGCATTGGCATACTTAATTGACCGCAATATCTTCTTAACAGAAATTTTGGGCGGTTATGGTGCTGCTGTTAACGGCGAATACGGTTTGGCACAATGGATGTATCAAACTCAAAAAGAAAAAGTTGCTGAAAAACTGATTAACTATACTTATAATGTACAAAAAGCAAATGAATTGTTGGATGCTACGATTTATAAATTTGAAGCTGATGGCGTAACTCCGTTTGATGCTACAAAAGCAGCTGATGGTTACTGGAGATACACCGCTGAAGGTGAAGTTCTGCAAATCAACCACTTAGGTACAACTCAAAACCCAATTACTGTTTTGATCGGTACAAAATGGCCAGAAGGCATGAACAAAGCCGGCGTTAAATTCACTTGGGAAGAACAAGACTTCAATGCATTGTTAACAAATTACTACTATGCATACGAACTTGAACCAAGCGAAAGAAAATTCCATACATTCAACTTAGCTACAAACTTCACAGCAGTTTATGATCCGTATTATTCGAATCATAGTGACTGGTTGGGTACATGGCAGAATGCTAACCAATTGAATGACCCGCAAATTGACTACTTGACAGAAAAGATGAGAGCTTTAGATCCTACTGAAAAAGAAAGATATGCTGAATTCTGGTTAGATTATCAAATCCGTTGGAACGAATTATTACCGAATATCCCTATTTACTCTAACGAGTACTTCGATGTATTCAGCATGCGCGTTAAAGGCTTAGTCACGACTCCGTTATACACATGGTCGAGAGCTATCCTAGACGTTACCGTTGAAGGCGAATAATCTTAAGATTAAGTATTAAAATCTAGAAAATTAGGAAATTAAAGGTGATAGGGGTCCTCTATCCCTTTAATTTTCTATGCGTAAGGAGTTATGAAATATGGTAAAATTTTTCCTTAGACGATTCTTCTCACTTATTCCAGTAATTATTATCATTTCAATCATGTTGTTTGGAATTTTTAAAGCAATGCCGGGCGATCCTGTAAAACTGATGATTCCTGCAGGTGTCAAAACCGAGGAACTCAGACAGTATTATTACGACACGATTAAAGCCCGATTGGGATTGGATAAGTCGTTGCCGGAACAATACGTCCGTTGGATGTGGAACACGATGCAAGGAGACTTTGGTGTTTCTACGGCTTTTCAACGCCCTGTAACAGAAGTTATTGCAACGCCTCTTGTAAATTCAATACGATTGAATGTTTTTGTTCTGGTCTTCTCTTTTTTAGTTTCCATTCCTGTAGGCATTCGCTCTGCAGTTAAGCGTCATTCATTATTCGATTCATTCTGGCAAGTCTTCTCTCTGGTTGGCTTATCGATGCCGGTATTCTTCATCGGACTAATCTTCATTTACGTGTTTGCAATCACGCTGCGCTTATTGCCGGGTGGAGGCATGCCATTTATGTTGAAAGGTGATTGGACCGATATCTTAGCCTGGGCTCGATATATGACTTTGCCGGTAATCACATTGACAATTGGCAGCTTGGCGGGAACGATTCGTTACGTGCGTAACGCCATGATTGAAATTATAAGTAAAGATTTTATTCGTACGGCTCGTTCAAAAGGCTTAAGCGAAAAAGTCATCATTTACTCACATGCATTTAAAAACGCTTTGATTCCGGTCGTTACATTAGTCGCTGGATCACTTGTCGGCTTGTTTGGCGGTGCTGCGATTACGGAGACTATATTTGCGTGGAACGGAATTGGCTATGTATTGATTCAAGCGCTGAATCAACGGGATTACATGGTAGTTTTAACCATGAATATGTTCTATGCGGTTCTGACGCTTTCAGCAAATATCATTATGGATATTGGCTATGCGTTGGTTGATCCGCGTGTTAAATTGAAATAGGGGGTGTCGATACATGGATAAAAAAGATAACGCATTTTTGCGTACATTAAGTTCTTTTGGCAGACTGGTCGGCTCTCTGTTCAGTTTTGGCAAGATGAAGAGACCGGTTGATATGTTGGCTGAAGAAGCAATCATGAGCCCATCGAAGGTTATTGTAAAAAACTTCTTTCGCAACAAATTGGCAATCAGTGGTTTGATTGGTTTTTCAATTATGCTTACAGTTGTTTTCCTTGGAGCAGCGTTGAATCCTTTAACGATTTTAGAAACTAATCCAATCATGCGCGATACAAAGCCGGGACTAGGATATACAAATATATCGAATGAAGCTAAAAAAGCTGGACTAGTTCAAATTTCCAATGGAACTACCTATGGAATTGGATTGGGTAAAGACGGGAATGTCTATGCCTGGGGCCAGGATGTATTGGGTTCGACTAAAATTCCAGCGGAAGTTAATGCTTTACAGATCAAGAAGATCGCTTCAGGCGACCGTCATGTAATTGCATTGACTACAACAGGAAAGATCTATGGTTGGGGTAGAAATAACTTTAAACAGGCAATCGTACCTGCAGAAATAGAAGCGGTGCTCATGCTTGAAAATATCGTGGATATTTTTGCTGGAGATCAATACTCGGCTATTTTGACAGATAAAAACAAGATACATGTTTGGGGTACTACGTTTGCGACCGGATTGGATATAGTTCCTATTAGATTTCAAGGACGTATCGTTAAGGCAGCACAAGCACCTTATAATATTTTGTTAATTTTAGATGATGGATCGGTCGGAATCATGGGCGAAAGGCAAACAGCCTTGGACAGAATCCCTACTCCGATACTCAATAAGGATGTACAGATTGTCGATGCGGCCGTAACTGTCAGAACAGCGATTGCTGTCGATACCGTGGGTCAAGTTTATGTATGGGGTGAAAACGAGTTTGGTTTGTTAACTTTACCAGAAGGTATTCGTAATGAAAAAATCGTTTCTGTCGCAGCTGGACGTGCACATTTCATTGCTTTAGCGGCGTCCGGAAAAGTATTTACTTGGGGAAGTAACGCATTCAAACAGTTAGCTCTGCCAAAGGATTTGGCTGGTAAGAAAGTAGTTTCTATTGCGGCTAATTATTATCAGACATATGCTATTGCTGAGGATGGCAATTCCTATGGTTGGGGTCAAAATGGTTATTATCTTGGTACCGATGATTTGGGTCGCGATATGTTAATGCGTTTGATTCATGGTGGTCGCGTTACAATGACAGTTGGTGCTGTCGCTGTATTGATTTCAACGACGATTGGTTTGTTGGTCGGATTGATTTCCGGGTTCTACGGTGGATGGATCGATAATATCCTCATGCGTTTTACCGAAGTTATCAACTCTTTCCCATTCTTACCGATGGCGATAACATTGTCTTCATTTGTTGGCGGTATTCTATCTCAGACCGAGCGGCTGTTGCTAATCATGGTCATCTTGGGTGTAATCTCGTGGACCGGGTTGGCACGTTTGGTGCGCGGACAGATTTTAGCTGAACGTGAGAAGGATTTCGTTTTGGCCGCAAGAGCCTTGGGAATCCGCTCAAACGTTATTATATTGAGACACATTCTTCCTAACGTCATTAACGTCGTTATCGTTAGTATGACCTTAGGTTATGCCGGCAGCTTGCTGACCGAAGCTGGTTTGTCATTTTTAGGATTCGGTGTTATACCTCCGTCGCCGTCATGGGGCAATATGTTAACCGGTGCTCAAGACTCGACGGTCATCACGTTCTATTGGTGGAGATGGATTCTTCCTGCCGTAGCGGTATTGATTGCCGCGTTAACCGTGAATATTATCGGTGACGGTTTGCGAGATGCTATGGACCCAAAGAACAATGAAAAGTAGAGGTAATTACAATGGCATTATTAGAAATTAACAACTTACATACTTACTTCCACACGCGCCGCGGAATGATTAAAGCAGTTTATGGTGTGACTATAAAAGTTGAAGAAGGTAGAACGTTGGGAATTGTTGGTGAATCCGGAAGTGGTAAAAGTCAGACAGCGATGAGTATTCTTCGTTTATTTGAAGCGAACCAGAAGATTTACCAAGGTGAGATTTTGTTTGACGGAAAAGATTTAGCAACCGCAACTGAAACTGAAATGCGTCACATTCGTGGTAATGATATTTCAATCATTTTCCAAGAACCGATGACCAGTTTAAATCCGGTGTTTACCGTAAGCAAGCAAATCAGTGAAGTATTAATGCTTCACCAAGGCTTGGACAAAAAAGAAGCACACCTTCGTTCAATTGACATGTTGGCTGCGGTAAAGATTTCCAATCCGGAAGAAGTTGTCAATATGTACCCATTCCAATTATCCGGTGGTATGAATCAACGGGTCATGATTGCTATGGCTTTGGCTTGTCAGCCAAAACTGTTAATCGCCGATGAACCGACGACGGCGTTGGACGTTACGATTCAAGCTCAGATTTTGCGCTTGATGAACGATCTTAAAACGGAATTTGGGGCGTCGATTATCTTCATTACCCATGACTTGGGTGTTATTAATCAAATGGCTGACGATGTCGCCGTAATGTATTGCGGTCAGGTCGTTGAAACGGCTCCGGTCGAATATGTATTTACGGACAAGTCAACGGAATATATGCATCCGTATACGGAAGGGTTGTTAAAATCTATTCCGAGTTTAAATAGTGATAAAAACAAAAAACTGGATGTAATTCCAGGTGCTGTGCCTCATCCGCTTGATTTACCGAAGGGATGTAAATTTGCTCCCCGTTGCAAATATGCAACGGATAAGTGCAAAAACGAGGAACCTGATCTTTACAGAATAAGTGATAAGCAAGCCATTCGTTGCTTCTATCCGAAGAAGGGAGTGCGTAGCAGTGGAGAATAAAAAAGTACTCATTAGAATTCAAAACTTAAAGCAATACTTTCCGATAAAGAAAAGAAGCATTTTCCAACGAGAACGTCTGTTTGTTAAAGCCAATGACGGAATTACACTGGATATTTTCGAAGGGGAAACCTTTGGACTTGTCGGTGAATCCGGTTGCGGTAAGTCAACATTGGGACGTACAATCTTGCAATTATATAACCAAACCGATGGATCAACGTTGTTCTACGGTCGTTCGATCTCCGAGTTGGCACCAAGGTATGTCGGTGAGGTCATCAAGAGCATTCCTGATGGGTTCCCGAAGTATTTAAACGAAAAGAAGATTCATGAGGCTACGAAAGTTGCGGCAGTGAAAATTGTTGATTCCGTTGAAAAAGCTGCTGCTGAAGAAAAAGTCATAAATCGTGAGAAGTCTCTAAATAACATGTATTTAAATATGTTGCGCATTGCGGGGGGATTGTTGGTTCACCCAGATCTGAAACTGGTTTCTAATCAGTTGCAGGAACTGCATCAGCATTTAGAAAAAACTGCAGTAATTAATCGTAAATTGCGTATGGCCAAAAAGAAACTTGAGGCTGGCGAATTGGATGAAAAACTGTCCGCAAAAGTCGTCGTCTGGAAAGATGAACTTGCGAAATTGATGGAATTTGAAAAACCGATTCGCGTCAAACTTGCTGAATTGCACGCTCAAGCTAAAAATCAACCGCATTATGCTGAATTTGTTGCTTTCGAAGATAACGGAATCGACCTCTCTCGCTTAACAAGAGAAGAGATGCGTGAACTTCGCAGTGATATGCAAGTTATTTTCCAAGATCCGTATTCTTCGCTGAACCCACGTTTGACGGTCGGTCAGATCATTGGGGAAGGATTGTTGGCGCATGATGTGTTCAAGGATTCGAACAGTGAGAAGTATACTGAATATATTACCAAAGTAATGGATCAATGCGGTTTAGCTCCGTATTTCATTCATCGCTATCCGCATCAGTTCTCCGGTGGTCAGCGTCAACGTATCGGGATTGCCCGAGCATTGGCTTTGAATCCGAAGTTTATTGTATGTGATGAAGCTGTTAGTGCATTGGACGTTTCGATCCAGTCACAAATTATTAACTTATTGAGTGATTTGAAAAAAGAAAACAATTTGACTTACTTGTTTATTACCCATGACTTAAGTGTCGTGAAATATATTTCCGATCGTATCGGAGTCATGTATTTGGGCAATATGGTCGAATTGGCAACATCCGATCAAATCTTCGAAAATCCGTTGCATCCGTATACAGAGGCGCTTTTAGAAGCAATTCCGCGTACCGATGTTGTCAGACAAGAACTAACCATTCTTGAAGGTGATATTCCTTCGCCGATCAAACCTCCGAAAGGGTGCAAATTCCATACAAGATGCCGCTATGCATTTGATAAATGTAAAGTGGTTACGCCGAAATGGGAAGAAATTGAACCCGGTCACTTCGTTGCATGCCACTTAAGGAGCAAAGACGCTGACCAGGCCTAAACCACCGAAATATACGAAGGAAGAAATACGTGATTACGAAGAAAAGTTGAAAAACACCGATTTCGAAAAAGGTGATATGATGGCGATGATTATCGCTGCAATGATTACCATTATGCCAGCGATGTTGGCGGTTATCGGTTTTATGATTGGTATAGTCTGGTTAATATTCTTACGCTAATAAAAACAGTCCGCAAGGACTGTTTTTGTGTCTTCGATTAGAGTTTGCTGTCTAAATCGTGATCGTATTCAAGTTCTTCCCGAACATGTTTTAAACTATGAGATACTTCCCAACTGACCAAAACCGAGACGATGACATGTAAGACAATAATTGCACTGACGATAGCCAAGTCCGTATAATCACGAATGGTGATTAAGCGCAAAACCTCAGCGGCCAAGTAGAACAATAGCCCCAACGCAATTCCACGTCCCAAACGAATGCGGAGTTCAGTGGATGTCTGGCGGTACTTTAATCTTGCGAATCTGCTCAGGGTCTGAAAGGAAACGATAATGATAACCGTAGCTCCGGTTAATTCCAATGCTAACATCAATAGTTTTGTCAAATCAATGACAAAGAGATGAATAACTTTATATAGAGCTTCCAAAATATCCCAACTTTCTTTCTTTTGAATTTACACTGAGTATTTTATCACTAAATACATCAAATTGAAAGAGATATATTTCACATCAAGGAATATGCAAAGTTATAGCATAGATAACACTAGAGGTGAATATCATGACCAGTTTTGCACAAAAGAAACAATTACTTTCATACTTGTTTGTACTTTGGGGGCAGACCAAAACGATTCGTGAGAATACGGATAATATGTATGAGCACGCCTATGGTTGCAGTGATTTTGATCGACTGATGAGACATGCGCTATCGCAACTTAACGAAGAGCATAAGAAGATTATCATGAAGGAGTTTATGGAAAAACCAAGTCCAAATTGGTATCTTGAATACTATTCAAGAAGCTCTTTTTATCGCCATAAGCATCAAAGTATGGACACATTTATACGTTGCTTGCATGGTCGAAAAATGGTAAAATAATACAGAGGTGCACAACATGGATACTTTTTCTAGACTAAAAACACTATTGGAAAATCGTGGCATTAAGACCGGTCAACTGACCGAAAGTTCTACATTAAAGGAAATTGGGATCGATTCATTGGACTTGGTAGAAGTCCTTTTAGAGTTGGAAAAACAACTCAATGTCACTTTCTCGGATGATGAGTTGCTGGGATGCAAAAGTATCAGCGACGTAGTGAATTTGGTAGCGAAAAAGAAATAAGGAGGACGTTTATGTACAAGGGAATTGCAGCTTCATCCGGTGTAGTTGTTTCAAAAGTGTATAAATTAGAACATCCGGTTCTTAATATCGAACGTAAAGATTCAGATGCTGAAACTGAAGTCAAGAAACTATCGGTAGCATTAGAGAAAACTCAAAAAGACATTCAAGTCATTCAACAAAAAGCTGTCGGACGTTTGACAGATGAAGAATTAGCGATCTTTGATGCACATCTAATGGTGACGCAGGATCCAGAGTTTATCGGTCAGATCGAAGAGTTGATTCGCTCCGAAGGTGTCAATGCCGAGTTTGCGGTCAATGAAGTCGGAGGCATGTTTATTTCAATGTTTGAAGCGATGGAAGATGCCTATTTTAAAGAAAGAGCTGCGGATATAAAGGATGTTACCTATCGGATCAAATGCCATATTTGCAATGTTATGATTCCTAATCTGGCATTAATTGATGAAGAAGTTGTGATTGTAGCTCACGATTTAACACCTTCGGATACCGCTCAACTCAACAAAGTTTTTACAAAAGGTTTTGCTACTGAGATCGGCGGACGGACTTCCCACTCCGCTATTATGGCGCGCAGTCTTGAGATACCTGCCGTCGTCGGTGCCGGTGATTTATTATCGAAGTGCGATCATGGTGATAAAATCATCTTAGATGCATTGGATGGTGTGGTGATCATTAAACCGACCGATGAAGAAATCAAACATTATACTAACAAAGCCAATCGCTTTGCGGAAATGAAGCAAAGCTTAAAAGTACTTAAGGATGCAGACAGCATTACCCTAGATGGTCATCATGTCGAATTGGTAGGAAATATCGGAACGCCCAATGATGTCATCGGAGTGTTGAATAATGGTGGAGAAGGTGTCGGTCTGTACCGCACTGAATTCTTATACATGGACGCTATCGCACTGCCAACCGAAGACGAGCAGTTTGAAGCTTATAAGACGGTTCTTGAACGCATGAAGAATAAGCCGGTTGTGGTACGTACATTGGATATCGGCGGTGATAAAGAGTTGTCTTATTTACCGTTACCTAAGGAAATGAATCCTTTCTTAGGATATCGTGCCATTCGTCTGTGCTTAGATCGTACCGATATCTTCCGCACGCAGTTGCGGGCATTGTTAAGAGCAAGTGTTCACGGCAATCTTTGTATTATGTTTCCAATGATTGCGACTCTTCAGGAGTTCCGTGATGCAAAAGCCATCATTGAAGACGAAAAAGAAAATCTGATCTATGAAGGTCAAAAAGTTGGCAAGTATCAATTGGGAATCATGGTTGAAATACCGGCAGCCGCCGTCTTGGCTGATCAATTTGCCAAAGAAGTTGATTTCATGAGTATTGGTACCAACGATTTAATTCAATATTCGATGGCTGCGGATCGGATGAGTGAGAAAGTCTCTTATCTGTATCAACCCTACAATCCATCACTGCTTCGTTTAATTAAAATGACGATTGACGGAGCTCACAAAGAAGGTAAGTGGGCGGGTATGTGCGGTGAAATGGCTGGAGAAGAATTAGCAGTTCCGGTTCTGTTAGGGCTGGGATTGGATGAATTCTCGATGTCCGCATCGTCCATCCTCGGTGCACGAAAAATGGTTCGTGAATTACGTTATTCCGATATGAAAGCCATGGCTGAAAAAGCGCTGACATTGGGTACAGCGGAAGAAGTCATTGAACTTATCAAAAAATCAATCAATAAATAAACAAAGGACACATCGCAAGATGTGTCCTTTGATTAATCATGGTTTCTCAAGTAAAGATCATATTTTCATACAATACGCATGTGAATTTATTTAAGTTTCATCAAAAGAAAGTTGATGTAATGTGCTCTGCATTGAGCGAACCTGATTACGCCCATCTGATTTTGCTATATATAGGGCTTTGTCTGCACGCATAACAATCGTATTGATATCATCATCGGTTTTGCTTCTGGTAACCCCAAGACTGATCGTTACCGAACCGTATCGATGCAAAGGCAATGATTCAACCGCTTTACGGATCTTCTCGGCTAGCACCATCGCACCTTCAGTTGATGTTTCAGGACAGATAACCAAAAATTCTTCGCCGCCCCATCGCCCGACAGTATCTGTCAACCGGCAGATAGGTACGATCGTTGAGGCAATCTCAACCAGTATCTGATCACCAACCAAATGACCGTAACTGTCATTGAAGTGCTTGAATAAATCCAAATCACCCATGATAATACTGAAATGAGGCGTACCCCGTCGAACACGTGCTAACTCCTTCATCATGACTTCATCCAGTTTTAATCGATTACTGATTCCGGTCAGTGCATCGGTATGAGACAGACGCATCAACTCTTCATTTTTCAGTTGAATAAAATCATATGCTTTTGCGCGACTCAACTCTGAAAACGAAATAAGAATCGTAACGCAAATTGTTGCGAACAAGAGATTCACGAATGAAACAAGATTGAATGTGTCGGATTTCCAAGGCAGGGAGAAGAACAAAATACCAACAAAAATAAATATTAAGGAGAACATGGTCACAAACCTTCCGGCATTGCGTCCAAGTAAGAAATAGGATAGGGGTGGTAAGACCAGAATCCAAGCAAAGGCATAATCTTTCGGACCAGAAATAAGAACATAAGCAACCATAAGGGAAGTATAGAGCGCTACCGAAAATTTTGAAGTTTTCGCAACATCGTTGGTTTTATGAAAAAATAACATTAAGAACAGTGAAATCAGCATGGCAATCACATCAATAATTATAATAATGAACCATCGTTGGATAAAAATGTTAAAGAAAAATAAAAACAAAAATATCGGAATTAATATCAATAAGATATTGTTAATCAGATACGTCTGCCAATATTCCGGTTCATCCGGCTTAAAATGATAATTATTCGTAACAAAACGATGATAACGGTTCAACCTTACATCACACCCCCCGGCATTCAGTAATCAAACTATACCATAAATTTATGAGATATGTTATAAGAAAAAGGTGCGATTTACGCACCGAAATTCTTTAGGATATTCTCGAAGAAATCAATCCCTTTAAGCAATACCGCTTCATCGAAATTGAAATTACTGCTATGCAAAGGGGATACATAGCCTTTATCCTCATTTTTGGTACCTAACAGCACAAAACATCCCGGAACAACTTGTTGATAGAAACTGAAATCCTCAGAAATCATTAAGGGCTGAATGTCTGTTTGTTCATTTTCGCTGATTACAGTTCTTGCCAATTGTACCAATTTTCGGTCATTGACGACCGGCGGATAATAGTCTCGAATTGAAGATTCGATCGTAACACCATAAGAAGTTTCACATCCGGCAATCATTGAATTCATTCTGTTCTTCAACATGACATACACATCCTCATCGAATGCCCGAATCGTACCGCTAATGGAAACCGATTGAGCGATGATGTTGCGAGCCTCACCACCTTTAATGGTTCCAACGGTAATAACAGCACTGTCCAATGGATTAAGATTGCGACTGACAATGGAATGAAATCCTTGGATCAATGATGCTTGAGCCAATACTGCGTCAGTTCCTAAGTGCGGTTGAGCTCCGTGAGCACTGATTCCGCGAATCGTCAGATCAAACTCGCCGTTTTTAGCCATCATCGGCCCTTCGCAAAGACCGAAGATCCCTTCCGGCAGGCCAGGGTAAAGGTGGATACCAAAAATCGCTTTGATATTAAAGGATGAGAACAGTTTGGAATTAACAATGATATTTGCTCCACCCGGACCTTCTTCGGCCGGTTGGAAAATAAAGACCACAGAATACTTCGTCTGTTGCTTTGCTAATCGCTTCGCCAAACCCAACAACATCGTCATATGACCGTCGTGTCCGCAGGCATGCATCTTTCCGGGATGCTCGGAGGCAAATTCAACATTCGTTGTTTCATTGACCGGAAGGGCATCCATATCCGCACGAAAGGCAATAACCTCATTTAATTCACCCTGCTTAAAAGCAATCCAACCCGTCCTGGCAACGGATTCCACAGAGTATCCCAATGATTCCATAATACTTCGCACGTATTCGGAAGTTTTGAATAAATCAAAACCAAGTTCCGGGATTTGGTGCAGTAACCGACGAGTCGAAGTAACCCACTCTAATGAATGTTTCATGGCTATTTCCTCAGATCCGCAAGAATCTCGGTCTTTGCATCCGTTTTTTCATCGCGACGCTTAATGACTCTTGCCGGTGATCCGGCAACGACCATATCTGCTTCAACATTCTCCAAGACAACTGAACCGGCCGCAACCACGGCATTTTTACCAATCACAACCCCTTCAAGTATGACCGCATTGGCTCCGATCAGCACATTATCCTCAATGATCACCGGTTGTTTGCTTGGCGGTTCCAATACACCGGCAACCACAGATCCGGCACCGATGTGACAGTTTTTACCAATCGTTCCCCGAGCCCCGATGACCGCATTCATATCGATCATCGTTCCATCACCAATGATGGCACCGATATTAATGACGGCACCCATCATGATGACCGCGTTTTTACCAATTGATACATGCTCGCGAATCAACACTCCCGGCTCAATTCGAGCTTCAATATGAGAAATATCTAAAAGCGGTATAGCGCTGTTTCGGCGATCGACTTCCATAACGATATCCGTTAAAAACGGGTGTTTTAACAGAAATTCATCCATCGTAGAAATATCAGCGAAAATTACTTTCGAATGTTCACTGCCAAACACCTGCATACCGTCAAAGTCAACCTGAGTAAAATCACCGTTCACATAAAGTTTGACCGGTGTTTTCTTAACACTGTTCTTAATAAAAGCAGCGATCGCGTAGGGATCGGTCAAAAAATTTTCCATAGCTCAATATTTCTCCTTTATATCAAATCATCCATCGTATATAAGCCATTTGGCTTATTGGCGATAAATGTTGCGGCACGCAAGGCGCCTTGGGCAAACACTTCTTTCGAGAATGCCCGATGACTGATTTCGATGCTTTCAGATTCCGATGCAAAAAGCACCGTGTGATCACCCGCAATGGCTCCGGCACGAATGGCATGGACACCGATGGTGTCAGGATTTCGCTTCCCCTGATTATGATTCAATACCACATCTCTTACGGAAGGTAACGCATCATTGATCGTCTTAACCAACAGTTTCGCCGTACCGCTAGGCGCATCCGCTTTCTGATTGTGATGGGCTTCAATCAGCTCAATATCAAATCCTTCACCTAACAACTCACTGGCAACAGCAAGTAGTTTGCGCATGACCAATACCCCATACGAGAAGTTTGCGCTGCGAAATATCGGAAGTTTTTCTGAAGCTGAGATAATGGCTTGCTCCTGTTGAGGGGTATATCCGGTGGTTGCCAGTACCAAAGGAACATGATGATCCAGTGCGTACGTGAGTAAGGAGTCAAGCTGATCCGGATAGGAGAAATCAATAATGACATCTGCTAATGGAGCATCGTCAAAGGTTTGAAATATATCACAACCCTGCATTTTTCTTCCCCTTGAATCAACACCACCCATTAAAGTCATCTGTAGATTCGCTAATGCCTGATGGACGAGCAGCTGTCCCATCTTTCCCATCACTCCACAAATCAGCAGTTTCATAGAAGATCACCCAACAAGTGATAATGATTCAGCGCTTCCATCAAAACGACTCGATGTTCATCCTCTAAATCAACCAAAGGCAGACGGGTGTGTCCGACATCATGGCCGCAGACATTCATCGCAGCTTTAACGGGAACCGGATTGCTTTCAATAAATAACACCTTATGCAAAAGGGATAAATGATCGGACAAAGCCGCAGCTTCCGTAACTTTTCCCAAAAGATATAGAGCGCATAACTCAGATATTGTATGAGGGATCAAATTCGCACTCACTGAGATAACGCCATCGCCACCCAGAGCTAATACGTCAAAAATCTGATCATCATTGCCGGAGTAAACCGCAAACTCTTCATCTGTGCCATTGATAATCTCGCGGATTTGCTCAAGATTGCCACTGGCTTCCTTGATACCGATGATATTCGCTATTTTCGATAATTCAACGACCGTTTCTGCTTGAATGTTAACCCCGCAACGAGATGGAACATTGTATAAAATAATCGGTAAATCAACCGCGTTTGCAATGGCGCTGAAATGGGCGATCAATCCGCGTTGCGTCGGCTTATTGTAATAAGGAGATACTAAAAGAAGTCCATCCACGCCAACACTTTGCGCAAAGAGGGACAGTTCGATGGATTGCGCGGTACTGTTGGTGCCGGTATTGGCGATGATCGGAATACGACCATTGGCAAATTCAACAGCACTTCTAATCAAAAGTTTCTTTTCATCCAAGGATAATACCGGAGATTCTCCGGTTGTTCCGATAACGATGATCGCATCGGTTTTATGCTCAATGTGCCAGTTAATTAAGGTTGCGAATTCTTCAAGATTGATCTGATCATCTTTAAACGGTGTTACGATGGCTACTCCTGAGCCCTGAAATAATTTCATGTGTTTTCCTCCATTAATAGGGATGCGATTTGAATGGCATTGGCGGCTGCGCCTTTACGAATATTATCGGCTACGACCCAAAGATTCACTCCGTTGGGGACACTGTAATCGCGGCGAATCCGACCGACGTAAACCAAGTCCTGACCGCTGGCGTCCATGGGTGTGGGTATCTCAGTCTCAAATACTTTGATTCCGGCTTGTGATCGTAACAACGCAATAATTTCAGACATCTCAAACGGTTCTTCAAGTTCGACATTGACGGATACACTATGCCCGTTGAACACGGGAATGCGAACACAAGTCGCAGTCACCGCAAGATCGGGCAGATGTAGAATCTTGCGGGTTTCATCCACCATTTTGACTTCCTCTTTGGTATACCCATCCTCAAGCATCGTGTCGATGCGGGCCAATGCATTATGCAAGATGGGCTTGGGATAGAATGTCCCATCTTGTCCATCCAGGTTTAATTTCAGGTCATTAACACCTTTATATCCCGATCCGGATACGGCTTGAAAGGTGGTGTAGATCACTCGCTTCAGTCCCAAGGACTTTAGGGCATGGAGTGGAATGACCGATTGAATGGTCGAACAGTTGGGATTGGCGATAATACCGGAAGAAAACTGCACATCCTGAGGATTCACTTCCGGAACAACCAGCGGTACCTGTGTGTCCATTCGCCACATACTGCTATTGTCAATCACGGTAATGCCTTTGGCTGCGGCGATTGGAGCGAATATCTTACTCACACTGGCACCGGCAGAGAACAGGGCGATATCGATGGGTCGATCGAAGCTTTGTTCATTGAGTTCTTCTACCAGATAGGAACTATTGCGAAAAAGGATCTTTTTACCCGCGGATTTTGCGGAGGCAAAGAAATAAATACGGTTAAGAGGGAAATCATATTCCTCTAACAGAGCAACAAACGTTTGTCCGACCATGCCGGTCGCCCCGACAATCGCAATGTTTTTCATTGAACTTCTCCTTCATATAGCCCCGAAGCAATCTTAATAGCAGGTCCACTAAGAATGACATCATCGTGGCATTGGACAGACAACTCACCGCCGGGAACAAGTACGGTTACTTCATCTTCCGTTAAATCGAGTAAATTGGTTATATAAGCGCTAGCCGCACTGCCGGTCCCACAAGATAAGGTCCATCCGGCACCTCGCTCATGCGTCGTTACATTAATGGTCTTTCGGTCAATAACTTCAACAAAGTTGACATTAATGGCCTGTGGGAATCGGGGATGGTAGGATAACTTCTCGCCTAAAGGTCGAATATCCAGTGATTCATCGACGATAACGACGGCGTGCAACGTTCCCAGAAACAGGGTGTGCAATGCTATTCCATCAATAATGACTTCATCGTGATCGATGACATATTCATTTTCTAAATCCAGCAAGGGCTGTCCAAGATTCAACGAGATTAATTCATGTTGCGCATCAACATCAATAATTCCGGCGAGTGTTTCGACAGTGATGGGACCTTTTTGAAGAATTCCGTGGTTGATGCAGTATCGCACAAAACAGCGCAACCCATTGCCACACATCGGAGCAGGGGATCCATCACTGTTCAAATATTCCATTTTAATATCCGCGACTTCGCTGGGATAGGGAATCATGATTCCATCCGCACCGATGCCGAAGTGGCGATCGCACAGTTGTTGGGCAAGAACTCGTAAATCAACCGATTGCGGTTGAATCAGAATGAAGTCATTGCCGGTACCTTGATATTTCTCGAATTTAATCATAAATTGAATGCCGAGGCGATCAGATGGACCGCTTTTTCCTTTAGTGAACTGTCAATCGTGTAGGATATACTGATTTCAGAAGTTGTAATCAGTTTATAGTCGATGTCGTTGGACGCAAACAATTCAAACAGGGTGGCGGCGACGCCGGATTGCGTGCGCATTCCCATACCGACCACCGAAACTTTGACGATTTGGGTGTCAGTAGAAACGATGACATCCGCATATTTCTGTTGGATTTCAGCCAGTACTTCGTTGATCAGATGAGTATCTTCCGCAGATGCGGTAAAGGCCAAGTTAACAAAGCCATCCGGAGTATGCGTTTGAGATATCATATCGATATTGATCTCATTTTGGGCGAGCTTAATAAATAAGTCTGCTGTATGCCTTGATTGGCTGGGCAGGTGGTTGATTGAGACAAGAATGACTCGCTCGCTAACGGATAAACCGGTAATGCTTTTTGTTTCCATACGTGGATCAGCCTCCTTGATTAAGGTTCCAGGGGTGTTTTGATGAGCCGAAGCGACGAGGATTTCAATGTTGAAACGATGTCCGATTTCAATGGAGCGCGGTTCCATGACTTTAGCTCCCAGAAAGGCCATTTCCTTCATTTCCTCATAACTGATGACATCGATTTTCTTAGCATTGGGATATAATCGGGGGTCTACCCCGTATATTCCCTCAACATCGGTATAAATTTCAACACGGCACTTCAGTTTAGCAGCTAAGGCAACGGCTGAGGTATCCGAACCACCCCGACCCAGAGTCGTAATATCGCCCTCTTGGTTCAACCCCTGAAACCCGGCCACAACCACGATTTTGCCATCGCGAAGATGTTTCTCAACCTTATCGATTTCAATGTCTTCAATCTTGTTTTTTGTATGTAACCCACTGGTTTTAATTCCGGCTTGAAATCCGGTAAGACCGATGGCTGTTTGGCTGTGTTCGTTCAGGATCATAGACAGAAGTGAAATGGATACTTGTTCGCCGGTACTGATGAGCAAATCGATTTCCCGTTTGGATGGGTTGGTCGATGCCTGACTGGCTAGTTCTAGCAGTTGATTGGTCGTTTTGCCCATGGCGGATACCACGACGACGATGTCAAAACCTTCATTCTTCTTTAATACGATCCTCTGAGCAATGGCTTGCATTTTTTCAATATTCTCGACGGAAGAACCGCCAAATTTCATAACAATGGGATTCATTTTACGCTCCGATATCATTTCTGATGAGATCCTGATATGTCTCACGTTTGACAACGACGCGCACTTGATCGTCATTGACGAAAATGACGGCCGGACGAGGTAAACGGTTGTAATTGGATGACATAGTATAATGGTATGCTCCGGTCGAAAATACCGCAAGGATATCGCCCTTCGTACATGGAGGCAAATAGGTTTCTTTGATAATGATATCGCCAGACTCACAGGCCTTGCCGGTGACGGTGTATTGGGTATCGCAAACATCACTCATCCGATTGGCAAGCAAAGCCGTGTACTGCGCTCCATACAGGACGGTACGGATGTGATCGGCCATAGAACCATCCACAAACACGTAGTTTTTCTGATTGATCGTCGTTTTCGTGCTGCCGATTGTGTACAGGGTTGTTCCGGAATTGGCTACGATTGAACGTCCGGGTTCAATCATGATTTTCATCGGGGATAACCCAAGTGACGAAAGGGTTTGTGAAATGTGTTCAAGCAATGAACGCAGAAATTCAGGAAGAGATAAAGGTTGGTCTTTTCGTGTATAAGCAACCCCAAATCCGCCACCTAAATTCAGTTCGCGGACAACCAACTTGTGTTCACTTATGTAGTTGAGCAATGTTTTAGCTTCTTTGAAAAATGACTCAGATTCAAAGATCTGTGAACCGATGTGAGCATGCAAACCCAAAAAATCAATAAGAGGTTCACGTATAAGTCGTTCAATCAATGCAAGCGTTGCCGGATCGGCTGTGCTCAACCCAAACTTTGAATCGTTTTTGGTGGTGGCGATATACTCATGCGTATGAGCTTCGATGCCGGGATTGACTCGTAACAGAACTTTCTGAGCAGAAGTCAGTAAAGGCAACAGCAGTTCCAGTTCGCTTTCGTTATCCAAAACAATGGTTGAAACGCCATATACAATCGCCATTCGCAGTTCTTCTTCAGATTTATTATTTCCATGGAAATAAACGCGGTTCATATCGAACTTCGCACAATAAGCGGTATACAGTTCGCCTCCGGAAACAACATCCAGGCTCAGACCTTCCTCTTGGATGAGTTTGCACATGGCAATTGTCAAAAATGCTTTGGAAGCATATATCACTTCGGACAAGAGGGTCGGATGAATGAAGGACGCTTTGAACATGCGAGTTTGATTGCGGATATACTTTTCATCCATAACATAAAGAGGTGTACCAAAGCGATTCGCCAACTCACTTGCGGTGAAATTTCCGATCATCAGCTGTCCGTTGTGAGAATTTACAAAGTGAAGATGTGTCATCACAGGTCCCTCGGTTTCTATAAAACAAAAGCCATGAGCAAAAGGCTCATGGCTTATATAGCTTTACCTTCGCCCTTCCGTGGAAAAAGCGCATTCCGATTCGATTGGGCAACCAAACGGGAACAGTCTTATGTTTCTTCAACATAAGCCCAGCACATATGTGCTTCGGCGATTGTCCCTCAACCTTTCGGATTAATGACGCATCGCGGCCTCTTTTAACACAGCTTTATTTAGTTTTATCAAGATTAACATAGAATATTTTGATTGTCAATGAATTAAGCTAAATCACTTATAAGACTATAAACCGGTGGTCTTACTGCGCTTTTCCATCCAGGTTACATCCATCCATTCACCGGTATCCATCTGTCCGATACGCTCACGGATTCCAACGATACGAAAACCACAATCCAAATGAAATTTCACACTGGATACATTGTTACTGATGACACCGGCTACCAGTGTCCAAATGCCTAATGTCTCACTTTCTCTAATCACATGGTCCATTAACAGTTTTCCATAACCTTTATGTTGATGGAGGGGATCAAAATAAATACTGACCTCAGCCACGCCACGGTAGATATGGCGAGTGGACGTGGGGGATAGAGCTGCCCAGCCGATGACATCGCTATCGATCATCGCTACCCATCGGGCTTCTTTAATGTAATGATGATTGAAGGTCGGATAATCCGGCACATTCGTTGTGAAAGTTGCGATTTTTGAGTCAATGCCTTTTTGATATATTTCACTTACCGCAAGGTAATGCGCTTGGCGCAAGGGTACGATTTTGATCATCTTACTTACCGCTGTCGCCATAATTGTTCAAAACTCTGGCTGAAGGATCGCTGACATTGCATCCTTCCCACTTCGGATTGGGCATCCAATAGGCTGAGATCCAATCAGCCTTGTCGGGATAGAATTTTTCAAAGATATCGCGATACCACAGCGCTTCTTTGGTAAAGGGGGTGCAGTGAGGATATTTATCTTTGGCATTCTTCAAATCTCCATCTGTGTACATTCGATCAGCAGCTTTCTTAAGTTCATCGACCATGGAATGCCCAACAGCATCGGAGAATGCGGCTTTTTCGCGCCACAAGATTTCAAGTGGTAAAAGATTTTCGTCTTCAAAGGCTTTTCTTAAGAGAAACTTGCCTTTTCCGGAGGTGTTCATTTTCAGTTTCCCATCGATTGCCATAACATCTTTAACAAACGCTATATCACCAAACGGTACGCGCGCTTCCAAGGACCAAGCCGCAATGCAGCGGTCGGCGCGTAAAACATCGTACATAAACAGTTCTCGCATGCGTTTCTTACTTTCTTCCATAAATGATTCAGCGCTTGGCGCAAAGTCGGTATATTTATAACCAAAGAGCTCATCACTGATTTCACCGGTCAGAAGTACTTTGACTTCACTGTGTTGGTTAATGTATTTGCACAGTAAGTACATACCAATGGACGCTCGAACCGTGGTGATATCGTAGGATTCTAAGTGGTAAATAACATAAGGAAGCGCGGCTATGACATCTTCAACGGTCATAATGGCTTCGTAGTGGCGGCTGTTGATCTTCTTTGCGACCATGCGGGCATATTTCAAATCAATAGCATCGCTTTTCATGCCAATCGCAAAGGTCGTGATCGGCGATTCGGCGTATTTGGCGGCCAGTGCACATACCAAGGAGGAGTCAAGTCCGCCGGATAGCAGATAGCCAATCGGCACATCGGACATCATCCGTTTCTTGACGGCTTCGGTTAATCCGATGTTGATGCGTGTCAGAATATCGTCCATGTCATGTAGTATCTCCGTAGTTTCGGTGATGTCACTGTATTTGATCCACTCGCCGCCATAATATAAGGTTCCGATTGGGAAAGGCTTGATGTTATCACACAGAGGAATGAGTGATTTGGCTTCGGAAGCAAATGCCAATTTTTCGCTTCCCTTAATTTCACCGTAGAACATCGGTCGAATCCCAATCGGATCTCTGGCCGCCAGGGTCATTTGTTTATTTCGGTCATAAAGTACAAAAGCAAACTCAGCATCGAGATATTTACACATATAACGGCCAAACTTGTTATAGAGTGGAAGTATGGTTTCGCAATCGGATCGCGAGATAAACGGATAATTATAAAAAGTTTTCTTGAGTTGTTGCTCATTATAGATTTCACCGTTGCACATCAAAATGTAATCGGGTGTCACAAAGGGTTGCATGCCGTTTTCCGATACATCCATAATGGACAAACGGTGAAACCCGAAAGTGCCGAAGTCTTCAGTCAGGATACGGCTTTGATCGGGTCCGCGATGAGAGATGGTATTAAATCCTTTTAGAAATTTCGTCGCATCGATGGTGCCTTGGGCAAACATAAATCCACACATAGGGGATACCTCCATTAAAAAAACAGCCTCATCCTGCAAGGGACGAAGGCTGTTGCTCCGCGGTACCACCCAAATTACCTGTTAAGGTCACTCTATCCGGTTCATACAAACCTTTCGGAGGTAACGGTCCGTGCCGGCTTTTTCTACTGAAATTTCGAAAAAGCAACTCCAAGGGGTTACATCATTCAGGTTCCGTGTTGGCCTTTCACCGCTCCCAACTCGCTGCATCGGATAACTCAAAGATACCTATCCTTTTCTTCGTTTTTTATAATATAACGTAAAATGTAAGATTTGTACATAGCAAATGTAAATATTTCTGAATTAATGTAAAAATGTAAAGAGCGATTATCTACTCTTACAGCCCAAGGGGTGTATAATTAAGTTGAAGGTAAGTTAGAACAGGTGTATTTAAGATGGATAGCAAGCTTAAAGGTTTAGTGACTTGTGTCAGTTATGATCCGATTTGGGTGAGTGAGTTTGAGCGAGTAAAAAGTTATCTTTTTGGTATATTGAAAGATAAAGTGATCGCCATCGAACATATCGGTTCAACCTCTGTCCGTGGGTGCTCAGCCAAACCTATTTTAGATATTGACCTTGTCGTGGAAGATCAAGCTGATTTTGATTCTGTGAAAACACTTCTTGAAAGTGTCGGCTACGCTCATCGAGGCAATCAGGGCATTGAAGGAAGAGAAGTATTCAAGCGCTTATTTGACGATGATTTCATGGTCTATCATTTGTATTGTTGTCAAAAGAACTCACTGGAATTGCTTCGTCACTTATCATTAAAGACATACTTGGGTGATCATCCCAACGTAAGAGATGAGTATGGTTTATTGAAAATGCGTCTCGCTGAAGAGTTTCCAGAACAAATTCTCGATTATATGGATGGTAAGGATGCCTTTGTCAAACACATGTTGTTTGATTTGAAAAAACAGGGATATTTACAGAAAGTTTACCACAAAAAACTCAGTCATTAAGGTAGGCAAAGCAAAAATCCTATGTTATTATTTAACAGTATTAGTTATCAATAAGGAGATAAATATATGAAAAAACTAAATGTTTACTTATCGAATCTGGCAGTGCTTAACGCAAAGTTTCATAACTTGCATTGGAATGTAGTTGGTAAAGAATTCGTACAGATTCACGAATTTACCGAATCCGCTTATGACACCTTCTTTGAACAATATGATGAAGTAGCTGAGATGTTAAAAATGCGCGGGGAATATCCATTGGTAAAACTGGAAGATTTCGTGAAGAATGCTACTGTTAAGGAATTAGCAGCCAAAGACTTCGCAGTTAAGGAAGTATTGGATATTGTTGAAGGCGACTTTAAACTGATGATGGATTTGGCAACTGAAATTCGCAATGAAGCAGACAAAGCCAATGACTTTGTTGTCGTAGCGAAATTCGAAGAGTATGTCGCAGGTTATCAGAAGAATCTGTGGTTCATTAAAGCGATCAAGGCATAACAAAAGGCGCGGACAACCGCACCTTTTTTCTACCCTCTGACTAGTCTTTTAGTATCTTTCTCAAAATACATCTTTTTATCAATGTGAATCATGAACTCATCTTTTTCCACGTTTTTAAGATCCCAACTATCGTAGCCGATGCTCAAACTGATCAGAAACGGAAAACGGTCAAACGTATTGATCATGTCCACTTGATTTCGAGCTCGCTTAACAATGACTTCTAAATCGGAATACGATTGAATCTCACAAATGGCCACAAACTCATCTCCTCCGATTCGGGCGACAAAATCAGTGTTTCTGAAACACTTTTGAAACGCATCGGACACTTCTCGCAAAACTCGATCGCCAGCATCGTGGCCGTAGACGTCATTGATACTTTTGAAATTATCAATGTCAATCATCAATCCGCCATACTGCTTTCTCGAGTTTTTTCGTTTATTCAGAACATCAACATAGTATTCGAGTTCCTTGCGCGAATACAATCCGGTCAGAAAGTCTAACTCCATGTTTTTTGATTGAATGTATACAAAGGCGACTAAAAATGAAAAAGTAAAGGCGGGTCCGATGAGCAGTATACCAAAATTCAAGGTCTGAAAAATTCCGGCAAATGCAGGTGGGAGAATAAAGAACATGAGTGGCGCATAATCGGATTTACGCATTTTATTGCGATACACATGAATGATCAAAACCGTAAAAATAGCATAAAAATAAGTTGTCATGGTTGCGATATAATATAAATCGCCACGCACATAAATATTATCGGGTGTAATCGTATAGAAGAAGCCAAACCAAGGGCTTAACAAGGACAAAGACATGTTGATCATCAATGGGATTGACGTAAAGGGCAGCCACTTTTTAAAGTGTGAAAGATCTTTAAATATGTATTGCTCATTGTACAAATACCAAAGAAACACGATCAGACATGTGAGGGCATATTGAATGGCATTGCCATAGACTAAAACGAAGCGACTATAGAAATAGAAAGTCCCTTCCAGACTGTTAAACAATATGTCCATCATAATACACAATAAAACGGTATAGATCATATATGTAAAGATTTTTACTTTAATATCCAACATATGGTATTCACGTCGTAAGTTCACCAGGATGAATATCAGTATAAACACACTATAGACACTCAACTGCAACACTCCAGGCATTTCTTTCACCTACCTTTAAAACACTTAATAAAGTATATCATCGATAAATGATGATAACAATACATAAATCAATCATTGGGACGTTTGCTTGCGTTACAACTACATTGGATTTCCCTTGAGAATCTACGGTGTTTTTGATAGACTTAAGATATCGAAAGGGGATCTTGTCTTTGGGCAAAAAGACAAGGGGATAATCATGAAATATTTTGAAGATGCGTTTAAGTTTGTGACTAAAAACTACCTTATTCTGATTCCGTTTTTTATAGTTGCATTGGTTCCGGCAATACTTGTCATGGGGTCGACACCGACAACTGCGGATGTTGATGCGATTCTTAGAGACTTTCAACAGTACCCTGGTTATTTTTTAGACAATCCGGAAGTATTCATTGAAGCATTAAGAACTGCAGGAGTCGGCAATTCAGCCAGTAGCGGGTCAATTGCCATGATTCTTAATTTCATGGCCATACCGATGACGGCTGGTTTGGTGAAGCTTGGTCTAAACAGGGGAAGTGTATCGATTAATGATTTCGCTTTGGCTCTCAGTTCAAACATTGGGAAATACTTCAGATACTTTCTGGGAGGCATCTTGTTTGGTTTGGTTGCTGTAATTGCCATTATTTTATATGTCGTAGCCTTGATCAGCTTGTTGACCACCATGAGCGAATCGGGCGTTATCGTGGTTATCCTAGGATTTATTCTGCTGTCTGTAATTGCGATAGCCATTAGCTTATTCCTCTCATTTTGGTTTACGGCAATGGTATTGGATGACTTAGGGGTTATGGCCGCACTGAAAAAATCATTTGCAATTGCCAAGCGCAGTTTCTGGACATTGTTTGGGATTGGATTGCTTCTTGCCATTGCGGAAGGTATCGTGGGTGGAATCCTGGGGTTCTTTGCATTTATACCGCTATTACCAACGGTATTAATCAGTATTTTGTCAGCATTTATTGCGGTTGTACACATGGCATTCCTGTTTTTGATTTATCGTTCCTATCAGCCCTCCTCAAGAATTGAAACTGAAGAAGTGAATGTGATTTACTAAGACCGAAAGGTCTTTTTCTTTTATATCTCAAAATACAATGAATTTGTGCAATTTGCCTATAGTTTTGCCGTTTTTTCATATGGAATAACCATTGTTGCTTGCTTTTTCATGTGAGAAAATGTAATTGCTTAACTAGGGCTCGTGCGTTTTGCCTGCTGCAAGATAATAACGAATTTTGTTTTCTGTTTGCACGAATGCACGTTCTTATTTCGATCGCGGATCGAACATTCTTGAAAGGAGAAGGAAATGAAAAAAGTATTCCTAAAAGCAATGGCATTGTTTCCTGCATTGATGGTTTTTGTACTTGTTAACTCTCCGGTATTTGCACAAGAGGCTCCTAAACCGGTACCCACCGGCTTTTATGCGGTTTTAACTGTATTGCCGATTGTTCTTATCTTGGTTTTATTATTCAGAAAGGTCAATATGCTGATCGCCGGTTTAATCGGTGGTGTATTGGCGATGATCATTGGTGGAATCGGATTAGCAAAAGCGAACTCCATATTCTTAGCCGCGATTCCTGCGATGCTATCGATCACGGTTCCAATCATCAACTCCGCTATTGCTACGGCGGTGTTTAAATCCGGCGGTTACACGTCGGCACTTGCCTTGGTGCGTCGGGCAATCAATGGCAAAGTTGAATACTTTGCGGCCTTTATCGTAATCTTGATGGCTGCCGCAACCTATATGTCCGGTATCGGTGGCGGTTCGGCCATGGTCTTGGCACCGTTGGCATTTGCGGCTGTCGGGGCAATACCTGAATTAATTGCGGCCATCAGTTTGGCGGCTGCGGTATCCTTTACAACATCCCCGGCTTCGCTTGAATCCGGTGTTATCTCCCAGTTGACAGGTATTCCGGTTAACGAATATGTAACAGCAATGCGGCCGTATTGGTTAGTGTTTGTTGCAATTGCTGTTGTCATCGGTTTTATCGGTGCGAAGCGTCGCAAAGCTTTGTTCCAAAGTGAAGAGACCGAAGAAATTAAGAGTAAATCAACCAAAGAACTTTGGTTAAACACCGTTCCGGCCATTTTCTTATTATTAGCTGTATTGCTTGGACCGTACATTAACAAAGCAGTCGGCATGCCGATTCTTGGTCCGTTGATGTACATGTTTATCACCATCGGGTTAATTGCACTTTGCACAAAGTTTACTTTAAAACAATCGGCGGATGCGGTCATAGACGGTTCTACCTACATTTTGACCCGTTTATTCCAAGTCGGTATCTTCTTAGGATTTATTAATATTATCGGTGAAACCGGTGCGTTTAGTGCTATTGTTAGTGTAGCACAATTAGCTCCGGAAGCATTTGTGGTTCCGGTAGCTGTATTGGCTGGCTTTGCCATCGGTGTTCCGGCCGGTGCTTATGTAGGTACGATCTTAACCTTGGTCTTACCGGTTGCAATTGCTTTGGGCTTACCACTAATTTCCATTGGCTTTATCGCTATGGGCGTAGGTTTGGGAAGTCAGATGAGCTTTGTCAACATTACGATGCAAGCTCAATCCTCCGGATTCCAAATCCCCATTTTACAAGTTGTTAAAGGGAATACCAAGTGGATCTTGGGCTCGCTTGCCCTGTTATTAATAATATCATTCGTATTTTAATCGAAAGGAGGCTGAAGCATGGATTTGATTATTAAAAATGTCATAATTGACGAGTCGAATCAAGTCTTTGATGTAGCCATAAAAGATGAGTTTATTAAGGCAATCGGCACAGATTTAGGAATGGTTGCCAAACGTGTAATTGACGGTCAGGGAAGAGTTTTGATCCCGGGTCTGGTGGAGTCTCATTTGCATCTCGACAAAGCGTTGATTGCTGATCGGATGCCCAACAAGTCGGGTACTCTTAAAGAAGCGATTGAAGTTACCGGGAAACTTAAGCCGACCTTTACCAAAGAAGATATTTACAGTCGTGCGACTCAAGCATTGCGAATGCTCATTAAAAATGGTACGACCTATCTGAGAACGCATTCGGAATTTGATCCGATTGGTGGTTTTGGTGGATTTGAAGTGATTATGTCTTTAAAAGAAAAATATAAGAAATTCATTGACATTCAAGTAGTCGCATTTCCGCAAGAAGGTATTTTTAAATCGCCGGGGACGGATGAGCTGATGGTTCGGGCGATGGAGATGGGTGCCGATGTGGTTGGTGCGATTCCTTACAACGATACCGACGCCAATGTTCACATCGACTACGTTTTCGAATTAGCTAAGAAATATGATAAGGATATCGATTTCCATCAGGATTTCAAGGATGAGTATGCTGGGCAGTCGATTACGTATTTGTGCGAAAAAACCATTAAAGAAGATTATCAGGGTCGCGTTTCTGTCGGTCACATGACCAGCATTGCGGCGATGCCGGATGCTGAGTTAGCACCGATTCTTAAGTTGATGGCACAAGCACAGATCAATGTTATGGCACTGCCGATGACTGATTTGCATTTGGGCGGACGTAATGACGAATTTAATGTTCGTCGTGCAGTTACGCCGATTCGCAAACTTCGTAATGCCGGAGTGAATGTGTGTCTGGCTTCCAACAATATTCGCAATCCCTTTACGCCATATGGCAATGGGGACTTAATGCAAGTAGCTATGTTAGCCATTCCGGTTGCTCATTTGGGCGGTTCTGATGATTTACCGACTGTTCTACCGATGATTACAACCAATCCGGCGAAGGCTTTGAAAATTGAGAATTATGGTGTGTTTGAAGGTGCGAGAGCTTCATTGGTTTTATTGGACACCATGCGTTATCAAGATGCTATCATCGACATACCGTCCCGTCTGTTTGTTATTAAAGACGGAGTTGTAACGGTTGAACTTAAGAAAGAATTAATCCTGAACGTATAGCCACTTTTCCTATTTGTAGAACGAATGGGACCGAAAGGTCCTTTTCTTGTGCGAAGATTACAAAAATAAAAAGCAGAAGTGATCTGATCAAGCAAAATATGTGCATTTTGCATAATAAACACCATGTTTTTTTATATGCTGTGAACATTGTTGATTTTAGTGCATCATGAGAAAATGAAAGCGCTTAATAGAAAGTTGTGAGGAACCATATGAAAATAGTTATCGCTTTGGGCGGCAATGCCTTAGGAAATTCACCGCAAGAGCAGTTGGCTTTAGTTAAAAACACCGCAAAGCCGTTGGTTGATCTGGTTGAGGAAGGTCATCAGTTGGTCATTGCACATGGAAACGGCCCTCAGGTCGGTATGATCAATCTGGCGATGGAAGTGTCGAACCAAAAGGCCAATACGCCGATCATGCCTTTTGCGGAGTGTGGAGCGATGAGCCAGGGATACATCGGCTATCACTTGCAAAATGCTATTCGTGAAGAAATGAATTCACGTGGCATTACCAAGGAAGTTGTGACCGTTGTCACGCAGGTCGTTGTCGATGAAAATGATCCGGGTTTTCACCATCCGACCAAACCGATCGGTGGTTTTCATTCGCTTGAAGAAGCCAATGAAATGGAAAAGACCAAAGGATATATCATGGTTGAGGATTCCGGGCGTGGCTATCGTCGGGTAGTTGCAAGTCCAAAACCGGTGGATGTCGTTGAGAAAAATGTGGTTAAAGCATTAGTCGATGACGGTGTGATTGTGATTACGGTTGGCGGCGGCGGTATTCCGGTCGTCAAAATGGGACATGGCTACCGTGGTGTTGAGGCGGTCATCGATAAAGATTTTGCATCAGCGAAAATCGCGGAGATCTTGCATGCGGATTATTTATTTATTCTGACGGCGGTTGACCGGGTCATGATTAATTACAATAAGTCAAATCAAAAGGCGTTGGATGTCATAACTGTGGCAGAAGCAAACCAATATATTGAGGAAAATCATTTTGCGCCGGGAAGTATGCTTCCGAAAGTTCAGGCTGCGATTGATTTTATTGAAAACAATCCCGAAGGAACGGCGATCATTGCGGCTTTGGAAAGAGCGAAAGATGCCATTTCCGGTTTAAGCGGAACGAGAATCGTTCGTTAATATGAAACAGTCAACGTTTATAATTGTGAAGCCCGATGCTCTTAAGCGGGGTTTGATGGATGATATTCTGAATTACTTCAATGAGTTGGATTTTCATATCGTTCGAGAAGATTCCGTAAAAGTCGATGAAGAGAAAATTTTGAATCACTATCAGGAAGTCATTGAGCGGATTGGTAGTGAGGACTTTAAACAGGCGGTGTTGCGTGAGTTTGTGGATGAAGTTGTCCATGTTGTTGAAATTGAACATGCTCAGAGTGATGTTGTGGCTTGGGTGCGTGACTTAATTGGAACGACCGATCCTGCGACTGCCCGCCCGGATACGATTCGTGGAATGTATGGGAATGATACCATGGCACAGGCCAGAGCGGAAAACCGGATGTTGCGCAATCTAATTCATGCTTCGGACAGTGATGATAATGTACAAAAAGAATTGGTCTTGTGGTTTGATTAACCGATGCATGGCATCGGTTTTTATATAATCGATGAATCTTTATTGATATAATGATATCAGAGCGGAGGGTTCCTATGAAAAAACTCATCCTAACATCCATACTTATTGTCCTATTTACATCCGCATGTTCTAACATCATTGACAGTGACCCAGACACTCACAGTTCAGCATCTTTGGCGCGGTTTCGGGCCGGTGAAGTTCAGGAATATCAGGGTAAACTGCTAAGTCCGGCGGTGGGTCCGCGAGACAATTCAATCAAGGGAGTTCAAAAGGTTGATATAAGTACATATACGTTGAGAGTTACCGGTTTGGTGAATAATGAAGTCAGTATGAATTATGATCAAGTGTTAGAAATGGCAACATTTAAACGGTTGATTACATTGTTTTGCGTTGAGGGTTGGGATGCAACGATTCTTTGGGAAGGTGTATCGCTGGTGGAACTTATTGAACGTGCGAATCCTCGCAGTGAGGCGGTGACCGTGATTTTTCATGCGGCGGATGGCTATACAACGTCGTTGCCTTGGTCGGTGGTAAAGGAGAAGCAATTGATACTTGCTTATAAGGCCAATGAGATTGTTTTGCCTCCGGAGATGGGCTATCCCTTTATTGTGGTTGCGGAAGAAAAACTGGGATATAAATGGGCTCGCTGGGTTACGAAAATTGAGTTATCAGAAGATAAGGATTATAAAGGTTATTGGGAATCGCGTGGTTATACCAATGATGCGAACATTCCTAGGTAGAGGTAGAGTATGTTCAATGAAATCGTTGACAAGTTAAGTCAGCTCAGTCAGGTGCGGTTAATGATATTGGGTGGATCTCGAGCTACTGGTATTTCGGATCGACAGTCGGACTTCGATCTTTATGTATATTGTGACCAACCCATCCCTCTTCAACAAAGAAAAGAGATTTTGCAAGATTATTTCAAGTATGTTGAGTTTGCGAATGATTTTTGGGAAGAGGAAGATGACGGAATCTTGTTGGATGGTTTTGAAATGGAGATCATCTATCGGCCACACTCTTTTATTAAGGAACAGTATGAGAAGACGTTTATCCGCAAGGAGGTATCCTATGGCTACTCCACGTGTATGATTTATAATTTACTTCGTTCGAAAATATTGGTGGATAAGCAGTCGGATATTGAGTGGTTTCGCAATATTGCTCAGATCTATCCGGATGATTTGCGTAAGAAAATCATTTTGGGCAATGCTTCGCTGATTTACAATCAGATGCCATCCCTTTCTTTTCAGTTGATGAAAGCTATCAGGCGTCAGGATACGATATCCGTACAACATCGAACAACGGAGTTCATTGCTTTAATGTTTGATGTCCTGTTTGCGGCGAACCGAATGTTTCATCCGGGTGAAAAACGACTAACGGAAGCATTGGAACGGATGGGTTTGATACCGGATCATTTTAAAGAAGATCTAAAACAGTTAGTTTTAATTCAGTCAGTATCGAAGGAAGATGCGATCTCTCTTGTCAAAGTCATGGGAGAGCGAATGAATTCATTTATCAAACTATTGATTCCAGACTACGAAATAAGCAATTATAATGAATATAAGTAAAAAAAATGACCCACTGGGTCATTTTTGCAAGTTTTTACATCTTCGCCTAAGCTCAACGTAGAATTCTTCGCGGTTGGTCGGTGATATCATGGTGGTTCCCATAAAGTAGTTCTTTTTGTGTTGGCGAATCTCGATTCGCTTGCGTGAAAGAGCCATGGATGATAGCATATTTTCTGTCAGCTTTACCTCTTTTATTTTATCATAATAGATTTTTTCTCGGAAGGGTCCACTAACACAGTAGAGGTGGTCATCACGTAATTCATACCATGTGCTTAAGAGCAGCCATAACATAAACACGGTCATTGGAATCGTAACAATGAACATTATCCATCGTTCATTAAGGGGTATTAAAAGACTTGAAGCGATCATGAATATGATGGTTGTACCAACGAGCAATTGAAACCAGAGGTCGACTTCGGATTTAATTCGCATGTTTACGTCTCCTTGTACATATAAACATTATCACTTGCTAAATTCTTAATCAAGTTAAAATCAATATAAGATATAATATTATAGAGGTGATAGCTATGAATGAAACAGAAATTAATCGAATAGCATGGGGTAAGTTGTCGAAAGAACATTTTGAGAAGTTCAATAAGGACTTGAAGAGTGGAACTAAAAAACTTAATCCGCAGGTCGAGCATCAGTTGTACGATTTAAACGGACTCAAAGTTTTACATCTTCAATGCAATACCGGGGCAGATTCGATTTTGCTGGCGAAGTTGGGAGCACAAGTCACAGCTGTGGACTTTGTGCCGGACAATATCAAATTCGCAAGAGAATTAGCGAAGGAAAATGAAGTGAGTATCGACTTTATTTGCAGTGATGTGCATACACTCGATGAGGTTTTGGATGACTCATTTGATTTAATCATTACCTTTGATGGGGTGTTGGGGTGGTTGTTTGACTTGCCGAAATGGGCAAGAAATATTTATAAATTCTTAAATTCAGATGGGAAATTGTTTGTTCATGACGGACATCCCTATTATCTGATCTTTGATGAGGATCTGATCAAAGAGGGGATTTTAAATGTGAAGTATCCATATTTCAATGCTGAATTGGAAGTGCATTCGACCATTGGCGGTTATGCAACGGAGGCCAAGGAAGCTATCAATCACTTTCGCAGTCATAAGGTCAGTGATATTATCAATGCGTTGGCTGACGCGAATATTTTCATCACCAAGTTTGTGGAATTTGATCGGTGTGATGAGGGCATGGGGGGCGATACCAAAGATGAGCGCGGTCTGATGTATCTGAAGCATTTTGAAGGAAAACTACCGGTCGGATACAGTTTGTGGGGGACCAAGCGTTAAAAAAATGTCAATCGACATTTTTTCTTTTGAGTACGCGAGTTAAGCGGCCTTCATCGTTATTCTTAATTCGTCTGAAATTTGGCAAGTGCAGGTAGATGCTGAGCAGTGCTCCGCCAAAGGTTAATAAAAGGGGTGTCTGACCGATGTCAAAGAAAATCGTTCCGGCAATCATCCATGCGAGCAGTCCGACCGTACCAATAGCCACATAATCGGTCATAAAGGTTATGGCAACAATCACCACGATGCCGCTAAGTCCAAACCAAGGGTTCAGACCAACCATCATGCCGACCAAGGTTGCAGTTCCTTTACCACCTTTAAAATTCATAAAGAAGGGGAAGATATGTCCTAAAATCGCACTGTATCCGGCTATGTAGAGTAAAGGTGCGCCTTGTGCATCCAATGTTACATTAAAGAAATAGCGAACGAGCAAAACGGCCAGCAGTCCTTTGAAGGCATCCAGAAATGCGACGACGATGCCGAATTTCCATCCAAATGATTCGACGGTGTTGGAAGCTCCGGCATTGCCTCTGCCGAGGGTGCGGATATCAACTTTTTTAATTATTTTCCCTAAGATATACGATGTTTGGAAATTTCCCAATAAGTACCCAAGAATGATAGCGATGAAATAGTCTTGCATGGGCCTCCTTTGACAGATTGTTGCCTGACATTTCATTTATTATATCATATCAAGGGTTGTGAGAAAGAGTGGATTTTGTTGTTTTTGAATGAAGGGATTTTGATGTTTTTAAAGGAAGGTGAAAGATGCGGAAGAGCATGTAGGAGCCCAGTGCAAATGTGGCGATGTAGATGATTAGGAAGAGTAAATAGGGTACTTGCTGGTAGATGATATTGAAAATTGGAAGGGATGAGTCGTGATAGGGGCTGATGAAAAACATTTCCAATCCGTTATTAATCCCGATGAAATAGGTCGAGACATCGATGGAAATCGCAATGGCTACGCATATTATGAATACATTGAAAGCTAAGATCAGAGTCTTACGGTCGTGTATAACTTTTTGGTTGGCTATAAGCAAAAATCCGATAATGATCATGGTGCTGTGATGGATCATGGTTTGAAAGTTAATGCCAATGGTATCCACAAATACCGTGGCTGGATACAGCATGACAGCTAGTCCGGCAGTTAGGCCAAAGGTTGCTAAGAATGCATAGCAAGCTTTTTCGATCGTTTTATTTTTTGTCAGCGCTCCAATCAATGCGATGTACATCGGAGTCGAGCAGAACTGAAAGGGAAAGGCGTACCACTGATAAGACCACCATGTAGAAACCGCATCATAGTTAAAGGAGAAGTTTATCTGTTTATAAACTTCCAGACTTAACGTGATGATGGCATATGTCAGTAAAATCCGTTTGATCTGTCGGTTGTCTAAGTTTCGACAACGAAAAAATACAATCATAAGGGTTATTATCGTAAGTATCAGAAAGAGCCAGTGAAACCAACCGTAACTGACCGGTTGATTCATGTTTGCATCCAATAAGATAAGCAGTCGTTCCAAAAGGTTCATATTTATCACCGAATTAAATTTATCAAATTCAAAAAATTAATCAATCGGACCTTCATAGGTTACTAGTTTATGATGATGACTGACAAAAAAACTGCGTTTAAGCAGTTAAAATCGTTATACTGTTAATGCAGCGTTGATGAGGGCGGTTTCGACTCTAATGGCCAATTCGATTAATTTCGGTTCTTCAAGTAGATCCATCAGACTGGAAGGTTTGACCATTTCAATCACTCCGACACCGTCATTTTCTTTTACGATGAATTTACATGGAAGAAAATAAATGGCTTGGGGATGAATGTTGATAGCTGCGAAAGCTTCAAAAGGATTACAGATTTCGAGGATCGTGATCTTACCATCGAAATCAATGCCTTTATCCTTGAATTTCTCATGCATGTTAATCTGGCATAGTGTGCCGAATTTGGCTTGCATCAACGCTTCCTTTAAATCGGTGATCGTGATTTCAAAAGATTTGGTGGTTGTGTGTTTGAATTCTTGTATCATTTTTGTACCTCTTTATGTGTTGATACCATTATAACACTTCCTCAAACGATGACCTTTGATTTGACCGACGCGATCGCCGCAAGGGTTCTTTGTAGCTGATTTTTGCATTTTGAACCGCTATGCAAATAAAACCGTTATGGTACAATCTAAGTGAGATCAAGGGGATATCATTACAATGAAAAAGGGGAACACTATTATCTTTCAGAAGTACTCTTTGAATATCGTATTTATTGTGATGGGAATGTTTGGGGCAGTGTTTGCATCTAATATGATGTTCGATGCGAAGCTTTATTATCCAATTGAAGGGTGGCAGCTATGGTTCGACTATCCGTTGGCACTCTTACTGTTTGTGATTTCCATCGTTTTCATCATTTTTAATTGCTATCTTTTACATATGTCGGAAAAAAGAGATTTTCAACGTTTGAGCGAAGATTCTAATCAACTGGTGAGAAAGATGGAGAGCCGTTTAAAGATACCGGTGTTACTTCTTTTGGTTTTGATTTTTTTAAATCAGTACTTGTCGGATGGCGGGGGTAAAACTTTGTTACAATTAATTATTGTGATCATGATTTTGGTTTTGCTTTTCTTTGCGAATCGCCGAAGGAAGTTTATTAAGAATTCGATTTAGAACAAGTATATGTTCAATTGATGTTGATTGTTTTGATAATGAAAAGCCAACACTGAGAAGTATTGGCTTTTTTGGTTAGATTATGATTTATTTATCCTCATCTATGATGTCTTCAACATCGATTTTTGCTTGCTCGATGTGTTCTTTATCTTCCACAACTTTTGCTTGGGCTTCGTTTTTGTCTTTATCAAAATAATCCTTACCTTTTTCGACGAAGTCCTCTGTGCTTTCTTTTGCTTTTACAGCAAATTCTTTACCTTTTTCGACGACGTCTTCCGAGACATCTTTGGCTTTCTCAAAAACATCTCCTGCAACTTCTTTGCCTTTTACAGCGAATTCTTTACCTTTTTCAACAACGTCTTCGGAGACATCCTTGGCTTTATCGACAACATCTTCCGATATGTCTTTCGCTTTCTCAGCTACACCTTTAAAAAATTTCTTAAAATCAACCATATTATGTATCCTCCTTATAATTCAATTATATGACTTACCTGAGTCAATTACAACTGAACTGAGATATGGTATAAAAGACTATGATCTTTTGTAATTTTTCTATTTAGTTTGTTATCACTAATCGGGTGAATTGAATTTTAAGTGTATTTTCAGTAAAAAAAGTAAAAATGGGAAAAAGCCATAATTGCATAAATAATTCACATAATATCACATAAATAACACATAATTTGTGTATTGTCTTGAAAATAGTCGTATTAATCGTCAAAAAATGCGTAATTTCAGAGTATAAATAGGGTATTACCAAGAAGATGAGAGTATAATTAGAGTAGTTAGAGAGTATACTTAGAATTTCTCTTTACCTTAATAATCATAGTTGTGAGTCGAAAGACTATTACAAACACTAATCACTGTTTGTAGAAATTGGAGGTTTTTGTTATGACTGATTTTAAAGACAAATTTATGAACACGAAGGACAAGATTGTTGGGGAAGTTAAGGAAGCCGTTGGAAAAGCGACCGGTAATGAAGAGTTGGAGTTGGAAGGAAAGTTCCAATCAACTAAATCGGATGTTACAGGAGCAGCTAATGAATTTAAAGATGATATTAGCGATAAGGACCAGGGTGTCTTTGACGAATTTGTAGACAACAATAAAGATGATCGAATTCCTAATCGTGATAGAGATTTACTGAATCGCGATAGAACCGATCACGACAACAATATTTCTGGTGATATGGGCACTGTGTATGACAAGAATATCGTAGGTGACATGGGTGCTAGTATTGACACAAACCGAGCAGACTTCGGAACCGATCATGACAACAATATTTCTGGTGATATGGGTACTGTGTATGACAAAAATATCGTTGGTGATATGGGTGCTGGTATTGACACAAGAACAGACTTAAATAAAGATTATGATAAAGGTTTCGTAGAAGACAAAGGTACAGAATTTGACAATAATATCTCAGGAGACAAGACTACAGATTTTGGCAATAGTATTTTAGGTGATAAAGGTTCTGACTATGATAACAATATTTCAGGTGATAAGAACACTTATCATGGCACGGATGTTTTGGATCAAAAAGGCACAGAATTTGATAACAATATTTCAGGAGACAAAGACATAGATTATGATAAGAATGTATTAGATGAAAAAGAAATTGATTTAGATCGTAATTTCTACGATAAAAATGATTTTAAAGACGGAAACAAATAACAAAACAATCATGGTCTTAACAAGTTCGCTTGTTAAAGATATGAAAAAGGAAGGATGATTTATATGTTATGGACAATCGTAGTCGTTCTGTTGGTTTTATGGCTTCTCGGTTTAGTCTCTGCTATTGGCGGACCGCTGATTCATATTTTGTTAGTGGTAGCATTAGTATTGGTAATTGTTAACTTGCTTCAAGGCAAGAAAGTAGTTTAGTTAGTTAAAAGCACGAATACTGGTTAAGGTTATTAACAGTAAGGAGAAAATACTATGAGAGGTTTAGGCATCGTAGGTACAATTTTGGTCATACTTTTAGTCCTTTGGTTACTTAACGTAATTTAGTTTAAGTTAAGAAATCCAGAAGATATTCTTAGTGGATCAGACACAATTTTGCTACGTTTCCTGATGTTGGATTGGATTGACAACTTGAATGTTTCATAAGCCATCAATGTGAGGGAAATTAGTGAGTTGTATATTAAAAAGTGCCTCCCGTTATTTCGGGAGGCTTTTCTATTAACTCTTTGATGTGTAAGAAAATACAACAATACCGGATTGTTTCCATCTCTTAAGCCATATGGCTTGAAATTATCACGATTTTAGTGGTATGATAACCATATACCCCCTAGGGGTATGTAAGAAAGAAGGGTTTTATGGAAACAACGATTAAAATAGGAAGAACTACGTGTATCGGTTGCATAAACCGCATTGAATCAAAATTGAGATTACTCGGTATTTTCAGATTTGATTATGACTTTCAAAACAAATCTGCGAAGATTATGTATGATGAGGAAGATATTACGGTAGCAGATTTGGTAAAGGCAATTGAAGATTTGGGTTATGAAGCAGTTGCTCGATAACAGAAATACGAGGAAGGAAACACATATATGAAAAAAAATATACTTTTATTATCAATGATTATTATAGTAGCATTCATAGGTTATTCGCTTTTAACTGCAAATCAAAAAAAGTCAGAAGCATTTCTAAATCGTTATGAGCTTCAAAGTTTGAGTGTTGTGGAGATTATTAATTATCTTGAACAGAAAACTGATGAACCTTTGGGATTCAATGCATCAGTCACATCAACACAATTACTTTTGAGCGATGAGAACGATGCCGTTGAATTGGATCTTCCGACTGATTTGTTTTATTTATCGGTTGCGCCATTTATTAATCAAACCCATCCATGCGCAACTCACAGTTTGGTTACTTGTACGGGGGAATTACAAAATGAGACCCTTCGAGTACTAATCACAGATTCAGACACAGATGAAATAATTTTGGATCAAGATATTGTTACATCTCCCAAAGGATTTGCTGGTTTGTGGTTGCCAAGTGGTAGAAACATTGAAATGACCATAACTTATAAAGGTTTTGTAGCTACAAAACAACTCTCAACCTTTGAAATAAATGACACGTGTGAAACGACGATGCAACTGTCTTAGGTTTTATAGACTACCCATAGTATACATCCTTTGCAAAAAAAACTGTAAAGAGTAGAAATGAGGTGTGTGTTTATGAATAATAATAAAGATGATCAACATGAAGTTCATAATGAAAAAGAAATGCATGGTAAGCATTCACAAGGTGAAGGTCAGCACGATAAACATCAAGATAAAGAAATGAAACATGATCAACACGATCATCATGCAATGATGGTCGAGGACTTCAAGAAGCGGTTTTTCGTTTCGCTTTTTATCATGGTTCCCATTTTAATGCTCTCACCGATGATTCAAATGTTTTTAAATGTCGACTGGCGTTTCAGCGGAGACTCTCTGATTTTGTTTCTGCTATCCACAGTCCTTTATATATATGGCGGAAAACCGTTTTTAACCGGATCTTGGGATGAGTTGAAGAAAAAAGAACCGGCCATGATGACGTTAATTGCTTTTGCGATTACGACGGCGTACATATATAGTACGGCGGCCGTGTTTCTTAAAATTGGTAATGACTTCTTTTGGGAATTGGCAACGCTGATCGTCATTATGTTGTTGGGCCATTGGATTGAAATGAAGTCCATTATGGGAGCTAGCAATGCGTTGAACGAGTTGTTAAAGCTTATGCCCGAAGAAGCTCATCGGATTCAAGAGGATGGAAAAACGATTGAAGTTTTGGTGAGTGAGTTAAAAAAAGGTGATCATATTCTGGTTAAACCCGGTGAGAAAATACCGATTGACGGAATTGTTTTCGATGGAAAATCGGAAGTAAATGAGTCAATGATTACCGGTGAGTCGGTTCCGGTGGCGAAGGAAAATGAGGATGAGGTCATCGGTGGATCTATCAACGGTGATGGTATTTTGAAGTTTAAGGTCAGTAAAACCGGCGATGAAACATTTTTATCTCAGGTTGTGCGATTGGTTAAAGAAGCTCAGCTGTCCAAGTCTAAAACGCAACGACTTGCGGATGTTGCGGCGAAGTGGCTGTTTTACTTGGCTGTATCCGCGGGTACATTAACGTTTATCGTTTGGTTAAGTCTTGGCGCAGAAATAGGTTTCGCTATTGAACGATCAGTTACTGTAATCATTATTGCATGTCCGCATGCCTTGGGTTTGGCAACACCGTTGGTCACCGCAATTTCGACGAGCATCGGAGCGAAAAGAGGATTATTAATTCGTGACAGAATGGCTTTCGAAAGTGCAAGAAATATCGATTTGGTTGTTTTTGATAAAACTGGCACACTGACAGAAGGTGAATTTGGCATTACGGAGATTCGTACGATTGATGTTGAGGAAGATAGACTGTTAACTTTGGCGTATTCAATTGAGTTAAATTCGGAACATCCGATTGCCAAAGGAATTGTTAAAGAAGGCAAGAAGAGAGAATTGACGTCGAAAGATGTGAGTGATTATCAAAACCTGCCTGGAAAAGGTTTAGAAGCGGTTATTGATAATAAAAAGGTCATGATCGTCAGTCCAGGCTATATGAGAAGTCAGGATATACCGTTTGACCAAGAAGACTATGAGTCATTGGCTCATGAAGGTAAGACGGTGGTCTTTGTTTTGGAAGATGAAAAACTACTCGGTTATATCGCACTTTCGGACATCGTTCGCGAAAGCGCGAAGACAGCTGTAGATACATTAAAGTCTATGAATATCAAAACCGTGATGTTAACCGGGGATAATCATAACGTGGCTGATTTTGTGGGTAAGAAGCTCAATATTGACATGGTCATATCCGAGGTTTTACCTCAACAAAAATCTGAGAAGATTGATGAGTTAATTAAAAAAGGTCATAAAGTCGCGATGACGGGCGATGGTGTCAATGATGCTCCGGCACTTGCGCGAGCAGATTTGGGTATTGCGATTGGCGCAGGAACGGATGTGGCCATTGAGACTGCGGATGTAATATTAGTTAGAAGCGACCCTAACGATGTTGTTAATCTGATTAAACTTTCGAAAGTCACATATTCGAAGATGATTCAAAATCTGGTGTGGGCAACCGGTTATAACATTATTGCCATGCCATTGGCTGCCGGCGTCCTTTATTATCAGGGAATTGTAATCAGTCCGGCGGTGGGTGCCGTATTTATGTCGATGAGTACGATTATCGTAGCCATCAATGCGAAACTGCTAAAAATTAAGTAAGGTCAATGATTTGTATATGCATGATAAAAGGAGCATTCACCTCAAGGGGTAAATGCTCCTTCTTTTGCGTTTATCTCAACTGACTGCCAACGATAGTTACTTCAATTCTGTCAATTTTACCATCCCGATTAAACATGCTATGACTTGTTTCAAGATCTAATGCTTCCTCAAAGCTTCTTTCACTTCCATCGTTGAAGAAGACAACGATTTTCTTATGGTCTGATAACGTATAGATAATGGGTACAGTACAGAAAGTAAATCCTAATGAATCCTTGTCTAACCAAAGGGTTTCAGATGGCAATGTCCATGCTTGCTTCTCACCTAAGAATTCAGATTTTTCGAGTAATACCGGATCAAAATGGACAAGTCCATCCTGTACCTTCACACCCAACTCTTTAAAGCGTGAAATAAAGTCTTCTTTAACTTGACCTGTCAATCCGGGTTGCTGCACACCAGCAAATGATGGTGTATGGGAATATGCATCGGTGGGGAATGCACCGTAAACTTCCGGTGGTTTTTCTACGCCAATACCGGCTTTTGATGCTCGAAATTTATTTAGCAAAGCGATGGCATCTTCGTTCAGCCCTTTTAAAGCATAGACATCCTCAAAGTTTTCTTGAGTAGCCAACACTAACTTAGATACCATATGCCAATAGATCGAACCTAAGCCTTCGTACTTATAGAACGTACCTGAACGTCCTGTAAAAGCATGGTGATTAAACAGGTCTGAGAACAGCTCTTTTACGTGTTTAATGTCTTCATCGTTATATTCTTTGGTGTTCTTAAGCGCTGCTTCAATGTCATACCCATTTCTGAAGCGACCGTTGAAATGATACTTTCCAAATACATCTTTATCAATAAATTGATTACGATTGTTTTTGAGTTCTTCTTTTAAGACTACGGAAGACATCACTAGATCTTCAGGGATTACATTCTTCTGTAAGAATCTAGGAAGTTCACGATTTGGATATAGCATATAGCTATCTTGATCTTCTCGATATACAGGACTGTTTCTGAGCGCTTGTAGTACTGCGATACTTTCTTGAGCATCCAGTGCTTTTGAACTTAACACCGAAACTTGACCTTCCAACATTTCATAGAGATGAGAAATACTACAACCCTCTTCTTCAAATCGAATGAGGTTATAGGAGTGATAAAGACCATCTTCGCGACGGTTCTTTTTAATGGAATCCTTCAAGTGCAACATGGTCACATCGATGAACTCTTTTAAGTCAGAGATCGCTATTTTTGATTTCTCGCCGCTAAAGCCAAGTACATAGATGGCATTACGATAGTTTTCACCAATCGTACCTAAGGATTTCATGATTTCAAAACGGACTTCATCGGAGATGGGTGAACCAAGATAGTGCTTACTGTCCTTCAGCACGGTGGCGGTATCACCAAACATTTTTAGCACTTCAAATGATACATCAACGGAATCCAGTTCGACTTCATTAACTAACTGTTTCATAAAGGTTTGGAAGCGATGTAAATAGTACAACGTAACCATCGATAAACCATTTCCAACCAATGCATTATTCGCATCATTCCACTCCGGACGCTGGGTGTTCATCCATATTCCACCCTCAGGAACGTAATTAGAAAGTTTGGCAAGCAGCGTTACCAATAGTTTCTCTAACAGATTCACCTTGTAGATTTGATCATTTTTGTAAACTAACTTACCATCCGCCCCCACGTTTGCGGCTTTTGTGTGAATTTGTTTTTCAACCGCATAATCATACACAATACTATTTCTAGGATCTTCAACCAAAGCGTCAAATCCCTTAATTCTATACGGAACATTGGCATATACAAAGATGTCTTTGTGCAGATAATCTTGTAATTTCTGAGGATTGTAGGCTTTGGATATTTCCATAAGTTTGAGAAGATAAATGATTTGATGGTCTCCCCAATATCCGATATTTGACCATGGTTCATCGGGGTTTAAGGCTTCCCAATCAAGTCCGTGTTTTGTAATGCGATAGGGGTTATAGCCATCGGCGGTCGATGCATTGACAAACTTAGCAATGATACTTTCGGTAAATGCCGGATAGGACATCGATAATGCTTCCCAGTTTTGAAAAATATCACGCCAGTTTCCTTCAAAGTTCAGTTTCTTACTTCCATCATCTTTTACGACTTCAATACTGAACCGATTCCAAGGACGACTTGGATCGCCATGACGTCTGCTGAAGGTTAGCGGTAAGTACTCTAATACAAGTCGCTCGAAATCTTTGTTATGTAAATCTTCAACTAACAAAAGCAATTCATTATAGTTGATGGTTGGAGGTAACTTAGCAAGAAATCCTAATTGCTGTGTATAAATATCTTTATTCCAAACCTGGACAAAGCCTTTAAAATCATCTCTTTCAATGTTATAGCCATCCGCGTATACACCGCCACGCATGATGTTATATAACGTATTGGAAAAATGTCGATTACTTGTTTTTTCGTTTGCCGTGCATTGCATTCCATCGGCATTAAACACAAGTTTTCTAAGATTGAAATCTCCCTTAGATACATCCGTATTTACATCCTCAATCAAGGATGAATTTTCGCTTAACTCCTTCATGCGCTTCGCAACATCCACCGCACTTTTATTAAGTTCCGCAACCGTGATCCAAGCTTTGGATTCGCGGTCCTTCAGTTGAAGTGAGTCTACGATGTAGTAAGATCCGCGTCGGCCCTTAACATCAACTTCTGTTTCGACTTCATGATTCAAAGCGAATGCTTCGACTTGTTGTTCTGATAAGAGATATTTTGGATGGTCCAGTCCCTTCGACCAAACGATCGTTGCTTTCAATGATTCGCTGGGTTCAGCTCTATCCGTTAAGATTGAACTCAGATTGAATATTCCTAAACCACCGTCTACTAACTCACAACGTTTATACCCGTCAAGAAGCGTACTTAGAGATTGTTGTAAGTTGGTGTTGACACCGTAGGGCAGGATGTTGCGAATGCCATCCAAGACCTTAACATTGACTTCAGTTTCAGATAAATTTCTCAATTTTGATTCTTTGATGAACCCAAACACATCACTGTTTTTCCAGCTATAGGTAAAAGCAACTCCTAGATCATGGTTGATTTCTTCAAACATGATTTTATTGCCAATCGTGTTTTTATATAGGTTTCGAGTGATCTTATATACATTGCTGTTGTGAGACGAAAACGGTTTCCATAAAAAATTTTTTTCGTCCCTCAAGACGATGATTGTTGTATGGGATCCTGTGGTTTCAAAGCTGTCATGAATTTTGTCATCCGTGTAATACGGGAATAATGCGCTATCCGCATTCTTACGTCCACAAGTCAGTCCGCCGGTACTTGATATAAACATCCAATGATCAACGTCACTGACGACGGTCATAAAGAACGGATTCATGTGATTGTAGTTTTCAATCTTGAAGAATGATTCCTCGTTGATGGACACCGTTTCAAGTGAAATTTCTTTATTTTCACCGTTTAACGATGCACTTCCAAAAAATAAATCGGATGGTTTCATGATGATTGGCCCTCTCTCATTTTGTTTGATAATTGCTACTATAATTTGATTATATAGTGCCATTTTTAAAAGAGCAATGGCTTTTAAGTAATTAGTCCTCGAAATCCGTTAGTTTTTTGAAATCGGTTTCGTAAATTTTGAATAATCCGGAAATTACGGTTTTTACGGGGATTTCAATATTGAAAAAAACGCATATTTAACGTTTTCATATTAGATTAATAGAAACAAATAACGAATTACGTCTCAGTAAGATTTGAATTTCTCGATCTCTCATTATTTCTGATTGCTGGTTTGATTGATAAACGTTGTCATAGAAGATGTTAGTTGCTAAAACAAGGCATTCAGAAGAATCAGTCTTTTTATAGGGTGAATGAACAAGAATTGAGGTCTTTGACATTGACATAAATACAAAAATAGAACATCATATAATTGAACTTGATTATTTAATTCGAAGATATTAATTATCATAAGACTCGTTTAATGTTTACTCGATTCAATATAGTATCGGGGGGGAAGGGAAAACGATGTCCAAACAAGATAGAAATAACTCAATTAATAATAATGAAAACCTTGAAAACAAGCTAAAATTTAAGGCGAAGGCTCATAATTTTTCAAAAGCAACAGTATCAAAATCAAAAAATGGAACAGTAGATATTTTGCTATCAATCATTGATCATGTTTCGCAAGCAGTATATGTAACAGATTTGTCTGGTTGCATCAGGTGGGTAAATCTTTCAGCTTGTAGAATTTCTGGACATGACGAAAAAGAACTTATTGGTGCGAATATGAGGATTCTCAAATCCGATCATCAAGATCGAGAGTTCTATGAAAATTTTTGGAATGAGATTATTAACTTTGGATATTGGGAAGGAGAGATTTGGAACCGTAAAAAAAATGGTGTGGTTTTTCTCCAGTGGTTGAACATATATGCGATTGAAGACGATTCAGGAAATAAAAAAGCTTTTTTAGCACTTTGTACGGACTTGTCTGAAAAGGAGAATTTTCTAGCTGCATTGAACCGGAGTAGCTTTTACGATAATTTGACAGGCTTACCAAATCAGGCGCATTTGAGAAAACTTATTTTAGATGTTTCCGAACGTCAGATAAACCAAGATATGAAACACTATTTTGTGGCACTGAATATTGATCGGTTCTCCTACATCAATATGTCCTATGGCTATAGTTTTGGAGATCAATTGCTTATTGAGATTGGAAAACGAATTTCGAGCAAATTAAGAGATAAAGATAATGTTTTTCGGTTAAGTAGCGATTTGTTTATTTTGCTTTTCACTGATATTCCAAATGTTGATACTTTGATAAATATCGTAAAGCGTATAAATGATTTGATTAGTAATCCCTATTTTATAAATGATAAGCAAGTTAGTATCACAGCATCCTATGGTATAAGCTTATATCCGGATGATGGTCAGGACTATGATGCATTAATGCAAAACGCGGAAATTGCGCTTCAGGTAGCTAAAGATTCAGGTAAAAACACAATAAAGTTTTTCTCCCCAACCATGAATGAAAAAGCGACGAAGTGGATTAAACTTGGACATGAGCTTAAATATGCATTATTGAATAATGAAATGCGAGTCTACTATCAAATTCAAGTCGAAAATAGGACAGGGATTATTAAAGGTGCGGAAGCCCTTGTGCGATGGAAACATGATAGATTTGGCATATTAGGTCCCGGTGAGTTTATTCCTTATGCGGAGCTTTCCGGTTTGATTGTCCCTTTAGGTTACTGGGTCATTGAAAGCATATTTATGTTGATTAAGGATTTTAAAGACCGAAAACTACCGACCATCAAATATTCGATTAATCTTTCCTCAAAGCAAATTACTGAGAGAAATCTTGTTGATGAAATTCTCAAACTGTCACATAGATATGGAATCGATCATGCTCAAGTTGTATTCGAGATTACTGAAAGTAGTGCAATGGAAAATACTGAACTTACGATCAGTGTGTTTCGAAGATTAAGAGAAAATGGTTTTACCCTAGCAATTGATGATTTTGGAACAGGGTACTCTTCGTTATCATACTTAGCCAACTTTCCGGTCGATGTTCTAAAAATTGATCGTTCGTTCATTTCGAATATTGATAAGAATGACAATCAAAGAAGAATTACGACGGCGATTCTGTCAATGGCTGAAACGATTGGATTAAGAACGGTAGCCGAAGGGGTTGAAACTATTGAGGAAGTCGAATTTTTGAGTGATAAGAAATGTGATTTACTACAAGGATTCTATTATAGTAAACCAATCGAGAAAGAGAAGTTTGAAGAATTGTTGTTAAAGAAAGAATGAATCAGTAAAACGTATTGTTTTATCCGCAAATTGAAGTTATAAGGTGTGTTATCTAATTTATACACTTATATTATGATTTATTCACAATTGAGCAGCTCAACGATCCGTTTTCATGTTTCTTTTGAAGATGCTTTGATCCGTTTGATTATGAAGTTTAATAAGTAACGATACGTGGATTATGCGTTCAGAACATTGTTTATTTAACCATCGTTTGATATGAGAAATCAGTTCTCTTACATCATTGAGGTAATTGGCTTTACAATACCATGTGTTACGTTTTTCATCATTGTAAAGTGCCATATGATTGTAAGGGATCTTAATGTCTGATACAATCTAATAGTAAGATAGCTCTCCCCCCAGAGTTTAGATTGCATGTACCCCAACATAATGGGGTACTTTTTTATGATCATTTTATCTTGCGAAGCGGATCCACCAACTTGTTGAATCAAGTTAACTAATTGCCGTGGAATTTAGGTTATAATAAGATTAGCGACAGATTGTCGATTAAATTAATAAGTCGAGGATACAAAATGAAACGAACTAAACTAAACCAACCACCAGAATCAGTGGTCTACACTGGCGATTTCAATAATGACAATACAATCATTGAAGTTTTTTCATATAACCAAAAATCCATCAAATTTGAAACATATGGCGATGCGGATTTTGAATCCGAAATTATGGAGATGATGGACACGTCAAATACAATCTGGATTAATATTATTGGACTTAACGTGGTCGAAACCATCATAAAACTTGGAGAAATATTCGGCTTGTCACTACTGGTTCTTGAAGATATTGTACATGTATCACAACGTAGCAAAGTTGAATTTACTGATAATTACTTGTTTTCTATTTTTAAAATGATCTATCGCGCCGACCCTAAAGTTGGTAAACCAGATAAAGACTCTGATGAAGTGTTACATGAGCATCTGTCAATTCTGCTTTTAAAAAACATCGTCATTACCTTCCAAGAAAACGCAGGGGATGTATTTGATGATGTACGACGTCGCTTGAAGGAAAATGTTGGGAAGATAAGAACTCATAGTGCTGATTATTTATACTACGTCTTATTGGATGCACTTGTGGATAATCAATTGGAAATACTCGCTTCTATAGGCGATGAAGTGGATGAGCATGAGCAGTTGACAGTTGAAGCTTCAAAGGGTTATATGAATCGTCTCTTTAAACTTAGAAAACAACTGTTGCTGATCCGAGCATCCGTTATTCCGTTTAAGGATATTATGGTTGAACTGCAAAGTGAAGAATCTGATTGGATTTCAAGCGAAGTAAAAGTCTATCTCTCAGATGTCAGCGATCACGTCAATCATGTCAACGATCTCGTGGGTTTGTATCGAGAAATGGTTAATAACATTTATGAAATTAATATGCTCATCACGGGTAATAAACTCAACCATATTATGGCCGTTTTAACCGTTTTCACAGCGCTTTTCATCCCTTTAAATTTCATGACTGGTTTTTATGGTATGAACTTCACACATTTTCCAGGCATGAAAGACCCCAATGCCATACCCATCTTTCTCAGTATAAGTTTCATAATCGTCATTAGCATGATCGTGTTTTTTAAGAAGAAAAAATGGTTTTAGAAATGATAATTTGCTAGGTGAAAAAAAGATGAGTTAGAAGAACTTGTCGGATCACTCATCAAAAATAGCGCAAAGCCCAAGAGCCTCGCATTATTCTTTTGAGAGAAGTGGATCAACACTGATCGCGGCTGACCAGTTGGACCCGGGAGTGATATTGTAGAGAGCTAGATCCGAGAACGGAATGCGATTGTCATAAGGTAAGAACATTCCAAAATAAATGACTAGAAAAAAGCAACCTGACCAATTTCAGGTTGCTTTTTATAGTTGATTCCAAAGTAAAGTTTAACTGATGGTCGCGTTCTCCATGTCTGAAGGAAAATTCGGAATGTTAAGATAGTTTTTAAAATCGACGATATTGTCTAAAAAAGAACTATCAAAATTGTCCGATTCGTTTTCTATAGATTTTAGCAAATCATCATAAGTTATCGGTTGAAGTATGATGTCTAAATTCTTGGCAATAGCGATTGATTCTTTAATTCTTTCATGAAGATTCGTTTCTTTTAAGTTGGATAAAAGAAACATAATTTTAACATCACAATCTTGAACATCCAGTTCGCTTAAGTGAGCTTCAATTTGTTGGCTATTTAACCAATCACGTCCTTTTGGTTCAAAGTATATTGCATAAGATTTTTGAGTAATTAATAAATCAAGTATACCACTCTCCTGATCATTTTGTGGTCGCACCATTGGAAGTGTATTCATCTCTTGGTTGTCTTGTAGCAATGAGTTGATTATATTTTGAAACGCATGTAGATCATTATAGTAAATGACTTTTAGAGTTAATCCAAAATAATCAATTATCCGATTCTCATCATCAGAACATATAGAAGATAGTGAAAGTTTTTTTGACATTTTTAGGTTCCTTTACCATGTTATTACATTAAATACATGAAAATCAAAATCAGAATCGAAAATATTAAACTTGAAATACCAAAAACGGCAAAGAAGATCCAAAGCTTATTTTGTAAAGATTTTCTATCATCGATAATTTCTTGCTTTTTTACTTCTAAATCATCCTGCTTAATGCTCTGCTCGTACGATTGATCATTCGACTCGACACTGACCTCCTCAATCACCTTTTCAACGATTATATCAGTCGCTACCGTTCTCACTTCTGGACGTGGATCATTTAGTGCTAAGTCTAACACTTCTTTGGCATCCGGTGGATTCAATGACTTTAATTCACTCATTGCCTCTTGTCTAATAGTTTCATCCGCATCCGATGCAGATAGAATTAATCCTTGTATATCATTTCTAAGCATATTACACTCTCTTTCATTACAAAATAAAGACATCATTCGACATAAATAACTAGAATCGAAATATTCTTATTATTGTTATTATTATTATACCACAAATAATTAGAAATTGCTTGATTATAGCTCAAAGCATGGAACACTCACTTTCGTGCCTCTACATGTATTCAAAATGATTTACTATTGCGACGTTCACTTAAATGGGTGAAAAATAGGCTTTCCGAGTGCAGATTTAGCGTTTTCAGGGTAAAATATAATACTAAGGTTATCTTCCACATCATAATTCTTGAATGTAGAAGATTAAAAGTATAATCTAGGGTTAAAGTAATCCATAAAATTTCTTTTTTGGATTAACTTTAATCTATAAAGATGGAGGACACTATGAGTAAATATAGAATGAAAGTCAAAGGAATGACTTGTACTGGCTGTGAGATTCATGTTGCGAAGATTCTTGCAAAAGCAAATGCTTTAAATATTGAAGTAAATTATGTTAAGGGAGAAGTTTCATTTGAATTAGCAGATAAAGAACATATAACTCAATTAAGAAACTCTTTTGGTATTACAAATTATAAGCCTGGAGTTATTGAAGAACTGCAAATTGCTAAGGAAAATTCTGTAGATCACAAGACTGATTTTGATTTGCTCATTATTGGATCAGGAAGTGCTGCCTTTTCTGCAGCCATCAAAGCCGCTGAGCTTGGAGCAAAAGTGGGCATGATTGAAAGAAATATCGTTGGAGGAACATGTGTTAATTTTGGCTGTGTCCCATCTAAAACACTCTTACGAGCTGGGGAAATCAACTCTTTGGGTAAAACCAATGCTTTTTCAGGCATTAAGCTGTCTGCACAAGCGGTTGATTTGGATTCATTGATGCAACAAAAAAACGAATTGGTCAACAATCTTCGTAATCAAAAATACGTTAATTTGATTGATGAATATGGAATTCAATTAATCATCGGTGCTGCGAAATTCATAAGTGAAAATCAGATAAAAGTTGCTGATCAACTTTATACTTCCAAGCGTTTTTTGATTGCTACGGGTGCTTCCCCTTTGATACCGAAGATAAAAGGATTAGAAAGTGTCGAATACTTAACTAGCACAACATTGCTTAATATAGATAAAGTTCCTAAGCGTTTACTTGTGATTGGATCAGGATATATTGGAGTTGAGTTGGGACTTCTCTATCATAATCTTGGATCAGAAGTAATTCTTATGCAAAGAAGTGAAGAATTTCTAAAAGAATACGACTTTGAGGTATCTGAATCTTTAGAAGAATCGCTAATTAAGCAAGGAATTAAAATCATAAAGGGTGTCAGCTATGAAAGAGTTGAGCAACATAATTCAATTAAAAGTGTTCATTATACGTTAAATGATGAAAGTTTCACTGTCGAGGGAGAACAATTGTTGGTCGCAACAGGTAGAAATCCAAACACAAGTTCATTAGATTTGGAAAAAGCAAATGTTAAAACAGGTGTGAAAAATGAAATAATTATCAATGAACTTGCGCAAACCAGTAACCCAGATATATATGCAGCTGGGGATGTTACACTAAACCCACAATTTGTTTATGTTGCAGCTTATATGGGTAGATTAGCAGCGGAAAATGCAATTGGAGAAAAGAAACTAAGCCTCGATTTAACAGTTGTGCCGAGTGTGATTTTTTCACACCCTTCATTAGCAACCGTTGGATTAACAGAAAAACAAGCTAAAGAAAATGACTATAATGTTATTACTTCTGTTTTAAAATTAGGTTCAGTTCCAAGAGCTTTGGTTAACCACGATACTGATGGAGTGATTAAGCTTGTTGCAGATGCGAACACACGTAAAATATTGGGCGTCCACATCGTTTCAGAGAATGCTGGCGAAGTAATCTATGCTGCAACGTTGGTGGTCAAATTCGGCTTAACAATTGAGAATTTAAAGGAGACACTTGCGCCTTACTTAACAATGGCTGAAGGTTTAAAATTGGCTGCACTAACCTTTGATAAAGATATTTCGAAGTTATCTTGTTGCGCAGGATGATCTTTAAAACCAAGTACCCTGAAGTTGTTAAGGCTTTAAAAAAGGGGAAGGAAACCCTGATCACCGAATTAGAGAATGCTCTGATTAAAAAAGCCTTGGGATATGAATATGAAGAGAAGAAAGTCTATACCAAGACCGAGAATGGAAACTCTGTCACTTATACCGAAATCAACAAGAAACATCAACCACGGGATACCGGAGCGTTGTTTGGTTTATTGAGAATGAAGATCCACAAAACTACTCCGACAATCCACAGATGTTACAGCTGAAACGACAGGAGTTAGAGCTTCGTGAACAATTAGCGAAAGCAGAGGAGTGGTAATGAAACATCAAACATTGTCAGACTTCTATAACAGTCATGAGTGGAGAAGTTTAAGACAGACCCTTATGATCCAGCGTTGCCATCCGGCAAAAGGGTTGTTGTGTGAATATTGTAAAGAAGTCATTCTTAAAGACATCGACTGTATAGCTCACCAATGTGTTAGTATCAGGAATAAATCACTTTCGAATATTACTCTTTACTTGATTGATCATCCGATTGTATGTTAAGCCAGTGTATCTATCCGGATTGCGATGTTTATCTGTGTTTTCCAATGCATATTGTGATACTACTGATCCATTGATAATCTGATAGGTCCACAAAGGGAAGTATTGGTAATGTTCGCCTTCCTTATCTTGAAGAAATAAGATCCACTGAGTGCCTGATTCAAATTCGGGGATAGGAAGTGGATCATAGGAAACATCTGTACCATTCCATGGATTCTCATCTTTAAAAAAGATATTAACCGAGACTTTAATGAGTTTTTCGGTATCACCTTTGATAGTTTCAATGGTATTGAGATGGGCTATGGTTTCAACCATGTTATAAATACCGGGTTTAAAAAAAGGAGATTTGAGTTCCATCTTATATTCAAACGATTCTAACTTGATAAATTCAACAAAAACAATAGAGGAACTGCTATTTATGACTTCTTCAAAAGAATGATTGTATGTTGATGCATCGTCTAATTTTAATGCATCGATTACCGTTAGGTATTTTCGATAATGCTCATATTTTGCATAATTGTAAATATTCGCACCATAAAGTGAGAGACTGATGATAATGGGAATCATGGCAAGCTGTAACCATAGATGATTCAGTTGCTTTGGGCTTTTATGCTCAATTTTCTTAAACTCTCTTAACTCAAACATTTGATATTGTTGATTGACTTCTGCGGTCAATCGTTCTTCGAATTTTTGTTTGAAGTCAGTCATAGAAGTCCTCCTTATCCAAATGCTTGCGGATGTTTTCCATAGCTTTTTGGTAATGATATTTCGTATTTGAGGTTGATAAATCTAAGAGTGTTCCAATTTCCATAAATGTATAACCTTCAACAAGATGCATAATAATAATCGATCTTTGCAATGGGCTGGTAAAGGGGTGTATTTGATGAAGTAAATCCTTAAACTGTATCGAATCATGGTTTGGATCGGCTATCTCAGAAATATCGTCCTGATTTTGTTCGTGTTTTCTTTTTCTTAATATATCCAACGCAATATTCTTGGCAATTCTTGAAATCCATGCCATACCTGAATGATGTGCTTTGTATTTATGAATATTCTGATAGACTCTTAGATAGGTTTCTTGCATGGCATCCGCAATATCTTGTTCACGGTGAAAAAATCCCCTCAAAATCATGTAGAGCAAGCGTTGGGTTTTAGAAATCAATAATTCCATTGCATCATGGTCATTATCTTTAAGTTTTAAAAGACATTCATCAATTTCTCGGGTGTGTTGTCCCATGGCATCCCTCTTACTTATATAACGTTTTAAGTATCAAAAAAGACAGTCAACTGCATGCATATGTATTAACATTATAATAAAGATCAAGTATTTATCCTATACATGAAAAATATCGAAAGTTCAATCCAAACGAATAGAATGATATTTCAAAAAAATAGGGACAACTTTTATGTTCATCCCTCAATTTCTAAAACTTCTTTATAGCTCTGCACTAAATAAACTGATAGCTTACATTCATGTTAAAATTCCATATTGATTTCACTTTTTGCTTATTGGTTTTCCTGCCATGACCGGAACTTTATGAACTCGCCCATAGGAAACACCGACTTCAGAATATTTGTTGGTACCCCAACCCCAAAGGGTGTCATCATCTAACACAACTAGCGTATGTCCGATGAATGTGGAAAACATCTTCACATCTTCCATGAGCTTTGTTGGTTCGGTCACAAGTTCTTCATGCCCCAATCCTAAACACCCCAACATATTACCCCAACCCCATAGGGTCTGATCTTTCGGAAGTGCAAACGTACACCAACTCGTGGATTGAACTTCAATAACATCTTCCATGATCATAACGGGATCTTTAATGGTTGTTTGCGCTGTGTCATTAATTCTATAATATTCATTATGACCCCACGCCCATAGCACATCTTGGTTATCAATAAAATAGACTGTCCCTGAGTTGTACACCAAATCTCTTATTTGATAGTCAATCTCAACTTCAGAAGGTGTTGAGATACAGGTCTTATCTACATCTTTCAGCAGGTATTGAATGACATCCTCTTTCGTTCCAGGATTTTCCTTGCTGCCCCATGCCCAAAAGCTGCCGTCTTTTTTCATTGCTATCGCATTTGGACTTCCCCATGAAACAGCCAAAATAGCAACATCATCTAGTACCTTTGTGAGCACTTTACCGGAAACAAGTGGATCATCAATGGTCTCATCAATAATCTTACATTCATCCCAACCTATGTACCACAAGCTATCATCGTTCAACTGAACATATGTTAAATATTGCCCGTTTGTCCATAGTTGTTTGACGTTCTCTAGTTCTTTTTTAAGGACATGATTCTCTACATCAAAATGTGAAGAAAAATTTCTGTTTTGTCCCCACTCCCAAAGGGAACCATCTGATTTGAGAGCTAAGTATTGTCCAACGTTTGCTTTAAAATCTACAACATCTTCTAACAAAGCACTGGGGACATTTCCAAACTCTTGTCCCCAACCATTCAGCACATTATTCTGATCAATAAAGTAAGAATTGCTACCTTCCGCAAGCACAAGTTTTAATGGTGAATCGTACTCAAAAGGAGTAGCCATGAACTGACAGCCACTCATTAATAAGATAAATACCAATATCAAACATTTTGATTTCATTTCTGTTTTTACCCCCTACCATGATGTTTCACTAATAATCTTACCAAAGCTGGTTAGGTCACGTTTAATGTTAATTTGATTATATAAAAACCGCATTATTTATTCAACATTTTTAGATATATTGATAAAAAGTATCTTTTTTATAACTCTAGAAGAATTCTAGCAGTAATATGTTTAAGAATCTTGGATATTATATGCATATAAAGTTCGATAAGGGTTCCACAGTAAAAGGCTTTTCTAAAGTCCTACTACCATCGTTGACTGTAAATATAATTCATGTTAAAGTGAAGTAAACATAATTGGGGGGTGGGTTTTTATGAGATAATCATTTCATATTTGTTTATTACTATCTTTTATAGTTGGTTCTTTTTGTTACCCATAACAACGACAATGATTGTGGTTTATTTATGACTATTTAACTTTTGGTCCAACTGAATCAAGAAAGGGGAATTACTTTGAGAAAGTTCTTAATATATACCATAGCTTTGTTAATTTTGGTTTTTACTTTTAATCATAATAATATTAGTGCATATAATGAAACAGATTTCAAACCATCAAACAAGTTTGTAAGTTTGATAAATGCACTTAAGAGTAACGATGATGTTATGGTTACACTTAATGGAGAAGATGCAACTGCTCTTTTAAGTATATCCATCAAAACAAACTCAATTGGAGAGAGTGAGCAATGAAAAACATAATAACTATAATGATTATAATGTTATTAGGTGGTTGTGCATTTAGCCAACCAACCCCAACATCTCAGAAACTAGTTGTTTATGAGATGGAGAATGATCGTACCTTAAAGATGCGATTTGAAAAAGGATCGGATGACCGCATTGAAACGATTATGTTTCGCATCGTTCGTAACAGTGTCGATCTTCGTGAAGAAGGCGATACCGATGACGAAATGGCGTATAACCGTTTAGTTGAACTGTATGAAAGTGATGTTGCTTATTTTACAGACTTACCGGATGTCTTTGTGTCCAATCGAACACCTGACATTGCTAATCTCAAAGGTGTGGATGGATTTGCGGTTTCCGTTCATGTTTCCGATGATTTCAAACCCACGGCCCAACAAAGCGGTTGGGAAGTCAGTTATGCACTGGCGATCATTGTGGACTTTACCGATGTTATGGATGATCAATCGATTGCGAAGGTTTTGAATTTTGTGAGACTTGATAACAGTGCAATGTCCGATAAATATCTGTCTTTTAATAAGATTAGCGATTCGCAGAGTTTTTTGTTCTCTGATGTCATTAAAGAAGGTGTTAGAGCAGAGTTTAAGGATTAGCAGAAAATTAGAAATCTTATCAGAACTTTATAAAGAAAGTTGTAATTGTTATGGGACTTAAAGAAACATGGAGGAATCTTGACACGAATCAGTCACGATTCCTTTTTATAACTAATAAACCGTATAAGGTGCAAGAGTTCAATACTCTAATAAACACATGGACTTGTAATTGATATATCACACAATTGAGTGGGATTGTCGAGTATAGGATGCCTTGACAATGACAAGAAAAAACGTACTGCATTTTGAGCAAGGCTGACAGCGACGACGATGAAAACCACATGGATGATACCTGATAGGTCACGGCTCAGTGAGATGGCAATCTTCTTGAGGGTATGATGTTGATTGAGCATGACTTCAATCTGTTTCGCTCTGATAAATTCAAGTAGGTGTATGTATCCAAAGGAATCCCTTGTCCAACAGCGCTTGATCCATCTTTATTTTGGTCTTCTAACATCAACAATGCAAGTAGAAAAAGTAATGTCCACTTGCTTTGAAGTTATATTTTAATTAATGAGAATTCGATACGTAAGCCTCCAAAGGGACTTCTTGTAATATTGACAGGTTGACTTTCTTGACATACAATTTTGTTAAAGAGATTGCAATAGTTACATTCAAATAGATCTGCACGTTATTTTTGAGTTCTATTCTCAGTATACTTGAAAATCAATTGGAATGAGAAATCAAGAAATTGACTAGAAGTTGGGGGGACTTTTATGAAAAAAATTAACTATTTTCTATCCTGTGTTCTTGCAATTTTGGGAGCAACTATATTCTTTTTTTCTTTTAATGAACACTATAATGAGAAATTAACTTTATTTAACATAAATCAGTTTTCTACTGGAAAAAACACGAATGTATATTTGAACATTAACCCCCGTGAATCTGGAAACACGATTGACTATTTTTTAGATGTTACCAGTAATGCTTTCGAAGAATTGGAGATTCCTGGTTTTGTTTTTGGAAGAGAAACAAGCAATGAAGGAGTTCATGGTAAAGTTGAAATATTCATGACTGAACATCATGATCTTCTTTCTCATGTGTTCATCAACTCAAAGTTATCAATTCAAGAAATCATGGCTACTCCCAATTGGCATATAACTAACAATCCTAAAAGTAGTGAGGATGTTCGTATCGATTTTCTAGACCATAGCTACTATGATTTTGATACAGGTTTTAAATATGAAATCTCGATTAAGCCATTATCTCAGCTAGTCGAACAATACCCTAGGGATGCAGGACAAATTGTTGTAACTTTTGTGGTTGAAAATATCAGGGTAGAAGAGTTGACTGAACGATTATCTCAGATATATGAACCATTTAAAACAATTACACCAATAAAAGCTTTGATTGGTATAAATAACCGTACCTCAATGGAGTCATACTATCGAAATCCGCCGCTACTAACAACTATCTTCACAATGCCATATTCCATTTTGTGGTTGAGTGTATTGTGTGTACTCTTTATCTCAATCTATGTTTCTATTAACATGACAAAAGAGATAACCATTAGTTACTTACATGGGTACTCAAGAAACAGAATCATAACTAAGTTCTTTTTACCTTATATTGGCATCTCAAGCTTATTATTCATTATTACTATGCTCTGCACTTCATTGGTATTATCAGAATCATATGAAGCACTGTATATTGAGTATATCAAAGTATTGCTTCCATTTGTCGGATTATACATTAGTTTGATGATTGTCAGTGTGGCATTAACCTATCTCTGGGTATCCTATCGATTTAGTGCCGAGATACTCAAAGAGAGCAAGCAAAATGGAATTATTTTCATCTTAGTCTCTGTTTTGCGGATAGGTGTTATTTTAGTTTTAGCAATTCCTTTATTACATGAGTGGTCAGATATTAAGAATCGAGAACCATACTTGTCCTTTTATCGTGAAAACCAGCATTTAGCAAACGGGATTACCGTATCATTTTCAAGCGTCAATGCAACAATTGATAATGACGAAGAGAAAATTCGTAATGCATTTAGGTCTGCTGTCATTAATCAAGAATTGAGCTATGCGGATTTTTTCGATTATCTCATTAAGGACATGTTCGATACAAACAGTTCATTGGATGATTTTTATACAACCAGCAATCAGATAACACTTCCAAAAGTTCCATATCTTATTGTTAATAACAGATATCTGCAAGATTATGCCAACATGAATATTGAAATTTCAGATGAGATTAAAATTCTGGTACCAGAGAAGTATAAAGGTAAAAGAGAGCATGATATTCTTATGTCATTCGGAAACAATGAAATCCATTTTTACAGTGATAATTTGATTTTCGCTCCTCATTTTGAAACGGGGTCTGAGTTACCAAACTCAGGAGTTTTAGAAAATCCGATTATCCTTGTTGATCCAGATCCGCTGATTAATCAGTTTGAAAGTAACGTAATTGACTTTAGTGAAGAACGAATCCTCTTAAACTTAACGACAAAACTTGAAGAACAACATCCGGCATCATTTTCCTATCAAACCATTCAAAGCAGTTTGGATCGTAACATTAAAAAGCAGGATCAGTCAGTTAAACAATTTGTGCAATTAGCAATTATTTACGTAATACTGATCGCTGTTTTTCTGATCACTTCTACCAGTGTTTATTTTTCGACGTTTGGAAAAGAATTAGCGATTCACTATATGAATGGATATGGCTATTTAAAACGATATTCCCAGTTATTCATTACACTAAATTTTGTCGGTTTTATCGCATTTGGTCTGGTGTATTATCTGTTGAATCAGACAATGCGAATTGATGTAATCCCTTTTATCACGATTATTTTACTGACATATCTATTTGAGTACGGTATTACTTCCCTTGTGGTGTATACATTTGAACGTAAAAACATGCCTATGGTAATTAAAGGAGACTATTAACATGGAAACAATTTTAACGATTAAGAATATTAATAAATCATTTGGTGATCATCACGTCCTTAAAAACATGAATTTAACCTTAAATAGAGGTAATTTCATGGTGCTAACAGGTCCATCCGGCTCAGGAAAGAGCACTTTTTTGAACATTGTTGGACTGCTTGATAAACACGATAGTGGAAACGTAAACTATTTTGGAGTAAATAATCCGATGCCATTTAGTAAAGAGGCAACTAAACTATTACAAAACAAGATTGGCTATTTGTTTCAAAACTTTGCACTGATTGAAAGTAAAACAGTGGAACAAAATCTAATGGTTGCATTGGAGTTTGTTAAGGGTGTGGACAAAAAAGAAAAGATTAAAGAAGCTCTGCAATTTGTTGAGTTAGAAGGGTTTGAAAACAAGAAAATATCACAGTGCTCTGGAGGAGAACAACAACGTATTGCCATAGCACGTCTAATGCTAAAACCGTGTGAACTTGTTCTGTGTGATGAGCCAACCGGGAGTTTGGATTATGAAAACAGGCAGAACATAATATCATTACTTAAGAAGCTTCAGGAAGATGGTAAAACCATTCTCATTGTATCTCATGATCCGGAAGTTATTGAAGTTGCTCAAATACACTATGATTTAACGGATATTATGGATGATTGATTTTGAGCAGAAGTGCTTATGGATTTTTAAGTATCGAAAGCTCAGCGATTGCTAAAGGGTACAATTGAATATTGAATTTGAATGTGTTATATTGAATTTGACACGTGGGGGGAAGCCATGAGAAAAATAATTTTAATCGTATTGTTATTAACACAGTTCGGTTGCTCAAAACAACAAATATCACCTATTGACAGTAATATTTGGGGTTATGACTTCAATGAAAACCAGCTTTCTGGATCGTTTTCTGCTATGAGAAATGTTACTGAGTCTGAAGAGGGGGTGTTTTTTATAATACCCATCCAATTGAGTGAAGGTGGCGAAACAAATATTCTTGGATACATAAATAAAGCAAGTGGTGATTTTTCGATTGTAGATTCGAATGTTAGTACCAACTGCTCATTTGAATTACCCCAATCGTGCTCATCTCAATTTAGCAACAAGTATAACTATATCAATTACTATAATAATCAACTGTATTTCGTTGAGAGTGTTATTAATGTTAATACGAATGCGACCATGATCCAACTATCACAGATGGATCTTGATGGTTCCAACAGAAAAATCGTTGCTACATTGTCCGAAAGTGCTCCGAATGTGTCTGAGTTTTCAATTCTGTTCCACAAAGGCATGATTTATTATTCATTTGGAAGTGGCAAGGTAAATCAAATTGATATGAGTACTTGGAAGAATATAGAAATCATATCATCGCCCAATACCAGAGGTATTAATCTAATCAGTGCAAAAGACAACTCCATAAATTTTACAGTGAATGTTTATGTCAATGGGGACACTCGACTATTAAACACTTTACTTTCCTATGACAAAGAGGCAAATGCTATCAAGGAAACGGATATAAATTTACCGCTTTACCAATTTAACGATGAGACATATGTCTATTATGAAGCGGAAGACGATTCCATGTATTTGTTTAATTCGCAAACGAAGGATAAATTAAAGCTTAAACAAAATACGGGAAGTGTGCTATTTGATCGGGATTTTATTGTAATTAAAGATTACGCTGCCAATTCCCCCTATGATTTGTATTTGTTTGATTTAAAAGGCAACTTGGTTGATTCATTTAAACAAAATAAAGGACTGGCATTTTCAGGATTTATACAGCTGATATCAAATCAGTATTTGTATGCATATTTATACCATCAAGACAGAACGGAGTTTGTTCGAATTAGTTATCAGAATGCTCAGTTTGGTGAAATAGAATCGCTTGCTACATGGCCAGGGTCAAGATATGCGGGAAATTAGTTATGAGTAATGTAGTATCATTCAATAATGTTTTCAAATCGTACAAAGAGATTAACGCTCTTATTGATGTAACGATTGAATTGCAACCGGGAATTTATGGATTAATTGGACCTAATGGTGCCGGTAAAAGCACGTTGATTCGTTTGATGGCAACCCTAGATACGCCATCGTTGGGATCCATAAAATATAATGACACTCCTGTTTCCGAAATTAAAGGTCACTATCGGAGTATGATTGGGTTGATGCCGCAAGAACAAAAAGGATATGAATACTTTACCGGACTTTCTTTTTTATATTATATGGCTGTTTTAAAAGGCATTGATAGAGCAGATGCAAAAATTCAAATTCAACAACTCATAAAACAAGTGTCTTTAGAAGATAGCATTCATCGCAAACTAAAAACGTTCTCAGGTGGTATGAGGCAAAGATTGATGTTTGCTCAAGCTCTTCTTGGAAATCCAAAGATTTTAATTCTAGATGAGCCAACGGCAGGACTCGACCCTTTTGAGCGGATTAAATTAAGGAATTATATAAGTCAAATTGCAAAAGATAAGATTGTCTTGATTGCCACTCACGTAATGCAAGATATAGAATCCATTGCGGATAAAGTGTTTCTTCTAAAAGAAGGAAAAGTTGTTTTTAATGGCAGTGGGGAAGAATTACTAAAGACGATTTCTGGAAAAGTGTTCGAGGAGCAAATAAGTGTTGATCAGATATCGAAATATCAAGGCATGTACAAATTATCGAAAGTGTTTAAATTTGATAATAGTTATCTTGTTCGGTATTTAGATGATACACGTAATGACGGAAATCAAACGCCAAATTTTGAAGATGCTTATTTGTACTATATGGTGGATCATGAAGATATTTCGGAATGAGTTTTTAAAACTCTGGAAAAATCCAGTTAATTTACTAGTTGTTTTTTTGCTTATCTTTGCAAATATTGGATTTTGGTTGTTTACTCAATCCCCACAGCAAATCAGTTCATTCAATTACAACGAGTTTTCTTCATTAAAAACTCGTTATGATAAAATTGAAATCAAGGATTCATTAACTGCCATAAAAGATAAAATCAGTGAAATTTCTTTATTTGAACAATTTGAAATTTACACAAGTTTGCCGGATGTCGCACTAAACAAAAAAGATTTTTATGACCCGATTTTCTCTGATATAGATTTCATATTTGCCTATGAAACATTTGTTCAACAAAGTGACATCCGATCTGAAAAGACAGTGTTTTCTGAACTCTATGACTATTACAGTTTATTGAACAATTATCCTTCGTATGTGCAACAAGTAAGAAACAATATAGAACTTCTTAAAGGCCAACCGATTTGGTCTCTTTATTCACTATCCAAAAAAGAATACTACCAAAAATTAGATGAGATGTATGAAAAATTAAGTGATGTCACACCGTATTCGATTAATTATTTTAGTTTTGAAAAACTGCTTTTGTTCAATTCAAATATAATGCTCTTGATTGTAGGAGTATATCTGTTTTTCGTTATTTTCAATATTGAAGAAAAAGGGAACATGAATGAACTGCTACTAGTTACTAAGAATGGACGGACAAAAACGACGATAGGTAAATTGGTACTTTTAGTAACAGCTTTATTAAGTATTTCGGTACTGGCAACATTATTTGAAGTACTATTCGCACAGACAATGTACGGATCAATTGATTGGAGTGCTCCGGTGCAGTCAGTTCCCTCACTTTCAACCGTCCCCTATAAGGTTTCATTGTTTGATTGGTATTGTATAAGAATACTGCTTCATTCGCTTGGCATTATTGTCCTATCATTATTCTTCGGAATGTTCTATTTTCTATTTGAAAGCAAAAAATTTAGTGTTTTTCTATATACTTCAATTTTGATTTTAAGTGCATTTACATACATTACTATTAGTGACAATATGGCAGTAAATTGGATTAAATATGTGAATCCTTTTGCTTTAACTCAACTGACATTCTTATTGGAAGAGTATCGAAATTTAGAACTATTTGAGTATTCAATGCCCATAGTCAATCTATCTTTCATATTGCTTATTGTTTTGACTATACTTTCAATTATTACTATTTTAAAAAAGAGGTTAACAATTCCCCGACTAAATTGGGCACCGATTTTTAATGCCATAAAGAACAGATTCAGATATTATGACAGATTAAATATTTTCGGATTTGAGTTACATAAACTATTCGTAGTGCATAAAGGCTGGCTTATCATCGTACTAATCATAGTTCTCCAAGGATATTTCACGTATCAAACGGTTAATAACAAGAGTCTACTAGACAACCAACAACTACTATCAGAATATTACTCAAAAAATGGTGGAGAGCTCAATGAAGAAAAAATTGATTGGATTGAGGCTGAAAATCTTAAATATCAACTGTTACAAAATGGATTGTTATTAGCCTCAAAAGACTACCAAATGAGTAAGATAAGCCAAGATCAATATTATGGAATCGTGGATTTGTATATTGAACAATCAAGTGAAAGAAATATATTTTTGCAATTCTATGATCATTATCAACAAACCAGATCAAAGAACTTAGTTTATCCAAAGGGTTATCAAGCGCTGTTTTCAATGAATACAGACAGCAGGGACTTACGTAGCACGTACATAATGATGATTGGATTAGTATTTATGTTGTCCCCAATCGTAGCACAGGATAAAGAAGAAAATCTAAACAGCCTGTTTAAAATTACCAAGAATGGTAATTTGTCACTAAGAGTTGTAAGAATCAAAATAGGCGCAATGATTTCGATTGTCAGCGTGTTTCTTTTTACCCTGATTGACTATTTATCATTTTCATACCTATACTCTATGGAGTCATGGGATGCTCTTATAGTAGATGTAGTACCACAGAATTTCGCATTGGTTTCTCAATATGTTCTAAATCTTGCACTTTGGCAATACTTTGCTTTACTCATATTGGTTAGGTTATTTGCGATTATCCTCATTGCGTTGTTTATTATCTTATGTTCTACAATCTCAAAGTCAATAGTAGTATCTTATTTAATTTCAATTAGTGTGTTGTTTGCTCCGATATTTATTAGATACTTAAATCCATCAGCACTCAATTTTGTATCCCCCGAACGGTTATTGATGGGAAATACCTATCTGTTTGGTAGTAACAATCTTGGAAGTCTGATGATTTTCGTTGTTATCTTTATTAGTATTTATGTATTTCTAGTGAAGCACGACCTGGACTGACTCTTAATGAAGAACATTTGAGAATAAATGATAAAACAAAAACAGTTCTAGAATCATTTCATAACCACCCAAACATAGATATCAATTTTTCTTTGTGGTTGTCGTTTGATTAATCTCAAGCAGATTGATGGAACGATCGGCCCTGGCAATCATATCCTTATCATGGGAAACGATGATCAATGTCTTTCCTTTTTGCTTTAACTTCTCAAGCAACTCCATGACGGCCTGTTTATTGTCATCATCCAAACTGCCGGTTGGTTCATCACATAACACCAACTCACACGGTTTGATGAGCAGTCGTGCTATCGCAATGCGCTGTTGTTCCCCTCCGGAACACTGAAAGACTTTCTTATTCTCAAAACCTTTCAGACCGACATCTTCCAATGCTTTTGATATGGTTGAAGCACGAAATTCTGCTTTGCTTTTTGGTATCGCCAGTGCCAGATTGTATTCCACGGATTTATGTTCGATTAGTGCAAAGTTTTGAAATAGGTAACCAATCGATTCAGATAACAGCTTTTGAGCCTGTTTTGAAAATGGTTTGGGCACTTGTTTGTCAAACATGTACAAATCCCCTTTGTCGGCCGTATCTAAAAGACCGATCAGATTTAACAATGTGCTTTTCCCGCATCCCGAAGGACCGTAAATGACCGTCATCTGATTCTTATGGATATCCAACGACAGATTTCTTAAAATTTTCAGACTTCCAAATGATTTATCGATGTTTTTCAAACGAATAACCGCATCACTCATAGTCGTTCTCCTTTTATATCCGCAATTACAGCACGTCGTTGTAATCGCATGATGATCAATCCACTGACGAGCAGCTCAAACCCTAAAAATAACAAGGTCAATAAGAAGGTCGCGGTCCATGACAGTTTGTATACCAATATAATAATGATAGCCGGAATCCAGATCATCCACACCGATTGAATCAGGAAGTTTTTGTGCTTTTCCCACAAGGTATATCCTAACAGTGTTTTCACCACATCTTCCTTACGTCCTTCACTCAGATAGTAGACGATGTGATGCAAGATAAACATAATCATTACTGCACCCAGAACAAGCAAGCGTAATATTGTATTGAGTATTCCATCCATGAGGTAGCGCTGATTCTCTTGAAACATCGCTTGAATCGAGTTGGACCACAAACCGCTGATATCAATGTCATATCCCGCCTGGTTAGCAATGGATTCTAAATAGTTTTCCATTTCCAAAGGTGTTTTGTATGGAACATAATAATTAAGAATGCTATCTATACGATTGGACTCCACAATGGTGATGATGGGGTCCTTTATGCTTTGACCTGCGTTAATATACAAGGTTTGGGGATCAATGATTTCAATCGGATTTAAATATTGAACTTTTGTTGATCCTGGCATGACATTGATCTGATGGATATCCATCGTTGATGGGATTAGGACAATGTTCTTTTTATCCGAAAAATCAATGGGTTGACCATTGGCATCCATAAAAGTCAATCGCGTAAGAATCTCTCGATTCGCATCCACCTCCGTGATCGCCATTCCCGGAGCGATAAATTTTGATTGAAGATACAGATATCCCTTTTGTTCAAAGTCACTTACCAACGCCTTTTTAATGTCCGAGGACTGAGGATGGAACTCCACATCCCCCAAACTTCCCGAATACCAATAAGCATCTTCATAAAACTCATTGGCCAAACGCAAAGAACGAACACTATGAACATCGGCCATCAGAATCTCAACGCCACGTAACAACGGAACCATCAATGCAATCATCATCAACGCTTTTGCCAACTGATTGATCTGAATCATGGCTGTGGCAATTCTCATATTCTTAATGGACTGAACCAAAGAAAGCCGACGAATGATAATTACAAATATACCACCAATGACCAACAGGCCAACCATAAATACCACAAGATTGACGGTCAGATAACCGGCAAAGCGAAGCGCAATCGGATGGACACTCGATACTTTAACCATATATAAGATCACAAACGTCACGACCAAGGTGAGCAAATGTCCTATCATGATAGGAAGAAACACTTTTCGTACAGCCCGAATGGTTGAATATCCGTGCAAGCGCAAGATATTGATTTCCTTTTTGTTTTGATCCAACCATACGGAATAACTTAATAATAACAAAATCAACATATAACCCAGCAGCTGCGTCGATGAGTTAATGAGTCCGACATCTTCATATTGTCCCGAACCGTCACTGATACCACCGACCGTCATAATTCCTTTGGATGCTAAATACGCAACATCTCCTTCGGGCTGACTGCTAATCAATCGTACAAACAGTACCGATGAATCAAGATAAACATCCACCATAACCAAATGCAACGGCGCAACCACATCCGTTATACTCTCAACATCTTTATTATCCCCAAGATAAGTAAATGTTGCACTTCGCAAAGAATCCTGATCATCACTGGAAATATATTTGCGCTCAATCCTTGATGAAAAATCAATATCTACAGACTCTACCACCGGCAAATGCGACACAATCGGACATTGGGTGACCATATAACTGCGCGAAACTTCATTGGGAATTGTCACAACAATGATGACGGATGATTTGCGTTGTTCGGATAACTGATACAAACCCTCGATTACATCCGTGAGCTTCTGTGATTCATCGACTGGCACATTGATCGCGTAGAATCCTTGATCTTTAAAGCAAGGTGCATCCTGAATATGATAAACCTGTTGATACAGCCGCTGACTGTACAACATAAAAATGCTATCGAAACTGAGATAGCCTATTAACAGAATAATGATGATGGTCAGTCGTTTTACCATGATTGACTCAATTCAAATACCAGAAAATATACTGATTGGAAAATGAAACGTAACCATGAAAGAAGCATTATATCTTCCATAAAATTACCCCCCTAGGTAATTTAACTATATCATAATGACCATGCATTTCAATGTGAAAGTAAGAAAACCGTAGATACTCATAAATAAATGTGGTCACGATGTGGTCACGCAAAATAAAAGTCCACTGTTTAGTGGACTTTATGCACGTTGGCAGGGGTAGTAGGACCGGTTGAGAAACCTTCCCGTTTCTGTAATTCCCACTCTTTAGCGGACTTTTTCGTTGGTTTCCTTTCCAGTCTTTACCGTTTCTACAGGAAAATGTGGTCACGATGTGGTCACGACCGAATTTTTGCTAGAATAACTGTGTTTTCATACTATAAAGACTTGGGACAGTTTGACATTTGTAAAATTACAATGTTTGCATTCTATGAATACAAAATGAGAACCAATGCAAAGTTACAAATGGCGAAATATTTCAGAAGTCGTCACGAACTGTGAATGACATTCTAGACATTGGGATGGTGTATACTAGTTTAGTCAACGAATTGACAAGCATATGAGTGTAATAATGAATCGACAAAACAAGGATCATTCCAGATTCATATATGTTTCTAAAATTCCAGTAAAAATTGACATCTGAAACTTCCTTAATAATTATCACCTATATTCAAAAGGTATGCAAAAATCCCAATATGACTATCATATCACAGTTATTTTATCATAATCTTAAATTTCTTGATTGTGTAGGATTGAATAGTAGATTAGTTCTTAATTGTAAAGTGGTTGTACTGACCAAGTACCTCCACCACCGCCTCCAAATCCACATCCAGCGCAACCTCCAGTATAAGGTTGTCCACTAATAGGTCTTCCACTTATTTGTTTTCTGACAGAGTAGCTATTTGTAAAAATATTCCTGGTAATAAATAATCCGTTCGGTCCATTTAGATAGTTAATGTCATTGATTGCAAGTGTAACCGTATAAATATTCCACCCCCCCACAAGTGCAACGCAAACAGGTGCTATAGGACCAAATAGCTTTACCGCATATGAAAGTAGCGGAGTGCCCAAAACAAAGGCAGCTTGATATTTGCCTAATTCATGTGAAAATTGTGCTGATTTTTGCTGATTTAGATAGGCTCCATAATAGTTCCATCCTTGAACTTCGTAATTCAATCCCCCTTTATAAATAGTACTTAGTGTTTGACTTTTGGCATTCAACTTTGACGATGAATATGAGTTCGCTTGAACATAAATTTGATCGGCTAAGTCCGATTTTGACTTATACTCATTTCCGGTCTCAAAATTAAACGATTTAATATCTAAATCTGTTAATAAACTTAGTATTTTGTCATATGAAAAGCTTTCGTTTTGAATTAGCTCGTCAATTTCCAAGGAGATAATTTCAAACTTTTCAACTTCAGATAATCTTGAGAATTTAGTGTCTTCTAATGCATTGGGTGTAATCACTGTAAAACAAAAAACTAGAACAATTAGAAAATTTTTTTTCATAGTTTCCTCCCCCATATATGGTATAATTTCCGTATCATTAATCTCTTTCAAAGTCAATATTCTATAAAGAGAGAGTCATAGAAAGGAATAGTTATGATTGATTTCAACCGAGATTTTATTGTTCTTTGTTATATATTTTTACTCGTTAATTTAGGAGTAGGATTGTATAGATTGATTAAACTTAGAATTATGTCAAATAAGGAAACTGAGCCGATGAACTTCCCAATAGTAGTTTATCAAATCATTCAGGGGGTATTCTTGCTAGGATTTTTGTATTTTATGACAGATTCACCAATGATATTTGATTCAATAAAAGTATTTGGTAGTATGTTTACCGTTATTCTAATCTTTTCTTTAGTTAAGTTATGTTCAGATTTAATAAAGAAAATTACATATATGATATTTAAGTTAATGAAGTATTGTTCGTTAAAAGGCTAATCTTCTGGAAAGCTAAATTTGGAATAGGTAGACTTTTGTAGAGTCACAATGTTAACGTCGTGTTAGTTCAAAAGGAAATTTGCAAAACAAGGACCATTCCACTTCTCGAGGTGTTCATGATTGATCATTTCATCAAAAAACCAGAGTCAATCTGAATTCTAGTTTTTTTTATTCAAGCAATTCGAGTATTTGGTTTTCGTTCTCTTTCAGTAGATGCGTATATACTTTTAACGTCATATTGATATCCGAATGGCCAAGTCGCTTGGATACTGCAACTATGTTTGCGCCTTTATTAATTAAGAAAGTCGCATGGCTATGTCGCATATCATGTAACCGGATCTTTGGAATAGGTTTCTCACCGATTCCTTCAAGAACCTGGTTACATTTTTTTATGCCGTTTGAGAAGTAACGTTGGATAGAGGTAGATGATAGATCCTCATAATCCCCAAAGAGCAGGGGACCGTCTCGTTCCAATAGCGGTGCGATCATATCAAGGACGTGTTGATTCAGCTGAATGCGACGTCGACTGGCATTGGTCTTGAGGGACTTGAACTCATTTTTGTATTGATGCATGGATTTGTTGATGCTGACGCAGCCATCGACGATGTCTTTCTTTTCGACCGCACGCGCTTCACTTCTGCGAACCCCACTGTAATACAAGAAGGTGAAATAGGATTTATAGACAACATGATCCACATGTTCAATGAAGAGTTTGAACTGATCGGGTGTCCAGACTTCCCGTTCTTTAAACTCCGTCGACTTAAGGGGAATGACCTTTAACAAGCGAGCGTGATCTCGCAGTTCATAATAATCAAACCCAAAGCGAGAAACACTCTTCAAAAGAAAAATGGCCTTGTTCCGGTATCGGACGGCAGCCTTTTGACTTTCGATAAAGTTGCGACACTCCAGGTAATCGCTGGGTTTAATTTTGGACATGGACTTCTTCATGATGCTTGGAAAGAAACGATTGGCTACTTGGATGTATTTGTTGACATTATAGTCTTCCGCTTCATGTCGTTTGTTTTCAATGTATTTGACAAAGAGATCCTGAAAGAGTAATTCTTTGACCGGTTCGACAATGACGACAGGGTTTTCAGGTACCGGAATTTCCTGCTTCTCATATTGCTCGCAACGAAACGAGGACTCATAGTTGATCGCATCGCGCTTGAGTTTGAACCCTCGTTTGGTATGAGAAATCAGTTTCCCCACCTCATTGAGGTAGTTGACTTTGCAGTACCATGTGCTACGTTTTTCATCTTTGTATAGTGCCATATGATTGTAACCCTCCTTCATGTCTGATAGAATTTAATTGTAAGATAACTCTTCCCCCAGAGTTATCAATTGCAGGTACCCCGAACTAATGGGGTACTTTTTATTTCTGGAACTTCTAGAAACTCTTCGCTGCGCAGCTCCATACGAGCTTGCCAATTATGGTTACTTCAATGTGATCATCTTTTTTAATAATCAGATCTTTATGCTCCGGATTAAAACTCAACGCTTCTAAAACGATGCCATCGCTGATGGTATAGTAGCGCTTTAAGGTCGCATCTGAACCACCCACCATAATAGCCCCAATACAGCCATCATCCAGGGAAGAAGTCTTCTGAATAACCGCTATATAGCCGTTGGGAATTACTTTGTTCATGCTATCCCCAACCACCATCAACCCAAACAAATTGGACCGACTGGCTAGCCAACTGGGAACTTCAATATGCTCCAGGATTTCTTCGATGGCCTCAAAAGGCTTGCCGGCAGATATCTTGCCATAGACCGGAATTTTGGTTATCATAGACGTTACCCGACTGTTAGGAATCACCGTAATGCAATCCGTTCGTCCCAGCAGATAGTCGATATCCACGTTAAAGAAATCCGCCAGGACTTCCAACGTTTCGAAGTCCGGTTGGCGTTTTTCCATTTCATACATACTGATCGTACTTTCAGCTACTTGCGCTGCTTGGGCAAGTTTTTTTTGTGTTAGATTTGCGAGTTTTCGACACTCGCGTAAGCGTTCCCCAAAGGATGCCATAGTTATCACCTCACAAACAGTGTAACACAATTCGTGGTTGTTACAAAGAAGTTTCATCACATTTCGTGTTGACTTTGTTTGTGAACCCTTCTAAGATGAAGTTACACCCCACGTGAAGGGTCAATCTCACTCGGTCGACAGAGGAGCTTGGTTGCAACGTAAATCATCATGGATGAAAATCCAACCCCATGCATGAAGCAAACTTGCGAAAGGAGACCTGACAATGGACAAAGAACTCATTGCCCAACGGTTGATACTCTTACGAGGTAACCGAACCAAAGAAGAAGTGGCCTTACAACTAAATATATCCATCCGTGCCTTGGAGTCTTATGAAACCGGACAACGGACCCCCAGAGATTCTGTTAACTGGCGATCGCTCAATGTTATCACTCATCGGTCGAAGCTATTTTCTTTCAAGAACGATGTCACGAAGTCGGATGAGTCATCATGAAAATACTATTTCAACCGTATGCCTCCAAGAGTGACATTCAAGAACTGATGGGTGGGGTACGGTGGTCCAGCGCTTGTGTCGTGTTTAAGGAATGTAAGAAGCTGGAGAATGATCCCTTCGATTTACGACCCACCAAAGTACCGTCTCATCTGGTCTTTAAAATGTTGGGCATCGACTATGACTTCACCCTGCAACAATACCGCCAAGCCAAACACTTGGCACCGGCACGAGGTGTCTGATGCAACCGATCGAATTCAAAAAGATGGTTGCAGAACTGACCATCATAAAAACATCCGACTACCAAAGCGAACGGACCATCCGGCAACTGCTGAGCCAACTGCGCAAAGAAGGGGTTATCTTTATCCCCTCAAAGCTCGGAAAAGGGATTTACGTTCGTATCGATACCGCGCACCGGGATGAAATTGAGCAGTATGCCCAAGCGCAAGCCAAGCACTTCAAGACCCAGTATTTCAATACGATGCTTCCGATGAAGAAGTATCTGGAAGATCAGAAACTGAAGGACTTGTTTGGCCAATTTGAAGGGATGTTAGAGACTAAGCCCAAGGATGGATAAAGGACAACTACGAATTAAGTTAGGCGCATACAGCCAGGCACAGACCCTGTTGGAGCGTAGTCCGGTGACCATCAAGAAGTACCAGCGAGACATCCGTGCCTTTATAGAATATCTACCAGACGATGAAGAAATCCAAAAGCACCATGTATTGGCGTATAAGGATTCCTTGTGTCAGGGACAGTATAAAACCAGCAGTATCAATAACTTCATCACCATCGTCAATACTTTTTTAAAGTGGTGTGAATTAAGTGATCATCGCGTACGGGAAATCAAAACCCAACAGAAATCCAGTCTTCCCAATGTCGTCAGTGAGTCGGATGTTTCGCGACTCCTGCGACATGCGAAGAAACTAGAGAAAATAGAGTTATATCACATCATCAAAATCATTACGACCTGTGGCATACGGATCAGTGAGCTGGAGTCCTTTACTGTGTCCAATATTCAAGGATTTACCTTCACCACCTATAACAAAGGCAAAGAACGAGAGATCATCTTGACCCAGGAACTGGCAAGAGAATTGCGACGCTATTGCAAAGAAAAGGGGCTGATGGAAGGGAAAATCTTTCGGATCAGTTACTCCACCATCTACAGACACATGAAGCAAGTGGCTTCTTCCGCAAAGGTCGATTTAAAGCGAGTCCATCCCCATAGTTTCCGGCATTTCTTTGCCAAAGAATTTATGAATCAATACAACAACGTGTTGGATCTTGCGGATATCTTGGGACACAGCTCCCTGGAAACCACCCGAATCTATACCCGTTCCACCTTAGAAGAGAAGCGCAGAAAACTCGAAAACATGAAAGGAAGAAAGCGAGATGCACGATAACCCCTTTCTTATCCAACGGTGATTCAATGGCTGCGGTCAAATGGATCAAATTGGTTTCCGATATGTTTGACAATCGTAAAATCAAACAGATCCGAAAAATGCCAGAGTGCGATGCGATCATCGTCATCTGGTTACAAATCTTATGTTTAGCCGGTCATACCAATGACAATGGTCTTGTCTACTTCTCCAAAGATATCCCCTATACCGATGAAATGCTATCGACCGAGTTTGATCGACCGGTCGCGACCATCCGTTTGGCGTTAAGCATCTTGGTACGCTTTGGAATGATTGAAATCGTCAATGACATCCTGATGGTATCCAACTGGGAGAAGTATCAAAGCCAAACCCGGCTCGAATCCATCCGGGACTATAACCGGGAAAAGAAACAAGTCTCCCGAGCGAAACAGAAACTCTTGCTTGAAGATATGTCAATGACATGTCAATCATGTCCAGACACAGATATAGATATAGAATTAGATATAGAAGAAGATAAAGAGAAAGATAAAGAAAAAAGACAAAAGAAAAAAGACGATGATGTTTTTGAAACCTTTGCTCAGGGAAATGTTGATTTACTTTTAGCGTTGCATGATTATGAAGCGATGCGTAAGTCCATGAAGAATAAACAATTGACCCCTCGAGCCAAGGAACTGCTATGTACTCAACTCCGTAAGTTACAGGAAGAAGGAGAAGACCTGGTCGCCTGTATTCATCAAAGCATCGTCAGTAATTGGTTTAGCGTCTATCCACTCAAAAAAGGAGATCATCATGCGCAAAGTGGAAGAAATGATAACGACGACCGTTGGAACGTTGAAAAGACCCTCCAACTATAACCTCAACCAATGTACCCTGTATAACCAAACCGAAGGAACCCTCGAAGGCAATGATTGTCGAACCTGTAAAAACAAAGGGTATATCTTGGTGGAAGTCGGGGAATATACTGCCTTACAAGAATGTGAGTGTCATGCCTCTCGAATGAGTCGTTCCTTGATCCACAAAAGTGGGTTAAGCAAGATGGTCCATGAATACACCTTCGAGAGTTACTTGGTCAAAGAACAATGGCAGCATTATATCAAAAACAAAGCCCTGGAGTTTATGATTCATCACGATCGATGTTGGTTTTACATCGGTGGACAAGTAGGGGTCGGAAAGACGCACATCTGTACCGCCATCGTCAACAAGCTGATGGAACAAGGACATCCGGCAAGGTATATGTTATGGCGGGATGAAATCGTCAAACTCAAAGCGATCACAATGGAAAGTGCTGACTATCAACAAGCCATCATGGCCTGGAAAGAGATCAAAGTGCTCTACATCGATGACCTCTTCAAAAGTGAGAAAGGCAAACCACCCACCCAAGCAGACATCCAGATTGCCTTTGAGATCATCAACTATCGGTACAACAACAAGGAGCTGATTACCTTATTTAGCTCTGAGAAACTGGTCAATGAAATGCTCGACATCGATGAAGCCATCGGCTCCAGGATCGTGCAGATGGCCAAGTACTATATCATCGAAATTCATCCGGACAAACGCAAGAACATGCGACTGAAATGAGGAAACACCTATGAATAAATATCGCAAAGATGTGGAGTATTATCTATACAACCGCAACAACATCAAGACCAGTTTGGATAAAGAAGAGAGAGCCTGGTCCACCATCATCGAGACTGTCTATAGCCGTTATGAGCAATCGGAATTAGGGAAACTGTTATCGATGAAGTATGACGAAAAGATGGCTGAGCAGGAAATCTTTGAGAAGCTGCACATCGAGAAAACGACCTTCTATGTCTGGCGGAACCGGTTGATTAATGAGATCACGTTGCAAGCAGCCTATATGCAACTGATCAAACCGTTTTAGGTGAGATGATGCAATTTCAAAAAATCAATCTAGACCAACTCATCTATGCCAATTACAATCCTCGCAAATCCTTACAACCGGGAGACTCGGAGTTTGAGAAGATCAGTCGCAGTATCCGAGAGTTTGGATACGTCGATCCGATCATCGTAAACAAGGACTACACGATCATCGGGGGACACCAACGAGCCACTGTCCTCAAGGCCTTGGGATACACCGAAGTCGATGTCGTTATCGTTGAGGTCGATAAGGTCAAGGAGAAGGCTTTAAACATCGCTTTAAACAAGATCAGCGGTGAATGGCAGATGGACAAGTTGAAAGAGTTACTCTTGGAACTGGAGCAGCAAATCGACTTGGGCATGACCGGCTTTGATGATGAGGAGTTCAAAGAACTGCTCGCTTCAATGGATGTTCTTCAAGCGGTGGATGATGACTTCGATGTGGAAGCAGCCCTGGAAGAAATCATTGAACCGGTATCGAAACGAGGGGATGTCTATATCTTAGGACCTCACCGGTTGATGTGTGGAGATAGCACCGAATGGGATGATGTCGAGAAGTTGATGAATGGAAAGATTGCGGATCTCATTGTCACCGATCCACCGTACAACGTCAACTACGAGAATAAAATCGACTATCACAAAATGTTTAAAAACGACACACGCAAAAACAATGCAATCATGAACGATCACATGGATTCGGACAAGTTCTTCGACTTCTTACTAGCCATGTATATCCTCGCCAACAAGGTCATCAAACCCGGTGGAGTGATGTATGTCTTCCACAGTGACGTCGAGCGGGTGAGCTTCCAATTAGCGATGGCCGCCGCTGGATTCAAGTTCTCAGAGAATCTGATCTGGGTCAAAAACTCCTTCAACCTCAGTCGCAATGATTATCACTGGAAACATGAACCGATCCTGTATGGTTGGAAGGAAGGCGCAGGACATTACTTCGTGGACGACCGTACCCAATCCACCATCTTCGATGAATCCGTCAACATTGAGAAACTCAAAAAAGAAGAACTCATCACCATGCTTCAGGACATCATCAGCCAAATTAAGACCACGATCATCTATGACAACAAACCCTTACGCAGTGATATCCATCCAACCATGAAGCCGATTCCCTTAGTCGGTAAGCTCATCAAAAACAGCAGCAAAGCCCGAGAGCTGCTCTATGAGCCCTTTGGGGGAAGTGGATCAACGTTGATAGCAGCTGACCAGTTGGACCGGGTGTGTTACTGTATGGAGCTCGATCCAAAGTATGTGGATGTCATAGTCAAACGCTGGGAAGAACACTCCGGCCTGATTGCACAAACAATCAAATAACAAAAAATGCCAGTACCCTGAAGAGTATTGGCTTTTAATTTGAAGTATGAAACAAAACAGTAGTCAACCAGTTTCAATTAGCCCAGGGAGAATATGGCTATAAGAATGAATATCCCCCATAAAACCGTGAAGAAGATCATTATACTTTTGATTGTCTGAATGTTCTTATCCATATTTCTCATATATGATTCCATGACATGATAAGGACTCAAACTACCTTCGCTTTTTTTAAGATCATCTAAAAACTTATCTTTTATACTGTCTTTCTGTTCTTGACTATAACTGCGCCACACATCCGTAGAAATTTGAAGAGGTAATAAACTTTCTTTGCAATCTGGACAACTGATAGTTGTTTCCCGATCTCCACCCCAAGTAGACTTACAACTCTTGCATATTAGTATTTCGCTCATTATTATTTCCCCCGTTATTTTATAAATCAATAGTAACATGATGAAAAGTTGTAGTAAATAGTTGAATCTTCAATTGGAAAAAATTACATTAAAGTTGCGGGAAAAGGCATAATTGAGGTGTTAAAAAAACTAAAAAGTATCGTCACTCAAATATGTTACAAAAAAGTACCTTTCAAGCCGGTTATTGAGTACTTTTCGGGGTGAAATATAATATTAAGGTTATCTTCCATGAATTATTGTTGAAACTGTTTTAATGAAGATATAAAATGAAGTAAAAGTGGGAGGGCAACATGGGTCAAATTGCAGGTGTTTTATTGGTTATATCGATATTTCCGGTAGCTTATGGGAAGATAATGATGCTAAGTTACATGTTAAAACTTGGAGATGGATTTACTTCAGATGATTTAAAAAAATATCGAAAAGTATATTTAAGTGGTTGGGCCATTTTCGGAGTAGCATTTTTGCTAATTTTGGTGAGTTAATGAAACATATAGGACGCTATATAATTGGGCTTGTTTGCCAAACAACTCAAAAATAGATGAAAAAGAAGCTGTGGATCTGTTTAAGGCTTTCATAGAGAACGAAAGAAGAAAATAAATAGAAGAAATATTAGGTCAAAAAAATCAAAAAGTATTGGCCTTTATTATGATATAAAAAGTGGTCATTTAGGTAGGTTTTTGAGCATTTACCGGTGTGAAATATAACTATAAGGTTATCTTCCAACTTTATTACTATAACAAACACCAGTTTTAGAAAAAACGATTGATTAAATATTGTATAATCAAGTTTTGATGCTAAAATATTCTTAAGAAGCTATGGGGGGAATAATGGATAACTTAAAAAAAATTACGCTTAGTTTTGTTGATCAACTTGATTCATTGATGGAGTACATTAGTTCAATTGCCCAAACATTGGATCAAATAGGGCAAAAGTTTCGAGAAGGTTCCGACGAAAAAGCAATTCTAGATAGCATGAAAATTTTGTCACTTATGGTTGCAGATTTTAAAGCAGATCCAGGTTTATTTTTATCAGGGATTCATAAAACTAAGAAAAAAAATGGAAGTGATTTTTTCCCGGATGAATATGATAATGATCCTGAAAAAATTGTGAGACATTTCGTTGAGTTGTTTTCATCAAGTTTATGTAAGTTTGAATTTGACGGAGATAAGTTAACTTATACACTAAAGGACTATAAATTGAAAGTGCTACTTCAAGAGGCAATGAAAAGGCAAAAATCAATAGGCATGCAAGTAGATATGTTCGCTCATTCCTCACTATTAACTCTGGTAAACAATTACGAGTATCTTGTTAGTCAAGTGTTCAGCGATATAATCGTAACAAAGTTTGAGACAATTGAAATCGATAAAAAAACGATTTCGTTTAACGATTTAATGAAAATCGGTGATATTGATGAAGCAAAATCACATTTGATTATGGAAATCATAAACGATCAGATGAGAAAATCGAATGTTGACTGGATAAAAGCTATTTCGAAATACACGAACACGAAAATGCATGAAAAATTGACAAGTGAAACATCAATAGTAAATGAGATTTTCCAGCGCAGGCATATAATTGTTCATAATGGTGGGGTAGTGAATGCATATTATATGAGTAATGTTGTTGAATCTCTAAGGAAAGATGTTAAGAAAGGCAAGAAAATACAAGTTAGTAGAGAGTATGTTGAGAACAGTATTAGAAATATTTTGATACTGGGATTAAGTGTTATATTTTACTATTGGCAACATATTGAACCACAGAATTATGGTGATAGATTTTCTCTTTTCCATAACATTGCTTATGATAAACTTAAAGCCAATAACTTGATCACTGCCGATTTGTTGTTTGATTTGATTAACACCGAAACAAATAAATTTAATGGAGAAGATAAATTACTGCACTGTATTAATGCGTCACAAACAAAAAAATGGCTCGGAGACAAAAACTATGCCAAAAAACTAAATGAAACTGATTTTTCGCTAGCACATGATAATCATAAAATGTGTATAGCTATTCTAAATGACAACTTCGATGAAGCAAATAAACACCTTAAAAAAATCATTGAATCAAAGGATCATAAGGACCATGAATTTTCAGACGATCTAACCTTTTACCTAGACTGGCCAATTTTTAGGGAGTATCAAAAATCGGAACAATTTAAGATATTGGTAAAGGAACTCGGATATGAAGAAGTAGCAGAGAAATCTTAGTTGTTGAATATTTTTTCAGTTTGAGTGATAATATACTTGTTGAAGGGAGAATATAAAAATGTCACAAGAAGTTAAGAAAATAATAGAACTATTAAAGGAAAATTACAGCGATAGATCAGAGTCAGTCAAAATGGAAGATTATAATGAGAATAAAATTTTATATGTTAAAATTGGAGATAATAAAGGTATATTATCTGATTAGTTAATGTTTAATGAAACAATTCTCTTAAAATAAACTTCGGTACTTACCGGAGTTTTTTTATGTGCTAATTTACAAGTAGAAGAGGTGTGCAATGGCCAAGAGCAAATGGGATCAAGTCAAATCGAAGTTACATCTTGTCGAAAAGTGGGCAAGGGATGGTTTGCGTGAAGATCAGATCTGTAAAAACCTTGGTGTATCGGTCACAACTTTGGAAGTCTATAAGAAACAATACCTTGAAGTTGTTAAGGCTTTAAAAAAGGGGAAAGAAACTCTGATCACTGAGTTGGAGAATGCCTTGATCAAGAAAGCCTTAGGATATGAATACGAAGAGAAGAAAGTCTATACCAAGACTGAGAATGGAAACTCGGTCACTTATACCGAAATAACCAAGAAACATCAGCCACCGGATACCGGAGCATTGTTTGGTCTATTGAAGAACAAAGATCCTCAAAATTACTCAGACAATCCACAGATGTTACAGCTGAAACGACAAGAGTTAGAACTCCGTGAACGACTAGCGAAAGCAGAGGAGTGGTAATGGCTAAGTACCAAACCTTAGCGGACTTTTATAAGAGTCATGAGTGGAGAAGCTTACGACAATCATTGATGATACAGCGCAGCCATCCGGCACAAGGATTGCTGTGTGAGCACTGTAAAGAAGTCATTCTAAAAGATATCGACTGTATTGCCCACCACATCAAAGAACTTACTCCATCGAATGTTCATGATGCGATCATCGCATTGAACCCAGAGAATATCCTATTGGTTCATCATCGATGTCACAATGCCATCCATGAACGATTCGGATATACATCTGTACAAAAGATCTATATCGTCTATGGTCCACCGTTATCCGGTAAGACCACCTATGTACGAGCAAGTAAAGGACGCAAAGACATTGTCCTTGACCTTGATGAACTGTATCGGGCCATCACCTTGTTACCACCGTATGACAAGCCTTCGGAGCTGGCATTAAATATCTTCCAACTGCGAGATGTCTTGCTGGATCAAATCAAAACAAGAACCGGGAAGTGGTCGCAAGCATGGATCATCGGTGGCTATCCCAACTTCGTCGAGCGAGAACGACTCGCACAACAACTCGGAGCAGAGATCATCTTCATCGACGTACCTCAAGAAGAATGCATCAGACGATTACTCCAAGACCGGGATAAACAGTTTGTCCAACAAGACTGGCTGAATTATATCCACGATTGGTTCCTGAAGTTCACTCCGACTCCCCCCCGGTCTGAATTTCAGGGAACCGAATCGGGAACTGGAGAGGGGTCATCAAATGCACGCAAACCAAAAAATTGAGATTTCCTCGAAAGTTATGAAAAAAGCAGCGAAAAGGTGAGAAAATGGCAATGGCTTTTGGTATTGCAAGTGCTCAATCTTAGTCTTAACAAATCATCACTTTGATGGCAGAAGATATCCTGAAAAGGAAAACAGTTCAGAAAGCTCGAATGATTTGAATCGAACGGCTAAATTTGCCGTTACGAAGGTTCAACGATCAATACAAGATGAACTTCACACCTTACACTGTTTGAAGGCACGAAAGCTTGAAAGCTTCAAATTTGTTAATCAATTTCACAAAACACTCTTGACAGCCATGAAGTTGAATGGTAATTTTTAGATAAATAATGCCAGGGGGATATCGTATGAATCATGCGACCACACATGGTGAAGTGAAGCCTATTCAAACCATGTTTTTTTGCGTTGAAAAACGGTCGTTCGCATTTCATCTTTATTCTCCCTTCATTGAATCGTAAGGGGGATTTTATGAAAAAAACCATTCAATCATGCTTTACCATCCTGCTAACCGTATGCCTGTTTTTTCATCATGCACCGATACGGTCGTTCGCCCAGACCTCATCCGAAAGTGGTGAAAATGCTTTAGCTCCAGTTAACCAACAAGAAAAACCCAGGGAGTACAACGCCAAAAAGGAACTTGTCGGGGAAGACACAAGTAAACGGGAAAGGAATATCAAGCATTTCTTTAAAGATGATTTTTCCTATGAAGCTGTCCTGTATCCCACTACGGTTCATGTGAAGGAAAACGGTGCGTGGGTGGATATCGATAATTCGCTCACTGAACAAAATGTGAAGGGTGAGCAGGTATATAAAAATAAGAAAAACAGTTTTTCGGTGCTGTTCGCGAAAACCACCACGTCCAAGAAACTGGTACAGCTGAGTCAGGGATCGTATGAAATTTCTTTTTCATTGCTCGATGCTCAGTCATCCTTGGCTCAAGTAGCCTTGTCTCAAGAGGTCGAGGGGCTTAGTGCTAGTGAGAGCATGAAAGTCCTGCGAAATCTGTCCTCAGTCATTGAGTATGATGAGGTATTCAAAGGGGTAAAACTCCGTTATACGATCTTTCCTGAGAGGCTCAAAGAGGATATCGTCTTAGCATCGGTGGATGCGGTACGGGATTTCCGCTTTATTTATCAAACAAAAAACCTGAGCATGGAAGAGTTTGAGGGACAAGTCATATTCAAGGACACGGAATCGGGAAAGGAGGTTTTCTTTCTTGAACCCCCGCACATGATGGACAGTGCGGGTGAAATCAGTACGGACATCACAATGCAACTAACAAAAAGTGCTGAAGGAACGATCCTGACAATGAGCCCGGATGAAGCATGGCTTACCGATGCGAAGCGGGTGTATCCGGTAATCATTGATCCGGTCGTAGCTACCAGTGTGAGTCGATACGATATAAATGACGTCCATGTATCGCAAGGTACTCCAACCACGAACTTTGCATCCAGTATGATCGTGAAGACCGGATGGGGTACAAGTTCGCATGTTAATCGCACGTATTATCGATTTCTAAATCTTCCTACCCTAACCAGTGCGGACATGGTTACCGATGCAGTGTTTTTTCTGACTCAAAAGACGAATCATACCATCGCTGCCCGCCAGTTAAACCTGGTGGAAGTGACTTCTGATTGGAATAGTACCATCACTTGGAACACACAACCCTTAGGAACGAGTGTACCGGTCAGTAACAAGGTGGAAGACTATGTCATGATGAGTGGAACAGCAGGAACATCGCATCAATGGAATATTACCCGACTGGTACAACAATGGTATAACAGTGGGACCAATCACGGATTTATGCTTGAGGACAGTGCGCCAGGCACAAATTCGAACAGTTACAATGAGTATTATTCCGCAGACCAAGCGTTGTCGAAGCCCTATGTGGTGATTTCTTATAGAAACACTAGCGGATTGGAACCGTATTGGACGTACCGATCTCAATCCATCGGGCGAGCCGGAACCGTTTATACCCAGGATGTCACCGGCAATCTGGTGTTGGTGCATAGCGATGCCAGTTTATCGGGCAACCGCATGCCCATTGCGATTCGTCATGTGTATAACAATAATGATTTGAGCAACATGGGCTATGGCAACGGCTTCCGCTTAAACATCCATCAGAAAGTTTCGACGGTGGTGGTGGGAAGTATCACGTACTATCGTTATATTGATGGGGACGGGACAAGTCACTATTTCCCGAAAGTGGGATCCAGTCCGTATGAAGATGAGGATGGTCTGGGATACCATCTGGTTGAGAATACTGCGTCAACCACTGCTCGGTATGTCATTACGGACAAAGATGATAATAAAATGGAGTTCAATTCCGCCAACGATCTGGTGAAGATCATCGATCGCAACGGCAACACGATGACCATTACGTACGACTCTGGGAAAGTCGCGAGTGTGGCGGATGGCAGCGGACGGACCATGACGCTGACGTACAGTGGAAACTTACAGAAAATCACAGATGTTGCCGGTCGACACATCCAATACAGTTATGATGCCAGCGGGAATCTGATACAGATTACCTATCCGGATAATTTGGCCAGTATTTATACCTATAGCGGATCCTTGCTTACCAGTGTCAAAAATCACGATGGTTATGAGCTGGTGGTTGGATACAGCACATCCTCACCAAAGCGTGTGGTCAGCCTGACGGAGAAGAATGGGGCGACGTTGGGTACGACCCTGTCGATGACCTATGGTGATAACTTTACGACGTTTACGGATTTCAATAATCGCAGTTTACAGCTTCAGTTTACAGATTGGGGCCATACCGTAGCGAAAGTCAACGACTTGGGTTATGCTCAGTATTTCAAATTTTTCGACGGTGATGGCGGAGCCGCTGCGAACAAACTGAACTCAGTATCCAAGCTTCAACAATCCATTACCAATACCTTGTTTAATTCCGGTGGAGAAAGTGGCGATACCGGGTGGAGTGATGTTCACGGATCGGGAAGTACGGCAACCGTAGACATAACAACCGCAGATAAGCTTTTAGGGAATTACTCCCTTCGTGTAATCAAAACCAATACCACATCTTTCTCTCAACACTCCCAAACCCTGACACTGACCAAAGGTCAAACTTATACCCTCTCTTCAAGGATCAAAACGGTCAGTGTGTCTTCAACCAATCAAGGGGGAGCGTGGTTGGAAGCTTCTTATAAAAACAGCAGCGGAACCTATGTAGCTGTGAACTCTTCCCCACTAAGCGGTTCGCAAGACTGGACCAAACAATCCATACCCTTTACCATACCGTCCGATGCCACCGATGGCACCGTGCTCATCCGGTTGGGAATCAAAAATGAAACCGGGACGGCTTATTTTGACAATGTTCAAGTTGAAGAAGGGGATGTGGCCAATCGCTATAATCTTTTGTCCAACTCCGGATTTACCAGCGGACTGACCGGTTGGACTCACTCGGGCGGTTCGATCGGTTCGCTCACGGGCCGTTTGAACGTCAGTACCCAAGCCCTGCAGATCGGCGGATCTGCGAGTTTGGATCGATTTGTTTCTCAAGATATCAATGTCGGGGGAAGCAGTGGCGATGTGTATACCTTTGGCGGCTGGGCCAAGGCGGACTCTGTGCCCACCAACACCACCAAAATCTTCGATGTGACGGTGGAATTTTACAATGGAACGACGTTGGTCAATCGTGTCAGCGCTGCTTTCAATCCATCGTTTAAGCATTGGCAATATGTCAGTGGTGCCGCGATTGCGTCGGGGAGCTATACAAAAGTCCGGCTGTTGGCTCGTTACCATAAAAATCTCAATACCGTCGCCTTTGATGATTTAGCTCTGTTTAAAGAAACGTTCAGTACATCGTATCAGTACGATGCCAATGGCAACGTCATTTCCACTCAGCAGTTATCCAATGAGACCAATGGCATGCAATACAATGCCAATGATGATTTAGTCAAACTGACGGATGAAATCGGCGGACAGTTTCTCTATACATATGATAGCAAGCACAATCTGTTAAGTGCACTTTCGGCCAGCAACGTGAACTATACCATGAGTTATGATGCCTATGGGAACAACACGTCCTTAACCACCAAAACCAACCTGATCGCTTATTATTCCTTTGACGGAAACAATCTCAACGACAGTTCGGGCAATAACTATCATGGTACCAATGTCGGAGCGACCTTCGCAACAGGAAGGTTTGGCAATGCGATCGTTTTCAACGGGACCAGTCAGTGGGCACAACTCACCGATTTTCCCGTCGGGGACAATTTCAGTATTTCGATGTGGGTCAAACCTCACAGCACGGCGGATGGCCAGCTGATCTTGGGGAAACATGACAGCAGTGGTAACAACATCTGGCTGTATGGCTATTGGGAAAACGGGATCCATACCCGCATCCGCAGCCTGACCACGACCGGTGGAACCAAGTATAGCAATGAATACAAGCACCATGTCCTCACCTTTGAGAAGATGAGTGACACCTCGACTAAGGTTTCTGTCTATATTAACGGGGGTAACCCAATCTATCAGACAACGCTCAATCAACCCATCCAGCCCACTGCGGGCAAACCTTGGGTGTTGGGCCAGGACTGGGACGGATCGGTCATCTCCGACTATTTCGACGGGGAAATCGACGATCTCGCCTTTTTCTCGGGGATCATCAAACCGGATCAAATCAAGACGACCGTCAGCGGTGCCTTGGATATTGCAGCCTATAAAACCTTTGTATCCACCTCCGCAACCACTGAGGCCAACGGACAGTACACCGACAAAGTCACGGATGCTTTGGGGAATGTGACAGATACCAACTGGGATGCGTACAAAGGACTGTTGACCAGCTCCAAGGATGCCAATGGTTTTACAACGACCTATACCTATCATACCAACAATGACAAGTTGACTACGGTAAGCAGTGGCGGTGCAATTGTCGATTACGGCTATACCGGCGATCAACTGTCCACCATCACCCGCAACGGTTTCAGCTATGGCTTCACCTTTGACTCTCTGGGCAATCCGACCAGTGTGAAGATGGGGACGTCCCCGCTGATCACTCACAGTTACCAAGCGAGAACCAGCCGTTTATCCTCCAGTCTTTATGCCAACGGGGGTAAAGTTGAATATATCTATGATTCCCTTGACCGTGTCATTGGGGTGAAGATCGACAACGCAGCCACCCCGCAGTTTGAATACCGCTATGACGCTTCCGGCAATTTGGCCATCGTCAAAGACAACGTTCGCAACATCACCACCACTCTGGAATACGATTTAGCCAACCGCCTGTCGAAGATCACGGACAGTCAGGGACATGCGATTACGTATGGCTTTGATGCCAAGAACCGGTTAAGCGGTGTGAGTGAAGTTCTCCAGGGGACGACCTACACATCCAGTTATACCTACAACGCGGACAATCAGCCCGCAACCGTGAGTGCAGATGGCAAGACGCACAGCTATACCTATGATCTGTTGGGAAGGCTGAGTGGGACATCATTAAATACCACTACACCGTATACCACCGCACTGACCTATAAATCCAATCCTTCCACCGGTAGCAGTTCCCATGTGCTAGACTCTTATCGCAGCGGATCAACTACGACCACCTACCAAGTCGATGCCAATGGCAACATCACTGAGCTGAGTGATGGGACGTATACCTTTACCTATGAATATGATGATTTCAATCAGCTAAAACGTGAGAACAACCCGTTGCTCAATAAGAGCATCACCTACCAATATGATTTAGGCGGAAACCTGTTGGCGGTCAAGGAGTATGCCTACACCACCGGAACTCTGGGAAGTCTAATCACCTCTGTGCCCTATACCTATGTAAGTGCATGGAAGGACCAGCTGACCAGCATCGGTGCTGATAATCTTGCCTACGATACCAATGGCAACCTGCTTTCCTATAAGACAAGAAGTTACAGCTGGCAGGCCGGAAGGCAGCTGGCCAAGATCACGGATACCGATGAGGATAACATCTTCACTGCAGATTATACCTACAATGAGTCGGGCATCCGAACGCGCAAAGAAGTCAATGAAGTCATAACAGATTATGTGTTGGAAGGCGGAAAAGTAATCCTTGAAACCACAGGGAACGATGCGTTACACTATAGCTATGATAGCCGGGGTCAGTTGGTCTCCTTCAGTCTCAACGGCACACCGTATTTCTATACACGCAACGGACAGGGCGATATCACCGGACTGATCGATGCATCGGGAGCACAGATCGTTAAGTATACCTACGACTCCTGGGGCAAACCCATCAGCATCACCGGATCCTTAGCAACGACGGTCGGAGCGATGAATCCGTATCGATACCGGGGATACCGATACGACGCAGAGAGTGGACTATATTACTTACAGAGCCGTTACTATGATCCATCCATCAAGCGGTTTATCAGTGCGGATATCTTTGTATCAACCGGACAGGGATTCTCTGGGAATAATATGTTTGCTTACTGCGGAAATAATCCAGTTAATCGCTCGGACTCCGGGGGAATGTTCTGGGAAAAGATCTATCATTTTGGAAAATTCATGATTGAGTTGCCAATGATTCTTCAAGATAATAAAATAAATCGTAGGATACATTCAGAAAATATGGTTAATCTGGGTATAGACTCAGACGCAACTCCAAAAACTTTTGTCGGGAAGTATGTTAAACAGGATGAGGGTTATGAGGAAAGATGCCGAAGTAAGTACAAGACTTTTATTTCCTTACAATCAAATCAAGATATGATCGATAAAAGATGGGAAGAAATTACACTTGAAAGACAAAATCTGATTATTGCCCAAATGATTACCTGGGATAGAGACGCACATTATAAAGCTTTCTTCATTAATTATTCTTTGCATCTTATCAAACTAGGTTATGATGTAATTTATTGATGGAGGGAAAAAGCATGATACAAAAAAATAAAATCAAAACAATATGGATGTATTTTACCATAGGACTGATGATCGTGACTGTGTTCAGTCTTTTGGCCTTTGTTTTCCAACTACAAATATTCGAACTATTTAATTATAACAATAACCCTACAACAGAAAACTTAATTCGCATCGCAGTATTATCCGTTGAGAAAAAAGATGGTCAACGAATGGATAAATATGTCCCCGTTGCACTTAGTCTCGCTGATTTTGTAGACATAGCGTCTTCAGAGCGAATTTTTATCTCAAAGTTGAAGAATAGAACCATTTATGACAATGAAAGCAATGCTTACCGTACATATTACAAACTTATGATTGAATATGTTATGCATCCATTTTTTAATGAAGATTACGATGAATATCAAAGAAGGTTTCAGTATTATTTTCCTTTAATGGCCGAAGATTTTTCCCAAGGTTCATCATGGAGTTTATTAGAATGGGCTCATTTTTACACAAATATTAAAAGATTTACAGATGCACAGTATGATAGGTTGATATATTCGTTAAACTATAACCTTCCTGAACCATTTGTAGTTACGAAAGAGAATGTAGGTGAAGCTTACGAAAGAGCTTACACGTTTCTAATTCTTTCATATGTTTATTATGAGATGGGAGAAATAAACCGTTTTAATGAGTTAGAAAATCGAGCATCTGATCTAATGTCTGAAATTGAAAGAGTGAAGAAACAGTCAGACATGATGCCTTGATATTAATCTGGACATGATGTGGTAACGACTGGATTTTTTTGAACCCAGCCTCTATGCCAATGAGGGTAAAGTTGAATATATCTACGATACCCTTGACCGTGTCATTGGGGTGAAGATCGACAACGCAACCAGCCCACAGTTTGAATACCGATATGACGCTTCCGGCAATCTGGCCATCGTCAAAGACAACCTGCGCAACATCACCACCTATTTGGAATACGATTTGGCCAACCGCTTGTCGAAGATCACGGACAATCAGGGACATGCGATTACGTATGGCTTTGATGCCAAGAACCGGTTAAGCGGTGTGAGTGAAGTTCTCAAGGGGACGACTTATACATCCAGTTATACGTATAATGCGGACAATCAACCGGCAACCGTGAGTGCAGATGGTAAGACGCACAGCTATACCTATGATCTGTTGGGAAGGCTGAGTGGGACATCGTTAAATACCACTACGCCGTATACCACCGCACTGACCTATAAAACCCATCCTTCCACCGGTAGCAGTTCCCATGTGTTAAACTCGTATCGTAGCGGATCAACTACGACCACCTACCAGGTCGATGCCAATGGCAACATCACTCAACTGAGTGACGGGACGTATACCTATACTTATGTCTATGATGATTTCAATCAGTTAAACGTGAGAATAACCCGTTGCTCAATAAGAGCATCACCTATGAATATGATTTCGGCGGAAACCTGTTGGCGGTTAATGAGTATGCCTACACCACCGGAACTCTGGGAAGTCTAATCACCTCTGTGCCCTATACCTATGTAAGTGCATGGAAGGACCAGCTGACCAGCATCGAGGGTTATGGCCTCACCTACGATACCAATGGCAACCTGCTTTCCTACAAGACAAGAAGTTACAGCTGGCAGGCCGGAAGGCAGCTAGCCAAGATCACGGATACCAACCTAAATGCGCTATATACCTACAATGAGTCGGGTATCCGGATGCGCAAAGAAGTCAATGAAGTCATTACAGATTATGTGTTGGAAGGTGGAAAAGTAATTCTTGAAACCACAGGGTCCGATGAGCTACACTATAGTTATGACAGCCGGGGTCAGTTGGTCTCCTTCAAGCTCAATGGCACACCGTATTTCTATACACGCAACGGACAGGGAGATATCACCGGACTAATCGATGCATCGGGAGTTGAGGTCGTCAAGTACACCTATGACTCCTGGGGCAAACCCATCAGCATCACCGATACCTCTTCAACGGGGGTCGGAGCGAAGAATCCGTACCGTTATCGGGGATACCGCTATGACAATGAGAGCGGACTGTATTACTTACAGAGCCGTTACTATGATGATCCTTCCATCAAGCGGTTTATCAGTGCGGATACATTGAGTGTCTTAACTAGTACACCAATGGCATTGACTGACAAGAATCTGTATGCTTACTGTGATAATAATCCCATTGTAAGGGAAGATGATGGTGGTGAATTTTGGAATGTTATAATTGGAGCTGCTGTTGGAGGCACAGTCGGTGTTGCGGGTCAACTTCTTAGTGATTTAGCAACGAGTTGGTTGAATGGTAATTGGACTTTCAGTAGTATGCAAACATATACAGGTGCACTTGTTGGTGGTGCGGTAGGAGGAGCTATTCTAGGTGGTACCGGCAACATTGCCTTAGCTAATGCCGCAAGCGGTATAGTGACTACTGGAGTAGGATTATCGCTCGAAAAATTGATGGGTGTTTCTAATAAATCATGGTCAGAAATAGGTGTAAACGCAGTTGTAGATGGTGTAGTTAGTTATGGTCTAGGTAAAATACCAGGAATTCAAAAAATAACAAAAGGTAGAAATAGTATGTCTGCAGTATATAAATCAGGTCTAACGAAACTTCGGAATGGTACTGCAGTGCAAATGAGTTATAGTGTTTATGAAAAAGGTCTTATTTCTAGTTTTGTTGGAGGATTTGCTATGGATGCTTATATTGGAATAAAACAGCAAAGATTTAACTGATTAAACGATGGTTGGATGGATAGGAGCGAATATGAAACTGAACATTTTTAGTTGTAATGATAATCTAACAACATATACTTATCCTTTAGTGAAGATTTTAGTATGTGTGGTATTGATTATTCTCCCAATATATAGAGGGCATTTTATAAACTTAGACAATATAATCTTTAACGCTATTATGGGAGGAGTTTCTTTTGTTGTAGGAATTGCTAGTGTTTTGTGTGTATATATTTCTATTGCTGAAATCATACTAATTAATGAAAAAAAAGCGAAAGCAAGTATTGTGCTAAAGGATGCTATCAAACTAAGCAAGGAGTACTCCATCGATGAAATCGTTTTCCTTGTAGAAAAAAATGACATTATTGAGATTCAAGTACTTTCAAATAATCGGATTGTTGAAGTTGGTTCAAGTTCAGATTCTAAACAGGGTAGTTCAAAATTCTTTGACAAACGTTATTATATAGACAAGAAAGAGATATCTGATTTAGAAGATTTTAAGGCTTCACTTTTGTTGCATTCAATTAATGAGAAGGTTATTGTATTCTCTATTGATGGTATTCATCCTAAACGAAAAAAGTAAACAGATGAATTACGCTTTACATAGATAAGTGCTGGCTATCATTGCACCAATTACGGAGCGACTTTCGCTTTGGGTAAGTCTGGCTATGAGATCATGTTCAATGGGACCAGTCAGTGGGCAAAACTCACCACCCGCAACGGTTTCAGCTATGGCTTCACCTTTGACTCTCTGGGCAATCCGACGAGTGTGAAGATGGGGACGTCCCCGCTGATCACTCACAGTTACCAAGCGAGGACCAGTCGGTTGTTATCCAGTGAGTATGCCAATGGGGGTAAAGTTGAATATATCTATGATACCCTTGACCGTGTCATTGGGGTTAAGATCGATAACGCAACCAGCCCGCAGTTTGAATACCGCTATGACGCATCCGGTAATCTGGCCATCATCAAAGACAACCTGCGCAACATCACCACCTATCTGGAATACGATTTGGCCAACCGCCTGTCGAAGATCACGGACAATCAGGGACATGCGATTACGTATGGCTTTGATGCCAAGAACCGGTTAAGCGGTGTGAGTGAAGTTCTCAAGGGGACGACCTACACCTCCAGTTATACCTACAATGCGGACAATCAGCCGGCAACCGTGAGTGCGGATGGCAAGACGCACAGCTATACCTATGATCTGTTGGGAAGGCTGAGTGGGACATCGTTAAATACCACTACGCCGTATACCACTGCACTGACCTATAAAACCAATCCTTCCACCGGAAGCAGTTCCCATGTGTTGGCCTCTTATCGCAGCGGATCAACTACGTCCACCTACCAAGTCGATGCCAATGGAAACATCACTCAACTGAGTGACGGGACCCATACCTTTACTTATGTCTATGATGATTTCAATCAGCTGATCCGGGAGAACAACCCGTTGCTCAATAAGAGCATCACCTACCAATATGATTTAGGTGGAAACCTGTTGGCGGTCAATGAGTATGCCTATACCACCGGAGATCTGGGCAGTCCGACCTCCACGGTCGTATATACCTATGGCAGTGCATGGAAAGACCAGCTGACCAGGATTGGTAATGATGATCTTACCTATGATACCAATGGCAACCTGCTTTCCTATAAGACAAGAAGTTACAGCTGGCAGGCCGGACGGCAACTGGCACAAATCACGGATACCAACCTAAATGCGCTATATACCTACAATGAGTCGGGCATCCGGACGCGCAAAGAAGTCAATGAAGTCATAACAGATTATGTATTGGAAGGTGGAAAAGTAATCCTTGAAACCACAGGGTCTGATACGCTACACTATAGTTATGACAGCCGGGGTCAGTTGGTCTCCTTCAGTCTCAACGGCACACCGTATTTCTATACACGCAACGGACAGGGCGATATCACCGGACTGATCGATGCATCGGGAGTTGAGGTCGTCAAGTATACCTATGACTCCTGGGGCAAACCCATCAGCATCACCGGATCCTTGGCTTTGACGGTCGGAACGATGAATCCGTACCGTTACCGCGGATACCGCTATGACCATGAGAGCGGACTGTATTACTTACAGAGCCGTTACTATGATCCTTCCATCAAGCGGTTTATCAGTGCGGATAGTGTAATAGCAGGTGTTGGCGGCGATATCCAAGGCAATAACCTCTACTCATATTGTTTCAACAATCCGGTCAATATGAGTGATCCTTCGGGTCATTGGCCATTGGGTATATGGAAAGGTGCATTCCATTTATTAGTACAAAAAGATATTAAAAAGAATTTCCCTCTCATAGAAACTGAGAAACCATGCACATTTCCTAATGGAGGTAAAGGTAGACTGGATGTATATGATCCAATAAGCAATCAATTTTACGAGGTTAAACCAAATAGTTATCGTCATATAGTTTTAGGCTATAATCAAATACAAAACTATAGTCTTTCAACAGTTAAAAATGGTAAGGTACTAATGAATCCCCTAATTGGAAGTCAAGTTTTCAAGGGAACTATAACAACAGACAGATTTATCGTAGAGTATCGAACATATGATACCGGTCTGATTCTTTATGATGTTTTTTATAATTTTCCAAATTTAAATCCTGAGACTGCCAAATCACTGATCAGAAACTCGATTGGCGGATTAATTGCTGGGGGAGCCATTGGTGTCTATAATGATGCCTTCGGTTCTCAAACTTTATTGCGATAAGAGGTAAGATATGAATCAAAGAAAAATCTTAAAAAGCTTCCACCATCATCTTAAAGATCTCATGTTGATGTATGGCTTTGTGAAAATTGCTGATACTTATGTGAAGTTATCCGGTGACAGGGATAGTGCAATCATATTGAATATTCGTTTAATAAGAACTGACTGGTCCAGTTTTGAAATCCAACCAAAATTAATTTTTCATTACCTTTATGAAGAGTATCTCGGTCCGATCGATGTACACCTTTCGGATGGAAATATTCGCGCAAATATAAATGATTTTCTTCCTACTTATCTCAGAGGCATGTGCCAAGAAACATCCGATGATTTTGGTGATCTATACTATGAGTTTCAAGGACTTGGTAGTTTATCAATGAATCGGGCATACGTTTCTATCAACATCATTCATGAGAGTTTTATTGATTTCTATATGAAAACCATTGAACAAATATTACGATGTGAGTTACTCAAAGGACTTCAGGTTGAAAATTTTGTGAGTATTGTTGAGTTTATAGACGACATGCGTAGAAGAAGACCATTTAAATCATATGACACTTTCTCGGATAATTTTCAACTCAATTTTCCTTGGGGGTTTCTGGTGTTACATGACCAAACGGAGCCAATCAAAAATGAAGAAGAGTTGAAATGTATGATTTGGATTGAGAATATGCAACATGAACTCGCCTTAAATGTAAACCGTGTTGATCAGACACTAAGAAAAATAAACTCATCAGAGGCAGACAGTGAGTCAGGCAGAAAACAGCGAAAATCGCTGGAATATCAACTTGAAACGGCTAAATATAATGTTTCGATATATCGATCAAAACTTGATGAGTTGTTAAACAAAAGAGATTATTGGCGAAATAAGGTGAATCATCCTGAAACAGAGAAGGCGAAAATTTACCTCGGATATCAAAAGTATTTATCCGAAGTATTGCTTCTAATGGAGAATAAGAAATCGAAGCCTAAAAAGACTCAGAAGGTTATACCACCACGTATTCCTGTTATCGATAACTTGGAAAGGATCGTAATCCGTCGAGGAGCTGAAAACTGGAAGCAGATTCAGACATACATGGACGAGTTCTTTAAAACCAAGGGTTATCATAGAACAAGTGATCGAGAGATGTGGGAGCGAACTTGGTGTATCGTGGAGACTCAAAGCTTTTGGATCATCATGGAACTGGATGAGTCAGGGATCACCAATGAACACCTTAATGATTATGACCAACTATCCAAACATTTGACTAAAGTTTTAGTCACTTCCGGATTCTTCCTGTACTCCTTTGAGTTTTCTGAAAGCCTGGCACGACTCTACGATCAAGGCGAATGTGTCGATCACTGGGTCATCGATGAAGTGTTCGAAGTGGATGAACAAGAGGTCAGTCAGCCATTGGCATGGGAGTCCAGCAAGATTGCCAATCCCTATCGGATGAAAGATTCGGAAGAGGTACACTTGATAGACATACTCTATGATTGGATGGAGATGTTGGATATCAATCCGCAGTGGATGGTTGAGGAAGTTGACTCAACCCAAAACTTCAAGAAATGTCATATATTTGGGTATGCAATAGCGCGAAAATTAGATGTTTAATGTAAAAGTAAAACGATGTATTTATTGTAGTGTGAATTTACTTAAAAATAATCGCCAGAAAATGTGGTCACGATGTGGTCACGAAATAAAAAAAGTCACTTTTTAGTGGCTTTTTTGCACGTTGGCAGGGGTAGTAGGAGTTGAACCCACATTAACGGTTTTGGAGACCGCTGTTCTACCATTGAACTATACCCCTACTTGGTGACCCGTACGGGGTTCGAACCCGTGAATGTATGCGTGAAAGGCATATGAGTTAACCGTTTCTCCAACGGGCCAAGTCGTAGGCTTAAACATAATAACACAATCATAGGCGCATTTCAATCACAAATGAAAGAGAAAAACCGTTAAATCGGGTCATTAAAAAACGCAATCCAACAGATCGCGCTTTTCGAATATTCAAATTACGATTTTTTCTTCCTTCGAAACAAAGACAAACCGCCAAAGCCTGAAATGATGGCCATATAGAAGCCGAAATCATACCACCAACCGACATTATTCACCTCATATACGCGAATCGAGGTATTGAATGCACTCATAATCAACGAAAGCGGCGCAATCCATCCATGCCATACACCCGTAAAGAAACCGGCTACACGCGTTGTTGATTCACTACCACCCGGAAAACAAGCGGATAGCGTAAGTAATAATATTATAGAAATAAAACCGATCGTATATTTTCTTTTCATTTACTATACCTCACTAATCCAATTATCATACAAAGCAGGGTGATTATCAATCAAAATCATTCTAGCTCAGCTACACAAACTTCCCCAAACAGATGTGAATTTGATATAATTAGACTCGAGGTAACGTTTATGAAAGAAATCATGGATGCCAACAGTATCAAGCGGTCACTCATCCGAATGACCCACGAAATCATTGAGAAAAACAAAGGAATCGAAAATATCATTTTAGTCGGAATCAAAACTCGTGGTGCCACTCTGGCTCAACGACTCGCCGAACAACTCGAACAGTTTGAGGGTGTACGCGTGCCCACCGTTGAATTCGACATTCGCTATTGGCGAGATGATATCGATACCTCGGGCTTTAGCATACCCCAACTTGAAATAGATACCAAAGATAAGATCATTATTCTTGTAGATGATGTCCTCTTTAAAGGACGCACCGTTCGCGCCGCCATGGATGGTATCATGCACTTTGGCCGACCCCGTCAAATCCAACTGGCCGTATTGGTCGATCGCGGACATCGCGAACTGCCCATCCGAGCCGATGTGGTCGGAAAAAACGTACCGACTTCCATCAGTGAAATCGTCAAAGTCTATCTGAATGAAAATGATCAAAAAGAAGGCGTCTATATCTTGGATGCGGATGAGGTACACAATGTTTGATATCAAAGTAACCATGAACTTTGCGAAGGCTTTGTTAGAAATTCCCAGTCCGACCGGCTATACGCACCATGCGATACGTTGGTTACAAAGTGAAGCTGAGGCGTTGGGTTATGACTGTGAGATTACTCCCAAAGGAAATTTAATGATTCATGTACAAGGTGATGACAGTAATTATGCCATTGGCGTATCCGGACACACCGATACCCTCGGACTGATGGTACGATCCATCACATCCTCCGGAAATCTGCTGGTCACCAATATCGGCGGACCCATCATTCATACCCTGGATGGCGAATACTGTACCGTGATTACACGCGATGGCAGACACATTCAAGGAACTATCCTATCCACCACGCCTTCCATGCACGTCTATAAAGAGGCGGATAGTGCAACCCGTAACATTGACACCATTGAAATACGCTTGGACGAATGTGTTAAAAATAAAGACGACGTTATCAAATTAGGCATCGGACATGGCGATTTCGTAGCCATCGACCCAAAAACCACGATTACGGACAGCGGCTTTATCAAATCACGCTTCCTCGACGACAAAATCTCCGTGGCCATTATGTTTGGCGTTCTAAAAGCCTTACGCTCCAATAACCTAACACCGAAACACGATGTCACCTTCATCATATCGACCTACGAAGAAACCGGTCATGGAACTTCTTGGATTCCTCAGAACATCAAAGAAATGCTCGCGGTGGATATGGGATGCATCGGAAAAGACCTAGCCTGTACCGAATACGACGTATCCATCTGTGCCAAGGATAGCTCCGGACCGTATGATTATGACATGGTCAACCACCTGATCGAATTAGCTAAGGGCGAGAAATGTAACTACGTTGTCGATATATATCCATACTACGGCTCCGATGTAAGCGCAGCTTTGCGAGGCGGACAGAATATTAAAGGCGCCTTGATCGGACCGGGTGTTCATGCCTCCCACGGCATGGAACGAACCCACCAAGACGCCATCGAATCATCGATGAAACTACTGCTAGCTTACCTACTTAAATGAGTGATATCACTCATTTTTTAGTGTTCAGACGAATCTCAAACACAGCTCCTGAATCATTATAAGCGACAACTTCACCTTGCATTAAATCAACACAACTGCGAACAATCGCCAATCCCAAACCGAAATGACCTTGTTTACCCTTATAGAAACGCTCAAATATGTGAGGTAAATCAACCGCATCAATCCCTTGGCCATCATCCTTCACTTGAACCGATACCTTAGCGCCATGGACTTCCACCTTTATCGAAACCGTTGATTTCGCATAGCGAAGCGCATTGCTCAACAGATTTGACAGTGCCATGGACAGTAAACTCTCATCGGCAAGCACCATAACATCACTCAACGCCTGATCAAAAATTAGCTGCTTGTTCGCAACCGCAGCCAAACCTTCAAACTTCAACAAAACATCGGAAATACAATTGCTTATATTCAACAAATGTACATCGGCTTTGAATTCGCCGCTTTGAATCCTCGAAAGAGTCAATAACTGATCCACCAAATCACGCAAACGAACCGACTCATCCCCAATCCGCCGACCAATATCCACCGGATCGACAAAGATCCCCTGACGCAGACCCTCCGCAAATCCCTGAATCGACATTAACGGCGTCCGCAGTTCATGAGAAGCGTTCTGCAAAAAGGACTTCTGCATCTGCTCAGACTGATCCAATTGCTTGCTCATGCGATTCATCCCCGAAATCAACGCATCGATTTCCTTTGTATCACTTTGAACGTCCACCGTCACCCACTTACCCAACGCCACCTGATCCAACGCAACAACCGCATCATTGATCGGCTGAGATATTTTCTTAGAAATCGACAAAACGATCCCAATCGCAAGGATTGTTGAAACTAATAATATTGCCACCAAAATGAAATTCATCATCCGAATCAAACCATCCGCCGAGGCGGCAGAGGCTAAAAACAGAACCCGATAGTTCGAAGGTGAGCTAGTTACTTCCTCATAGATAAACATATACGACCTTCCGCCACTGCGAAAACGAGTAACTTTATTTTCTTTATCAACATTTTTTAATGCGCGCGAAATCAACGTTTCCGACAAAAAAGTATCCGAGTATTCTCTGGGGAATATCACTTGTTCACGATCATTGACAATCACGATTTCTGTATTCATCGAAAATCGCGAAATCTGAAGTGCATTGCGAACCAGTGTCAGCCGCGGGATATTCCCATCAAAAGGCTCATCTTCATTCAACACTGTTGACGACCAATTGCGAATATTCTTAACTACATTGCTCAACTCCAAGGCGGTCTGATTATTGACATACAACCGCGCACCCAGATTAAACAAAATCATTATTACAATCGGAATGATGACAATCATGGTAATTACGGGTTTAGATATCCTACTTTTCAGACTTTTCATGTTCATCCTCCACCACTAGCCGAAATCCAAAGCCCCAAACCGACTCAACCTTCACTCGACTGTCCACCAACTTCTTACGCAAACGCTTCAAAATATCATCGGTTGCCCGCGTATCCGCATCCCACTCCACACCCCACACATGCTTAAGCAACTGTTGGCGCGAAACCGCCTGATCCGCATGTTGAAACATATACGTTAATAAAGTAAATTCCGTCGGCGTCAGATCAACTTTCTTCTGATCGATCCAACAGTCACGCGACTTAACATTGATACGCATATCCCCAACCACAAGAATATCCGCAGAAACAACTTTTCTATCCAAATCAACGCGCCGAAACAGCGCTTTCACCCGCGCTACCAACTCAACCGGCGAAAAAGGTTTAACTAAATAATCATCACTGCCCAACGTAATGCCGGTAATGCGATCCAACTCACTGTCCAACGCCGACACAATGATAATCAATACCGAATAACTCTCACGGAGCTTTGCACAAATTGCCAACCCATCGCGACCTTCCATCATGATATCCAAAATGATCAAATCACAAGGCACAGCCAAAAAGCGCTCATATAAAGCATCACCGCTCTCAAACTCCTCCACCTGATAACCTTCATTTTTAAGAAAACTGCCAATGATAAAACGAATATTGGCATCATCATCCGCAATGTAAATCTTCTTACTCATTACACAACCCTCCAAACAACTATAGTGAACCACAATTTCCTTAAAAAATAAATAACTGCCACAGATTTGCCTATATTTGTCCGATGAAAAATCCCAACACAACGACTATAATGAACTCAGAAAGAAGGAAGCTTATGCAAAAAACGATGATATTGATCCTGATAGCGATACTGCTGGTCGGGTGCGGGCGATGGCGAAGGGATGACCAGACCAATGTTGAAGTCGATGAACTGATTGAACAAATCGACCAAATGGAATCAACGATTGATTCCTTGGATGACATCGACGAAGATCTGGTCGTGGATGAAGAAAGCGGCGTTCAAGTCGACTCATTACTCAATGTCATCGACCAGCTCGTTACGGTCTTCAACTCACTCGACGATATTAGTGACGAAGAAATTTTGCAACCTTAGGAGGAAAAACATGAAAAAACTATGGACAACAATGTTGGCAGTAATGTTACTGTTACTAGCCGTACTACCGGTATCGGCTCAAGAAACCCAACGGCCATGGCGTTCGGCCGTTATGGAAATGCGCAAGAATCGCCTGGATAACCAAGAATTAGGAAATGAAAACAAACGTCTGAGACTTTCCATCCGCGAACAACTGATCGAACTTAAGGAAAGCGGACAAACATTGGAAGACTCTGTAAAGTTGGAACTCAAAGCCCTGACTGAACAGCTCAAAGAAAAAGCCGCCTTGTTAAAAGCAACGCAAGGCGACATCCGTGAACTGACCGTCGGACTTAAAGAGTTAATTGAAAAGAAGGAAACCGAAGAAATCTTAGCAATCTACAATCAAGTAATTGAAATCCAAGAATATCGAAACGGAATTCTAAAAGAAATCAATGTTTTGCTTAAAGAAATAAAGGAATTGCTCCCATAATAATGAACCGCCGGCAACGCCGACGGTTTTTCACTAGAAGTAATTGACTAAGTTAGCCTTGGGATCGATTTTCGGCTTCAACAGTGAACTACGACTCGTCATCAATACCGTAACTCCCGGACCATGCCCAGCAATGAAACTATCCCCATGGATAATAACACCCACCGTACCAGAACCCTTCAAATAGTCCGGACCATGATTATTGGCATGATCTTCTATAAATACGATATCCCCAAAACGCAGTTGATCGAGATTCAACTCTTTTAACGTCTGTGGATCACGAGTCATGATATCATAATCCCCCGACATCATCGTCATTGAACCCAACCCCGAGCCCATCAAATGCGCCGGAATCACTGCAGTGACACCGATTTCCAGCTGACCGTTAACTTCCTCAATGTTTAACTTATCCAACATGGTCGGATCCATGTTCATACAAATAACCTCAGGATAGTCCAACAGTTGTAACCCCTGACCAAACGATTTAATCAAAATCTTATCATCCACCGCCAAGCTATCCAACACGTCATCCGCAAAGTACACCATCACATGATCAGCCCCACCATGCTTACCGGTAACAACACCCAAAGCACCCTTACCATCACCTGTAATGACCTTCGCCACATTTCCCACACATGCCAACACATTCAACGCCGCATCTTCCATGGCATCACTATTTTTCATCGAAACTCCCGGCTCCACATGATCACCCATCAACCCCATACACACATCCCCAATTTTCGCATTATAGGTAATTGCGGCGGTAGCCGGCAGAATGCGCGGCACTCCATCACTGCCAATCCGATAGCCCGGCGCACGCATGACCGGATGATGAATCCGACCCTGAACCGACTGCATGACACACTTTTCTTTATTCGTTTTCAACATAATTTCCTCCTGCATTTCTACTATCATAACGAAAAAAAGTGAAAATGAAAAGAAGAGCGGGGATATTTACTATATAATATAGAAAAAGGGGGGCGTAACTATGGAATGGCTAATCATCATCTCAATCATCATTCTAATTATCTATGTATCATTTCCCCACCGCGAAGGCAAGGACCTAACGTGGATGAAAGGCTACTGCGCACATCGCGGTTTACATAACAAAGAACTTTATATCGAAGAGAACAGTCCGAGTGCATTTCAAAGGGCCATCGATGCGGGACTGAACATCGAAATGGACATCCGCATCACAAAGGATGAACAATTAATCGTCTTTCATGACAGCGACGGGAAACGGATGTTAAACATTGACCGAAACATTGAACAACTCACACTTGAAGAAATTCAATCGGTTACGATCGGAAATTCAAAGGACAAAGTACTGACCTTCGTCGAGTTTCTCAACTTGGTATCCGGCAAAGTCGGACTCATCATCGAAATCAAAGCCACCAGCCAAAACGAACGTGTATGTCAGTGTTGTGCTGAAATACTCGATGGATATACGGGCAATTTCAGTATCTGCTCTTTTCGACCGGAAATACTGCATTGGTTTTTGAAGAATCGTAAACACTTCATTCGCGGTCAGTTAATCGAAAGTATATTGGGCGATCGAAGACATTCCACCCTTGTCCGACTCTTGCAAAGCTTCAACGGCTTTGCCTTTTATGCCAAACCCAACTATCTGACTATTGAGTTTCACCATGCTCATGTATTCTTTTGGATACGGATATTCAAGGGATTTCTTTGCGTGTGGACCATCCGAGATAAGAACTGGATGGAAAAAAATAAACATCGGGTGGATGCGATCATTTTTGAAAACGTGAAAATTTAAGCGAATTTCCCATACGGTATTCACATAATTTTGAATAGTGTTATAATATTTCGTGTTAGGCGGGATACAAATGAACTGGACAGAAAAAATATTCGGCACAACCGGCCTAAGACCGGATCAAATCGTCGGCCCCATCCCTGCAACCAAGGACATCGTCAAGCGAACCTTTACTATTGCCTGGCCATCGGCAACAGAAGCAGTTCTTATCAGCTTGATCGGAGCAGTCGATATGATGATGGTAGGACAACTGGGAGCAGGTGCCATCGCTTCCGTTGGAATAACCAATCAGCCGAAATTCATCTTATTTTCAGTGATCATCGCCTTAAACATCGGCCTTACCGTGATTGTCTCCAGACGCAAAGGCCAGAAAGATGCGGCCTCAGCCAACCAGCTGGTACGAAATGCCATCGTCCTCAGCACCATTATATCCGCATTCTTCAACACTGTAGGCTATATTTACGCTCCTCAAATATTGAAATTCTCTGGCGCTTCTGCGGACTACATCGACACATCGGTCATTTATTTCCGCATCGTGCTGATCGGCATGTTCTTCTATAGCATCGGATCAACCATTACCGCAGCCCAACGCGGCGCAGGCAACACTCGTATTTCAATGAAAACCAATATTTCCGCCAATGTAGTCAACGTAATTTTCAACTTTTTACTGATCAACGGGATCTGGATCTTCCCGCAATGGGGCGTCATGGGCGCAGCCGTTGCGACAACGATTGGCAACATCGTCGCCTTTCTGATCGCCATCCGCTCTGCCAGTGCCAAAGGCGGCTTTCTATCACTATCCTTTAAACAAGACTGGCGCCTGCACAAAGCAACAATCCTATCTCTGTTCAATATAAGCAAATCCGCATTGGTCGAACAAATCTTCTTAAGGATTGGTTTTTTCACGTACGTATTGGCGATTGCCGGACTTGGCACCATCGCATTCGCTACCCATCAAGTCGTCATGAACGTCATGACCATATCCTTTGCGGTAGGGGACGGACTATCCATTGCCTGCTCATCATTGGTCGGACAAAGTTTAGGGGCAAGACGCCCAGACTTAGCCATCATCTACGGAAAAACATCGCAGCGAATCGGATTGTTGATTGCGATCGCACTGGGACTGTTTATAGCGATTTTCCGCGTTGAAATCATATCTCTATTCAACAAAGATCCCCAAATCATCTCCTCAGGATCAACAATCATGCTTATACTGGCCGTCATTATGTTATTTCAAATCGCCCAAGTCATTACGATTGGCTCCCTCAGAGGAGCAGGCGATGTCAAATTTGTCGCATACATATCACTGATCAGCGTGACGATCGTACGTCCGCTGTTAACTTATCTGTTTGCCTATCCCTTAGGCATGGGCTTAGTGGGAGCATGGCTATCCGTATTGCTTGACCAAAGTTTACGCTATGCTATCGGAAGATGGCGATTCGCACAAGCCAAATGGACCCGAATCGAAGTATAAGTGAAAAAATAGTCATAGTCAAAAAAGTGATTTTGGAGTATAATTATATAGGTTAAGAGTTAAAAACAGGAGGAAAAAATGGCTAAGAAATTTATGAGTATGGATGGAAATACCGCCACTTCGCATGTTGCATATGCATTTACCGAAGTAGCAGGAATCTATCCGATCACACCTTCCTCGACCATGGCGGAATTGGTAGACGCCTGGGCATCACAAGGAAGAAAAAACGTATTTGGTGCAGTAGTTAAAGTAGTTGAAATGCAATCGGAAGCCGGCGCTTCAGGCGTGGTTCACGGCGCATTGCAAGGCGGAACACTATCGTCCACCTTCACCGCTTCACAAGGTTTATTATTAATGATTCCGAATATGTATAAATGGGTAGGGGAACTGCTACCGGGCGTCATTCACGTATCGGCACGTTCATTAGCTACCCGCGCATTATCCATCTTTGGCGATCACCAAGATATTTATGCGGTTCGTCAAACCGGATTTACGATGATCGCATCCCATTCTGTACAAGAAGCCATGGACTTGGCCGGTGTTGCCCATTTAACCGCAATCAAGGCATCCGTTCCGTGTATGCACTTCTTTGACGGTTTCCGCACATCGCACGAAATCCAAAAAATCGAAGTTATCGATTATGAAGATTTGGCTAAGCTTATTGATAAAGAAGGCTTGGAAAGATTCCGCGCCAACGCACTGAACCCGCACACCAACCCGGTGACCCGCGGCGGGGCTGAAAACGACGACATCTACTTCCAAGGACGTGAAGCTCAAAATTCACATTATGCTAAAGTTCCGGCCATCGTTGCTGATTACATGAAAGAAATTTCCAATCTTACCGGCCGTCACTACGCTCCGTTTGTTTACTACGGTGCACCGGACGCTGACCGCATCATCGTTGCGATGGGCTCAGTCACTGAAACAGCCGCTGAAGTCATTGACACCTTGAATGCTGCCGGCGAAAAAGTCGGTATGATCAAAGTTCACTTATATCGTCCGTTCTCCGTTGAATTCTTGAAAGAAGTCTTACCGGCATCCGTCAAGAAAATCGCTGTTCTCGACCGTACCAAAGAAGTCGGTGCGACCGGCGAACCGTTGTTTGTTGATATTTACAATTCATTGCATGGCTATAACGGTATTGAAACAATTATCGGCGGACGCTATGGATTATCATCCAAAGATACCCAACCGCAAGACATCAAGGCGGTCTACGATCACTTAAACAGTGCCCAACCGTTCACCGGATTCACCCTGAGCATCAACGACGATGTAACCTTCTTGTCATTGAAAGTCGACCCTGAATTTTTCGTCAAGAATGATTACACATCTTGCCTTTTCTACGGCTTGGGATCTGACGGTACCGTATCCGCAAATAAAAACTCCATTAAAATTATTGGTGACCACACCGACTTATACTCGCAAGCCTACTTTGCTTATGATTCGAAAAAGGCCGGTGGAGCAACCCGTTCGCACTTGCGCTTCGGTAAATCACCGATCCGCTCGACATACTATATTAAAAACGCTGACTTCATTTCATGTTCGTTGGACAGCTACTTGTTTAGATATGACATGTTACGCAACCTGAAAAAAGGCGGAACCTTCTTACTTTCGACCAGTTATACCGCTGAAGATATCGAAAAACATTTGCCCAACCGCGTCAAAGCGCAGTTAGCTAGAAAGAATGCAAAATTCTTTGTGATCGATGCCAATGCTATCGCTGAATCGATCGGTATGGGACGTCGCACCAACACCATCTTACAAGCATCATTCTTTGCATTAAATCCAAGCATCCTTCCGTACGAAGAAGCACTTGGTTATATGAAATATGCGGCTGAAGCAACGTATGGCAAAAAAGGCGATGAAATGGTTGAACTCAACTACAAAGCCATTGATGCCGGTAAAGACGGACTTCTTGAAATCGCAGTCAAACCCGAATGGGCGGACTTGCCAATGAGCAAAACCCGCAGTACCACCGGTGATGAATATTTCGATCAACATGTCGCCGCAATCAATGCACTGGAAGGCTATGACCTTCCGGTATCCGCATTCACTGACGGAATTATGGATGGATCCATGCGCAACAACATTGCCTTCAACGAACACCGCACCATCGCAACGCAAGTACCAAAGTGGATTCCGGAAAACTGTATCCAATGTGGATTCTGTTCGTTCGTATGCCCGCATGCAACCATTCGTACGTTCTTACTGGATGAAAACGAAGTTAAAAACGCTCCTCAAGAATTTGAAACCATCACTCCGGTAGGTAAAGGTGTCGAACATCTGCGTTACCGCGTCATGGTATCACCGGACAACTGCGTCGGCTGTTCGTTGTGCTCTGTTGAATGTCCTGGTAAAGGTGGCAAGAAAGCGTTGGTCATGACGGATGTCAGTGAACAACTGCACGAAGCTCCGTTAGCGAACTATATTTACAAAGAAACCCGTTATAAATCCGAATTCTTCCCAACCGACAGTATCAAGGGTACACAATTCCTGATGCCGTACTTCGAAGTTTCGGGTGCTTGCGCCGGCTGCGGTGAAACACCGTACTATCGTTTAGCAACACAATTATTCGGTCAAGACATGATGATTGCCAATGCAACCGGCTGTACTTCAATTTATTGCGGTTCAACACCGTCGACGCCATTTGTTACTGATAAGAGTGGCAAAGGCGTTGCTTGGGGCAACTCACTGTTTGAAGACAATGCTGAATACGGCTTCGGTATGAAAATCGCTCAAGAATTTAAAGCGAATCGATTAGTCGAAGTGATGAATGAGAATATTGAGTCGTTTGAACCGACACTAAAAGCTGTTGTCGAACAATACTTAGCAGTGAAGGGCGATCGCAATCAAGAAAAAGAAATCGCACCGAAACTGGTTGAAGAGTTGGAAAAATCCAATGTTGCCGTAGCAAAAGAACTATTGGCCAATGCCCGCGACTTCGTCTCGAAATCCGTTTGGATCGTCGGTGGCGATGGTTGGGCATATGATATCGGTTATGGCGGATTGGATCATGTCATCGCGAACAACCGCAATGTCAACGTAATGATCTTGGATACCGAAGTATATTCCAACACCGGTGGTCAGTCATCGAAATCATCACAAGCAGCCTCGATCGCGAAGTTTGCGGCCGGCGGTAAGCCGACAGGCAAAAAAGACTTGGGTATGATGGCGATGATGTATGGTCATGTCTATGTCGCAAGTATTGCGATGGGTGCAAACCGTGTCCAAACCATTAAGGCTTTCAAAGAAGCTGAAGCCTACAATGGACCTTCGGTAATCGTTGCGTACTCACCATGTATCGAACATGGTATCACCGGCGGTTTATCCAATCACCAGATTACGCAAAAACGCGCAGTTGAGTGCGGATACTGGACCTTGTACCGTTACAACCCGGATGCTGAAAAACCGTTGACGGTGGATTACACCAAGCCGGACTTCACTAAATTCCGTGACTTCGTAATGAATGAGACCCGTTACAACCAATTGCCAAACGCCAATCCGTTTGAAGCTGAAGCACTGCTCGAAAAAGCAGCTTCCGATGCTGAAAAACGTTTCGGTCGCTTGATGAAATTAGCCAGAGACTAGGACTGAATATTGACAGTCGCCCTTAAGGGCGGCTGTTTTAATTTTATGATTATTCACAATCTTGAACTTGTATCAAGAATCTTTTATACTTATAAAGGCTAACGTTGTGATACTGCCATGATACGATAATTGTTGTATCCGACTGTATTATCATATATAATACAGTCGAGGAACATGTAATGGACAAAATCTTTAAAAGCTACGCTTTCAATATATTGCTAATTCTGATATTTACAGTAACAGCACTTTACCTGACCATTCGCGATTTTGTGGATGAAATTTTACTTTCTTTACAATCCATTCAGCTAGGTTGGCTGATGGTCGTTATACTGATGGCCTTATTCTACCATGTGCTTATCGGTATTATCCTGACTCAACTTACACGCATGTCCAATCCGCACTATAAATATCGTCAGGGAATCGTCAATGCCTTCATCGCAGCGTTTTTCCACGGAATTACCCCCAGTGCCTCGGGCGGACAGTTTGCACAAGTATATGTCTTTAACAAACAAAAAGTAGCTCTTAGCGATTCGGCCAGTGTGTTATGGCTGGACTTCATTATCTATCAAAGCACCATGGTAGTCACTGTGTTTATTCTGATGCTGTTTCGCTTTCGTCACTTTTTCGGCCGACATTCCCCATTTTTCATTTTTGTCGTTGTGGGATTTATCATCAACGCATCCATCATCTTCGGATTGTGGTCCTTGGCTCGACTGCCCCGCTTTCACCACTGGGTATCCACCCGTGGTATCGAAATCGGCATTAAGATGCGAATGATTAAAAACAAAGAAAAAGCGATTGCTTTTATGGAAAAACAGATCGATCGCTTTCAAGTAGAACAAGCGAAAATTCCGACCCACAAACTGTTGATTTGTAAAGTCGTCTGTTTAAATATCATCCGTTTGATGTTCTATTACTTCTTACCTTTGGTGGCAATGAAGTCCTTGGGGATTTCACTGCTCGATGGCTATTCTTGGATTGATGTTATGGCACTATCCGCATTTGTGGCTATGATCAATGCGTTTATTCCAGTCCCCGGTGCCAGCGGCGGAACCGAAGCTACCTTTATCTTAATGTTTACAACGGTCGTCGGCTATATCAATGCCTCCGCCACCATGATTATCTGGCGATTGAGCAACTTCTATCTGATCATGACTATCGGCGGTATCGTGTTTGTATTATTCAAGTTTATCCATCGCAATAAATAGGAGGACTTACTTATGCGCATCGGAATGTTTGCTGATTCCTATCTACCGGACATCAACGGAGTCGTGACGTCCATCGTAACGCTAAAACGCGCCTTGGAAAATGACGGTCACGATGTTTTTGTCATCACGACACATCCATCGCTGATCAGTACTTCTTTTGAAGACCGTATTTTACGTTTGCCCGGCATTGAAATCAAAAAGATGTACGGCTACGTAGCGACAGCACCTTTGCATTTTAAAGCGTATAACATCGTCAGAGAAATGAATCTCGACATCATTCACGTCCACACCGAATTTGGGGCAGGAATCTTCGGACATTTTTGCGGTAAGATGTTAAAACTTCCAATCGTATCGACCTACCATACAACATACGAAGACTACACTCATTACGTCAATATATTTAATTCGAAGATGGTCGATGTATTCGCCAAAAAAACCATCGAACGAATCAGTCGTTTGTATGGGGCTTCCTGTGAAGCAATCATCGCTCCATCACAGAAAACCAAAGATATGCTCTTACGCTATAACATACAACGTCCGATTTTCATCGTACCGACCGGACTTGATTTAGAACGGTTCGACCGACATTTAAGTAACGATGACAGAATCAATGAAATCCGGGCGATGGCTCAAGTCAAAGAAAATGAGAAGATCATTTTATTTGTCGGTCGTATAGCCAAAGAAAAGAGCATCGATTTTGTAATCGATGGATTCAGATATATTAAAGAGAAGGATTTGCCGGTGAAATTTCTGATTGTGGGCGGGGGCCCGGAAACAGAGTCACTCCTTGAGAAAGTCAAATTTTTGAAACTTCAGGATACGGTCGTTTTTGTCGGTAAAAAACCAGCCGAACAAGTCCCGGCCTTTTATCATGCAAGCGATGCTTTTGTATCTGCGTCCTTAACCGAAACCCAAGGCATGACCTACATCGAAGCCCTAGCCTCACAGTTACCGGTGTTTGCCCGACCGGACGATGTGCTGATTGGCTTAATTGAAGAGGGTAAGACCGGCTACTTCTTCCGCTCACCCCAAGAATTTGCGCAACGAGTTGAAGAATGGCTGATGGTCGAAGAAATAAAACGCATCCAAATGCGATTGGACGCCCGCCAACAGGTAGAAGTTTATGATATGCGCAGTTTTTCAAAAGCCATCTCCACCGTTTATCAAACCGCAATCGATCGATATACCAATACATATCGCATTGAAAGTGTTATGATAAAAGATGAAATTGCAGAAATCAGTGCCAGCAACCGCACCGACAAGTTTACCGTTACGATGCTGAGTGATGTCTGTTTGGCAAGAGAGTTGGTGAAGGGCAAAATGGTATCAGAGAAAACATGGGATGATTATCGTGACAACGAAAAAGTAGCCAAGGCCTATCAGGCAGCCATTCGCAAACTAGCGGTCAAAGATCGTACAGAAAAAGAAATCTTCGATTTCCTGAATGAAAATACCGATTGTACGATCGTTCAAATCCATGCGGTTATCGATCATCTGCGTCAACGCGGCTATATCGATGATTTGCGCTATACGCATGCCATGGTTTTAAATCTGCGATCACTGTTGATCGGGAAAAAACGCATTATCAAAACCCTGAAAGAAAAGGGAATCGATGAAGCGTTGATCGAAGAATCTTTCATGTCGGATTCAGAAGAAAGTGAACTGAATCTGGCCATCCGTTGGGCAGAAAAGATTCAACCGTCCATCAAAGGCCGTTCGTTGATCGCCAAGAAACAAAAAATACGTCAGAAACTGTTAACTCAGGGATATGACTCGTCAACAGCTGAGCAAGCCATGACCTTTTTAAGCTTTGAAAATGAAATCGTGGTTGAGAAGCAAAATTTGTTTAAGGCCGCATTAAAAGCCGCCAACCGTTTAAGACGAAGGTTTACCGATCAGAAAGAATTACGCTTGGCCATCAAAAAGGCCTTAGCCACTCAGGGATTTAAGTTTAGCGATATCAATGAAGTCGTGGAAGAAATGGAGCTTGAAAATGAATCAAAAGACAATAATTAGTTGGGCAGAAGCCGAAAAAATCAATCAACCGTTGTTAATCACCCAATCGACACGCGGTGTAACGACTGCCGGAGCACCGTATATGTCATTGGTGGTACAAGATAAGACCGGAAGCATGGAAGGCAAATTGTGGGATGTTAAGGAAGAGCAGGCCGCCCTGGCTGAACCGGGTAAGATCGTAACGATCGTCGGAGAAGTATTAAAATACCGTAATTCTCTTCAACTTCGAATTCACAACGTTTTACCGGTCAACGGTGATTTCGATGCGACCGCTTTTGTCAATGTATCAAAATATCCCAAAGAATATTTAAAAGGGAAAATTGATGCGGCGATTCATTCGATTCAAGATGAAATCTATTACGGTATTTCCAAAATGTGTATCGAGCGCTATGAAAAAGAGTTTTATGAGTATCCGGCCGCATCAAAAAATCATCATGATTTCTTGGGTGGATTGGCTACCCATGTGGTCGCGATGATCGATTTAGCCGATGAAGTTTGCAAACGTTATGAAATTTTAAATCGTGACTTACTCATTGCCGGGATATTGACACATGATTTGGGTAAAATCATCGAACTGTCCGGTCCGGTATTGACGGAGTACACCATGCAAGGCAAATTATTGGGACATATCTCCATGATGCAATCCATTGTGTACGAATTGGCTTTAACCAAAAACTGGCAAGACAGTGAACAAATCACTTGTCTTAGACATATGATTTTATCTCATCATGGCCAATATGAATATGGCTCGCCGGTATTACCCATGGTTGCGGAAGCTGAAGTTCTGCATCTGATCGATAATCTGGATGCCCGCTTAAATATGTTTGAGAAAATGTTCGAAATTACCGATGTCGGTCAATTCTCCGGACGTATATTCTCATTGGAAAACCGCAGTTTCTATCGTACAAAATGAAAAAGGGAAATTTCCCTTTTTTTACGACTTGTTAAATTTTAAAATCGGATACATCTGAATCGCCACTCCGATTATTTTTTTAAGATTTTTTCAATTTTTGCGACATCCGGTGTTGGATTACCTCGAAATTTCAAGATCAATCCATCATCTTCTGTGTACCGAGGGATGATGTGTATATGGAAATGCATCACCGACTGTCCGGCGGCTTCCTTTGCATTGGTCAATACATTGACTCCCTTCGCATTCAGTTTACTGACAATGTCTTTACTTAACATCTGCGTGACTGAGATTATCTTGCTTAACAAAACGGGTGGACAATCAAGTATACTCTCAAAATGATCCTTCGGCATGACCAATGTATGACCCTCGGTTACTTGGGCAACATCAAGGATGGCACAAACATCCTCATCTTCATATATAATGGAAGCAGGTATTTCCTTATTTATAATTTTACAAAAGATACACATAGTGAGTCCTCCTTTAGGATATTCTAACACAATCGTAAAAAATTCGAAATGTGCTTATTTTTTTCAGCGAATTAAGTTACAATATATAAAACATGAATGTGGAGGTAAGAACGTGGAAAAAAATAAGATAGTCAGCGAACGCGACATTTTTGAACACATTCGGCAAGCCGAGTCTTTTGAGCGAACATCTGTAAAGGATATGTTGGAACATGCTCAAATGGCCCATCAACTTTCACAAAAACATGGCTATCAACGACTGATGCTGCACAGCCAATTTCTGATTGGTAAAGCACACATGCGACTGGGCAACATGGAAGAAGCCAACCGGGTCTTACTTGATTCATTTGAGCATGTAAAGGTTCTTGGGGATTTGATTCTAGAAGCAGAAATTCTCAATGCCTTGGGTACATCCCATGTATACATGCACGTTTACGATCTTTCGTTTTCCTACTATCAACAAGCATTGATTACAGCCAAAAATCTTGAGGACAGAATTCTTATCGCTAAAATACTGAACAACATCGGAGAAATATACAACGAACTGGGCGATTATGATCAGGCTTTGAAATACTATCAGGAAAGTCTGGATAATTTCGGTAATCATCGACTGCGTGCTACGCAAATTGTCAATATTGCGACGATTCATCTGAAGAAGAATGAGTTGGACCAAGCTTTTGAACTTTTGATGTATGGCAATAGAATCGCAAAGGAAAACAATGATTTGATGATGAAATCTGTATCATTAAAGCACCTTAGTTCGATTTCCAGAATGAAGGGAAATTACGCGGATGCTACAGATTATCTGAACCGTAGTATTGAGATATACCGTGAAACCAACGAGATGTATCACATTGCTGAGGCCTATGTGGAATTCTTTAATATTCACTTAGACAAAAAAGAGTATGAGTTGGCTCAGCAAGCGCTGTTAAGCTCACTGGAAATTGCCCAGGAAATAGGTTCATTGCCGTTACAAGCCAGTATCTATCCGTTGTTTGTCCGATTGTTTGAACAAACCGGTAATCACCCGCAGGCATTGGACTATGCAAAACGAAAATTTGCGGTTGATGAGGAAATTGAAGAGAATGCCCGAAAACTGAATTTACGCGGATTACAGGTGCAATTGGAAGCGATGACATCCTTTCAACAAAAAGAAACGTATCGCTTATTGAATGATCAGTTGGAACGAAAAGCCAGTGAACTGACCGCTGCGTATCACTCGTTGGAGTTTATCAGTGAAATCGGCAGACAACTCACCTCATCCACAGATTTGGAATTCATTTACCAATTGATATATAATGAAATTCGAACACTGATTAATATGAACGTCTTTAACATCGGAATTTATAATGCGGAGTCGCAAACCATTGATTATCGGTTTATTATGGAAGATAACGAAAGAATTACCGGTCGTTCAATCTTATTGAGTTCAACCGCCAGTTTTGCGGTGTGGAGTTTCAAAAACCGTAAAAGTCTGCTCGTAAATTCGCGTCAGGAAGATACCAGCGACATCGTCTCAGAAATCCGATCATCCTATGGCCAACCCATGGAAGCCATCATGTTTGCGCCATTATATTGGGAAGACAAAACCCTGGGCGTTATATCCGTTCAAAGTCGCACACCCAATGTCTTCTCTACCCAATCACTTAAAACACTCGAAACATTAGCCTCTTATTTATCCATATCACTCATCAATATCAATCAGGCGATGGAACTCAAAGAAGAAATCAATAAACGTATGAAAGCACAGATGAAACTACATGAGCTTAACATCGAGTTGACCAATTTATCCAAACAAGATCCGATGACCGGACTGGCGAACCGCCGACACTTTGATGAATATCTGACGTTGATATTTGAAAATGCCCGCCGCAGCGGGGTACCCATATCGATGCTGATGATTGATGTCGACCACTTTAAACTGATCAATGACTACTACGGACATTTAACGGGTGATGAGATTGTACGGCATTTTGCGAACATCATTCAATCGTGTGTTAATCGTTCGACCGACTTGGTCGCCCGCTTTGGTGGGGATGAGTTTGCGATTATACTTAATGATACCAATCTTTACGGAGCAAAACTTATCGCAATGAAAATCCGACAAGCGATCTCAGATTCGGATGTGGGGTTGATTCCCCAACGCAGCCAACGCAAGGTCACACTGTCCATTGGCATTGCCTCGGGATATGCCGGCCAATTTACCTCTTCGCTTGATTTGGTAAAAAAAGCCGATGATGCTCTGTATCGGGCAAAGAATACCGGCCGCGACAAAATCTGTGTTGACAACGAAGAAAAATAATAAAAAAATACGGAGCGTGCTCCGTATTTCTTATGGTAAATATTGGCTGTAATCCGAGGTTAGGATGTCGAAGATGATCTTATCATAAACTTTGAATCCGCCTTCTTCAAACAGTTCAACAAACATTTTTTCAGCAATACTGCTTAAGCCGACAAGTTCTTCAATCGCTTCTTCTTTATAACGCGTCGGTTGAGATTCAACGACTTGAACGACATAGAACAAACTGGTTGTCGCATCTTTGAGCGGCTCAGCCGTCAACGTCGGTTGTAAAGCAGTCTTTAAGAACGTCGTAATGACTTCCGGATAACCAGATTCCAAGTGGATCAGTTTCAACTCACCTTTATACGCTGTAGCGGATGAATACTTCGTAGCCACTGTTTCGAAATTGCCGCCATTCTTAACTTCATTAATGGCTGCTTTTGCATCTTCTTCCGTCTTGATTTGAATCACACGGATTTTACGTGGGAAATAAGTTGTTGCCAAGGATTCGAAATTTTCTTCTACGTATTCCTTAACCAAGGCTTCCTGCTGAGCAAAAGGAATCAACGCCTTTTCAACATAATCCGCCTCATCTTTATAACCGAAACGCTTAATATAATCCGCAAATTCTTCACCGAAACTCTCCTTGATTTCCACAAGACTCTCCGCCGCTTTCGCACGGATCGCATCGTTAATTTCAACTTTTTCATCCATGATGACTTGTTTAGCCATCGTGATGACAGTCGAAGCCGGATCTTGATTCATCATTAAACCAAATAACTGCCCGCGCGTAACGGATTTGTTACCAATTGAAACAATCGCGCCATTCGCATCCGAAATTTTTGCATAAGCATCACCGCAACCAGCCAATGCCAGCGCCAGAACGCCGATAATCAGAATTTTTTTCATGTTATTCAGCCTCCTCAATGCCCATAAAGTTAATTAAACGAGCTTTGATATCATCATTACCCTTAAAATCGATATTTAATGTGCCTGCTTTTTCCCAAATCATTTCAAAAACAGCTTTTGGATAATAACTGCTCAAAGCAGCATAGAAACCGTCTTCTTTTTTCAACTCAGCAAGATCGGTCGAGTCAACGCGAATCAAATGAAAGCCATAGGTCGTTTTAACCCATGTACTCGTTTCACCGCTATCCAACGCCAACGTCGCTGCTAAGAATTCAGGAACAAACTGTGTATCCGAATCAACATAACCCAACGAACCGCTACCCGGTTGAGAGGCTGTGTCATCCGATAAACGCTTGGCAACATCTTCAAAAGATTCCCCGCCAGCCAAAGCATTCTTAACTTCGTCCCAACGGGTTTGCTCTACTTGCGTAGGCTTGGAAGGATCATCCATCTTTACCAAAATATGACGTGCAATACGCGGTTTCTTCGCAGTTACGAATTCCGGCAGGTATTCATCCATATTGGTATCGAAATAAGTCTTTGTCATCGCTTCAACCATTTTTAAATGTAAGAAATACTCATCTAATTCATCGACTGAAGTATAACCGACACCTCTGACCGCCTGAAGCAAGATTGCTTCGTAAGCAGTTTCACCGTAATAACTCTTAAAGTTCTCAATCGTTGATTCCGCTTGAATTTTAGCTTGAGAAATCATATCTTTATCCGCCGTAAACGATTGAGCGACGACCGCTCTTTCGAAAAGGGTATACAAAGCTGAATTCCCTAAATCATCATATAAACGCTCATATAAATCATCTGCAGTTACATTTTGTCCGTTAATTTCAAAGACTACATCTTTTCCGCTAACATTTTTACCTGGCAAGAAACCTTTCGTCATATCATAGGCGAAATAAATGGTTGCTGCCACAAACAAAACACCGACCAAAACGATGAACCAGTGTTTCTTTATCGTATCGAGCATACGAACCCTCCTTTATTGAAATCTTTACTATTATAGTTTATTTTTGACATCTTTGCAATAAACGAAGTCAGCTTGCAAAAAAATGTCGATAAGCTGCACAAACCGTTGAAAATATATTGCATAAAATTGATTTTTTCGTAAGAAAGGGTGCGTCTTGGTAAGCACAGAAAACGGATTGTGATATAATAAGACTGCAATTTCTGATAACTATCATTGAAGAAACGGCGTATTTTTTGTATGATGTACAAGGAAGGAATGATAAAAATGTCACAATTAAAAATAGAGAACCTTCATGTCGAAATTGAGGGAAAAGAAATATTAAGAGGGGTATCGCTGGAGATTAACTCAAACGAGATTCATGCGATCATGGGACCCAACGGTAATGGGAAATCAACCTTATTATCAGCAATCATGGGACATCCCAAATACGAGATTACGCAAGGAACAGTCACCTTTGACGGAGAAGACTTACTTTCAAAAGGCGTCGATGAACGAGCCCGTGCCGGATTATTCTTAGGTATGCAATATCCACAGGAAGTATCCGGAGTTACCAACTCTGACTTTCTGAAAGCCGCACTGAATTCGCGCAGAGATACACCCATTCCGCTGTTTAGCTTTATCCGATTGATGGAAAAAGCAATCGGTGAGTTACAAATGAAATCCGATATGGCCCACCGTTATGTCAATGACGGGTTTTCTGGTGGCGAAAAGAAGCGCAATGAAATATTACAGATGATGTTATTACAACCGAAAATCGCGATGCTCGATGAAATCGACTCCGGTTTGGATGTGGATGCTTTGAAAATCGTGGCCAATGTCATCAATGATATGGTCGCAAAATCGGATGTCGGTATGATGATCGTCTCTCACTACGAGCGCTTCTTTCACTTAATCATTCCGACCCATACACACATCCTGATTGATGGTCGCATCGTTATGAGTTCGGATGCTTCATTGGTCAATCGCATCGATACCGAAGGGTATGACTGGATTGCCAAAGAAACCGGTGTCAATATCGTTAAAGAAGACACGGTACGTCCGGTCGTCGGTAGCATTGGGGCATGCGCTGCCAATGAACCGAGAGGACCGAAAAATGCGTGAGGTCACGCTCAATCTGTCATCGCATCAGTCACTGTCATTAGCCAATGATGCGCTGACATCCATCAATTATCTGGTCGAGGGCGACAGCAATCTGACCATCATCGCACCCCAACAAACCAAGGGCAGCATGTTTTTGACCATCAACGGTAACGGCAACTTAAATCTGCGCGTAGCCCTTGAAGCAGATTCCAATTGGTCAATGCTGATCATGAATCAATCCGAGCATCAGCTGTATATCAATGAAACATTCAGTTTGCAACGCTACGCATCCTTGCAATTGGCCATCGGTGAGTTATCCCTTGGATCTCATGTCAAAAACAGCGTTTATCATTTGTTGGAAGAAGGAGCTGTTCTCAATGTGCGCGGTGCATCATTGATTCAATCGAAACTGATTGCCAGTTATTCAGCGTTGCATTACAAAGGAAACACCTCCGCACAAATCGATAACTACAGCATCGTATTAAAAGGCTGTGAATATACCTTGGATATCATCGGTAATATATATAAGGCTGCCAAAGGGGCGAAAACCCATCAAATCAGCCGTGTCATGAATTTCGATGAAAAGCCGAAAACCTCTGTTAATCCCAAGCTGATCATCGATGAAAACGATGTCGAAGCTTCCCATGCCGCATCGGTCGGACAACCGGATTTAAATCAAGTGTACTATCTTCAATCGCGTGGTTTATCGCGCAGTGAATCACTCAAGCTCATTACGTTGGGATATTTGCTGCCAATCATTGAAGTCATTGATGATGAGAAGATTAAGGAACGTCTTAGTATAGAAATCACAAAGAAGGTGAGTGAGTCATGTTTGATGTAAATAAGATTCGTCAAGATTACCCGATGCTCAGCGGTCGTACGATGCAAGGCAAACCCTTGGTCTATTTTGATAATGCCGCAACGACCTTCAAACCACAGACGGTGATCGACGCAGTTGTCAAATACTACACCGAACAAACCGCCAATGTACATCGCGGTGATTATGACTTGTCTTATCAGATTTCTGAAAGTTATGAGAGTGCCCGCGAAACCGTTGCACGTTTCATCAACGCTCAACCCCGGGAAATCGTGTTTACTTCCGGAGCCAGTGCCGCCTTGAATCTGGTAGCGTATGGCTGGGGACAAAAACACCTGAAACCCGGCGATGTCATTCTGTCAACCGAAGCTGAACATGCCAGCAACATCCTTCCATGGTTTAAAGCCGCTGAAGTGACGGATGCAATCTTCGAATACATTCCCCTGGCCGAAAATGGCGAGTTGACGCTTGAAAATTTTAAGGCAGCGATGCACAGCAAAGTAAAGGTTGTTACCTTAGCCAATATTACCAATGTCTTGGGCTATGTGGCACCGATTAAAGAGATGGCGAAAATTGCTCATGAATACGGGGCGATCATCGTGGTCGATGGGGCACAGGGTGTTCCGCATATCGCAACCGATGTTGAAGATTGGGATGTGGACTTTCTGGCTTTCTCTGCTCACAAACTGTGCGGACCGACCGGTGTCGGAGCGCTTTTTGGTAAATATGAGCTGCTTCAGGTTACCGATCCTTTTATGTTGGGGGGTGGCAGCAATGCCCGCTTTGACATCTGCGGTAACATATTGTTAAAAAATCCGCCGTATAAATTCGAAGCCGGCACCCCGGCGATCGAAGCCGTTTTGGGATTTAAGGCCGCGATCGATTATATATCGGCGATCGGAATGGAAAATATTACCAACTACGAACATGAACTTAGAGCTTATCTGATGGAACAAATCCGAGATATGGATCATATTACGATTTATAACCCGGATGCCGCAACCGGAATCATTACGTTCAATGTTAAAGATATCTTTGCTCAGGATGCCGCTTCGTATATCAACTCGCAGGGCATTGCTGTTCGCGCCGGGAATCACTGCGCAAAAATTTTAATGGATATGTTACAGACGTCCGAAACCATTCGGGCCAGCTTATACTTTTACAATACCAAAGCAGAAATCGATCATTTCGTCCAAGTCATCCGTGAGATCACCTTGGAAAAATGTGTGGATTTGTTCTTTTAGGAGGAACGACGATGGACCTTACCGATCCGATGCTTTTACGCCAAATCATCATGGACCACTATCAGTATCCCCGCAATAAACACGCCGGAAACCAGCGTCACAACCATATGATTCATATGGCTTCGGAATCGTGCATCGATGATATTAAAGTGTGGGCGACCATTGAAAACGAAAAGATTACGGACATCTGCTTTGATGGGGTGGCGTGTACGATTTCAACCGCATCGACCTCGATTTTGACGGAACTGTTGAAGGGGAAGAGTATTGAAGAAGCCAACGTGCTGATTGATCGTTATTTTGAAATGATCGACCTGAAACCGGTCGATTTAGAACCCCTGGAAGAAGCAATCGCTTTTTATCAAGTTGGCAAGCAAGCCAACCGCATCAAATGTGCGACCATCGGCTGGAATGCAATGAAACAAATCATTGAAGAAAGTGAGGGTAAACATGACTGAGAACAATGTCAATATACCAAAAGAAGAATATAAATACGGCTTTTCTGATAAAGACGTTAGTATATACAGAACTAAAAAAGGAATCAATCGTGCCATCGTTGAAGAAATTTCGAAGCTCAAAGGTGAGCCGGAGTGGATGACGGAGTTTCGACTGAAATCTTTTGAGAGTTTCAAATCAAAGGAAATGCCGACGTGGGGTGCCAACCTTTCGCAAATCGATTTTGATGAATATACCTATTACATCAAGCCGAGTGAACGAATGGAAAACCGTTGGGAAGATGTTCCGGAAACAATTAAGGATACTTTTTACAAATTGGGTATCCCTGAAGCTGAAGCGAAGTTTTTGGCCGGTGTTTCAACCCAATATGAATCGGAAGTCGTTTATCACAACATGCTCAAAGAAGTTGAGGACAAAGGGGTTATATTCTTGGATACCGATAGCGGACTGCGTCAGTATCCGGATTTATTCAAAAAATACTTCGCATCGGTCGTCGGCTTTAATGACAATAAATTCGCAGCACTGAACAGTGCGGTTTGGTCGGGCGGATCATTTATCTATGTGCCCCCGGGAGTCAAACTGGACAAACCGTTACAATCGTATTTCCGGATCAATACGGAATCGATGGGACAATTTGAGCGCACGCTGATCATCGTCGATGAAGGTGCGGATGTTCACTATGTTGAAGGCTGTACCGCGCCGATTTATGCGAAAGATTCTTTACATGCAGCCGTCGTAGAGATTATCGTTCACAAAAATGCCAAATGTCGTTATTCCACTGTGCAAAACTGGTCGAACAACGTGTTAAATTTAGTTACCAAACGTGCCAAAGTGATGAGTCACGGTGTCATGGAGTGGATCGATGGAAACATCGGTTCGGGAATCACCATGAAATATCCGGCGTGTATTTTGGCCGGTGAATATGCCCGCGGCATGACCATTTCAATCGCAGTCGCCGGCAAAGGTCAGATCTTGGATGCCGGAGCAAAAATGATTCATGCCGCTCCCAACACTTCAAGTACGATCATTTCCAAATCGATTGCCCGTAACGGCGGTTCGGTGAATTATCGCGGAATGATCAAACATAATGCCAATGCGGTGGGGGCACGATCAAAAATCGAGTGTGACACACTGTTATTGGATGATATTTCGCGCAGTGATACGTTGCCGACCAACATTGTCAATACGCATCTTTCGACCGTTGAACATGAAGCCTCGGTATCTAAGATTTCAGAAGAACAATTGTTCTACCTCATGTCCCGCGGATTAACTGAGGAGCAAGCAGCGGAAACCATCATCTTGGGCTTCCTTGAACCGTTCACCCGTGAACTTCCGATGGAATATGCGGTTGAACTTAATCAGTTGTTGAGATTAGAAATGGAAGGCTCCATCGGTTGATGAAGGCGGCCATCCGCAAAGAAATGATAGAAAAAAGACAGGCTCTCCCCCTGTCTTTACGCTTATTGATGGAAGAGCAGATTAAGGAGCATGTCCTGATGGCGATCGGTGATGCCAAGACGATTGGAATTTACTGTTCAACCCGAGGAGAAGTGGATACCTACGGTCTGATGGAACATTGGTTTTGGGATGAAGATATTACGATTGCCACGCCAAGAGTGAATGGCAAGGATATGGATTTTTACAAGATATCATCTTTCAAAGACTTATCCCCGGGAAGTTTTGGCATCTTAGAACCTCAAACTGAAAATAAGATCGAACCAAAAGATCTGGATATAATCATCGTGCCATTGGTTGCTTTTGATGACTATAAACACCGCATCGGTTATGGTAAAGGATATTATGATCGCTACTTGAAATGGACAAACGCAAGAAAGATCGGCATCGCCTTTGCATTTCAGGAAGTCGATGAAATTTCAGTGGACGCATTCGATGTCGATTGTGATATAGTTATAACAGAAATAACCTTTATCGGCTGAATTGGGGTAAGATAATGAACGAAAAACGCGTTTTCATGATTAATTTTGCGCTTTATCTGGTAGCTTTTATAAGTTTGGCTCTGGCCTTCACACAATTAATTCCGTTTTTGATTTATGTCGGTTATGATCCGTTGCAACGAGGCATCATCCTTTCCACAATTGCCTTTGTATCATTTTTTGGTCAATTATGGTCGGGCTATCTTTGTGACCGATACCGCACTGTTAAACGATTCTTTGGGATTTTCTGGATACTATTAACGATTTCGTCTGTTCTGATGTACTATGTGACCGCACAGATCTACTTCTTCCATATCATCGCCGTATCGTTTGTCGGTGGACTGTTTCGGGTAACCAATGGACTCTTAGAAACGTGGACCATCGAAACAAGTAAGAAAGTTCGCGATAATTTTGGCATGATTCGGGCGTTTGGGGCGATTGGCTGGGCGATTGGAGCCCCGCTGACATCTTTTCTGGTGACCTCTTTTGGCTATCAGTATTTGGGTTTGTTTATGGCTGTGGCCGCACTGATTACCTATGGGATTGCCAGTACCTTGCCGGATGCAACGAAAATGAAAACAGACGCATCGTTACGATTTAGTGATATCCGTCAGTTGCTTTCTCATAAACCCTACATGTTACTAATGGTGATATTCGTTTTGGTCAGTTTTGTAATGGCTGCCGATATGTATACAGTCATTGATAAAATCTTGGTGGTTGGCGGTACCAACGATGATGTCGGGTTGAAGTGGTCATTTCAAGCCATCATGGAATTGCCTTTCTTTTTCTTAGGCGGTTGGATGTTATTAAAACTGGGAAGTAAGAAAATTTTGATTTTCTCAATAATCTTCTACATTATCCGCTTCGTGTTGTATGCCATCGTTCAGACACCGTTTCTGCTGATTGCAGTGTCGGGTATGCAAATGCTGACGTTTCCGTTGTATATGATCGCTCAAAAAGTATTGATCGATGATGAAACTCCGGCGCATCTAAAATCCAGCGGACAAATGTTGGGAATGGCGCTATTTGGCGGTCTTCCTACCTTCATCACGCCACTGTTGGCAGGCGTTTTAGTTAATAGTTTTGGCTACGATACGACGCTGATGATGTTTGCGATATCACTGGTGATTCCATTGATACTGTCATTTGTTTATCAGCCTAAGAACAAAGCTGTTTAATAAGCGGAATCAAATGATCCCGCTTTTTTTTGTAACAAATGAAACAATGAAAACAATCATGAGAAAATTTGAACATTGATTGAAATGTCAGAACAATTATCCTATAATCTGATTATGGTTAAGATATAGCCACTCTGGGGAAAGGAGAACGTTTATGAAAAGAAGTTTAGGTAGTCTTCTTCTGGGCAAATGGGATACACCTACCGTCGTAGCTGTTGCCATCGGTGCTGCATTGTTTGGGGTTTTGATGAATTATGGTTCCATCACGGTTTTCACAAATACACGCTTAACGACCGCAATGTTAGTTCCGGTCATTGTTGGCGGATTGTTTGGGGCATTGCCCGCCGCCGTCGCATGTTTCTTTGGAAATGTATTTGCGGATTTACTTGGTGGCTGGGGATACTGGTTTGACTGGTCGACCGGCAACGCTGTGTTGGGCTTTATGGTCGGTATGTTACCGGTATACGGCGCAAACATTAAAGAAGGTGTATTTAACGCGAAACATGCTGTGATTTTCGCAGTGATCGCTGTTTTGGCGAATATGATCGCTTTCGGTGTTGTTACACCGATTATGACAATGTTGTTATATGGCGGTGAATTAACGATCACCTTTATGCAATCCTTTGCGGCTTCTTTAAGCAACATTACCGTTCTGATTTTGGCAGGAATTCCACTGTTATATGCTTTGGCTAAACGTTATGCCAAAGGCACAAATCTGAGCAGAGAATAATGAAACAACCATTGATAGAGTTTAAAGATTTCACTTTTCGTTACAAATCTCAAACGGAAGCGACTTTACACGATATCAATCTGACAATTTATCAGCATCAGAAAATTCTGATTCTCGGGGCCTCGGGCAGCGGGAAATCGACTCTGGCGCATTGCATCAATGGTCTTATCCCTTTCTCCTTTGAAGGGGAAATCAAGGGCAGTGTTCAAGTTGCTGGCATTGAGACGATCAATGCCAGCATTTTTGATTTAAGCAAGCAAGTCGGAACCGTCTTGCAAGACTCAGATGCCCAATTTGTCGGATTAAGTGTCGGTGAAGATATCGCTTTTTCCCTTGAAAATGACAATGTCTTGCGCAAAGATATGTTGATGAAAGTAACGGATGCCGCAACCGTGGTGGGTATGCAGGATTTTTTGGCTGCCGTTCCCTATCGCCTCTCGGGAGGGCAAAAACAGAAAGTTTCTTTGGCTGGGGTCATCCATGAGGATGTGCAGATACTGCTGTTTGACGAGCCCTTAGCCTCCCTTGATCCGGCGATGGGAAAAACGGCCATTGAACTCATCGATGATTTACATAATATTAACCAAAAGACCGTCATCATCATCGAACACCGACTGGAAGATGTCTTGCATCGTCCGGTTGACCGAATCATCTTGATGGACGAGGGACGCATTGTTGCGGATACGACACCCGACCAACTCCTTGTAAGTAATCTGTTATCGACCTATGGAATTCGCGAACCCTTGTATTTATCCGCACTCAAACATGCCGGATGTGAAGTACTCGCAAGCGATGGTCCAGGGGATGTTCACACCATGGATTTATCCCGTTTTGATGATCAACTGAAAGCGTTTGAGAAAAAGTACGTAGCTTCCATTGATAAACAATACGCTTCGAAACTGATCGAAGTAAACCATGTTTCCTTTGCATACGATAAAGAAAAGGTACTCAAGAACGTATCTTTTGATATATACAGCGGCGAGAAAATCGCCATCGTCGGTAAAAACGGTGCCGGCAAAAGCACGATGGCGAAGATGTTGTGTGGTGTCATCCGGCCGGATGAAGGCCATATCCTCATCAATCAATCCGATTACCGTCAGATGACCATCAAAGAACTGGGTGAGATGATGGGTTATGTCATGCAAAATCCCAATCAGATGCTCGTTAAGGACATCATCAAAGATGAAGTCGGACTTGCGTTGAAACTTCGAAAAATGACCGAAGAACAGATTGATGAGCGAGTCAATGAAGTACTTAAGACTTGTAATCTGTACTCCATGCGTAACTGGCCGGTCAGCGCTGTCAGTTATGGGCAACGCAAACGCATCACGATTGCGGCGATTTTGGCATTAAAGCCAACCGTGATATTGCTCGATGAACCGACCGCCGGCCAAGATTATCGTCATTACACCGAAATTCTCTCATTTTTGGAAGAACTGCATGAAAAAATGAATCTGACCATTTTGTTTATTACCCACGATATGCATCTGGCCATCGAATATACCGATCGGGCCATTGTATTTGCGGATGGCGAATGCATTCGCGATGATCAGGTTTATCGCGTATTGTCCGATCCTGAAATCATTGAACGAGCCAATTTGAAGCAAACTTCTTTGTACAGTCTTGCGAATCGTATCGGCCGAACCCCGGAAGCGTTGATTGACCAATTCATCACGCTGGAACGGGAGGGGAAGCGATGAAAGATAAATTTCTGATTAACATCGTTCCTGGCGATACCTTCTTACATAAACTCAGCGGCACCACGAAGGTTCGCTTGTTTGTGGCTTTGCTTGTTTTTATCACGATGTCCTTTGATTTACGGTTAATCCTGCCGGTATTTATACTGACTTTGATCGGTGTTATCAGTGCTAAGCCCAATTGGAAACAAGTAAAATTGATTATGAGTGTCGTTCTCTTCTTCAATCTGTTAAATATCTTTCTGTTCTACGTAGCCAATCCGACCGTAGGAGAGTATTGGTGCGGGCAACTTACGATGCTAGGAAAACTAAATAACTACTTTGTCTTTCCCGTTGAAACCTTCTGGTACTTGTTTGTGCGGTTGATTAAAATGCTCACCAACTTTATGGTATCGCTGTGGTTCATCACGACCATCACACCCAGTGAGTTTGCGGCGGGCTTATATTCGCTGGGAGTTCCATACAAAGTATGCACCGTTGTCTCGTTGGGGTTCCGTTACATACCGGATATTGCACGTGATTATGAGAACATTAAAATCTCGATGCAGCTGCGCGGGGTGGAGATGGATGCCAAACGCACAAAAATCACGGAGCGTCTGAAGCAGATGGTTTTAATTTTAGTTCCGCTGATCATTACTTCGTTTGATCGGGTCCAGACCATAGCGAACGGCATGGATTTGCGGGGATACGGTCGCAATAAAATGCGCACCTATTACTGTGAACATGAATCAACCAAAGCCGATAAGATTTTTCAGTTCTTAACGCTAATACTCTTTATTTTCAGTATTGGCTATATCATCAGTGTCAATGTCTGGCCGCCACAAACGCGTATGTGGTGTCCGATTGTGTGGAGGTAATATGCACAACGTAAATGATGAATTTTTTAATCGCTATATGGAGGTTCTTGTTGATTGTCTGAAAATCCCGACGATTCATCAACCGGAAACTGTCAATGAACGCCAACCGTACGGTCAGCGCGTTGCTCAGGGTTATCAGTGGGCGAAATCTCTGGGAGAAAAATTAGGCTTCAACATTATTGAGACACCGGGGCATGCTTTAGCCTGGGTTTTAGGTGAGGGAAAAGACCGTGTTGAAACAGTGTCTCATATGGATGTCGTCGGTGTCGGTGATGATTGGAGCGTCGATCCTTTTGGGGCTCAAATCATGGATGGAAAACTCTATGGACGCGGAACGCAGGATATGAAATCAGCGTTAGTCGCAACCATGATGGCCATGGTATATATCAAAGAAAACAACATTCCCCTAAAACATCAGTTGCGGGCGGTGTTTGGTATGGATGAAGAGCGTACGATGGAAGATATCGGTCATTATGTCAGCCAAGAGGGTCAACCGCTGTTTGCGTTTACTCCCGACGGTGCATTTCCGATCAGCGGCGGTGAAAAGGGTGCGCTTATGTGGATATTAAAATCAAACTTTTCTCATCCCAAACTCATTCGCTTTACTGCCGGAACCGCGTGCAATGTCATCTGTGACAAAGCGCAGTTGATCGTGCGTGAGCGACTGGCCTTTGTGATGAAGGTTGCGGATGGATTAAACGTTCAATATACAGCGACCGAAATCGAGGAAGGTGTCTTGGTTGAGGTGTTTGGCAAAGCAGCACATGCTTCAGTTCCGCACCTGGGTCACAATGCGATTGTGGACGCACTGAACATCTTGCGCTATATCGTCATCGATCCAACGGTTAAAGCGCTCTACCGCACCTTTATCGATGCTTATGGTCATGGCTTTGATGGTAACTTCAATCATACAGTCATGGGCGATCTGACCAGCGGTTTGCATGTCTTACGCATTGAAAACGGACAGCTGTACGGTGAAGTTGATGTACGCTATCCGATGGGTGTGGATTCAAGTGCTTTAACTACCCATCTTCAAGAACTGTTAAGAGATATTGAAGTAACGTTGGATTATGATGCGCGGGCACTTTTGACGGATTTAGGTAATCCCTTCATCCGTGAATGCATCCGGGTGTATCAGGATTATACCAAGGATCGTGAGTCACTGCCGTTAATCAGCGGTGGTGTAACCTATGCGAAGATGTATGATGGCGTATGCGTTCCTTATGGGATTAAAGATCCGCGCTCCTCAACGCCGATGTTGGCTCATCAGAAAGATGAATATATTGAAATTGAGTATTTGAGAGATATCTTAAAGTTGATGATTGATGCGATGGTTGCCATCGCCAATGTGTAGGTGCGTTATGAAACCTTTGATTGTACTTATTACGGATTGGACGTATAAGGAGGGGGCCATCATGTCGATGAAGGGTGTGATGAAAACCATTGACCCAACCTTGGACATTACCGATGGCACTCACGAAATCCCTCAATATGATATTTGGTCAGCTTCTTATCGATTGCATCAGTCCATGCGCTTTTGGCCAAAAGGTACGATATTTATTACGGTGGTCGATCCGGGAGTGGGGACGCCTCGCAAAGGAGTTGCGGCACTGACTCGCGATGGCTATGTGATTATCTGTCCGGATAATGGCACATTGACACACATCGCCAAAGATCAGGGCATCGCTGAAGTTCGTCAACTTCATGCGCACTTACGATTGCCATCCACCAAAGGAACAAGTATATTCCATGGCAGAGATATCTTTGGTTATGTAGGCGCAAAGGTAGCTTCGGGTGAGCTGACATTTGCACAGTTAGGTGAGACATTCGATAAAAATGACATTGTTTCTCTGCCAGATCTGACACTTGGCAACGAAAATGATCTGATTTTCGGACAGTTGGAAATCGATGACCCTAATTTTGGCAATGTCTGGTCCAATATTCCCATTCAATGGCTTTATGATGCCGGATATACGTTAGAAGACGATATTCGGGTGACGATTCGCCATAAAGATGACGTTGTTTTTGACCAGGTTCTGCCGCTGCGATCATCGTTTGGATCCGTTGCAATCGGATCACCGGTTGCTTATGTGAATGAACTGATGGTTGTGGCTTTTGCGATATGTCAGGGAAGTTTTGCGAAAACGTATCAGATTCGCTATGGTATCGACTGGAAAGTAGAAATAAAACGCTAATTTCGATATTTCACATATTTTTACATAATTTGTACAAATTTAAACCACCTTTGTTTGATATATTTAACTTGCAAGAGAAGTCTTGCGCTGTATGGATCCTCTTCTCCTACATAATATCCCCTTTTGAATACCATACAGATATTCTTTCCCCTTATAAATGAAAAAGGACCGGAGACGGTCCTTTTTCCTTGACCTACATAATTATGTAAACTAGATTGACTAATTATTTAAATTAGATTAAAATATGAACAAGGATGTGATGCTATGACCTCGATTAGTGTTCATTTACCCCAATGGGAAGAACTGCCGGATATCGATTTATACATGGATCAGGTGTTGAGTCTGATCGATCGTTATCTGACGCCCATTGGTGTCAAACCGGTTACGGCTGCGATGATCAATAATTATGTCAAATTGAAGCTGATTCCCAAGCCGGTAGCAAAACGGTACAGCCGGATGCATGTGGCTTATATCTTTGCGATTGCGATATTGAAAGATGTGTTTGAAATCTCGCAGATTCAGGCCGGTGTAATGACGGAAATCCGGCTGTTGGGTTTAAAGAATGCGTATAACTTATTTACTTCGGAAATCGAAAGTGCGGTTTCTTTAGTCAGTAAACAATGTGAATCAAATCGTCCAATCGCGTTGATGGAAGGTACGATTGATGATAATAATATCATTATGAAACTGGCGGCGCTGACGTTTGCATCAAAACGTCTAACGACGGTGTATATAAATAAGAAAGTCAATGAGGAAGAAAAAGAAAATGACTGAAGAAAAAGTAGCTATTCTTACGGATTCGGGCAGTGATGTCCCAGTAGAGATCGCCAAAGAGCTTGGAATTTTTGTATTGCCTTTGCAAGTTAATTACAAAGCACGCAGTTTTCGCGATGGTGTAGAGATCGATGCACAAACCGTCTATGAAGGATTGGAAACGGAAGTTCCGACAACTTCATTGCCTTTGGGATCCGATTTGACGGACCTGTTGGAAAAGATTAAAAACGAAGGGTATACCCGCATCTTAGGAGTACTGTTATCAAGTGGTCTTTCTGGAACGCACAACATGGTGCGCTTGGCTGCGGCGGATTGCGCGATTCCCATGGAAGTTCTTGATACCAAAAATATCGGAATCGGCAGCGGTATATCCGCAATCAAGGCAGCTCGACTCGCTAAGGATGGAGTTGCGTATAATGAAATTGTGAAAGCAACCATGCATGCCATCGAGAATACCAAAATTTTCTTTGTACTGTCCACCCTTGAGTATCTCAAACGCGGCGGTCGCATCGGGAAAGTGTCGGCGATCATCGGCTCAGCTTTTGATATCAAACCAATCATCACCTGCAATGAAGAGGGGATTTATACCACCATCTCGAAGGCTCGCGGTCGTAAACAATCGCTGAGAAAAGTGGTGGAGTTAGCACTTGAATATGCTAAAGATGCATCTTCTGTCTCACTTGCGATTGCTCATGGAAATGCCCTGGACGATGCCAATGAAATCAAAAAGGAAATGACCGATCAGCTCAAAACAGTTTCCAATGTGTTTGTAGGTCCGGTTTCACCGGCCTTGGGTGTTCACACCGGTCCGGGTTTACTTGGTATTTGTGTTCAAAAGATTTAATTTCACATATTTTCACACAATGAACCGATAATATACCCAATCTTATTTCGTATGATAAGGGTGTGAAATTCCTTCTCCCTTTCTCTAGGAATATCGTCTAAAAGAACCGTTGCCCCGGTTCTTTTTTCATTTATCCGCGATTTCAGGTATAATTAACAATATTGAGTGTAAAATTTTGATTATTTTATACGTTGGAGGGTTATGAAAATACTTGGCTATCTCGATGATGATCAATATTCGCCAAACGAAATTACTCACGTTCGTTTTACGGCGCGTGCCATCGCAGTAAAAGATGATTGTTTTGCCTTTCTGTCAATAAGAGGGGAAGATGATTTTGGGATTCGTGATCACATTGAATCGCTTGGTGGGGGCATCGAAGAAGGTGAAGATGCACAGGCAACGATTGTCAGAGAATGTTTGGAGGAAGCTGGGTTTGATGTTGAGGTCAAAACGCTGTTGGGAGTCATCGAGGATCGCTATTACTTCATTCAACGGCAGACCGTCAGTTATTTCTTTTTGGTAGAGGTCAAAAACATCCAACCCCAAACCCATCGTACACCAATGGAGCAAGCACTCATGCATGAAATCCATTGGTTGAATGAAACTGAAGTGTTGAAAATGTTGGATCTGCCGGTAGAAAAGATCGGTCGACTCATTCAGAGAAGGGATAAAGTCGCGTTTTTGGAAGCATTACGGGTGTTAAAGGGGTAAAATGTGTTGAAAATGTACAGTTGTTAATCATTCTGCGGATTTTGGATATTCATTAACCGCTTTTTTTTATATACTCACTTCAACAGGAGGTTCACGATGAAAAATATAGTAAAGAATACAATATTAGTTTTTACCGGATTTGTGCTGTCGATGACATTGATCACCGTATTTGCGGAGGACGTTAAAACATCCGTAACAAAGATTCTGAATGAGACCGGAATTATAACAACGGAGACCATGATTACGAGTGATGAGGCCATCGCTATCGCAAAGGCACAAGCCAGTGAAGACACCGTGTTGGTTGAGGTCAAATTGGACATCGACGACAAAGAATATGAAATCAAGCTGACCAGTGATATGTACAAATATGAAATAGAAATTCATGCGGTATCGGGTCTGGTCAAAGATCTTAAAAAAGAACTGCTAGTGGATAACACACCAACGACCCAACTGCTTTCCGAAGAAGAAGTAATCGCTATTGCCCGCACAGTCGTTGGGGATGCAACACTTGTAGAATTTGAATTTGAAGACGATGATCTTCCGCCCTACTATGAATTAGAGTTTGAGGGAAATGATCGTAAATATGAATTAAAGATCGATGCTGTTACCGGCGCTATTCTTGAGTCAAAAGTAGAATTTGACGATGATGACGATGACGATGATGACGATATGGACGATGATGACGATATGGATGATGATGACGATATGGATGATGATGAAGACGAAGATGACGATGAAGATGATGACATGGATGATGATATCGATGATGAAGATGACGACGAAGAGGATGGAGATTAATCCTCTTCTTTTCTTAAGTTTCAGCATGATATAATGTGAATGTGGTGATGTAAAATGAAAAAATCATTTACGAACAGTAAAGTACAGCGGAACATCATTGTTTCTTATATAATCACCGGTCTGATACTGACCGGTATTTTATCATTGACTTACTCGTATTTGCTAACCAATCAAATCATCGATGCCCGCTACAAACAGGCAGATTCGGCATTACAAGTAGCAACATCCAGTACGACGTTGTTACTTGAAGAAGTGTATGCGCGCTATTTCCAATTGTTTCAAACCGATCCGCAGTTAATTTTATATAAAGAGGGTCAGTTGGATATCACTTTACAAAGCTATATCGGCAATCTTGCGTTCAACGATGTTCTGGTTGACTCCATCCTTTTGGTGGATGTTGCCAATCAGACAATGGTGGATTCCTTAAGTCGAACCACCCGATTGTCTGAGTCACCCGATCTTGGAATCATGAACATGTTGGATGATCTTGCACTTGCAAATTCGGCCATTCGCAATCTTATTTTCTATCCACGGACAACCGCGATCGACCAACAGGAAAAGAAGTATCTGACCTTGACTTTCGCCAGCCGAACGGTTGGAGGTGCACTTGACAAAGTTATGTTTGTAAATCTTGATGCACAGTTGTTATCTAAGCTTCTCTATTACGAATCCGATACGAGTTATATGATCATCGTAAATCGATTTGGACAAATCATTTCCGATAGCAGCAATCAGTATTTTAATGATAATTACTTCGATAGTGAAAACGAGGTAAGCAAAAATCTAGGCATCGATGTCAATAATGCTTACATAGCTCGAGTGCAGGAAGTTAAATCCATCGTTGTTTATCAACAGACCTCAAAATTCAATCTCACTTTTTTCAGTATCAGTAACTATCAGCAGATTACCGGTGAAGTTACTAAGAGCAATTGGATCGTCATGGTTTTGTTTGGATTCTTTCTGGCACTCACCGGCGTACTGAGTTTGGTATTATCAAAGAGGATTTACTCACCGATTCAACGATTGGTTTATCAAATCGCCCAAATGAATCATTTGAACCCGGATTTTCAAGTCGATGAATTCGAATTCATTTATAAAGCACTCGATGACATCAGTCAGCGAAAAGTCTCCGATGAATTACGAAATGTTTTTGCCGGAAAGAAAACGGACAATTCGAATACCGATTGGACGGATGCGCAGATCATAGTTTTACAGCCGCGACTGGTTGATCTGAATCAAAGTCAGAACCTGAAAACGAGCGAACATATCTGGGAGTTATTTAAGCCGAATATCACGCTGATCGATGAATATACATTGGCTGCTTTTGCGAGCATGGAGCAAATAGAGAGTTATGAACAATGGAACAATGATACTTGGATTGCGGGTATCAGTCATCCGGTTGAAAAATCGGATCAAATCAACAAATGTTTCAAACAGGCAAAAGTCGCCTGTGAATTTGCTTTTACCAAAGACGATGTGAAAGTTCAGTACTACTCAACCATTGTCAGCAATGAATCTTCAGAACCGCGACTTCAAATTAAAAATCAGTTACATAGTTACATTGTTGAAAATTTCCATGACTCACAAATGTCCATCGACTCCCTGGCCCAAGCCTTGGGTTATTCAATCGGCTATGTCCGTCAGATATTCAAAGAGGAAATGGGTGTGCCTTACAATGAATACCTGATTGTCGCAAGGATCGATGAAGCCAAGCGATTACTCGAGCAAACAGAGTTATCAGCCAAGGAAATAGGGGATCGGATTGGAATTTCTGACACCCGCTATTTTTACACCGTATTCAAAAATCGAATTGGCATGACGGCTCAGGAGTATCGTAAGAAAAAAAGAGAAGAAACAGTCGAAACGAGTGAATAATCGACCATTTTCATGCATAATATGGGTATAGGAGGGCTATTTATGATCGATCGACTCACGTCTGCGATAGAAATCGGTGACGAAACCGCGTTTGCTTTGATATTGAATAATCAACCTCATTTAGTCAATCATGAAAACGGCAGCGGACTTACTCCTTTGGGATTGGCGGCTCACTATGGCCGAGTGGACATGGTGGCCACATTGCTTGAAAAAGGGGCCGATGCCAATGCGGTATCACACTCGCAAATCCCCAGCATTCCATCCAACACCGCCTTACATGCGGCGATTGCCGGAAAGAAAAATCCGGAAATCATCCGGATGTTAATTGATGCCATGGATAGCGTAGATGTTGCGGATTCCAATGGGTATACACCGTTGCATATGGCCGCTTTTGATGATTCGGCCACGATTGCCCAAATTCTGATCGATGCCGGGGCAGACACCTATGCATTGTCATTTAAAGATGAATCGGTGATGGACATTGCCAACAAGCGCAACAGTCAGAAAATAATCAACATACTTAAGGATCGCTAACGGTCCTTTATTTTGGCCAAATAAGCGATAGGAGCTTCCTCAATCGGATATGTATACGACTTTACGATTTCCGTATGTTGCGATAACCAATCCAACACCGCACGATGCTCATCTTTTCCGCCGGGATGACCCAGGTAACAGGTAATACAGATATAACCGGATCCCAGAATCATTTGTGCTTGATTGAGTGCTCGAAGGGTCGATTCCGGTAAGGTTACAATGCTTTTATCACCTTTGGGCAAGTAGCCCAAATTAAATACCGCTACATCAGCCGTTCGGATGAAATTAATCATTTGATCATGGCTTTGGTGAAGGATGATAACATTGCTATGTTGGGCACATGCCTTTTTGGTATTTTCAATGGCTTGCTTTGAAATATCAAAAGCAATGACCTCTCTGCAGATGTTGGCAAGAAAAACGGTATCAACCCCATTTCCGGCAGTAGCATCGATGGCAATGGTATTACTGTCACAAATTTCCAATAACCACTCATGAACGACTCCGTTGATGTTTCTAGCCTTCATACATTTGTCCTTGCCACGTGTTTAACTGGGCCATGGCTTTATCGATATCATTGAGAACCGAGACCTTCTTCAATGTCCACAACGGCTCAACCAAATCTTCCCTAACCGCATCACCGGTCAGCCGTTGAATCACAGTCGTAGGCGGTAACAGTTGAAGTTGTTGAACGACAATGTTCACATATCCTTCTTTTGTAAGGATGTTAAACGGTTCTTCTTCAAATTGCTTTGCTAACACTGTATCTTTGATGATATGCAACATATGAATTTTGATACCGAAGGGAGCCATTTTTGCGACCCAACGCGCGGTATCCACCATCATATCTTCTGTCTCTGCGGGTAAACCATTAATGATATGCAAAACCACCTTGAGACCTGCAGATGTTAACATCGTAAGTTTCTTTTCGATATCACGGATACTTTCGCCACGGTTCAATCTTCTTGCGGTTTCATCATGAATCGTCTGAACGCCGATTTCCAGAAACAGCGGTTTGATTCGACTTTTCTCTGCCAGATATTCGATGATTTCTTCATCCAGACAGTCGGCTCTGGTCGCAATCGCAACACCCAAAGCCGAGTGATCATCAAAAAAGGGATCATAAATCTCTTTTAATCGAGACAATGGCGCATAGGTGTTGGTATATGCCTGGAAGTAGGCAATTCCCTTGGCCTGTGGCCATTTGCGCGCCATCCTCGCAAAGCCCTCATCATACTGTTGTCTCAAGGAATCGCTTCGGTTGCCTGCGTAATCACCGCTGCCCGCAATCGAGCAGAAAGTACAACCGCCATATCCATGGATGTCACGGTTCGGACATGAAAATCCCGCATCCAGCGGTACTTTAAAAACCTTTGAATCAAAGGTGGATTTGAGATAATGGTTCCACGTATAATATCGCTTATTATCGTGTGAATAGGGGAAGGGATTCATGAAATTCACTTACCGCTGATAATGTCAATCAGCTGCTGCTTATGTTGATCATCATAAATCTCCAACAAGGTTTCATAGGATGCCTTATCGGTGGTACGATCACTCATATATCCTGCATATCCTTGGGAGTAGCCGATTAAAATGCCGTTAACAGGCAAATATTTTGAATAGGTTGAGAACAGTTCAAAGGGATTAAAGTATAGCGTTGATAAACCCATATTAATGACATCAATCGTTATTTCCTGATGAAGCGGGGAGGCATGGACCGACCATTCCTCAATGATGTTCCTAGCATTTTCAAATTCACTTTTCTCACGATCACTTGCCTCAACAGCTACTGTAAACTGTTGAGGGTCTTTAAGTTTTCCTTCAACCGTATATTCAAATCGCTTTCTCGACATTTTCAATTCTTTTGGTTTGGGATTGCGCTTCATCAACTCGCTGACAGAATCTGCCAACAGCCGACCCATTCGAATGACTTCTTCATACGTTTTGTTTTTGCGGGTAAAACGCGTGCTGATATCGCCGGCAGGACCTTGGAAAAACATAAAGAACTCACCCGGATGCATTTTAGTGAGAACTTCCAACATGACGCCGACGTAATCAGCGGTAAAATGTCCGACCTGAACATCGGATATCGTCGGATGGCAATTATAGATGATTAGATTACCAATGCGTTGATTTCGCTCGTACAAGCGTAAAACATGCAAGATGACATGGTCATCACTGGTTCCGCTGATCCGGTTTCTGCCGATCAGGGTCTGATTCATCTGATTAGAATCGATGTTGAGGGTTGCATCGCGGATTTTCATATTCATCATCAAGGCGCGCAAACGCGATTGAACAAATTTAACGTAACTGTCATTGGTTTTAATGTAGCCAAACGCCTGGGTCAGTGAAGGGGCATAGTGTGTGTGGGTACAACTGAGTATGAGCGTGACATCTGCGCCAAGGACTTCTTTGACCGTGCCTTCAAACAGTTTTTGTACTTGGTTTGAAACACCCAGACTGTCCAAAGTCACAAAACATATTTTCTCGTTTTCTTCAATATATAACGCTCGCGCATAAAGATCTCCTTTGGTTGTGGAGACCGGATTTTGACGTTCCATGTAGCCCACAGGCATCATCATGGTATTGGGATTGATACATATTGCATTGTGTCCGTATTTCATAACATACCTCGTCATCATTTTAACATACAATGTCCTTTTTTGTGAAAAGAACCGACAAATCAACGGGAACAAGTCCTCTTAAACCGCTGGTTTGAGTGCCTTTCACATTGACAATTCCACTTCTTTTCGGTATCATATTCCCATAAGCTTTGAAAAGGAATAGTAAGATGGTTTGCCAACCAGAGAGTCGTTGTCCGGTGCAAAACGACAGGTCGCCCATCCCAACTCGCCTTGGAGTTGAATATGCAAAACATATTCCGTAGTTCGGCGTTAACGGTTTGAGTGCTGCACAGCAGTAACTAAGGTGGTACCGCGTTATTACGCCCTTAGAGGGCGTTTTTTTATTGAAAGGAAGAAACCACGATGGCATTTGATCACAAGACCATTGAAAAAAAATGGCAGGATTTCTGGGCAGAGAACAACACCTTCAAAACGGATACATGGGATTTTTCCCGTCCGAAGTACTATGTGTTGGACATGTTTCCCTATCCCTCGGGTAACGGACTTCATGTCGGACATCCCGAAGGGTATACGGCGACCGATATTGTCGCCCGTAAAAAACGCATGGAAGGTTACAATGTGTTACATCCGATGGGATGGGATGCTTTCGGCTTGCCGGCCGAGCAGTTTGCCCTGAACACCGGAAACCACCCGGCGGGGTTTACTAAGAAAAATATTGAAACATTCAAAAAGCAAATTCAGGCCTTGGGCTTATCCTATGATTGGGATCGCGAAATTTCGACGACCGATCCGGATTATTACAAGTGGACCCAATGGATCTTTTTACAACTCTATAACAAAGGCTTGGCATACGTCGATGAAATCCCGGTCAACTGGTGTCCGGAGTTAGGAACGGTATTGGCCAATGAGGAAGTCATTGACGGAAAATCGGAGCGCGGTAACTTTCCGGTCTTTCGAGTACCGATGCGCCAATGGGTCTTACGGATTACCCAATATGCGGAGCGCTTGTTGGATGATTTGGACTTGGTCGAATGGCCTTCCTCAACCAAAGAAATGCAGATTAACTGGATTGGTAAATCGGTCGGTGCCCATGTTGTTTTCAAGGTTGAAGGACACGATAAAGAGTTCACGGTTTTCACAACGCGCAGTGATACTTTGTTTGGGGCGACCTATTGTGTGTTGGCGCCGGAGCATCCGTTTGTCAATGATATTACGACCGAAGAAAATAAGGAAAAGGTATCATCTTACATTGAATCCATCAAGACTAAATCTGATTTGGAGCGGACCGAACTGAATAAAGACAAATCCGGTGTATTTACAGGTTCTTATGCGATCAATCCGGTCAATCAAAAGAAAGTTCCGATTTGGATCGCTGATTATGTTTTGGCAGCCTATGGAACCGGAGCGATCATGGCCGTACCGGGTCACGATGTCCGTGACTGGGAATTTGCGAAGAAGTTTGACTTGGACATCATCCCGGTTTTGGAAGGCGGTGACATCAAGGAAGCCGCTTATGTCGGAGATGGTATTCACATCAATTCCGGATTTATTAACGGAATGAACAAAGAAGATGCGATTGCAACGATGAATGCCTGGTTGTTGGAAAACGGTCTAGGCGAACCGAAGACGACGTATAAACTTCGTGATTGGCTGTTTTCGCGTCAACGCTACTGGGGCGAACCGATTCCGATCATTCTGATGGATGATGGTACCCAACGCACCGTCGATATCGCTGATCTGCCGTTGGAATTGCCGGAAACTGATAATTACCGTCCATCGGACAGTGGTGAATCACCATTATCCCATGCCACGCAATGGCTTGAAGTGGAAGTTGACGGAGTTAAGGGACGTCGTGAAACCAACACGATGCCGCAATGGGCGGGTTCCTGTTGGTACTACCTGAGGTTTATTGATCCAAAAAATCCGGATGCCATCGGAGCGAAAGAACTACTTGATCACTGGTTACCGGTCGATTTATATGTCGGTGGGGCAGAGCATGCGGTCTTGCACTTGTTATACGCCCGCTTCTGGCACAAAGTTTTGTATGATATCGGTGCTGTGAGTACGCCGGAGCCGTTTAAACGTCTGTTTCATCAGGGAATGATCCTGGGTGAAAACGGGGAGAAAATGAGCAAATCCCGTGGCAATGTCTTGAATCCGGATGACTACATTGAGAGTCACGGTGCCGACACGTTGCGCGTCTATGAAATGTTTATGGGTCCGTTGGAAGCGGCTTTGCCTTGGAGTGATACCGGTATGGACGGTACGCGTCGTTGGTTGGATCGGGTCTGGCGTCTGTTTACTGAACTGGATAAGCTTAGTGATGAAAACGATGAGTCCTTAGATAAAGTTTATAATCAAACGGTTAAGAAGGTCAGTCATGATATCGATGCATTGAAAATGAATACAGCGATTTCGCAGATGATGATTTTCATTAATGAATGCTACCGTGTAGAGAAGGTGTATCGTCCGTATGCGAAAGGTTTTGTGAAGCTGTTTGCCTGTTTTGCGCCGCATTTAGGTGAAGAATTGTGGCAACAGTTAACCATGTTGGGATCAGTAGCTTATCAGGCATGGCCAACGGTTGATGAGAGCAAATTAATTGATGATGAGGTTGAGATCGTTATTCAGGTCAATGGGAAAATCCGCGGTAAAATGTGGGTCGATCTTGATACGGATGAAGAACAACTGAAGGCAATGGCGATTGCGGTTGACACGGTCATCCCGCATCTTGAGGGAAAATCCATTCGTAAGCTGATCGCTATCAAAAATAAGATTGTAAATATCGTGATTTAGTACCCTTTAAGGGTACTTTTTTAATAATTGTTTTAACTATGATTATTGTAATTACACGCATAAACTGAGATAATGCCAGTGTGGGCGTAGAGGTAGAAATATGAATGTTAAAATATTTCACAGTTTATTGGAAAGTGTGGCAATGCTTTTTTTGCTCTCGATAATTTATGAACTGAACATTGTAAGAAATCTTAAGCGATTTAAATCGCTAAATTACTATATACAGGGTGTGATGATCGGCTTCATTGGTGTCATCATCATGTCCTTTCCTTTTATTATGGAAAGTGGCGTCATCTTCGATACGCGCTCAATTCTGATTGGATCGGCAGCGTTGACTTTCTCAATTCCAACCGCCCTGTTGGCTTCAACCATTTTAATAATCTATCGCATTTTCATTGGAGGTATCGGTATGTGGGCCGGGATTTTGATGATCATTTCAGTAATGATCGTTGGAATCTATTGGAAAAAATATATACTGCCCAATAAACAATGGCCAAGATGGGTCAACCTCTTGTTTTTTGGTATCACGATTCACATCGTGATGATCTTGTGTTTCTTTGCGATGCCATGGCCAGTCGCCATAAATGCCGTCCGTCAACTCGGAGTTATTATTTTGACATTGTATCCGGCATCGACCTTGCTGTTGTGCAGTTTACTGTTTTTACAAAAAGACCGGGATGAGGATCGGGCGAAACTTTTGTTCACCGAAGAGAAGTATCGCAATTTATTTAATAACTACCATACCATCATGCTAATCATTGATCCGTCAAATGGGAACATCATTGACGCTAATCCTGCGGCTGTGAAATTTTACGGTTGGACCCATGAGCAAATGCTAAGGATGAACATGATGGAAATCAATAATCTCAGTCAAAGTGAGATTCTAAGCCGAATGAAGATGGCAAAAGATAATCAAAGCAATCGCTTTGAACTGAATCATCAAAAAGCGGATGGATCCGTAATAGCGGTGGAAATATTCAGCGGTCCGATTCAAATCGACGGACAACCGTACTTATATTCAATCATTGCGGATGTATCAGAGAAGAAAAGACTTGCGGAAGCAGCGATGGTCATGGAACAGAAGATTCATCAGCAACAGCGTCTTGAATCCATCGGTACTCTTGCCGGAGGTGTGGCGCATGAAATCAATAATCCGATCAATGGCATCATGAACTTTGCTCAATTAATCAAAGAAGACAGTGTTGAGGAAAGTGATAACTATTTATACAGCGAGATGATCATCCGTGAGTCGGATCGAATTTCCAACATCATCAGAAATCTGCTTCAGTTCTCGCGCTATGAAAAAGTCGTTCACAGTTATTCGGATATTTACGATATCATCCACAAAACCCTGTCATTGGTCAATGTGACCTTTAAAAAAGATCAAATCGCCATCCATTTGAACATGGCGGATGACATCCCGAAAATCCGCTGTCGCAGCCAACAGATTCAACAGGTATTTATGAATCTGTTGACCAATGCACGTGATGCCTTGAATGACAAATATCCTGAATATGATGAAAATAAGAAAATTGAAGTGAATGTTGATTCGATGTTGATCGATGATAAAGACTGGATCGTGCTGCGTGTCAAAGATTATGGCAACGGCATCCATCCATCCGTGATCGGTCGCATCTATGAGCCGTTTTTCTCAACCAAACCAAAGGACAAGGGCACCGGCTTGGGATTGTCCATCAGTTTTGGCATCGTTAAAGACCACCATGGAAAACTCGAAGTTGAAAGTGATCCGGGAGAATATACCTGTTTTTATGTAAAATTGCCGGTCGATCCGCAGGAGGTCGAATATGAGTAGAGCATTGGTCGTTGATGATGAATTAAGCATGCGCATGACGATCAGCGAATTTTTGCGCAGGGACGGAATTGAATGCGATGTTGCGGAAAATGCCCATCAGGCATTGGATATGTTTGTTTTAAAGGACTATGATTTATTAATTACCGATGTCGTCATGCCCAGAATGACGGGTATCGAGTTAATGGAAAAAGTGCGCGAAGTCAATCAAGATTGTAAAATCATCATCCTGACCGGCGAGCCGACCATTGATACCGCTGTTCGTGCGGTGCAATATCAGGCCAATGATTACATGGCTAAACCAGTAACGAGCGTACGACCTTTTACGTATTGTCCGCCGTAATCTTCAAGTCAAGCAACTTGCGGATGAACGTAAGCGATTAATTCTGGATAATGAGCGTTATTCACGTCATTTGGAAGAAATGGTCACTCAACGTACGCATGCCTTACAAAAATCAATGAGTTCAACGATTACATTGCTATCTCAAGTCGTGGAATATCGCGATCCTTATACAGCCGGACATCAGCGACGGGTGGGAAATTGCTCCGCACAGATTGCTCAGTCGATGGGTTTGTCTACGGAAATCGTTGAAAGTGTGCGCATCATGGGGTATATTCATGATATCGGTAAAATCGTTGTGCCCAGTGAAATTCTTTCGAAGCCCGGCAGACTCTCGCAACCTGAGTTTTTATTGTTGCAATCGCACTCGCAGGCAGGGTTTGAAATGCTTAGTGATGCCCATCTTCCGCCCATCATTGCAGAGGCGATTTATCAGCATCACGAACGTATCGACGGCAGCGGGTATCCGCGCAAATTAAAAGGAGATCAAATCTCCTTGCAAGCTCATATTCTGATGGTCGCCGATGTTGTTGAAGCGATGACATCTCACCGTCCGTACCGTCCTTCGCTAGGACTGGATATCGCGTTGGCGGAAATCGAAGATCATGCTGGGATTCTTTACGATGTTGAAGTTTCAAAGGCATGTCTGAATCTGTTTAGAAATGGAAACTATGCTTTCGATGATCGTCAGTATGAAATCGTAATGCCGCTTTGATCAGTCTTCTAATTCTTCATCCAAATCCGTATCGTCGACCTTAACATAGATGCTCAGTTTTTTGTTTCGGCGGGTATCGAGGATGCTATTGAGTTCCGCTCCAAGAATGATAATCACCCCGGTAAAAAACAACCACATCATTAAGGCAATCACAGCTCCTAAAGGGCCATAGACGATACTGTAATTCGCATAACTGTTCACATAGATTGAGAATAACAGAGATATGACCATCCAGCCGATCAGTGAAAAGACGGCACCGGGCCAAATGCTCTGTTTTTTATAGGGTTTATAGGGGATGACTTTGTAAAGCAAGGCCAGGGTGGCGGTTATGATTGTGGCGGTCAGTACCCAACGTAAATTGGTCCACAACTCGATGACGCCATCGGTCAGCGGGATGTATTTGGAAACAAACAACAGAAAATTGCGTCCGAGCACCGGTAAAATCAGGGATGTCACCAAGGCCAGTCCGATCAGAAAGGTGAAAAATATCGACCAAAGTTTGGTTCTTAAGAAATTCCGGTGACTGTGTTGATTGTAGGCTGTATGGATCGAGTGAATCAATGAGGTTACGGCGATGGAAGATGAGTACAGGGATGCCAGTAAACTGAAAGATATCAAACTTGTGGACGTGGATGAAATTGAACTGACATATCCGACCAATATTTCCAGTGCCGCTTCAGGGATCAAATCTCTCAAGGACTGAATCAAATCGAGCAGGGGCAGGTTAAACGTTCCCAAAAGAGCATTCAAAAATATAAGTAAAGGAAAAATGGCTAGCAAGAAAAAGAAGGCCAGCGTGCCGCCGATCAGTCCGATGCGATGTCGTTGATAACGACGAAACAACTCTTTAAGAATGTCCAAGGGATCACCTTCCTGACGATAAAGTATATAAATGAATCTGTGCATCGGCCAATAGCCGGATGTCCCAACGAGTCGTTCCGATCCCATTGGAAATGTTCATGTGGATGTTATTGACCACGTGCTTTCCCGATACATAATTACGAGCATAAGGAACCGTGTATATTTCATTGAAAATCGGTAAGCGGATTTGACCGCCGTGACTGTGACCGGCAAACACCCAGCTTGTGGAAGTGGGCAAATCGTCGATGATATCCGGGGTATGAGAAATCGTCAAGATAAATTCATTTTCACCGATGCCTTGATAAGCACTTTCGATATCCGGATTTCCATGCAGCTGACTATCCAAACCAATCAAACGGATGAAACTTTCATCTTTGTTATAAATGGGAATGTTCTGATTGATGAGAACTTCAAATCCACCGGCTTGAAGAACATTGATTGTCATCTGTTTGGTGCGGGGGGATTCCAAGTCGTGGTTGCCAACCACTGCGTATTTACCCAAGGGTGCCTGAATTGCGGATAAGAGGGTAATCAGTTCATTTTGTATTTCTGTGGAGGGATACACGACGGAAGGATGATCAAACAAATCGCCGCCGAAAATTACAATATCGGGGCCAAGTTGGTTGATGCGTGAAACAACGGTTGAAAACCGGTCTTTATCCATAAATTTGCTATAGTGGGCATCTGAGAAAAACAAGACATTGATCCCTTCAAAATTAGTGGGGATCAACGGGTTACTCAGTATCTCGGTTTCTACGGACAATCGTCGCGGACCCCAAACCGTCATTTCATATATCAAACCGGTCAACAATGTAATTGTGACCAAAATTACCGAAAGCCAACGTACGATTTTAAGTTTCATATCTTCACCTTACACGGATATTTTACCACAATTGTGATTGAAATTATGAAAATTGGTTTATAATGGTACTGAAAGAGAGGAAGTAAGCATGGGAAAACGAGTTTTCGGTTTATTGATCATTCTGGCTGGTGTATTGTTATTGCTTGATAATTTAAACATATACCCGATCCGGGACTTATTTGATTACCTATGGCCGTCCGCACTCATTTTAATCGGAGTATTCTCGATGATCGAGCAACGGCGTATCAATTTGTTTCATCTGATCATTACCACCGTCGGCATTATATTTCTGGCCATTCGTTTTAATTTAATTGAAAGAGAAGCCATTGTGAATATGATTGTGCCGGGTATCGTCATTTTGTTTGGACTGTCCCTGGTTTTTGGTCATCGCGGGTTTTCGGTAAATGTATCGGATAAAAGCGACATTGTCGCCGTGTTTGGCGGTTCTAAACACAAGTCCAACAATAAGCAATTTGAAAAGTATGAAGTTTCGGCGGTGTTTGGCAGTGCCGATGTCGATTTAAGCGATATCGAATTAAAAGGTGATAAAGGGATCGTTACGATCAATGCCGTGTTTGGCGGAGCGGATGTGCGACTACCGCGAAAGTATGCGGTAAAGGTCATTGGCGGCGGACCGGTCTTTGGCGGTTTTGAGGACAAGACATCCTCGATGGATGCGAAAGTTGCGGGGAAAGTCATTGAGGTCAATTACAGCGTCGTGTTTGGTGCCATTGAAATCAGAGATTAAAAAAACCGAGACTAACGTGTCTCGGTCGCTTTGGGTTGCATTGCGGCTTTTTGATTAAGAATAACCGGAATAACAATCGGATTACGATGGGTCTTCTGATAAAGGAAGGGTTCCAACGATCCGCGAATCGTGTTCTTCAGTTCACCGAAGGTGGTCTTTCCGACCATCTTTTTCTTTAAAGCTTCATAAACTAGCAGTTCAGCTTCTTTGAGCAGGGTCTGACTTTCTTTGATGTAAACAAAGCCACGACTGACAATCGAAGGTCTGCAAAGAATTTTATTAAATCTTGAATCGATCGAAACGATGACTGCGACCATACCGTTATCCGATAGGATGCGGCGATCCTTAATAACCGATGTCGATAATCCGGAGGTATCACTGCCATCCACGTAAATGTCATCGGCTTGGATGCGTGTATCACTTAATGAACATACGCCATCACGCAACACAACAGCATCGCCATTAGCACAGATGAATACGTTTTCCGGCAAAACACCGGTTTCAATGCCGGTATCCGCGTGTTGTTTTAACATCTTGTACTCACCATGAATCGGCATAAAATATTTCGGTTTGATCAACTGAAGCATCAGCTTCTGTTCTTCTTCTGAAGCATGACCGGTGGTGTGGATCGAATTGAGTGGGGAGTTGGTCAAAACATTGGCTCCGGCGCGGGTCAGGCTGTTAACGACGCGGTTGACCGAGTTGGCATTGCCTGGAATCGGCGAAGATGAGAAGACGACCGTATCGCCCGGAATGATCTTGATGTAGCGGTGCGTTCCGTTGGCAATGCGTGATAACGCTGCCAAAGGTTCACCCTGAGATCCGGTACAAATAATGGTTACTTTGTTGGCCGGTGTATGGTTTAACTGTTCCGGGCGTAAGAAATGCTCTTCACCCACAGAAATATGACCGAGTTTACGGGCGATGTCGACGACATTTTCCATCGAACGTCCGAACACACTGATTTTGCGTCCGCAGGCGATGGCCGCTTCAATGATCTGACGGACTCGGTAAACATTGGAGGCAAAGGAGGCAACGATCAAACGACCTTGCGCTCTGCGCGTTATATCTAAAATCGCGGCTGCGACTTTCTTTTCACTGATTGAAAATCCTTTGACTCCGGCATTGGTGGAGTCGCTCAACAGCAAATCGACGCCAATCTGGCCCATGTAGGCCATCAGCTGATAATCGGAATTGGTTCCTACCGGGGTTAAGTCAAACTTAAAGTCACCGGTATGGACGATCCGTCCGTTGGGTGTATTGACTAACAGTCCTAAGGTATCTGGGATGGAGTGAACGGTATTAAAGAAGCCAACTTTGAAATATTTGGTTTCTACCCGTGAAATATTGGTGATTTCCTCGATTTTGACTTGATTTTGCATCCGTCGTTCTTCGAGTTTTCGATTGATTAAACCCTTCGCAAAGCGAGGGGCGTATATTTTCTCTAACTTTAACACTTGCATTAAAAACGGAATTCCGCCGATATGGTCTTCGTGTCCGTGGGTAATGATTAAAGCTTTGATCTTTTGTTGGTTACGTATCAGATACGTATAGTCGGGTATAACATAGTCTACACCTAACAAGTTTTCCTCAGGAAAACGGACGCCTGCGTCAATGATAATGATTTCATCATGATGTTCGATACAATACATGTTCTTACCGACTTCGCCCAGGCCGCCCAAAGCGTATACCAAAGTGTCTGTCTCTTTAAATGATGAATGATTTTCGACGATTGCGGGTTTTGAGGAACCCTTGCGTTGTGCAGGTTTGCGTTCATAATTATTCATATGAATCTCCTTTTGCACTGCGCTTAAATTGTTACTTCTATTATAACATAGCAGATGCTGCTTTTATTCAATAACGATATCCTTTTCTTTTTTGGTCCAAGGATCCGTTTTATTGATGTGATCATAATATAATACACCATTGAGGTGATCGATTTCATGTTGCAGTACGATGCCGGTATATCCGGTTACTTTAAATTCGACTTCCTTGTCTGTAAGCATGTCATAGGCTTTGATTTTCAGACGGGCATACCGTGGGACAAAGCCCTCATGAATTTCATCGACCGAAAGGCAGGCTTCGCCATTGGCAAGCATACATCGCTGTTCCGAATGGGAAACGATTTTTGGATTAACCAAAGCAAATTCACGCATTTCATATTGGTCTTCGCCAATTTCTTCTTCCACAATAACCACCAGCATCCGTTTGAAAACACCGACTTGCGCAGCAGCCAAACCAACGGCGGGCGATAGATTTTCTTTTTCTGCCCACTCAGGATTGGTGGATCGGCGGACATAGTTAAGCATGGCTTCAAGTACGTTGCGGTCGGCTTTTGACAATGGCAAAGGGACCGGTTCGGACTTGTTGCGCAAGCGTGGATCCGTATCTTTTACAAGGTGAGAATTGTTTAATGTCAACATAAAACCTCAGTTCCGGGTCTATCGAATGCGATCGATTTTTGTACCTCTAATATCACAACATGTATTTTAACCAAAAAAAATGAAAATGTATAGTAAAATAAATATCTTTTTTATTGAATGTGCTAAAATGGGGTAAGTTTGGTACAATTAGGAAGTCAGGGGGATGTATGAAACGAAAATTTTCAATGAACATGCCGAAAGGTTATAACAAATACATTCACTCAGCCATGATTTTACTGAGTTTTTTTGGTACGCTCATGGTTATTTCGGCGAACATCAATCATAACAGCACACCCATGTCATTGGCGATCGTGGCCACTCGTCAACTTTTTTTCTTTGCGTTGGGCTATGTGTCCATGGTAATTTTGGCTCGTTATTGGTCTTGGGAATTTATAAAAAAGCATATGACTTCAATCGCAATTTTTACGATTGTTTTATTAATCACGCCGCTTTTTTTTCCCAGTCGCTCCGGCGCATGGGCTTGGATTGAGATTCCGGGCATCAACGCGACCATCCAGCCTTCAGAGTTTGCGAAAATTACGATGATAGCGATTCTCGCGGTTTTTCTGGGTGATATTCGCAGTAAACGGGTTACGTTGGCAGAAATGACGACAACTCCGCTCATATTCGCATTATCCGCAATTCTTATCGTCATCGTTTTTCAACGGGATTTGGGAAGCGGTGTCATTCTGTTTGCGTTGGCTTGGATCCTGGTGTTGATTCCATCTGCACCGCAGTTACAAAAGTCGCAGTGGGCGATGATGATTGTTTTTATCCTCGGTGTGTTGCTTTTGTTATTTCTGATAAGTAAACCGGGTATAATTTTCATTGAATCCCTCGGATTGCCGGAATACATGGTCAATCGGTTTCGGGCGATGGCCGATCCTTTTGCGGATACGCGCAATATCGGCTATCAGCTGTATAACAGTTTGGTTGCTTTTGTTAAGGGCCATTGGATGGGTGTCGGTTTTGGTAATTCGATTCAAAAGTTTGGTTACTTACCGGTCGCTCAATCAGATTATATTTTAGCGATCATCGTCGAGGAAATGGGGTTTTTCGGGTTTCTGTTGGTATTTGTCGGGTACACGGTGTTAATCAGTCATTTGATCATTCAATCGCTGACCGTGCGAAGTGAGCGCGGTAAGATGGTTTTATTTGGTACAGCTCTTTATCTATTGTTGCATTTCATTCTTAATGTCGGTGGTGTCACATCGTTAATACCTCTAACCGGGGTTCCGTTGTTATTGATTTCGGCCGGCGGTTCGAGTCAGATGGCCATCATGATGGCCTTGGGAATTTGTCAGAACATTATTGCGACGGAAAAATTTCCGGTTCGCATCCGTGAATAGCGATGAGGATCATTGCCGGGAAGCACCGTTCCCGTAAATTATGGATGATGGAAGGGGAGCAAACCCGTCCAAGCAGCGACCGATTAAAAGAAGCGATGTTTTCGCGTCTGGGCGGTTTTTTTGATGGCGGTATGTGGCTCGATCTGTTTGCGGGTTGTGGAGCTATCGGTTTGGAAGCTATTTCCCGAGGGGTGGAAAAGGTGATTTTCTGCGATCATAATCGAAATGCCCAGCAGATCATCGAGAAAAACATGGCAATGTTAAAAGTGGAAGCGCATTGTGAACTGTTTAAGTCGGATTACCGACATGCCATTGATAGTTGCGTTCAATTTGAGTTTACGTTTGATGTCATCTTTCTTGATCCGCCCTATGACATGGATATTGATATAATTGCAATTGAAGTGTTAAGCGCCAATATTCTTAAAGATGACGGTTGGCTTATTTTAGAAATGATTTCCAACCGGAAATGTAGCGAGCGACTGGCGGATTGTGTTAGAATAAAAGAAAGCAAATACGGCCTGGGTAAGACCGTGTGGTATAAAAAGGAGTCCAATGTATGACAAAGGCAATTTATCCGGGTAAGTTTGATCCGTTGACAGTCGGTCATGTGGATATCATTCGCAGAGCAAGTAAAATTTTCAGAGAATTGGAAGTCGTGATCATGGATGCACCGAATGATCCGGCGACGTTCAGTGTGGCTAAGCGCATTAAGATGATTGAATTGGTAATTAGGGAATTACCGAATGTCAGTGTGTTTGTCGGTGATGGGCTTTCGGTCGATTTTGCTAAGAAGCGCGGCGCGGACATCTTACTGCGGGGAATTCGAGCGGTCATGGATTATGAACATGAATTACAACAGGCAACGGCGAATATGATTTTAGCCCCGACCATTGAGACCGTATTTCTGTTAACGCGTCCGGAGCATTCATTTATGTCCTCCTCGGCGGTCAAGCAGATCGCGTTGAATCATGGGGATTTGACGAAGTTTGTGCCGAAGGAAATATTGCCGATCATATTGGCGGAGTTCAAGCAAGACTGAAGTAAGGTCTTGCTTTTATTTTGGCGAAAAGTACTTTAATTGAAAGGAATTATTGATTATGGTAAAGTATTTCAAAAGAGGTAGAGAATATGAATAACTATAAAAAACCTGACCAAGAGGAGCTAAAACGCACGTTGGATCCTTTGTCCTATGTTGTAACACAACAAAACGGTACGGAGCGTCCGTACACATCGCCTTTTGAAACGTTAGAAGATGAGGGCATTTATGTCGATATCGTTTCAGGTGAGCCTTTGTTTCACTCGAAGGATAAATTTGATTCGGGTTGCGGTTGGCCTAGCTTTACCAAACCCATTGAAAAGGTAGTTGAGAAGAAAGATTTCAGTCATGGGATGTTGCGGGTGGAAGTTCGCAGTTCGCTGGCCGATTCGCATTTGGGTCATGTGTTTGACGATGGTCCGAAAGATAAGGGAGGGTTGCGCTATTGTATCAATGGGGCTGCACTTCGGTTTATCCGTAAGGAAGATTTATTGAAAGAAGGATATGAAGCGTATTTAAAGCTGTTTTGATCAAAGGAGGTCGGATCAATGAAATATATCTGTGAGAGTTGGATTGATTGTGATCGTGATACAGTGACGAAACTGTATACGGATTTTTCCCAGTATGCACGTTGGCAACCGAATTTTGCTTCGGTTGAGCGCTTTGCGGGGGAAGATTTTCAACCGGGATTTCATGGAGTATTGAATTTTCATGGGGATAATAAAGTCCGTATGGAAATGTTTGTTGAGAAAAATCACTTACCTGATCTGTTGAGTTGTGTATATCAGGTTGCGGATGTGTGGAATCGGTGTGTTGATACCTTTGAAGAAGTGGATGGTAAAACGCATTGGCTGATGGATGTTGAGTTTCGTTTTAAGGAAGATATGACGGTTCATGGTGAGCTGTTTAAACAGGCAACCCAAAAAAGCATGGATCAGTTTCGTGCTTTCTTATTAGAATCGTTGGAAAGTTCGGGGTGATGAGTTATGTCATGGTTCTGGTATTTAATTATTCCGATGGTGGTCGGAGGCGGGCATTTTCTGATCGTTCATGAACTAGGGAAAGACTCGAAGTTGAGAATATGGCATGGTGGCATGGTACTGATTTGGTATTGCTTAATTGCTTTGTCTAATCTTCGCAATGAAACTCCGTTTTTCACGTTTACTCCGGTGGATCCGTTGATTACTTGGCGTTTAAGCGGTTTAACCGTGATTGTCTATATGCTTTTTTGGATAATTCATGACCAAATATCTCAACCGCACACAGAAAACATTGAATAAAGTGAGATTTTGTGAAAAAAGACTGATTTTTAGATAAAATTGATTGAACTGTACTAATATATATGATACAGTTGTCTCAGAAGAAAATTTCTTCTCAATGGAGGTATTTATGGAAGGTTTATATGTTTACATCTGGCCGGTCGTGATCGGCGCCGCTTATTTCGCAATTATCACTTTACTGAAAAAATATACGCGTATCGGTTATCAACACGGATTGATTCTGCCGGTTGGATTGGTTCTGTTCTTCTCGGCCATGTTGCTCCTTGTAGCTCCGCAAGATACGACCGGTTGGGCTGGATTGGGTTACATCATCATGTTGGTGTTGTCATCTGTGGTCTTTATCACTTACGTATTGGCATGGTTTATTGTTTCACTGATCAACAAAAACAAACAAACTGTTCGTTAGTTACACATAAAATTGAACCGGAAACGGTTCTTTTTTTGTGACATTTTTTGCCTAAACAACTTTCACAATTGATTTAACCATATAGGGACTTTTTCGATATAATGTAAATGTAGAGGGTTGCCATGCTCACACATAGACAAAAAGAAATACTGCGGATTTTAATTAAGTCGGCTCAGATGGTTTCGATTCGTGAATTAGCATTAGCCGTTCAGGTTAGCAATAGAACGATTCGATATGATTTGAAAGACCTTTCGTATGCGCTGAAGCCACTTAATTTAAATGTTTCCATTGTACCATCCAGAGGTGTAAGTTTGGAAAATCCCTCTAACCCGGCATGGCATAAGATTCTTGATCAGAGTATTGAAATTGGTAGTCAGGTGCGTTCGATGACATTAATGTTGAGCTTACTTCTGTATCCTAAGATTTCGATCAATGCGATGTCCGAGCGATTTCAAGTGAGTCGACAAACGATTACCCGGGATATTAGTAACTTGATTACTACGGATCTGTTAGATCATAATGACATAAATCGCTCAACTCATGGGATATCTCTGAATCAAAATGTAGAACAACAAAGAAATATGTATTGTAAATTGATGCAAAAAACGGATTATATTCAAATTGCATTAACTGAAATAGAGAAGCATTTTCATGAAGTAAACAACAAAGTAAGTCATTGGATTGAGCATGTCGAATTAAGTTATGGTGCAGAATTTGAAGTGATGTCGAAAAAATATCTGCGTTCAGTGGCAAATTATCTAAGTATTAAAATAGTTGAGATTAATTCTGTAGATGGAGTGCTTTCAAGTTTTTTACACTCGGATGAGTTTGGACTATATTGGGATAAGGATGGTATCAAACGTATTGAAAAGGCCATAATGAGTTCAAGATTGACAAAAGGTACATTACCGGTAGAAACGTCGCCGGATTTCGTTGAAGAACTGATAGTGAAATTAGTCAAGACGCTCAGATTGCCAATACAGCCCACGGACGATGCTTATCAAAGTTTGAAATTGCATCTACTGGCTGCGACGCATCGGTCAAAACATAACCAACAAGTTGATAATCCTTTAAAAGATGATGTCCGTTTGTCTTACAGTATTTTATATGAAGCAGTCTTTGCAGTGTTGAAAGAATTCGAAGAGAAGCATGATTTATCCTTCAGTGAAAACGAAGTAGCCTTTATCGTAATGCATGTCGCATCAACCATTCAGTCACAGTCACATTTACAATCCAATATCAATGTCGCGGTTGTCTGCCAACATGGTGCAGCGACTTCCAATCTGCTTCATTCACGATTGAAATTGTTGATGCCGAATCAGAATTTGTTAGGTCCATTTTCTGTTAGTGAATTTCATAAACACCGAAATATTACATCTTTTGATTTAATTATATCTACCATCGGATTAGTTGATGCAAATGTACTCGTTGTAAATCCATTATTGAGCGGTAAAGACATAGAAATGATTGAGCGAAGGTTGTGGAATCTACTGTATCAAAAACAATGTGATCTGCTCATAAAGAATTTCACCGTTTCTCATCAAAAGCTGATTGCGATGCAAGAGTTGATTAAGGAGAAGCATATTCAACTTTCAGATCGGTTCGACGACTGGCAGAAAGCGATAGAATTTGCGGCTAAACCTCTACTTGATGATGGCATTATTCAACAAAGGTATATCACAAAAATGATTTGGGCTGTCGAGTCGCTGGGCCCATATATGGTCATATTGCCAAAGATTGCATTTGTTCATGCCGGTAATGAAGATGGAGTAATTAGAAATGGTATCAGTTGTTTGAGAATGGCACAACCGTTGTCATTTGGCAGTCAAAAGGCAACCGATGTTCAAGTAATCTTCGTGATAGCTTCCAAAGCAAAGGAAGATATGGGTTTACTGAGGTTAGTTCGCATCATTGAGAATATGGACAATTATGATCGATTGATCAACGCCAATGATATTAAAGCCATTCTGGCATTGGAGGGGTAATATGGCATTCATTAAAATAGAGAACTTAAAGATCAGTAAAGAAAGAATGGATGCAGACACGGCATTGCGGGCGATTGGGCGCATTATGGTTGAATCGAAAAGCGTTAAACCGGAGTATGTTGAAAATATGATCGCCAGTTATAAAGAATTTGGTCCTTACTTCGTCATTGCTCCTGGAGTCGCTATCGCCCACGCGAAACCCGATGAGTCGGTCATTAGGGATGATATAGCCTTAATGATTTGTCATCATCCGGTCGTGTTTAACAGTCATAATGATCCGGTTTCGATGTTGTTTGGCTTGTGTGCTACCGGATCACATCAACATATGGAAGTATTAATGCAAGTAGCCAATTTATTATCAGACACCGAAGCGCAAAAGCAAATCATGCATGTGAGCAATGAACAAGAACTGTTTGAACTATTGAACAGTTTAAGTGATAAAACATAGAAAGGGTGATGATATGAAAGAATTGAGAGTCCAGGCGGTATGTGGATTTGGGGTCGGTTCCTCTACCTTATTGAAAATGAAGTTGGATCAAGCCTTTCGAAAAAACAACATTGAAGCCACGGTTTTTGCCGGTGATGTAGCAACGTCGACGTCTACGGCTTGTGATGTCATCTTTACTTCACGGGAGTTGGCAGAAACGATCGGTTCAAGAGCTAAGTGTCCGGTGATCGTAATTAACAGTTTTGTGGATAAAGTCGAAATTGAAGCCAAAGTTCTTCAGTACATGGCGGATCATCAGGGACAAAAGTAATGATCCGAAACTATTTTGGCGAAGTACAACGTCAGCTCGATTTGACCTTGGAGCAAGAGGAAATTTCGATGAATCAGGCAGCGGAGATCTTAGCCAAGGCAATCGAAAATCAGGGTCTTATCCATGTCTTTGGCAGTGGTCACTGTCAGATGTTTGCGATGGAAATGTTCTACCGTTCCGGTGGGTTGGTCCCGGTGAATCCGTTATTGCTTCCACATTTATCCATTACTCCCATCGCCAAACTATCTTCAGTGTTTGAACGGATGGAAGGTTTTGCTAAAACTTATTTGGAACTTGAGAATGTATCAAACAATGATGCCATGATTATTGTTTCGGTTTCTGGCCGAAATGGCTCAGTGGTCGATATGGCCTTAGCGGCGAAAGCTTTGGGTATGACTGTTATCGCTTTGACAGACACCGACTTTAATCAACATGTTTCGTCACGTCATAGCAGTGGTAAGTTTTTGAAAGATGTTGCGGATGTTGTTATTGATTTAAAAGTTCACTATGGAGATGCCTGTATGTCCATTGAGGGACTAGAGCAGAAATTTGCGGCTACTTCCACTGTATTGGGTCTGACCATCTTACAGTCAATCGTAGCAAGAGTTGTTGAAATCTTATGGCAACATGGGATTGAACCGCCGATTTGGACAAGTTCAAATAAGCCGGAAGGGGATCGGCTGAATGCGGATTATTTCGAGTTGTACAAAAACAGAATTAGCAGTTTGTAAAGGAAACATCAGGGTAATCCCTGCTGATATTCAAAAGGAGGAAAAAATATGGCAGTTCTAGATTTTATTATTAATGAAATCTTCGGTAGTGCACCCATCTTCTTATCATTGATTGCTTTCTTTGGCTTAGTTTTGCAAAAGAAACGCTTCAGTGAAGTACTCTCCGGTACGTTGAAAACAACGGTCGGTGTCGTTATTCTTCAAAAAGGTGTCGATATCATCATTGGTTCGATTTTGCCACTGATGGGAGCATTCGGTATCTTCAATGCACCAAGCGGTGAACCGATTCAATCCATGGGCGCTAGCGCTTTTATGGTCGAATATGGATCTGCGATCGGTATCGCCATGGTATCTGCGTTTGCCATTAACTTGTTGGTAGCACGCTTTACCAAATGGAAATCTGTCTTCTTGACCGGTCACATGTTGTACTGGTTCCCGTTTATCTTCGTTGCAGCCGGTGTAGATGCTGGGTTATCCGGAGTCACGCTTGTTGTCGTAGCAACTATATTTACAGCGTTGTATATGATCGTTTTTCCAAATCTTATCCGGCCGTTTGTTAAGCAAGTTACCGGTGATGATTCATTCACACTAGGACATCCGACAATCGGACTATCATTGATTTCTGGATATTTGGGCAAATGGTTTGGGGATAAATCAAAATCGACAGAAGATCTTCCTTTCCCGAAATCACTGTCATTCTTAAAAGAAATTTCCATAACATCTTCAATCGTTATCGTTTTGGTTTATACGGTTATGATGATTGTTGTTACCGTTTCCGGTCAAAATGCATTTGAAATATTTAATATTGCCGGACCATCGAAAGTGTTTAACTACTTATTGATTCAAGGTATTACCTTCGGGGCTGGTTTGACTGTTATGCTAGTGGGTGTCCGTATGATGATCGCTGAAATCGTTCCTGCTTTCACCGGTATTCAAGAGCGCTTGATTCCGGATGCTATACCGGCACTGGATTGCCCATTATTGTTCCCGTACGCTCCCAATGCATTGATCATTGGTTTCGTCGTTTCGATGATTACATCAACCATTGCTATCGTATTGTTTGCGATCACTGGATTCTTCCCATATGTATTAGCGCCGTTAACCATTACCTGTTTCTTTGAAGTAGGTACGGCAGCGATCATCGGTAATGCTACCGGTGGACGTCGTGGTGCTATCATTGGATCGGCGGTTGCCGGTGTTGTGATGGTTCTGTTGCTTGGATTCTCAATTCCATTCTTAAGAACGACCGTTGCTGATTGGATCGTTATCTTCGGTGGAAATGACTTCTCCTTGTGGGCAATCATTCAAGGTTCAATCGCAAGATTGATTCCGTAATAAATCAATAGAATTTCGTATATTCAAAGCATGGTTCATTACCATGCTTTTTATTTATGAACATTCGATACTTAAAGTATAGATTAAGTCATTATTTGTGAAAAAAGCCAATTTTTAGATTAATATAATTGAGCCGAATTTGTGAATATGATATATTTTCATCAGAAGAAAATTCTTCTCGTGGGAGGTTTTATGGAAAGCTTATATATCTATATTTGGCCGGTATTAATCGGTGTCGCTTACTTCGCTATCATCACATTACTAAAAAAATATACACGTTTCGGGTATCGTTTTGGGTTCTTTCTTGCTTTAGCACTTATTTTACTGTTTTTGGTATTTTTCTGGGTAATTGCTTCCCAAGATACATCCGGATGGATCGGTTTGGCAATGATCATCATGTCAATTTTTACTGGAGTTATTTTAGCTACTTACTTGCTGATGTGGTTGACTGTATATTTTGCTAATTAAAGAAATAGTACATACAAATTGAGCTTCAACGTTCTTTTTTATTGTCAAAATTCAAGAGGGAAGGTTGTTCAGTATATGTTAAAATTCATTCATAGGAAGCACTTTTCAGTTTTGACAGTGACTTCCTTTTGTTTGAAGTTTGCAATTTAGATTTATTAAAGCGAAACAATCAACTACAGTATTGAAGAGAAAGTTAACCGCTTACATTTCTTGTTGACAGTGCTAATAAATCGTATATAATAATCTTAAGGCTACTTGTCGACAAGACGACAAGGTCTGTGTTTCTTCTTGATTTGATGTGCGCAGTCAGAACAAGTTACAACATAAAATTTAAATAGGAGGAAAGACCGTGTTAGTAATCATTTCGTTATTACTCATATTCTCGATGATATATTTATTATTGAAGAATAAACTAGCTCCAGTTGCAGCTTTTGCAATTCTACCAATTATTGCAGCATTATTGTTAGGTACACCTATTGAAACGCTTATGGAGTGGCTCAAAGCTGGAGTAGGCACAACTACTACCAACGCTGTGCTATTTATTTTCTCGATTATCTATTTTGGTGTCATGAGTGATGCCGGCTTGTTTGATAAACTTGTAAATCAGCTTGTAAAAATAGCTGGTAAAAGTCCGGTTTTGATTTACGTTGCAACTGTTCTTATCGCATTGGTTGCACAACTGGATGGTGCAACAGCAACGACCTATCTTATAACTATTCCAGCAATGTTGCCAATTTTCAAGAGGTTGAAGTTAAACATCTTGGCGATGTTGGCAGTAATCGGTGTAACTACTGGTGTATTTAATATGGTTCCATGGGGTGGTACAGTTGTTAGAACAGCAACTTCACTTACAAATTTAGGGTTTGAAATTACAGCTCAAGATATTTGGTTAAAGATAATTCCGCTTCAAATCGTCGGTCTTGGCTTGGCAATCGGTCTAGCTGTATTCTTTGGTTTAAGAGATAAAAAACGTATTACAAAAGAGTTTGGTGCGAATTTTTTCAATGAAATTGTTACTGAGAAAACAGAGAATAATTTGGATGTTGACTCGCTAAAACGTCCAAGATTGCTTATCGTTAATATGCTGTTAACAGCACTTATCATCTTTGTTTTAATTAAGACGAAATTTCCTCAACATTTAGTCTTTATGGTTGGTACAGCGTTAGCGTTAGTTATTAACTATCCAGGCTTGAAAGAGCAATCTGCACGTATATCTGCTCATGCTGCTACCGCTATCGGTACTGCCGCAACATTTCTAGCTGCCGGGATTTTCTTGGGAGTTTTTAAAGAAGCTGGAATGACAAAGGCATTGGCAGATCTTGTTATTTCGGGATTACCAAATTTCTTATTACCGCAAGTTCATAGAATGATTGGTTTGTTTGGATCTGCAGTCGGTATTGTAATTAGTCCTGACTTATACTACTACTCATTATTGCCTGTAATTGGAGAAGTTTCCAATTCGCTCGGTGTTCACTTGCCAAATGTTGGTATTGCTATGTTGATTGGTGAAAACGTGGGGGTTATTATTAGTCCGGTAATTCCGACAACTTTCTTGGCAATCGGCTTGGCTGGTGTTGAATTAAAGGATCACATTAAATTCTCGCTTAAATATTTCTTATTAGTAACGGCTGTCCTACTGTCTGTTGCTATATTGATGGGAATTGCATAGACATTTAAAGGAGGTTATTATGGAACAATATAAAGGTGCCCTTAGTGATGTGCTAGTTTTAGACTTGACTAGAGTGCTTGCCGGGCCATTTTCTACGATGATGCTTGCCGATATGGGAGCAAGTGTTATAAAAATCGAAAACCCAGATGGCGGAGATGATACCCGATCCTATGGGCCGTATAAAAATGGCGAAAGCATGTACTACATGAATATGAATCGTAACAAAAAAGGTGTTACGATGAACTTAAAAAATCCAGATGCTAAGGAAATGTTTCTTGAGCTAGTTCGAAAAGCCGATGTTGTAGTTGAAAATTATCGGCCGGGAACCATGGAAAAGCTTGGGTTAGGTTATGATGTTTTAAAAGAAGTTAATCCTAAAATTATTTACGCCTGTGTTTCCGGATTTGGTCATTATGGACCGTATTCTCAACGGCCTGGTTATGATATCATCGCTCAAGCAATGGGTGGACTAATGTCAACGACTGGATTTCCGGAAACGGGACCAACACGAACAGGGACGGCTATGGGAGATGTATTAGGTGGATTATCGCTCACTATTGGAATTCTCTCCGCCTTACACCATCAAAAAAATACCGGTATCGGTCAGAAGGTGGATGTTGCTTTGGTAGATTCAGTTGTGGCTAGTATGGAAATAATCACTCAAATCTATATTACTGAAGGGAAAATTCCTGAACGTATCGGAAATCGCTATGAATCGACGTATCCATATGACACTTTCAAAACTCTTGAAGGTGAAGTAGTAATCGGGGCTGCGAATGAAAAGTTGTACAGGATTCTTGCTCAAGTAATGGATAGGGAAGATTTAATCAATCATCCGTTATATCAGGATGTTAAATGTCGAAAAGAAAATCATGTTCAGCTCAAGTCTGAAATCGAAAAGTGGTCATCGCAGTTAAGTGCCGATGAAATCGTAAGTTGCCTTCTTGAAAAAGGTGTGCCAAGTGCTCCGATTTACAATCTTAAACAGGTTGTAGAAGACGATCACATTGCCAATGCCCGCGAAATGTTTGTAGATATTGATCATAAGGTAGCCGGAAAAACCAAATTGACCGGCTGTCATGTGAAGATGTCAGAGACAAATCCGACCATTCGTGATGCTGCTCCATGCCTAGGCGAGCACAATGAGGAAGTATATGGCGATTATTTAAATTTATCAAAAGAAGAAATTGAGAAGCTTAAGGAAAGAGGAGCAATTTAGTAATGAATTAACAGTCCGCAAAACATTTATATTCTTTGCGGACTGTTCCTTCAAAAGGAGGATGAAGTATGAGTTTGCCTAAAGTAATCGAAATTATGGATGTATGCCCAAGGGATGGGTTTCAAAATGTTAAGGACTATATTGAATTTGATCACAAAATTGCAATTATTCAACAGTTAATTATTGCTGGTAGTCGCAAAATTGAAATGACTTCATTTGTAAATCCAAAATGGATACCACAAATGACAGATGCTGTTGAAGTGACGAAAAAAATCCGACAAACGAATCCAGAGGCTTTATTGGTCGGATTAGTTCCCAATTCGCAGGGAGTTTTGGAAGGTGCATTAGCAGGCATTGATCAAGTTACCTATGTTATTTCTGTTAGTGAGGCGCATAACAAGGCGAATGTTAATAGAACTACGGAAGAATCATTTCAAGATCTTGAAGAAATTATGTACAAGGTAAAAAATGTCCAATTTAGATTGGCGTTGGCAACAAGTTTCGGGTGTCCATTTAATGAAGAAATTAAAGTGCTTAAAATCATTAACATGATAAAAAGAGCAATTGCCTTAGGTTGTATTGAGATTTCGATAGCAGATACTATAGGAAGTGCGAATCCGGTTTTAGTTAAATCAGTTTTGGGTGAGGTAGCAAAGGAAATACCGCTAGAGTTTATTTCGATTCATATTCACGATACTCGCGGAATGGGATTGCTTAACATTTATACCGCCATGGAACTAGGTTTCTATAAATTTGAAACAAGCGCTGGTGGTTTGGGTGGTTGTCCGTTTGCTCCAGGAGCTGCCGGTAATGTCGCAACCGAAGATCTGGTAAATTTGTGCAATTCCATTGGTGTTCAACATAATATCGATGAGTCAGAATTAATGAAGGCAGTTGAATATATTAGAGAATATGTCAAAGCTCCAATCAATAGTCATATGGCAGCAGTTTGTAAATTAGGATAATGCATTCATTTCTCGATTTACTTGGAAACAAGATAATTTTGGTTGGAGAAGCCGGATGTGGGAAAAGTGAACTAACTTTACAACTGGCTTATTTTTACAGAGCCATTAATGATCATGTGACAATCATTGATTTGGATGTGATCAATCCTTATTACAGGAGCAGGGAGTATGTTCATCAGCTTAATGCTGATGGCATAAAGGTTACGGGTTCGTACAATATTGAAGCGTTAAACAGTGATTTACCGATGATAAACACCGGAAGTTTCAAGGTTGCGGATGATGAAGCAATCATCGTTGATCTCGCCGGTTCAATTGCTGGGTTAAAAATTGTAAATGCGATGAACATTGAATACGAGAGTTTTAGTGTTGTTTATGTGTTGAATTCTTATCGAAACCTCACAAATACAATAGAAAAAATGGTTGATAGCATTCAGTCTTTTGAGAGAATACTAAATCACAAAGTAAGTTTTGTTTTGAATAATTCACATTTACTTCATGATACCGAGTGGATAGATCTTCAAGATAAGAAGAAACTCATTCAAACATGTTGTAATCAGCTTGGAGCAAAACTAATTGTGTCAACAGTTGGTAAAGAATATGCTCCGAAGATTGAGGATAGAGACGATTCGGAATGGTTTGTTATAAATAGAATAATGAATAGACATTCGTGGTAGAAGAAAGGTAGTTTCGAAAATGGCTAGAGGCGTATTAATTATCGACAGAAATCGTTGTAAGGGTTGTGAATTGTGTATATCTGTTTGTCCGGTTAAGATTCTTTCGCTCGATTATGAAAATGCAAATATAAAAGGTTATCAGCCAATGAAAATCTTGAGTCCTGAAAAATGTATCGGCTGCTGTAATTGTGCAGTGATATGTCCGGACCAAGTTATCGAGATTATGAAGGGAGATACTAATCATGGGTAAAGAACTAATGAAGGGTTCTGAAGTTGTAGGGGCTTCCGCAATATTGGCGGGATGCAATTACTTTTTTGGCTATCCGATTACCCCACAAAACGAGATCCCTGAGTTTATGGCACGTGAACTTCCCCTAAATAATGGTGTATTCGTACAAGCGGAGAGTGAAACGGCTGCGATTAATATGGTATATGGAGCTGCAAGCAGTGGTAGAAGAGTTATGACATCATCTTCTTCACCAGGGATTGCACTGAAGCAAGAAGGTATATCGTATTGTGCCGGAGCACAACTTCCATGTGTTATTGTTAGTGTTTCTAGAGCAGGTCCAGGGTTGGGTGGGATTTTGACATCTCAAGCTGATTACAATCAAGCAACACGAGGAGGAGGGAATGGTGATTATAATGTGCCGGTGTATGCTCCAGCAGATTTACAAGAGTTGAGTGAACTTGTTCAACATGCATTTTACGTTGCAGATAAATATCGAAATCCGGTTATGGTACTAATCGATGGCACTTTAGCTCAGATGATGGAGCCGGTCGAGTTGATTAAGATAACTTACCCCGAAATCGATCATATGCAGTGGAGTGTGACGGGGCGAAAGGACCGAAAAAATAATCATATAATTTCTTCAATTTATCTGGTTGCGGATGAGTTAGAACAGCATAATCATTGGTTGTCTAAGAAATATGAACAGATTGTCAATTTGGAGGAAAAAGCAGAAATCTATCAATGTGAAGATGCTGAGATCGTGGTAGTAGCCTATGGCACTTCGAGCAGAATCGCTAGAACATCTATAGATAACTTAAGAGAGAAAGGTGTGCGTGTCGGTATGATTCGTCCCATTTCTTTGTGGCCTTTTCCTTTTTCGGCTTTTGAAAATCTGCCATGCTGTAAATATTGCCTTTCAGTGGAATTAAGCATGGGACAAATGGTTTCGGATGTGATTCTTGCCAGTAAATTTAAATATCCGGTAACTCATTTTGGCAGAGTCGGTGGCAACATGTTCACCAATAGTGAGCTTGAGTCAGAGATATTGACAAGAATGAGTGAGGTAGCTACCAATGACTGACTTCCTATTTCAAAAAACGAACGGTTTAACGGATAAGCAAACGCACTACTGTCCCGGATGCACCCACGGTATCATCCATCGTTTGGTGGCAGAAGTTCTAGAGGATTTGAATGTTGTGGAAGAAACTATTGCAATAGCCTCGGTTGGCTGTTCAGTTCTTTCTTATGAGTACTTTAACACTGATTCAATTCAAGCATCTCATGGTCGGGCGCCTGCAGTTGCGACCGGAATTAAAAGGGTTTTTCCGAATCAAATTGTTTTTACATATCAAGGCGATGGAGATTTGGCAAGTATCGGCTTGGCTGAAATTATCGCTGCTGCTGGCAGAGGAGAGAATATTACGGTTATATTTGTTAATAATGCGATATATGGAATGACTGGTGGTCAGATGGCACCAACATCTTTGGTGGGTCAGAAAACATCAACATCACCTTTGGGAAGAAATCCATTGCTTGCAGGAATGCCGTTAAAAATGTGTGAGATTATGTCACAAATCCCTTCAGTTGAGTATGTTTCACGAGTATCAACACACAGTCCACTTGCAATAAGACAGGCTAAAGTTGCGATTAAGAAAGCATTTGAAAATCAAAGGGCCAATCGTGGTTTTAGTTTTGTTGAGATTTTATCTTCATGTAACATCGGTTGGGGTTTACCACCGGTGGAGGCTCTGAAGTGGATTGAAAGTCGGATGATATCGTATTATCCATTAGGTGTATATAAAGACGGGAAGGACCTTGAATAATGGAGAGAAGAATTGTAATCGCGGGTTTTGGCGGTCAGGGTGTCTTAACATTAGGACAAATTGTTTCCTTGATGGCGATGGAGGTTGATTTAAATGTTACGTGGATACCTTCATACGGAGCTGAAATGAGAGGCGGAACCGCAAATTGTGCTGTAATCATTTCTGATAAGAAAATTGGTTCGCCGATTGTGAATGACAAAATTGATATTCTGATTGCGATGAATGCACCTTCGTTACAGAAGTTTGTCGGTCTTGTCCAAACGGGAGGATCTGTTATTGTAAATAAATCGATTATAAACAGCATTTTCGATAATGCGGATAAATTTATTTATGAAGTTAATGCAACAGATATTGCTTTGCGCATTGGTGATATCCGTTGCGCAAATATCGTTGTTCTTGGCGCGTTGTGTAAGATAGTAAACGAGTTGGATTTGAGCTTGGCTAAGCGAATTGTCGCTAAGAAGTTTGTGAAGAAATGTGAACTTCTAAAATTAAATGAGTTGGCTCTTTTCGAAGGATTTCAAAGTATTTAGTAAATGTTTAAATAGTAATCAAGATTAATTACTTTTAATGAAATTAGGGTTATAATAATATTTGAATAGGAGTGGTAATGTGAAATTAGTCAGTAGTGAAAAATTGAAATATGAGAACAATCGTGATTATATTTATCGGGTGCTTAAGGACAGCATAATTAAGTGTTACCTTGAGCCGGGACAGATAATTAGTGAAACTCAATTACATCAGTATTTTGATGTGAGCAGAAGTCCGCTAAGAGAAGCGATTTCGGTTTTAGCAAACGAGAGGTTGATTAATGTAACACCACAAAAACATACACGAATTGTCAATATTGACGCCGATTGTATTATTCAAAGCAATATCATTCGGGCGTTATGCGAGCAAGAAGCTTTTAGTTTAATATGCAACAAAGAGAATAATGATGATTTAGTCGAAGACTTGGAAGCATTACTCGCTGAAGCCGAAAGAATTTCTATTGATTCACGCGATGATGGATGGATATATAAAAGTGATATTGATAATAGATTCCATGCCAAAATCTTTGAATATGTCGGCTATCGTGTTATGTGGGAATTGTTGCGAGACAGTAATGTTCAGTACAACCGATTTTTGTATTTGTATATAGATTTGCGCGAGAGCGAGGTTAATTTCATTAACGATCATCGCGAAATCATTGAGAATATCAAGCACAAGGATTTTGATAAATTGGTAAAGCGCAAAGCAAAAAGTAATCTGCTAGTGGCATCTTATTTGAATAAATTAAAACAACTTAAACCTGAGTACTTTGAGAAGCACAAGTGAAGTGTGATTATGTGGATTTGATAGCTGAAAACCTGCTTTGGGTTTCAGCTTTTTGTTTTTTTCAGGACACCTCATGCAAACTTCGAAATAAGAGTCAATCTTATGCGGCATTTTCTGCCATAACATGTTGCATAATTATCTGAACTGTGCTCTTGAGAACTAGTTAAATGATCTTGCATAGGAAATATAATGGTGACAACTAGACAAAAGGAATTACTGAGAATTCATTACAAGTCCGGTCAAACGATTACGATTCAAGGCTTACTTTAGCATTGCATGTTAGTAAGTGAACAATCCGCTATTGTTTGAAAGATTTTTCATTTGCTTTAAAAGCAGAATAACTTAAACGGTCTACTGTATCTTCTAGATGTATTCAAATTGTTGATCCACTCAATGTGGTATTACATTCGGCGCTGGTTTGACTGTTATGTTAGTTGGTGTCCGTATGATGATCGCTGAAATCGTTCCGGCGTTCACCGGTATTCAAGAGCGTTTGATTCCGGATGCAATTCCTGCATTGGACTGCCCGTTACTGTCCCCATATGCACCTAATGCATTGATCATTGGTTTCGTAGTTTCAATGATCACATCAACGATTGCTATCGTATTGTTTGCAATCACGGGATTCTTCCCATATGTTTTAGCGCCGTTAACCATTACCTGTTTCTTTGAAGTAGGTACGGCAGCGATCATCGGTAATGCTACCGGTGGACGTCGTGGTGCTATCATTGGATCGGCTGTTGCCGGTGTTGTGATGTTGCTTGGTTTCTCAATTCCATTCTTAAGAACGACCGTTGCTGACTGGATCGTTATCTTTGGTGGTAATGACTTCTCCCTGTGGGCAATCATTCAAGGTTCAATTGCATGATTGATTCCGTAATTAATCAATAGAATTTTGCATATGAAAAGCATGGCCACTGTTATGACCATGTTTTTTTATGAGATTAGATTATTACATAAAGTATTGTCAATATTGATAGAAAGTCTTCAAGAAATCGGATATGCCAAAATTTCTGATGCTTAGTTCCATTCAAGAAAAGAAAAATCTGATAATGCTCGTTGATGAAAACATCAATTTCATGTATAATAGATACATTAACTTGTAAGGTGGAAATGTATGAGAAAACATGCACGATGGATGTATATACTTAATGGAATCATCATCATGATGCTTTTAGGCACAGTATATTCCTATAGTATTTTTCGAAAATCGTTAGAAGAGTTGTTTAGGATTGGCTCTGCTGAAAGTGGACTGCCATACATGACCGCCTTGGGATTCTATGCATTGTTTATGTTTTTGAGTGGAAAAATGATTGAACGGTTTCATCCTCGAATCATGTTGCTATTTGGAGGATTCTTAGTTTCTTTGGGATGGATCTTGTCTTATTTTGCTACAGGGGTGACACACTTAGTTGTGTCTTATGGAATGATTATCGGAGCGGGTGTCGGTATTGCTTACGGAGTGATTATCAATGTCGTGGCTAAATGGTTTTATGATAAAAGAGGATTCGCGGTTGGGTTGGTTCTGATCGGATTTGGAATGTCACCCTTAATCGTTGCGCCAATCGTCAGGAATCTGATTAGTAATTTTGGTGTTATGAATACGTTCTTGTACTTAGGGTTGGCATATGCCGTTTTGATTCCCGTATTAGCCATACCGTTTCGATATCCAACACAAAATGAGACGGATGGTTTTAACAAGACTCAAAACGTAAATGGAAGTTTAAAGAGTTTTACAACAAGTGAAATGGTAAAATCAAAACAATTCAAAGGTTTGTACATCAACTTTATTATTGGAACGACGATCGGATTAATGTTGATCGGCTTGACCTTTGGCATAGGTATCGATTATGTCGGTTTGAATCAAACAACCGTTACCACCATGATTTCAGCCTTCGCTATTTTCAATGGAATGGGCAGACCTTTCTCAGGGTGGCTTACAGAGAAGCTATCACCGTTAAAGTCGATGTTGATATCCTATGGACTAATCATGATTGCATCCGTGATTATGATCATATCACAGGGTAGAATGCCTGTTTTGTATTTTGTTGCATTCGCCTTATTTTGGTTCAATCTGGGCAGTTGGCTCGCAATTGCACCTACTACGACTATTTTAATGTTTGGTGCGAAGAATTATTCACAAAATTACTCGGTCGTATTTACGGCCTATGGGATAGGAGCAATCTTAGGAGTTTTGACATCGGGGGCATTTATAGACATCGTTAAAGACTATACGATTCTCTTCTACTACATTTTCCTTTTGAGTCTGATTGGGATTTTTGTTTCGACGACGATGCTGAAAGACAATGGGAGGAACGCAGAATGAAAGTTTTTGAAGGTCGTTCTATGGTACTGTTATCAAAGCATAATAAGGAAGCGGTCATAAAACCGCTTCTGGAATCACAGACCGGATGTCAATTTGTTGTAGAAAAACGATTTGACACAGATAAGCTAGGTACTTTTACAAGAGAAACCCAAAGAAAGAAATCTCAATTGGAAACAGCAAGACAAAAAATAAAGATGGGGATAAAGCTTTCAAAAGCACAACTGGCTATTGCCAGTGAGGGTAGTTTCGGATCTCACCCCCTTGCACCTATTCCTTGGAATCTGGAAATCGTTTTGCTTTATGATAAAAAAGAAGATTTTGAGATTTTCGGTATTTATGAAGGTGCCGACACCAATTTTGATCATCTTGTCACACAAGATTGGCAGGAAGCACTTGATTTTGCTCGAAAAGTCGGGTTTCCCGATCATTGGCTGATTTTACGTCCGGAAAATGAAAAGGGTAAACCAGTGTACAAAGATATTTTCGATAGCACACGATTTGAAGAAGCTTTTCTGAGTTGCGCAAAGAAGTCATCATCAGGAAACGTGTTTATTGAAACTGACATGAGAGCGCACGCTAACCCGACACGAATGAAGAACATCGGCGCAGCTACGCAAAACCTGATTGAGAAGTTGCACAATTTTTGTCCCACCTGCGGATCCTATGGTTTTATGATCACGGATGTTATCAAAGGTTTGCCGTGTGAGATGTGTGGGATTCCAAGCGATCTAACCTTAAAGTATATTTATCGTTGTTATAAGTGTAAACATACGGTTGAGCAGTTGCATCCCAAAGGAACAACAGCTTCAGCCCAATACTGTCATTACTGCAATCCCTGACAAATATTCAACAAAAAATCCTGGCAAAGTCAGGATTTTATTGTCAGCTGAGCTGTCTGCCAGTAACTTTTATGGTTACTGATGTGACCATGCTCTTTGACTATTTTCGAATTTGTATCGTTTTGATTTTGACTTCATCTTTTTCATCAATCGTGAAATATCGGTATTGTAGAGAATTGTCCTTTAAATCATCCACACTATATGAATCGATGCTGATGGAGCGCTGACCTTCATCGTTGATTTGTGTCTGTTCAATGATAGTGAACTGAGTTTGGGCATCCAGTACATATTCAGACTCATCTTTAAAATTATAAGTTCTAATGACATTATAGTCTGTGTCCATTTCTATGATTCGGATGTTTTCTAAAGGTGAATGATAACTGAATTTGAAATTGAAGTACAATTCATCTTTTTCTGTCTCACCATTAATGGTTGATTGCTGAGTAAATGAGTAATTAACATGTGCCAACATATCGTTTGAAGAATGATACCCGTTTATACGATCTCCCAAGATGATATTGCCATTCTCATCTTCAATCAATGCATAAAAAGACAGGAGTTGACCTTCGCCAGATTTTAAAGGTATGGTTGATGTAATGGTAGCAATAGTGCCTTCGTCTGTAGCGTTTATGTTCATATTGGAATCATAGAAGATTCCCGAACCCACGGATTGTGAGGTAGGGACTCCATCAACAAGCTTTGTTTGAAATGCTACATATGTAAGTGATTGGGCATTTGCTAAATTGAAGGTCTGGTTTTCATTGGTCTGAACCCAAACTCCTATAACATTTACCTGGGGATCTGGTTGATCATCATCATTATCTGTAGGTGGCGTTAACGCTAGCGTACAACCGCTTAGAAGCAGTACTAGAACTAACATGGTAATCTTTTTAATCGTTTTCATCGTGTTCCTCCTGTTGACCGTCAAACTGTAAAATGTCCTGGACATCACAGTTGAGGTAGTAGCATATTTTATTTAATGTTGAAAATCGAATGCCCTTAACTGCGCCAGTGCGAAGTAATGACATGTTAGCTTCGGTGATTCCGACTTTTTCGCAGAGCTCTTTACTTGTCATGTTGTTGCGTTTAAGCAAAACATCTAAATGGACTTTAATTGCCATAATTATATAAAGGTCTGATTTTCCTGATGTACAGGAATCGACTTTTCTAGAATCGTGGCTATAAACAAAACAACGAACAGTATTGACAATTCCAATGCTGGGAAATGTATGCTGAAGTGAATACTGTTGGTTAACCGGAATGAAAGCAGTTGGATCAGATTAAATAAAAATATGCTGACCACCGAAATGGTTAATGTAAATGAAGTTAGCTTCTTTAGTTTTTTTAATAAGACTAGATTTGAAGGAATAAACATTCCGACTTTTAGCTGTTGTAATAGTTGAATGACAGTAGCCACAACAAATAAAAGTAAAACGGAGGGTAATCCTTCAATCAATAGATTTATGAATCGTATCCAAGGACTCTGATCGGTAATGAGCTGTTGCCATTGACTAACCCGAGTCATTGTAAATATCGCTACATAAACAATCAATGTAATCCATAGAAACCATTGGAAACGTATGATTAGCATAGACTCCGAATCATCTTGACGGATGATTGCGAATAGTGCGATAGTTAATGCCATTGAAAGAATGATTAAAGTGAAAATCAAGATCAGGACGGATTGGAATTCAGGGGTGTATAGCTTTTCGTTGTTGAACAGAAGCCAAGGATTGATTAACAAATACTGACTGATGGCTATAAAGATACTGAACATCACCAATGTCAGTTTCATACTCTTCGTACGAAATCTTTTGATCAGCATTAGGAAAAGGGGCAATGAAGATGTCAATAGCAACAACAGCCATGCGCTGATATTTCCCATCTGAGAAGACAATGACAAATTCTTCAGCCATTCGATCCAAGCCGTCACAGGTACAGTTAAAAATGAGGACACATCGGTTATCTGTATTATAGATGACAACCACATAGTCAATATGGCTGTACCTGCCATTGTACAGACAAGTAAAATGATAACATGCTTAGAAATCCATTTCATAAAACCTCCGAATTATTGTTTTACAATAATTTATATACTTATAATAACATAAAATTATTGTTTTACAATAATAAAATAAAAAAAAGCGCATTGCGCTTTTACGTTTGTACAATAAAACTTAACTGACGTCCGGTAACTTTAGATCTTCGGTAACTGAAGAAGTCATCCGGATGATCATACGTACACAACTGGGTATCGGTGATATTCTCCCTAGGTATCCCAAGTTTTAACATCATTGCGATATTTATTCCGACCAAATCCATTTGGGTATGTTCATTATCGATGACCGTAAGATAAGATGTAACATCGAAATTTATCAGTTTTGTTTGATTGATTACATCCTGCTTGACGATGAAGTTATGCTTACGGATCGCAGGGCCGATGTAAACATAGATATCCGCAGGATCGCATTGTTCTTCATCGATCCAATGTTTTACAAACTTGTCTGTGATTTGTTTGACCGTGCCTTGCCAACCGGTATGTAATGCGCCGATCAAATGGCGGGAAGGGCAGTTGAACAGAATCGGGATACAGTCGGCGTGACCTACAGCTAGTGCAAGATTGGTTTCACTTGTATAAACAGCATCATATCCATAAAGGCTGTTTTGCTCATCAAAAGCACCTTTGCCGGCATCCGCAGCGGTTACTTTGATCCATCGGTCGCTGTGAGTGAGTTTGGGGAATACCCATTGACTTAAAGGAATATCCACTTGAAGCGCAAGTTTTTCGCGGTTTCTTATGACACTGTTTTCATCGTCATTCAGATAGAGTGCCATATTCAATGTGTCAAAGGGCTCTTTACTAAAACCACCGGTACGATCTGTGGTTCCCGCATTGATATTTGGATGAATCTTCCACTCTACTTTAATCATGCTATCACCGAACTCATTATAGCATATTTGGTTGTGAAACGGTTTAGCACTTGAATGTTGACAGTGCTAACCCTTTGATTTATAATATTAGCAGACACAGAGTGTGAGTGCTAAGGAGGTGTTGTCGTGTTAACAAAACGCAAGATTGAAATATTCAAAGCCATTGTCGAAGAGTTTATCGCGACTGCCGAACCTGTAGGCTCAAAAGCCTTGTTGGAGAAGTACAACCTGGATTATTCCTCGGCGACCATCCGCAATGAAATGTTGGAGTTAGAGTCGTCAGGATTATTGGAGAAAACCCATACATCCAGCGGACGTGTTCCTTCGACCCAAGGCTATCGCTTTTATGTCGAACATCTGATGGAAGATCGCGAAGATGACGGTATTGAATATGCGCTTGCGCAAGTATTTTCCGATCGACGCCTCAACATGGAAGAAGTCATTCGGCGCAGCTGTGATATCTTATCGCAGATGACCAAACTGACGACCATTGTGCTGGGACCGGATGCCATGATGCAATGCCTGGAATCCGTGCAGCTGCTACCACTTAATGATCGCAGTGCCGTTGCCATCTTTGTGACCAATCAGGGTCACACGGAAAGCCGGATATTCAGCTTTGATAATGACTTATCCCTAGAAGACATTCAATCGTGTACGACCGTCCTCAACGAGCGCCTTAAAGGCACTCCGCTAAGTGAGGTCGTCGACAAGATGTTATTGATCAAGCCGATATTGGCAATCACTGTGAAACGTTATGAAATGTTGTTTGAAGCGTTTATTAATGCTTTTCTGCGGTTTGCGACGGATGATGTTTATTTCTCGGGGCAGAGCAATCTGCTCTACCAGCCGGAGTTTGCGGATATTGAAAAACTGAAGCAAATGATGGGGATGTTAGAGAACAGTCAGTTGTGGCGCAGCATCGGTCGAGGAAAAGGTGACTTCTTATTGAAGAAGGGCGAACACTCGCAATTGGTTTGGATGGACGATATGGCTGTGGTTTCCTCGAAGTTCCGCTTACCGGGCGATGAGGAAGGTCAGTTAATGGTTGTCGGACCCAGCCGGATGGAATATAACCGGATCTTGTCAATGATCGAAACGATTGCTAGTGCAATTGAAAAGATCTATGGTAAAGGAGGCAGTCATGAAAAGTAATAAAAAAAACGAAATGAAAAATGAAATGAAACAGGAGACGATTGTGGAAGAAAAAAATCAGAGCGTACCCGGTGAAGAAATAGCGCCGGTGGACGAAATGACCGAAAAGAATTTGCGGATCGCCGAACTCGAAGGCGAAGTCGTGAAATTTAAGAATGATTTCTATAAGGCGTATGCGGATGCGGAGAACATGAAGAAACGGCTTCAGAACGATTTTGAAACCCGCATGAAATACCGGATCCAAAGCTTTGCCTTGGATATATTGCCGGTCATCGACAACTTAGAGCGAGCGCTGAGCAGTGAGGCGGTTGAAGGTGAATCGTTGCGTAAAGGAATCGAGATGACGTATGCGCAATTGCTTGAAGCCTTGCGTAAGGAAGGTGTCGAAGTGATCGATTCCCTGGGTCAACCCTTTGATCATAACTTGCACCATGCATTAATATTGGAAGTAAGAGAAGGTGTAGAAAAGAACATCGTCATCGAAGTATTACAAAAAGGTTACAAACTGAAAGACCGCATCTTGCGGGCTAGCTTAGTGAAAGTTAGCGAATAAGGAGGAACAAAAAATGAGTAAAATTATCGGTATCGACTTAGGTACCACCAACTCTTGTGTTGCCGTTATGGAAGGCAAGGACACAGTTGTCATTACAAACCCGGAAGGAAACCGGACGACCCCATCGGTGGTTGCTTACAAAAACGGCGAGCGTATCGTCGGTGAAGCGGCCAAACGTCAAGTCGTTACAAATAAGGACTCCGTATTATCCATCAAACGTTTGATGGGCACGGACAAAAAAGTTACATTGGAAGGAAAACAGTATTCACCTCAGGAAATCTCTGCGATGATCCTTCAACATTTGAAGGGTTATGCGGAAGCTTATTTAGGGGAAAAAGTGACTCGTGCCGTTATTACGGTTCCGGCTTACTTTAACGATTCCCAACGTCAGGCAACCAAGGATGCCGGTAAAATCGCCGGTTTGGAAGTCGAACGGATCATCAATGAACCGACGGCCGCAGCTTTGGCTTTCGGTATCGATAAAACCGACAAAGAACAAAAGGTCTTGGTTTATGACTTGGGCGGTGGAACTTTCGACGTTTCCATTCTTGAATTAGCCGATGGCACATTCGAAGTATTGTCGACCAATGGTGATAACCATTTGGGTGGCGATGACTGGGATGATGTGGTTGTTGATTGGTTAGTTGAGAACTTTAAAAAAGAAAATGCGATTGATTTGAGATCGGATCGCATGGCGTTGCAACGTTTAAAAGAAATGGCTGAAAAAGCGAAGAAAGATCTTTCTTCGATGGTTCAAACCCAAATCTCCTTGCCTTTTATTTCGGCAGGTCCCAACGGTCCGTTGCACTTAGAACAAACATTGACTCGTGCTAAATTTGAAGATATGACCCGTCATTTGTTGGATCGTACGGTTAATCCGGTGCGTCAGGCATTGAAAGATTCGGGTTTGACAAAGAATGATATTCATCAGATCTTATTGGTTGGCGGTTCAACCCGCATGCCCGCTGTATTGGAACTGATTCGTCGTGAATTGGGCAAAGAGCCGAATAAATCGGTTAATCCGGATGAAGTCGTTGCGATTGGCGCAGCCATTCAGGCCGGTGTCATTGCCGGGGATGTCAAGGATGTTCTGTTGCTTGATGTAACACCGCTGTCCTTGGGTATTGAAACCTTGGGAGGTGTGATGACGGTCTTGATTGGACGCAATACGACCATTCCAACCTCAAAGAGCCAAGTGTTCTCGACGGCCGCTGACAATCAGCCGGCGGTCGACATCAATGTTCTTCAAGGCGAACGTCCGATGGCGAAAGATAACAAAGGATTGGGTTTATTTAAATTGGACGGTATTGCACCGGCTCCACGTGGCATCCCACAAGTCGAAGTAACCTTTGATATCGATGTCAACGGCATCGTGCATGTATCGGCTTTGGATAAAGGTACCAACAAGAAACAATCCATCACCATTTCCGGTTCTTCGGGTTTGAGTGATGAAGAAATCGAACGTATGGTCAAGGATGCTGAAATCCATAAGGCCGAAGATGAAAAGCGTAAAGAAGAAGTTGAATTAAAGAATAAGGCGGAGCAGTTTATCCACCAAATCAATAAATCGTTGGAAACCGAGAATGCCAATGTCAGTGCTGAGCAAAAGGCTGAAGTAGAGCGTTTGCGTGATGAGCTTCAAGAAGCTATCAACAACAACGATATCGATACTCTGAAAGCGAAGATCGATGCTTTGGAGCAAGCCGCACATCAAATGTCGGAAGCAATGTATAAACAACAAGATGAAAATGAATCTGCGCAATCAGCGCAAAGTGAAGAAGTGAAAGACGACAATGTCGTTGATGCGGATTTTAAAGAAAAAGATTAATTAAGACGATTAGAAGAATGAACGACTGATGATTGATTCAAGCCTGGTTCGCCGGGCTTGACCTGCGGAGGTATTATGGCAGAGAAACGTGATTATTATGAGGTGCTGGGTATTAGTAAAGAAGCGACGGAAGCCGATGTAAAGAAGGCCTACCGTACCTTAGCTAAGAAGTTTCACCCGGATGTCAATAAAGAGGCGGGAGCCGATTTGAAATTTAAGGAAGTCCAAGAGGCTTACGAAATTTTAAGTGACCCGCAAAAGAAAGCTTCGTATGATCAGTTTGGCCATGCGGGCATGGAAGGCGCGAATTTTGGCGGCTTTGGCCAGAGCGGTGGATTTGGCGGTTTTGAGGATTTAAATGATATTTTCGGATCGTTCTTCGGTGGTGGTTCAAGCCGTCAGCGCAGCACCGGACCGCGCAAAGGTCAAGATCGTTTCATGCAAATGAAAATTGACTTTATGGATGCGGTCTTTGGTAAAGAAGAAAGTATCTCGCTCGATGTCGATGAACAGTGCAATGAGTGTATGGGATCGGGTGCCCGCAGCAAGGACGATGTCAAAGTGTGTCCGACCTGTAAGGGTCAGGGTCAGGTCATGACGCAGCAACGCACACCGTTTGGTGTCTTTCAATCCGCTTCAGTATGTCCGGACTGTCAGGGAACGGGCAAACGGATCGTCAATAAATGTTCGAAATGTAATGGAAAAGGTTATAACCGTAAACGTATGACGGTCGATGTGAAAATTCCGGCAGGTATCCAATCCGGTCAACAACTGCGTGTTTCCGGTAAAGGGGAACGCGGTACCAGCGGTGGACCGAACGGGGATTTATTTATTGAAGTGTTTGTTCTCAAACATAAATTCTTTGAACGCGACGGACGTCATATTCACATCAGTGTGCCGATTTCGGTCGTTGATGCTACCTTAGGAACGGTTATCGATGTTCCGACGGTGTATGGAGATGTTGAATTAACGATTCCGGCAGGTACGCAACATGGGACTCAGTTTCGCTTAAAGGGTAAAGGTATCAAAGACATACGTACCCAAGAGCCGGGTGATGAGTATGTTGAAGTACGTCTGGAAATCGATACGAAGCTTAACCGCGAACAAAAAGAGTTGTATGAAAAACTAAAGAGTGCAGGGAATAAAGAATCTGTATTCGAAAAATTTAAAAAATCTTTTAAGTAACAGCAATGTTACTTTTCTTAGACATATTGTTTGGCACTCGATACTAGAGAGTGCTAAGGAGGAACCTTATGAACTTTGATCAGTTTACCGAAAAAGCACAACAAGCCATTTCAAATGGCGTATCACTGGCCGTACAATACGAGCACGGAAGTATTCTGCCCGAACACCTTATGGCATCATTATTGCAAGATGATGCGTTAGACGGGCTGTTTCGACGTATCAACGTTGATAAGAAGAATGTGTTGGCCTATGTCGGTGAGCAGTTGGAAAGTGTAGCAAAAGTCAGCGGTGCCCAACCGACCTTTTCTGCCCAAGCCAATCAAATCGTGATTGATGCATCCAATTGGGCGAAAAGTGTGGGGGATACCTTAGTCAGTTCTTCCGCACTGTTCATCGGTACTCTATCAGCTTCTTCGCGCTTGAAAGATGAGTTGAAGCGCAGGTTTAATTTAGTTAAAAGTGTTGTGGTCGATGCTGAACTTTCGCGTCGCGGCGGTAAAGTTATGAATGATGCTCACAGTGAAAATCAAATGGAAGCCCTAAGTAAATATGGTCGGGACTTGGTTGAGGATGTTAAAAACGGGAAAATCGATCCGGTCATCGGTCGGGACGAAGAGATTCGTCGAATCATACAGATTCTGTCGCGCAAAACCAAGAACAATCCGGTGCTCATTGGTGAGCCTGGTGTCGGTAAAACCGCGATCGTCGAAGGGATTGCCTGGCGGATCATGAAAGGTGATGTACCGTTTGGCTTAAAAGAAAAGAAACTGATCGAATTGGATATGGGATCTCTGATTGCCGGAGCGAAGTATCGCGGTGAATTTGAGGAACGGTTAAAAGCGGTGTTGAATGAAATCAAAGAATCCAATGGCGGAATTATCTTGTTTATCGATGAACTGCACAATTTGGTTGGGGCCGGTAAAGCCGAAGGTTCGATGGATGCGGCGAATCTATTGAAGCCGATGTTGGCTCGTGGCGAACTGCGTTGCATTGGTGCAACGACGTTTGATGAGTATCGTAAGCACATTGAAAAAGATGCGGCGTTGGAACGACGTTTTCAAAGAATCATGGTGGAACAACCGTCCGTGGAAGATACGATATCCATATTACGCGGCTTAAAAGACCGTTTCGAAAGTCACCATGGCGTTCAGATTTTGGATGAAGCAATCATCGCGGCCGCAACGCTTTCCAACCGTTATATAACGGATCGGTTTTTGCCGGATAAGGCGATTGACTTAATCGATGAGGCATGTGCTTCCATCCGGGTGGATATGGATTCCATGCCATCACAACTTGATGAAATGATCCGTAAGATCATGCAATTGGAAATTGAGGAGACCGCACTGAAGAAAGAAACGGATGAGCGTGCGCTTGATCGGCTTTCGGAATTGCGGGTTGAATTGGCGAGTCTGAAGGAGAAGAAGAATATTTTGTATGCACAGTGGGAGTTGGAGAAGCAGAAACTTGATGCTTCCAAGGGGGCAAAAGAAAACCTCGAAAAAGCCAAATTGGACTTAGAACAAGCGCAAAATGAGGCGCGCTATGAAGTTGCGGCGAAGTTACAGTATGATACGATTCCGAGTCTGGAAAAGCAGATCAAAAGTCTGTCGGGTAAGCGGGATGAGAATGCTTTGATTCAGGAAACCGTTGATGAAGAGCTGATTGCTAAGATCGTTTCGAAATGGACACATATCGAGGTTAGTAAACTAATGTCCACCCAGCGTCAGAAGTTGTTACATTTAAAAGATACCCTTGCGTTGAGAGTCATGGGTCAGGATGAAGCGTTGGATTTGGTTTCTCAGGCGATCATGCGTTCAAAAGCGCAGATTCAAGATGAACATCGTCCGATTGGTTCGTTTATGTTTTTAGGTCCTACCGGCGTCGGTAAGACCGAAGTGGCTCGCGCATTGGCGGAGCAGTTGTTTGATGACGAAAATAAAATCGTGCGCATCGATATGTCGGAGTACATGGAAAAGCACAGTGTTTCACGGTTGATCGGAGCACCTCCGGGGTACATCGGATATGACGAAGGCGGTCAATTGAGCGAGGCAATCCGACGCAAACCGTATTCGATTGTGTTGTTGGATGAAATTGAAAAAGCTCATCCGGATGTGTTTAACATTCTGTTACAGATTTTGGATGATGGTCGCATTACGGATAACAAAGGGGTCGTGGTCGACTTTAAGAACACATTGATTATCATGACAAGTAATCTGGGATCACAATACGCTTCTGAGAAAGATCCGTTCCGTCGGGAAGAATTGTATCTGTCGGAGGTTCGTCGGTTGTTTAAGCCGGAGTTTGTTAATCGGGTGGACGAAATCATTGTGTTTAACTCGCTGAGTGACGTCACCTTGAAGAAGATTGCCTTAAAATTCATCAGCGATCTGCGCAAGCGTTTGGTATCCCGTGATATTGAACTTCAGGTAACGGATGCGGCATTGAATCAGATGCTGGTATTGGGAAGTGATTTACAGTACGGAGCTCGACCGCTTAAACGTCATATTCAGCGGGCGGTGGAAACCAAAATTGCCTATGCTATTGTGGCGAATAATATCGAACGCGATGTAACATTGATCGTGGATGCCAAGGAAGGCGATTACATCGTAAAAATTGTAAATGTTCAGTCAAACGTGTCGTAAGGCACGTTTTTCATACAAAAAATTTGACATTTCACACGCTCAAACTTGTATTTTGTCGTACTTTTTGATACGTTGATTTCAAGAGGTGAGGATATGGATAAAAATACCCAACAAATGAATCGTGTGCGAGCTGTGCGTGCGGTTGAAAACCTGAAAAAGAATAAGTTTGATGCGCATTTTGTTGAGTCGGTCGCTCAGATGAAAGAGCTGATTGCGACCATGATTCCTGAGGGGGTCAGTGTTGCGGTCGGGGGTTCGATGACCTTGTTTGAGACAGGTATCATTGACTGGGTGCGTCAACAACCGGTAACATTTTACGATCGCTACAATCCGGACAACGATGTTCAGGAAATGTTTCGCAAGGCGTTCATTAGTGATGTCTTTGTAACATCGACCAATGCGGTCACGTTGGAAGGCGAATTACTCAATGTTGATGCCGGTGGCAATCGGACGGCAGCCATGATTTTTGGTCCGAAGAAAGTATTGGTTATTGCTGGAATTAACAAACTTGTTAAAAACATGGCGGAGGCTGAGTTAATGATTAAGCGTACCGCTCGGCCGATGAACAATGAGCGGCTCAATACCAACAATCCGTGTCGCTTGGTGGGTGAATGTACAGAATGTATCAGTGAAAGTCGGATCTGCTCGGTGTTTGTGCGCATGGCGCGTTCGCAAATCAGAGACCGAATCTGTGTCATTCTGGTTAACGAAAATCTCGGATATTAAAAATAAGCCCAAGCAATTGGGCTTATAACATGTTCTTTTTCTTATTAATGAACTTTTCTGGATCTTTGACTTTCATTTCAATGATGTGTCCGCATCGCGTGCAAACCGTTGCTGTGATGGGGGAACCCATCACAAATATCTTACCTTTGGGCATCAATGCTGCATGCCCCGTTAATGTACCTTCGCCCAACTGATTGCTATTGCATTTTGGACACACTTTACCATATTCAAACATGACTCTCCACCTTATCGAACTTGAGCAACATGACGATTTCGCCATCCTCAATTTTACCGGTCGGCAGCCAGCCAAACGTACGATACAAAGCGTCCGCAATGTGATTTTCCGGTTCGTAGGAAAGATATACCTCAGGAGCGTTCATCTCCTGAAATTTCTTTAGTACAAGCTTGACGGCTTCGGTACCAAATCCTTGATTCTGAAATTTCTCATCAATCAACAACCGCCACAGCCAGAATTCCTGATTTACTTGGTTGTGTCCCAACATCACAAAGCCAACCATTTGATCCTCTTGATAGATGCCATAAGGGAAGGCGGAGCCGTAATGAATATAGGCTTGAGCAATGGAATAAACATTGGATGCAACAAAATTCTTCTGATGTTCACTGACATTCAGTCGAATACAGTCACGGAAATTTTCTTCTTTGATTTCTCTCAGTTGAATCATGGGGATACCTCGTTTTCTATTCTATTATCCCGATTTCATCCGTGAATTTCAATGGTTTTTTCGGTTGTGATATCGTAATTATACAAATATTCATAACAAGCAACCGGGTGTCTACTTACTTGAAATACATCGGGTATGCCTTATTTAGTCGATTTGTGCTATTGTTATATATATACATGTTATCGTAAGCTTACGAATTTGAAAGGGGTTTAACTCTTATGAACGCGGATAGTTTCAAATTAATATTAATCCTGGGCGTTTTAATTATGATGTCTGCCTACTTTTCAGCAACTGAAACAGCCTTTTCGGCAATCAACAGAATCCGACTGAAAAGTATGGCGAGCAATGGCAACAAAAAAGCAGCACTCGTATTAGAACTCGTGGGCAATTATGACAAAGTTCTCTCTACCATATTGATTGGTAATAACATTGTAAACATTGCATCCGCATCTTTATCCACCGTCATTTTCGTTCGATATTTCGGCAATGCCGGGGTAACTATATCGGCGATTGTAATGACAGTTTTGGTGTTGATTTTTGGTGAGATAACACCGAAAAGTTTGGCAAAAGAAGCGCCTGAAAGCTTTGCGATGTCATCCGCATCACTATTGAAATTCTTTACTATTCTTTTGACACCTCTGAATTATTTTTTCTCGCTCTGGAAAATAGTTCTTACCAAGGTCGTTAAATTCAAAAAGAGCAGGGGAATTACCGAAGAAGAGCTCATCACGATGGTCAATGAGGCAGCCAGAGATGGTGAACTTGAGAAACATGAAGGAGAACTGATTCGCAATGCCATCGAGTTCAATGATTTAAATGTGGCGGATGTATTGACTCCTCGAATCGATTTATCTGCGGTATCGGAGGATGAATCGATTGAAAGTATACATAAACTGTTTGTTGAGAGCGGCTATTCAAGACTTCCGGTGTATCGGGATTCTTTTGATAACATCATCGGTGTGATTCATCTTAAAGATTTTTTCCTTCGAACCTCGGACCAACCATCCACCTTCGTTAAGCCAGTCTTGCATACAAGTGATAAGCAAAGAATTTCGCGATTGCTCCATCTTTTACAAGAAAATAAATGTCATCTTGCGGTGGTAACGGATGAGCATGGCGGTACGATGGGTATCGTAACGTTGGAGGATATCGTCGAAGAAATCGTCGGTGAGATCTGGGATGAGCATGACGAAATCATTCAGGAATTTGAGAAAATCAAGGAGAATGTATTTCTTACGTATGGCAGTGCCAGCATTGAGAAATTTTTCAGACTCTTAGATAAGGACCAAGATTCAGATGTAGCAACGGTCAATGGCTGGGTAATCAGACAATTGGGTCGTTGGCCGATGGCTGGCGATGTGTTCGAATTTGAGAATCTGACGGTTGAAATTATTGAAGTCGAAGATTGGATGGCTAAAAAAATCCAAGTGACCGTCAATGAGCTGACCCGAGACAATTCGTTTTAAAACCCTGAAAACATCTCGTATTTTCACACATTTCGTGTGGATTTCGTGAGGGGCACTTGAAACATCCGGTTAAATACCGTAATCTATAGATAGATAATTTGTAGGTGGAGGGTGTATGAAAAAAAGCGGAATTGCCCGATTATTTGCTTTTATGCAAGTGCTTTATGATTTAACGGATGATGAACATCCCAAGACACGCGAAGAGATCGAGGAACTGCTCAAGAAAAACGATATTGAAATGAACCGTAAGACGTTCTATACGTATATCGAAGAATTGAAGTCAGCCGGAATCGATGTTGCCTCAAAGAAAACCGATAAGTACTATTACTTCATCAATCGCCGCCAATTTGATTTTGCGGAGACTAAACTGTTAATCGATGCTGTTCAGTCGGCACGTTTTATCACGAAGGAAAAAAGTGAGGAACTGATTAAAAAGATCGGAAAACTGATGAGTCTGTATCAAGCCGCCGATTTGAAGCGTAAGCTGTATATGAGTGAGCGCAGTAAGACGGTCAATAAGAATATTTATAAAAACGTTGATGTTATACATGATGCGATTATTAACAACAAGAAAATCTCCTTTCGATACTTTGATTACACGTTGGATGTCAATCATACCAAGAAAAAACATTATCGAAAGCAGGGCAAGGAATATGTAATTTCACCTTATTCACTGGTTTGGGCAGAGGACAATTATTATGCCATTTCGCATTATCCGGAACACACCGGATTAACCAATTTCCGCGTCGATCGTATGGATTTGATTCAAGTGATCAATCAACCGCGAGAAACACTGGCAAAAGTCATGGGTAAAAGTGATTTTTCCATCTCGCGATACAGTCAGAACATTTTCTCAATGTTCTCCGGGGATGTGCAATGGATTTCACTAAAGTTTGACAATGACTTACTGAATACAGCCATTGACCGCTTTGGGCATCATGCTCAGATGAAGCGCAATGATGAACATACCTTTATTGCTGAAGTTGAGGTTCAGGTGTCACCGACTTTCTTTGCCTGGTTATTCCAATTTGGTAAAAAAGTTCACATCGTGTCACCGGTTTCAGCTCAAAAACAATACGTGGAGTATTGTGAGGCGGTTTTACAACAATACCGTCCGTAGGAGGATCTTATGCCAATGAGCAAAGAAGATGTGTTGTGGGATTTGATGGACGATGGTTTGGAAGATACCGATCTCGCCCAAAATGACCGCTTGGAAGATATGTTGGATATGATCGAAGATCACTGTCTGGCCGCTTGTCTGGATGAAGGGCGCAATTATACGACCGTTTCATCCGTTAAAGCGATGTTACAATTGGATGATTCCCACTGGGATGAGTTTATGGATATGTTGCGTACGATGCGCGTTTTAGGCGCAAAGGTTACGGTTACGGAGTTGGATGATGAAGATGAGCTGTTGATTAACTGGGGTGTTTTGCATTGAAAAGAGTAGCCGTTTTAATCATTATCTTCCTACTTTTCGGATGTGTTCCAGCAGTTGAACAACCCACCCAAGAAACCGGTACTCGCACCGTAGTGACACTGGACCGTTGCATCGATGGCGATACCGCCTGGTTTTATCCGATAGGTAAAGCACGCTTTCTGTATATTGACACACCGGAAATATACCCTGAAATGCAGTCATACGGCCAACAAGCCGCGGATTATACCTGTGAGGCTTTGAGTGATGCCAAGGTGATTCAAATCGAGTACGACGGACGTCGGGAAGATGATTATGGCCGTCAGTTGGTTTGGATTTGGGTCGATCAACGACTGTTACAAGAAGAGTTGGCACAATTGGGATTTGTCGGACGATTGTATGATTATGGCGATTACCGTTATGAGCAAAGAATCCTTCAGGCTATGAAGGAAGCACAGAAAAATAAAGTCGGAATCTATCAGTGATTCCGACTTTTTAAATTGCTAGTCCTCGTCATCCTCATTTTCAAGGGTAGGCAAGACTGTAAGTATGACTTTTTCGATGCGCTTTTCCGTAACTTGCGCGATTTTGAAATGCAGATTTCTGAAGATGACTTCACTGACATCATCCGATTCAGGAATTTTTCCGATAAGACTAATCATAAATCCGCTTAACGTTTCATATTCATCCGTTGGAAAGCCAACTTCAAAGCGCTCCTCCAATTCTTCAAGATTCATCATACCGCTGACCTCATAGGTATCATCGGTCAGCTTTTTGAAATCGACTAACTCTTCATCATATTCATCAAAGATGTTACCAACGATTTCCTCAACCAAATCTTCGATAGTTACAATCCCGGCAGTACCGCCGTATTCATCAATAACGATGGCAATATGCGTTTTAGCCAACTGTAAATCAACAAACAATTCATCAATTTTCTTAGACGTCGGTACGAAGTAAGGTTTTCGGATGTTGTCCTTCAGTGAGAAACTTTCAACGCTTTTGGTGTTGATCAGCGGTATCAGGTCTTTTACGTGCAAGATACCGATAATATCATCGATATTATCCTCAAATACGGGGATTCGCGTGAATTTTTCCTGATGAATCATTTCAACGATGTCATCCAGACTTGCGGATACCGGTAAACTGAACAGCTCCATGCGATGGGTCATGATGTCTTCCGCTTCTTTGTTATTGAACTCAAAGATGTTGTTGATCATCATTTTCTCGCGTTGCTGAATCGTTCCTTTTTCCTCACCGACATCCACCATCATCCGAATTTCTTCCTCTGTGACATTGCCTTGGGAAGCATGGGGGTCAATACCAAACATACTTACAATAACATTGGTTGAAAAGGTAAGCAACTTTACAAAAGGGTAGGTAATGGTTGAAAGAACCAACAAGGCGGGTACCACCGCAAAAGCGACCGGCTCTGCCTTGGTCATGGCGATGCGCTTTGGCACCAACTCACCGAAGACCAGCGTAAAGTAAGATAAAACCAAGGTAATCATAAATACGGTTACAATTCGAAGGAAACTGTCCGATAGTTGAACATTGGTTTGTTTGATTAAGGCAACCAGAGGTTCTGCGAAGGTATCGGCCGCAAAGGCACTGGCTAAAAAGCCGGCCAACGTGATGCCGATTTGGATGGTTGCCAGAAAACGGCTGGGCTCGCCCAGCAGTTTCAACAGTTGACGGGCCTTTTTGTGTCCGTCCTCTGCCATGACTTTGATTTTGTTATCGTTGAGTGATATCAGAGCGATTTCTGCTGCTGACAAGAACGCATTCACCGATGTCAGAATTACTAAAAATAAGATTTCCATTACTATTCTCCCTGCCTTTTATTCAATGACAAAAAGGGCAGATGATGCCCTTGATTCATGCTTGGATATTTGTTTTTGATATGGAACTCGGTATGGCTGGATATGAAAAAATCGTTGATTACTTTTTTGTTACTATCCTCGTCCCCGGGGTCATCATTCATGGTTCAAATTACCTCTTTGTTTTTAACAGTCAAATTATAGCACAAATTTCAAAAATTGCCAAAAAAGTGTGAAAATCGATAGATTCATTCCCCCTGAGCATCGAAGACGTTTTGCTTAAGACCAAAGGTATCCGTCATATCCGCATACTGAGGGATTTTATTCAACCGACTCGACAACTCCGATACCATTTTCGGATAACTATACCCCTGAATCCCGAAATGTTTATTGTCACGCATAATTTTCCGATATTTTAGAGCGGTTAAATGAAATCTCTCATTCATCATCTGACTAAGATATTTAGGATCACTGAACCCACACTTTCGGACGACTTCATCAATCGGCATATTCGTATTTCTCAAATAGTCCAACGCGTGATCAAATCGGACATTTCGTAAGTAGTCTTGAAAGGATATTCCCAAAATCTCTTTAATAAAGTGAGACAACCGGAAGGAGCTGATTTCAACAAGTTCTGATAAGGTATCCAACGTGAGTTTTTGGCTGTAATTTTTGTTAATATAATCAACAATCGTATAGAATCGAATAAGATATTCATCGTAGTTCTTCTTTTTTATGTCCAAATATCTATCTTTCAGACGGACGCTGTAAAGATCATAAATATACATGTTGTAATAACCGATGATCTTATAACGGACATTTAAGGAAGGAGATTGAGACTTCATCAAAATAATAAGCGAAGACATGATTAAAGGAACTTCGTGATATTTGTTCGCCAACTCTTCAAATGAGTAAATCCGATTTTTAAAGGGAATTTTATTAAAAGACAAATTCAAAGCATCGGTGTAAGATTTTTTCAGTCTGAAAGAAATTGAAATCGACTGACCATCGGAAACGATTGAGTGAACCTGGTTCATGTAGATCATAAAAACATTATCAGAGGTCAGATCGAAGGAGACACCTTCACAAATGATCCGGATGTTTCCTTCCAACAGCCAAATAAATTCCATGTCTTCATGCTTTGTCTCATCATGGTCAATACAAGCATTGAAATAGGTTTCGAAGGGGAGGTCATATTCTTTGAATTCATCCACACATTGTTCTCTCATTGTCATCACCTGTTATTATTCTAACATAGTTTTAGAAAATATGACATTGTTGCTAAGTAAACAATCGTTATAACTATTGTAGGAATAGGTCAATATCGAGTATCATTTTTGTGAAATGGTTCACTTAGGAGGAAGAATTTATGTCTTATTTAAGTATTTTTGTATCAATGGCAGTATACATGTTGTTTCTTTTTCTGTTTCTGGAATACTCCAGAGAAAAACAAGGATTTTATAAGTGGTTTTCAATCATTGCGATCCTTTCATTTCCATTATGGTTTCTCAATCTTGACTCTTGGTTTCGATGGGTGAAAACGATCAGCATCCTGATTCCGCTTTGTTTTGTCTCCTATATTCGCATTGCCAATGACGGGAAGCACAATGACATCTTGCCTTCATTGCGCCAAAAATGGCCGATGTGGATTTTGTACTTCATTCTGATGTTGAATATCGTTGAAGCAACCATCAAGGATGTGACCTTAGGTAATTACTTTAATGCCATCTGCGGAATTATTCTGTGCATTACGATTCCACTGCCCACCAAACATTGGCGCATTGGCAGTCATGACGGCAAGAATTCATTTGCGGAGCTGATTGCTGATTTGCCTTTGGCATGGTGCTTGTTGTATGTAACCTGGAATGCGGCCTTTGTCTATGCGGAAAATATTACGTTCTTTGCTTCAAGTCTGTGCATTCTCATCGTACCGCAAATTTGGATGTACTTCAAAAAAAGAACAGACTTATGGCTGATGGGAAGGGTGTATACCCTCGCAGTACATCTGCTGATTCGGGCATCGTATGATATTTTCACCCCGATTATGGATTCAAGTGCGTGGTATAATGAACAATTCTTGTACTATTGGGGTTTGTTAAATGTGATTTTACACATCGGCTATCTGGTTTTCTGGTTCTTCAAATTACGCAATAAAGATTATGTCATTCCCTATTCCGAACAGTCCTATGGTTATTAAAGGAGGATGAAAAAAATGGATACTTTCAGAGTTATCGAAATTCAGAAAAGAGTGTATGAGAATAACAACCTAAATGCCGAAATTTTCAGAAATGAGCTTAAGCAGAATCGTACGTTTTTATTGAATGTTATGTCATCACCGGGATCGGGTAAGACTTCTTTCTTGGTCGAAACCATTCAACGATTAAAATCGCAGCTGAAGATTGGGGTTATCGAGGCAGACATCGACTCCGATGTCGATGCGACCACCATCGCGAAGACCGGAGCAAAGGTAACGCAGTTGCATAATGGCGGCATGTGTCATATCGATGCAGGTATGTCAAGAATCGGTTGGGAGGGCTTGGATGATAAGGATTTGGATTTGGTCATCGTTGAGAACATCGGTAATCTGATTTGTCCGGCGGGGTATGACTTGGGTGAAGCGTTAAGTATCATGATTCTCAGTGTGCCTGAGGGAGATGATAAACCGCTCAAATATCCGAAAATGTTCAGTCATGTCGATGTGTTGATTATTAGCAAAATCGACGCAACCAGCATCTTTCATTTTGATTTCAAAGCCGTTGAAGAACGAGTGAAATCACTGAATCCCGAAATCAAGATTTTCTTAACCTCGGCTCGTACCGGGGAAGGTATGGATGAGTGGTGCTCGTTTTTAAGTGAAGAAGTAATGAAGTGGAACGAAAGTGAGGAAGTCAAACAATGACCGACCAAATCAAGCTATTAGAATTTGTGAATAAAGTTTCCATGACAAAAATGGGGTCTAAGGGTGGAATCGGCGAAAATGATCCGCGATTCATGCTTTTGAAAAGAATCGTTACCGAAGAAATGGCTGAAGTTGCCTTGGCTTTGGAATATCGAAAACACTTAACTCCGGAAGAAATTTCGAAAAAGTGCAACAAACCGTTGGAACGAACCAAAGAACTGCTGTGGGAGTTGGCGATGGCAGGGGCTGCGACGGTTAAACGTGAAAATGGTGAGGATACATATTGGTATGAAACTTGGGTGCCCGGGATTTTTGAGATGGTGGTCAATAATAAAGAAAACACGGCTAAGTATCCGGAAATCGGTCAGGCGTTTGACGATTACGGCTTACTGAGAAATCCGATTGCGGCCGGAAATATTCCGATGGGTAACGGGTTGATGCGAGTCATTCCGATTCAATCGGCGATCGATGGCGAGACGCGTCGTGCATCGTATGAAGAAGTATCGAAATACATTGATGAATCCCGCGTACTGTCGGTGTCTGACTGCTCTTGCCGTACATCACGTGAAGAACTGAATCAAGGGTGCGGTCATTTAAAAGAGGATATGTGCATACAGTTGGGTGATGCGGCAGAGTACTATATCCGTACCGGTCGCGGTCGTGAAATCACCAAAGAAGAAGCGTATGAGATCATTCGAAAGGCGGAGCGTGATGGCTTGATGCATCAAGTTCCTAACACGGAGGGTGAAGGGCATACCCATGCCATCTGTAACTGTTGCGGTTGCGGATGTTATGCAATGCGGGCAGCCGGCATGTATCTGAATCCGGATATGGTTCGCTCAAATTATGTAAGTACGATCGATCCGGAAAAATGTGTCGGTTGTGGTGAATGTGTTGAAGTATGTCCGACCAACGCGATTAAACTTGGTCAGAAACTATGTACGATCAACGAAGTTAAAAACCCGGTTCGGACGGAGTTTCCAAACGATACGGAATGGGGACCGGATAAGTGGAACCTTGATTATCGAATCAACCGTAAGGAAACACTGGATACCGGCTCTTCGCCTTGTAAAAGCGAATGTCCGGCCCACATTTCCATTCCCGGTTACATAAAGTTGGCTTCCCAAGGTCGTTATAAGGAAGCATTAGAAATGATCAAAAAGGAAAATCCGTTTCCGGCGGTTTGCGGTCGCATATGTCCAGCGCTTTGTGAAACGGCTTGTTCGCGCAAAGGACTTGACGCAGCGGTGGCGATTGATGAGATTAAGAAATTTATTGCTGAGTTGGACTTGAGGGAAGAAGATCGCTTTGTTCCTGAGATTAAGAAGAATTTCGATAAGAAAATCGCGATTATCGGTGCAGGTCCATCCGGCCTTACCTGTGCGTATTATTTGGCGATCGAAGGATATAAAGTTACGGTATTTGAAAAAGAAAAAGCTCTTGGCGGCATGTTGAGGTTTGGGATTCCGGCCTTTCGATTACAAAAAGATGTCATTCAAGCCGAAATCGATATTTTGGGTAAACTCGGTGTGAATTTTGTTACCGGTGTCGAAGTGGGCAAGGATGTTACGATCTCAACGTTAAGAGACGATGGATTCAAAGCGTTCTATCTTGCGATTGGTGCACAAGGCGGAAGAAATCTGAGCATTGAAGGTGAGGATGCGCCAAATGTGCTGACGGGGGTTGAGTTCTTAAAAGAATCTTCATTGAATTCTAAGTCGTACAATTTGGGTAAAACCATTGTTATCGGCGGTGGAAATGTTGCTATTGATGTTGCTCGCACAGCTCTGCGACTTGAGAATGCCGGTGTCAGTATGTTCTGTTTGGAAACCAAAGAAACGATGCCTGCTTTAGAAGATGAAATTCATGAAGCGCTTCAGGAAGGTGTGGTCATCCATAACAGTTATGGACCGAAACGCATCCTTACCAAAGACGGAAAGGCTTATGCCATCGAGTTTAAAAAGTGTTTACGTGTGTTTGATGAAAGCAAGCGGTTCAGTCCGGTCTTCGATGAAGAGGATTGCATATCGGTTGAAGCCGATCATATTTTAGTATCTGTCGGGCAGTCAATTCAATGGGGAAAAATGTTTGAGGGTCTCAATGTTGAATTGAATCCGAATCAGACGATTAAAGTGCATGCACAGACATTGCAGTCCAGTGAAAAGGATATCTTTGCCGGCGGGGATGTGGCGACGGGTCCGAAGTATGCGATCCATGCCATTGCTCAAGGCAAGGAAGCAGCGATTTCTATTCATCGTTTTGTCAATCGCGGTCAGAGTCTGGTTTTTGGTCGAAACAACAAAACGTTTGTATCTTTGGATGTAAATAATATTGATTACAGCGGTTATGACAAAGTCAGCAGAGAACGTCTGTATACCTTACATATCTCCGATTTGAAAAATTCATTTGCTGATCCGCGCGGTGTCTTGTCGGAAGAACAAATCAAAAAAGAAACCGAACGCTGTTTATCTTGCGGTATTTCGGTCGTCGATGAATTTATGTGTGTCGGCTGTGGTGCCTGTACGACTCGCTGCAAGTTTGAAGCTATCAAACTTGAACGTAAATTTGATGCGGTCGGCGTTGATTTTCCGGACTTAAAACCTGTGGTCGTCCGTCATGTGTTGAAACGAAAAGTCAGAATTGCGGTTAAAAAAGTTAAGACGCGTATTTTCGGTAATCAATAAATGCATGAACTTGGTATCGTTATTCAAATCGTAAGGCAACTGGAAGCGTATATGAGTGAACATGATATTCAGCGTATTGATACCGTGGTCCTTGAAATCGGTGAGTTATCCAGTGTATTTCCAAAGTACATTGAAGATGTTTATCCGATTGCGGTTGAGAAAACGCGGTTAAAAGACACTAAACTGCAAATTGATATCCTTCCGGGTATCGGTAAGTGTCAAGCGTGTTCGTTTGTTTATAACTTGGTTGAAAACCAAAATCAGTGTCCGCGATGTATGTCAAATGCATTTTCAGTGATTACCGGCAGGGAATTTATGATTAAGCAAATTGTTGTGTTTGATTAGCAAGAGGGGGAGATAACTATGTTTTTCTTCGAAAATTACACGTTAATTAACCTAATTTCAGCAATCGCTTTGATGATTGGCTTGTTTGTGATCAATGAAGCGACCCGAAGATCCAAAGTACTTTCCATCATTTTCTATGTATTGATTCCGGTTGTGTTCACGTTGTTTGTGTGGCCGCAGACCGGTAATAACGAGGCAGTTTCCGGGAATTGGTTTGCTTGGATTAAGACCTATTCCGCCCTTGCGGGAGTCATTGGTTTTATGTTGTTGCGCTACCTTCCAAGATTACAAAAAAACCGTTTCATGCTGTTCTTTCCGGCATTGATCTTAGGTGCCAATATATTTGAGGCGGTCCTGAGGGATTTTCAGGTGTATGGTATGGCTGGGGTCGTTGAAAACGGTTTATACCTTCAAGGCGGTCCGTGGAATATTCTCAATGGGATCGCGGGAATTTTATCTATAATTACCATTACCGGCTGGGTCGGAATCCGAATTTCTAACAATAAGTTCAAGGATATGGTTTGGCCGGATATGCAATGGTTTTACATCGTGGCTTACTGTATCTGGAATTTGTCCTATGTCTACAACTGTATTCCCAATCGGTCGTTCTATGCCGGTGTGATTCTGTTATCACTGTCATTGATTGCCGGGTTAATTACTTCTAAAGGTGTGTGGTTACAACATCGTGCGCAGATTTTGGCTTTGTTTGCGATGTTCTCCTTAACCTTTCCGATTTACTCTACCACTCCGTATTTCTCCATTACTTCAACCCTAAATACACTGCCATTATGGATCTTGAGTATATGTTCGTTGGCGGCTAACATTGGTGTTCTGGTGTTTCAGTTGTATATGATGAAGAAAACGGGTAGAAATCCGTTAAAGTCCCCACTTTATTCAGACCTTACTTATACCCAAACCATTCTGGATTCCAATCAGTTATGATATCGCACTCTTCGGAGTGCTTTTTAATTTAAAAACCGAATGTTACCACTCGGTTTATCTGTATTTTATTTTAGTTTTGCGGCGATTTGTAAGAGGCGGTTGGTTTGATGTTCTATTGCGCCACGCACATCTTCGACCATTTCACCTTGTTGATTGACGCTGACGCTAGTTCCGTATGGATTGCCTCCGGCTACAAATAGCGATGCATCCGTATACCCCGGAGCAACGACAATTGCACCCCAATGATACATTGTCGTATAAAGGGAAAGAATCGTAGCTTCTTGACCGCCGTGTGGGTTTTGAGCGGAAGTCATCGCACTGACTGCTTTATTGGCTAATTTGCCTTGACCCCAAAGTCCGCCTTGAATGTCCAAGAACTGTTTCATTTGGGCTGGCAAATTTCCGAAACGAGTCGGTGCGCTGAACAGAATGGCATCGGCCCAGTCCAGATCTGCGGAAGTTGCGATGGGAATTTCTTTGGTTGCTTCTTGAACAGCTTTCCAGCCCGGTTGAGAATCAATGACGGATTGTGGAGCTATTTCCTGAACTTTCACTAAACGGACTTCTGCGCCGGATTTCTCGGCAGCTTCCTTCGCCCATTGAGCCATTTTTACGTTTGTACCATACGTACTGTAATATACGATTGCTAGTTTTGTTGACATATTGTCCTCCTATAACTTACATAAAGTAAGTAACTAACAAAAGTATATTAAAAGTGACAACGAATGTCACTTGTTTTGCTCATGATTTTTTTCCAGTAGTTCAAGCAACTTCGTTTGCTCTTTTTTTAATTCTATTGAGTGTGCCATTTTGTAGCCCATTGACCGATTTGGTCCATGGAGGCCTTTAAATCGCGACCTTTCTCAGTGAGTTGATATTCAACGCGGACCGGCTGACTGTCACTGACCAACCGATTGATTAAGCCTTCTTCTTCAAGTTCTTTCAGTCGAAAAGTCAGCATCCGAGCGCTTAATTGCGGGATGATTTGTTCCAATTGGGAGAATCGCAGATTGCTTTCCATAAGGGAATGAATGATTAATCCGTTCCAACGCTTTCCAAGGATTTCAAATGCATGTTCAAATTTGGGGCAAAGCTTAATTTCACTGCTCATTTCATCACATCCTTTGGTCTATTATACCATACAACTAACAAAAGGTAAGTGGGATGAATCTTCCTCATTCTTACAAATATGATAGAATATATTCAGGAGGGTTTTGTATGAACTTGTTCGATTTTTTACTGGAAAAAGCGGCTTCTTTGCCGAAAATGAAGATGGCAGTCGCCGTTGCACAAGATGAAGATGTATTATCCGCAGTAAGTAAGGCGGTTGCCCATGGATTTGTGGATGCGGTCTTGGTTGGGGATGAAACAAAAATCCGCAGCATCGCTGCTGAGCATGATTTTGATATTTCAGCGATGCGAATTGTGAATGAAACCGATGTGACCTTGGCGTGTGCACAAGCGGTACAATTAGTGGCTCAGAAGGAATGTGGTCTTTTGATGAAGGGGTTGGTCGATACTTCCATTATTTTAAAAGCGGTATTAAATAAAGAAGAGGGTCTGCGTACCGATCGGATATTATCCCATGTCACCGTTGCTCAAGTACCGGCGATGGACCGCTTCTTCTTGATTACGGATGCGGCGATGAATCTGTATCCTGATTTAACGGCGAAGAAGCAGATCATTGATAATGCGGTTTTTGTGGCTCATGCATTAGGAATAGAAGTACCCAACGTGGCGGCGGTTTGTGCGGTGGAGAAAGTAAATCCGAAAATGCCGTGTACCGTAGATGCTAAGGAACTTTCCGATATGGCCAAACGAGGGGAAATTTTGGGTTGTGAAGTGGATGGTCCATTTGCCTTGGATAATGCGGTTTCGGTATTGGCGGCAAAGCACAAAGGGATCACAACGCCCAATGCCGGGATGGCGGATATTTTACTTGTTCCCAATATCGAATCGGGTAACATGCTGTATAAGTCAGTCACCTTTTTTGCGGATGGGACGGCTGCCGGGATGATCGTAGGAGCGAAAGCGCCGATCGTATTGACTTCAAGAGCAGATAGCGATACCAACAAATTAGTTTCAATTGCCTTAAGTGTGGTCGTGGCGGGTTTTGGCGGATAAAGTCAGAAGATTTTTCTTGAATTTTGTGATACAATCGTTTTCGGTGATCGTATGAAAGAAATTTGGGAATGTTATAAAGTTGAAACCGTGCACTTACTACGTAATGACGGTTTTTGGATGGATGAAGGTTGTTTGATTTTGCGATCGGTCAATGTCGGAGAAATGGTGGAAGAACGCTATCAAAGTCCGTACATTGAGGCGCGGTATACATTGAATAAAAGTGATACTCAATCACTGATGTTGCTATTGGATGCGGATGATGACAGTTTGGCGTATCGGTTGAAGCAACATTTTGACGGTGCAGCTGTTTTGGATCGATTCAAGCGTTTTTGCGATCAGAATCAACTGAAATATGAGTATCAGTTTATAAATAATTAATGCCAAAGATATGCAATTGTCATTTAATTCGTTCATGAACGTTTTGGTTGACATCATATGCAGTATTGGTTATTATAGTGCATGTGAATGTAATGCTATGATAAGAAATAGTAACATTGCGGAAACTATCAGAGAGAGACTTACATGGTGAAAAAGTCTTTGGTGAAAGCATTGCGAATGCATCTTGGAGCAAATCGGTCGATATGTAGACTGATTCAGGTACGCCTGTTATAGCGTTAAGGTATGATTGTACCTAAAGAGAACCAAGTTTGACTTGGTTAAAACAAGAGTGGAACCGCGAGACTATCGCCTCTTTTTGAGGGATAGTTTTTTTTGTTTCTTCATAGCCTAAGGAGGAATTAACATGAGTTCACAAGAGTACTTTAATTCCATTGCGATGCAGTGGAACCAAATGCGTCAAACATACTTTCAACAAGATGTTCGACCATGGATTTTTCAGAGATTTGATCCTAGTCATAAAGTTATTGCGGATATTGGATCGGGAACAGGCTTTTTAGCGTTAAGCATGGCAAAAAAGGCTAAATTTGTATTTGCTATTGACCAATCGATTCAAATGTTGCATCTGTTACAAAAAAAGATGGCAGATGAACAGATTGGAAATGTGATGGCTATTCACCACGATATGAAGCAGTCATTTCTTCTTGATAAGACCTTACAAGCTATTACCATGAATATGTCTTTGCATCATATCCCACATCCGGACGAGTTTATATTGCAGCTGTATCGCTTGCTTGATGATGGCGGGGAGTTGGTGATATCGGATGTCATGGAACATTGTGGGGAGTGGGCTAGAGCGGAAATGCACGATGAATGGTTAGGTTTTCATCCGGATGTGCTGAGAAAATGGCTGTTGGATGCTGGTTTTGAACAAATCGAAATTTTCGATACGAAAATCAAGGCTGTTGCATACAGTTCTGTAAATGAAAGGGTGGATCCCAATATCTTTATTGCGATCGCACGAAAGGGTGTGTCTGGTGAAGTTTGAGACTACGTTGATTCATGGAGGGAAGACGACGGACCCTCTTACCAAAGCTGTTAATGTTCCGATTTATCAAACTTCAACCTATAAGCAAAGTGAATTATTTCAAAATGTTGAGTATGAGTATTCAAGGACGAAGAATCCGACCAGAACAGCCGTCGAAACCTTGATTGCTGAGTTGGAGGGTGGAGTTGAAGGGTTTGCCTTTGCCTCAGGGATGGCAGCGATCAGTACGGTGTTGGCATTGTTTAAACAAGGAGATCACGTCTTAATTTCAGATAATTTATATGGCGGAACCTTTCGGGTACTTGATAAGGTCTTTGCGAACTTTGGAATTGGATATACGATGGTCGATACGACGGATGTAACTTTGGTCGAAATGGCTTTGGATCGTTCTGTGGTGGCAATCATCATTGAGTCCCCAACCAATCCGCTGCTCGCCATCAGCGATATTGAAGCCATATCGACATTGGCAAGGAATGAAAACATTATATCTATTGTAGACAACACATTTATGACACCGTTTTTCCAGAAACCTTTGAAACTCAAAGCCGATATCGTTATTCACAGTGCTACCAAGTATTTGGGGGGGCATAGTGATTTGATTGCTGGGTTGGTTGTGGTAAACGATGAAGAACTTGCTCGTCGAATTGCCTTTCTGCAAAATGCGATCGGAGCCGTGTTAGGTCCGATGGACAGCTTTCTTTTGGTACGTGGAATTAAGACACTTGCTTTGCGTATGGAACGTCATCAACAAAATGCTTTAGCACTGGTTGAGAAACTCTCGTCGTTGCCACAAGTTCAACGAGTCTATCATCCTTCGTTGCCGAATCACAAGAATCATTCATTGGCTCTAAGTCAGGCTTCGGGTCATGTTTCACTTATATCCTTCGAATTACAGCCAGAAGCAAATCTTAATAAATTTTTCAGAAGTTTGAACATTATTGCCTTAGCTGAAAGTTTAGGTGGTGTTGAGTCATTGATTTGCCATCCGGCAAGCATGACTCATGCCAGCTATCCAAAGGAAATCCGAGATTCAGTCGGTATTACGGATCATCTGATTCGGTTGTCCGTAGGTATCGAAGACATGGATGATTTGTGGAGTGATCTTAATGGAGCAATCCAAGAGGCTTTTCGATGATCATTGAAAACACGTTTCAACTTGTCGCAAATACACCGCTTTTGCGAATTCGCGGTTTTGGTATACCTGATCAAGTAGAATTATATGCTAAGTTAGAAATGATGAATCCGTGCGGCGGAATAAAGGATCGGATCGGACTGTATATTTTGGATGATTATGTTTCAAAAGGTATCTTAACACCTTCGATGACCATCGTTGAGGCAAGCGCCGGCAATACGGCTCTTGCTGTGGCTTTTGCGGCAATTAAGTATGGTATTAAAACGATATTTGTAATACCGGATAAGTTCGCTGTGGAAAAAAGAGTCCTTCTTGAGGCGTTAGGTGCAAAAGTTATGGTTACTCCGGGGAATTTAGGTATGTCACATGCCATTGGTGTTGCAGATAAGATTAGGGCGAGCATGGAAAATGCAATTTCGATCAAGCAGTTTGAAAATCCGTTGAATGCTGAGGCGCACAGAGAGATAACTGCGAAGGAGATCAAAGAGGATCTTAATCGTTTGGACTATTTTGTCTGTGGAGGGGGATCTTGTGGCACTTTTATGGGAATTTCTTCCGGTTTAAAAGAGAAGTTTGAACATCTGAAATCGATACTGGTAGATCCCTTGGGTTCTGTGCTTGGATATGGAGATCCACATCCGTTTCATATCGAAGGTTTAGGCAACTTCTTTGTTCCCGCCATACTGGATAGGGATCACGTAGATGAAGTATTTAAAATTAGTGATGAACAAGCTAAAATGATGACGCGTCAAATTGCAAAGGAACTTGGACTTTTTGTCGGAGTATCTTCGGGTGCGAATCTGTTTGCATCCGTAGAAATTGCCAAGCAAATAAAAGAGGGTGTCATTGTGACTGTTTTCTTTGATCGAGGTGAACGTTATCTCAGTCAATCCATCTATCAATAAAGGAGAAATTATTATGCAAAAAATTAAGAGTTTTACCATTAATCATAATATTTTGCAACCGGGTGTTTATATGTCTCGGTTGGATTATTTCCAAAGTGTACCCATCATAACTTTAGACATACGACTTAAGCGTCCGAATATCGAAAATCCTTTGGAAATGTCTGAAATTCATACGATGGAGCATCTAGGGGCGACATTTTTAAGAAATCATTTATCTTTAGCTTCGGATGTCGTATATTTTGGACCCATGGGTTGCAGAACGGGTTTTTATTTACTCATACATGGCAATCACAGTACGGAGTCCTTGCTTAAACTTGTTGAGGATACGATGGAGTTTATCGCTGCTTTTGAAGGTGAAATCCCTGGTTCTACCGCAATTGAGTGTGGGAATTATTTAGATCATGATTTAAAGAGTGCCAATCTTTCCGCAAATGATTTTTTGAGTAAACTACGTGTGATTCAAACAAGAGACTTACAATACCCCGGCTAAGCATGAAATAATTAATAATTATCAAAAAATAACATGAAAGAAAGTGAATATCAAACTCACTTTCTTTTTTAAAGTCTATTTTGTTGAAGGGCGATCGAAGATATACTCATCCCCAATGTCATAACTGTCATAAGAAGATTACTTGTCGATTTTGATTGTGGCCTCAAAGTCTTCCACCATGCCTTCAATCTTGTAGGTTACATAAAAGTAATACGGGTTGCCATATTTTCTTCCTTGTTTACAATGGTGCTTTTTGTTTCGACGCCTTTAGCGGTGGAGCAACCCGAAATTAAAACCAGCAGAATCATAAGCGCTTGGATGAATATGATTTTTTTCATGTTGGTTCTTTTCTTTTCTCAAATATATCACGCATCAGAGAGTTTGTCGACTTTGTGATAAAACCCCAGTTAAGAGCAACTTTTTGCGCTTTTTTATGATGATGAATTAACATAACAAGTGCAACATTAAAAAGGCTCATAAATCCAATGTTATAATGTCAGTGACCAAACAGACAAAAACAGGAGGATTTATGAGGTATTATCATCTTACCATATCTGAAAGAGCGTTTGTATATCAGTT
>JAUYTU010000019.1 GCA_030694975.1 Erysipelotrichaceae bacterium | reverse complement strand
ATGTGCAACTCTACTCTACTGCATTTTGAGGTGGCTCTCAAGTTCCGATGTTGTGGCTCTAAAAGAGCGACGCACTGGCTCTCACTTGAGCGATGGGGTGGTATTATTTATGCGCTGTATGCATTCTTATTTTCAATAATGTCGCTTTTAAAGCCGATTTTAATTGCACATGATTGCTCAGCAGATGTTCTACTTGTAAGCTCTAACTGTAAATAGATACTAAAATCTTTGTAACGATTTGTATCTTGCTGAATAGTTTTCAGGGCACCATCACACCATTGACAATGAGAAAAATTCCACCAAAATCCCCAGAATCCTCCATTGTAATTGTATACATATCCCCAGTTAGCATCATGAGTCGTCACATCTGTTATCTGGTTACTCTCACCAATATACTCATAAAACCCCTGAATTGCCTTAGACGACCAGTTGTAGAGTGAATCTTCCTTAAACATTATAGATTCTGCTGTCCATGATTTCAGATATGAATAATAATGTGCAAGAATCTCATTAATAATTAAACCCTCTTGTTGTTTTTCTTCTATACATGTCAAAATACCATCTCGATTTATCACATTCCATTGAGTATTCTCCGTAATTTGTCTTAATAATGGTGTAGGCTTAGTCCCCAACGTGACAAAAATATACTTTACTATCTTATTTCTCAGATCGTAATTTCCCTGAACTAAGATTGGATATCTGTCTAATTGATTATTTGTTTCATATGTATTTACTTTGTCTTCAATAACTAATAAGTATTGATGATTATCTAAAATCACGTCGACTACTATATCCAATGTGCCGGTAATAGGTTTTGCTTTATCGTTTTCTTTCATAACACTTTTTAGCGCAACCTGCTTATCAACTTTTACTGAATCTATCGTTTGATAATTAGTATTGAGCATCTTATTAAACAATGACAACGAAACAGTTTCTAAAATGAAATCGCCTCCATTTTTCGAATTAAGCAGCCAACATAAAATTGCATCATGTGATAATTCACTTGTTGCATAATCAAATAGATTGTTCCTTACAACACCGTAATGATTTATCATTATATTCCTCCTTGTCGAATATAATTACATTGCTTTTCAATTAGTAATTAACAATTACATCTACAGAATTAACAAGGAAACAACTATCTTTGATACTCTACTTTAGGTGATTAACAAAACTAAGATTACAAACGAAATCCTTTTAGTCAGCGCTGTTTACATTTTGTTAAGTATATATTGAACTACATTTAACATCATGCCATTTATCTGAGGATTAAGTGTTAATGTCTTTTAGAATGTCATGGAAAGCCACTTGAGCATCTCTTGCCTTGCATTGTTTCTCAGTTGTAGAATGTATTTTTTCCTGGTAGTGTGCCCAGTATTGTTTAAATAAAGGGTCGTAATAGTCTTCAACAGTTTTACCACGCTTTAAGATTGTCACATCATCAGGGATGTCGCAAACATTTAAGCTCTGAATCAAAACTTCATTATGAATTTTTCTTCCTTTGTTTAAATGCTCAATCATTGCATTTATACTACTAATCAAAATCTCATAGTTTTTTGAGTTCAAATTGCCCGTGACCTCAGTTACAATTGGATCATTTACTTTCAGATACTCTGGAATTGACAAATAATTATCAGCAATGATCAGAATTAACTGTTTTGATTTAGTTGCCCACCCTGCTCCTCCTTCAAACATACAGAATTGGGAACTGTTAAATGTTGGTGTGTTAAAAAACACAATCATTGAGTTCTCTTCCATAATGTTATTCTTGATTTGCTCATTCAAAGAAATTGCTAACTGTCTGGAAGCTAGCCCTGGCAATTGACCGCTTGTGTAAAATATCTCTGATTTTTTCGCTCCTAAGTTTAATAATAAATTCCAAACAAAATCTGAGTAAGCTCTCGTTCCACTTGCATGTGAAAAGAACAATGAATATAGATTTTTAACAGTTTCACCTTTCAATTGAACATTTACGAGTTGCTTAATTACCCGTTGTGATTCTTTACTTATTTCCAAACTAACTAATGAGGTGGATATTAGTTCGGAAAATTCATTCTTGGCACGACTGTTTATTTTATCAATTTCGTTCTTTTCATCAGTGTTTATTTTTGCAGTTATTTCATTGCGTTTCTTAATTAATGTATTTATCTTTTCATTAACAATTCTTATTAGTTTCTGAACTCGATCATCATTAATATCCACATCTTGTCTATTTGCCGTTGCAATATCCTCGAGCTCGTTAGCATCTAGAATATCAAAGTGTAGCTCGCCCTCTATATAATTCGCATAAGTTTGTGTGTTTGTTAAGTAATTCTGGAAATTCTCAATTGCTAGCTTATTTCTAACATAAATTCGAATTTGGATCGGGTTATAATAGCTGTTCTTGATAAAATTTAAGTCATTTTCTTCTGCTTCTTTTTTACTTATTGTCGCATGCAAACCTAGCCATCCTTTTAATAAATAGGGAACATTATTAATTTCGCCACGATTCATTTCATCATCATCTTTCAAAATTATCTTGTCATAGACAATTTTTTTATTTATTTTTTTTAAGTAAACATTTACCTTGCTTGTCTTTGCAAAATCAAAATCCTTAAAATCGTTAATATTGCTCAAGATAATCATATTGTTGAAAGCTATATTTTTTTCTATTATGCTCTCTGACTTAAGTTTACTATCTTCGAATTTATTTAAAAATATCTTAACTTCACTCATCTCAATTGAATCAATAGCAAAATAGTTGCCTAATTTCATACTTAGAGAATTGAAGGCCTGATCTCCATACCGTTCTAATTTTACATCCACTATATGTATAGCAGTGAAACTACTAAAATCTTTAGTATACATTAAAACTATTTCATCATAGAGATTTTCATCAAACTTCATTGCCGGTACATCTGAATCATCTAACCCATTAAAGTTCACCGAGTATTTCAAAATGTTATCAGGTTTTTTTTGAGTGAAAATTCTATAGTGATTGGATAAATACAATGCTGCAAGTTTGCCAATTCCTTTTCGACCCATGACTTTTTTAGAATTAAGGAACTTAGAATCATTATTCCTTTTATTGTGCCCAACTTTAGCATAATAATTCGTTAACTCATTCTCATCCATGCCGGTACCATTATCAATTATATAAATATCATAATATTTATCGACTTTTTCATTAAAAATTATGCTTATAGAATCCGCATCCGCATCAATACTATTGGCTACTAATTCAGAAACTGCCGCCCATGGATTTGAATATAGCCCTTTCCCCAATGTCTTTAAGACATAATAACCCATTGTGAACGGGATAATATTTTGATTAGTTTGACTCATTAATACTCATCCTTTCTAGAAAATCTGCTATCATGTCCGCTAAGTATATTGATAGTAATGGCGGGACTGCATTTCCGATTTGACTCATAACACTATAATTTGAGCCATGAAATCTATACCAATCTGGAAAGGATTGAATACGAGCTCCTTCGCGAGGAGTTAATGCTCGATTCTGCGAAGGATGTATACATCTAAGTGATGAAGGGCAATTTATTTTATTGGTGATTGTCATTCCAGGGCGATTCCACCACAATCTGCCATAAGTATTGTCATACCCAGACTTCCTAAATAATTCAGGGGATATTCTACCTTCAATTACTTTGCAATTTAGCTCTTTCTTACTTTCTCCTTCATCTAGATTCTCAATAATTCTCATGATTAATTCCGATTTTGCTCCATTAGTATGATTTCTCAACTCTTTAGAATTGTTTCGCATTAGTTTTGCATATTCTGATAATGGAGGCCCAATATAAGTTATACTAGACTGACCATTTCCAAGTACTGGTAAATCTAAAATTGCATCTGATAGATTTACGTAATCCTTAAAAACTAATTTTTCTTTTGGAAACTGGAACTCTGTGTTGATATCTTTTCTAACTCCTACTATGAACACGCGCTCCCTAATTTGAGGAACTCCAAAAGAGGCCGCATTCAGTACTTTCCACTTTATATTATATCCATTTTTTAAAAATTCACTTTTAATTCTGTTGACTACCAGATCATTAGACTCGCTCTTCATACTCAATAAACCCTTCACATTTTCAAAAAGAAAAATCTTAGGTTTTAGAACCGATATTAATCTGATGTACTGTTCGTATAGTTTTGCTCTATCATCGTTTCTACGTCTGCCAATTGTACTGAATGATTGACAAGGAGGACCTCCAATAATTGCGTCAATACAAGTTACATCGACATTCATCTTTTCGAAATCCTCGAACTCAACCAACCTTATATCCTTGTTCAATACAGGTATTTTAGGAAAATTCTCGGAAAAAGCTTTGACAGCATCTTTATCATTATCGATCGCCAAAACACTCTTAAAAATTTTGCGTTTACAAAAACTATTTGCTTTAATCTCATATTCAAATCCAAACGTTAGACCACCTACACCTGAAAAAAGATCAATTATATTGTACATTATGATACCCCCCATCCTAAACTTTCAGATTAATACTATCATATTTTTATTAAATAAGTAACACATCTGTGAGAATCCCTTAAGTTAGATTAAATATAATAAATAGAACGTAACTTCACTTCATATTGCTTCTGAAAATTCTAATTATGTCTTATAAATCGATAAACAATTTGCACTTTCGTAAAATATAGCAACTAGTAGTTCACTTGCATAGTTCGCATCTAAACAACAGTTTCCCGATGCCAATAAAATCCATTGATCAAACCTATTTTTCTCTATTTGATCAACTCTCCAATACTCCTTAAGGTCGGATTCATTTGCCATTGAAATGTTATGCAGAATTTCAATTCTATAATCCTGAATCTTTTTATAAATCTGAGGTACTCCAATGAATGACCTGTTTACAGTTGATATCGTGACTGTTCCGCCTGCAGAAAATATATCTCTCAAAGAAGAAGACACAATTCCATAATGTGAAACAAGCCACGAAGAAAATTCTTCATACTTATCTGCAGAATTACTTAATAATCTTGGAAAGTATGCAAATCCTTTACTTATAATCTCTCTTCTATAATCAGTAGATAAGGTTCTCCACTGTACAATTTTTATAGATGCATTATTAACAATGTCAGATTCACTTCCATTGTTTGTATCGATCCACCATAAAGATTCACCTTCTTTAAGTTCAGATTTATAGTAATCGACTACTTTCTTAACAGGACTTTCTAGTTCATTTAGTGCATCATAGGTTGTCCCCATCTTATCAAATATTGTTGCACCCATTTGCAGATTCATATTAATTTTGTATCTTGGATAGTGAGTAACAACGACTTCGGATAAGCATTCTTCATATGGTCTGCTAACGAACAACACAGGGGTTACCAATTTTGCGAAAGTCACCCATATTCGTTCGACACCTTCAATTCGAGTCGACTCATTTACGCTTCCACCCAGCGTTATCCATTGATTATTGTGTGAACTCTTAACTTCAACACCGTAATATTTGGCCACAACTATGTCAGGAAATCGTTGACCTGATACCTTGACAATTTCTCCTTCAAAAGAAGTCCCTATTGAACATATATTTAGTGCATTCAATACATCATCTTCGATTTCAGTGGGACTCCTTCCAAGAAAATATGATTCATTTTTTTCGGCGGACAAATTCAAATAATCGTTTGATTTTGCTACTAATATTTCGAATTCTGCAAGTGTTGGTTTCATTTTATCATTCTCCGTCAATAGTTCCAAAGTATTTATCCCAAAGCGTTTCTATTCGTTTAGCGATATTATATGCTAATAAAGGAGGTACAGCATTTCCAATAAGTTTATAAGCACTAGATGCTGATAGATTATTTTTTTTAATCTTATTGTTAATAACAAACTCATAGTCATCGGGAAATGTTTGTATTCTTGCACACTCTCTTACTGTTAGTCGTCTCTCACTTAACCCACTCTCTAACTCTCTTAAATACTTACCACCATGTTCTTTGCTCAATCTTCTAAACTCAATATTACCATGATGTTCTGATCGAATTGTTGGACCTATACTATCGAGTCTTATCTCCGTTTGACCTTGACAGTGTTTACCCATGTACTTTGCTTTAGACCAATTTTGTTGTGATATATCAAAAGATTCATTTGGTTCATCCAAATCAATGAAGACATCATTTAAAGTAACTGAATCCATCAATTCCGTCCCACTTGAGGTGTAGCAATGAGTTTTTGGTGGATAAGGATCATATTCTTCAGGTATCACAGTCATAGATAAGGCTTCCAAAGCTTTCTTTGTTAAAACCGATTTATCAAAACCAAAGAAGATAACTCTTTCTCTAGATTGGGGAATGCCATAGTCCGCAGCATGGAGTACTCTAGCACTAACCACAAGATAACCATTATCCGAAACGGTGCTAAAATCCCTCTCTATGACCTCTTTAACATCAGAAAGATTTACTAGACCCTTTACATTTTCAGCAATAAATAGTTTTGGCCGTGTAATCGAAATTACTTCCCTCATCCACATATATAACTGTCCACGGTTTTCAATACTAGGCATATCCTCTTCAATTCTATTTCCTTGATGGTTAATTTTAGATGAGAATCCATTTCTTTTCCCTGCTATTGAAAAATCCTGGCACGGAAAACCACCTGTAACTACATCAACATTTGATGGAAGAACCACACTACCGCTCTCATTATGTCTCTTTACAAGTTCGACAATACTTTCTAAATGAAATATGTCACTCTTAAGTCCTTTTTTTCCGAAATATTCTACCCAAGCTATTTTGGCATCCTTTCGAATGTCATTTGCGAAGATCGTATTAAATCTTGTTTTCGGAAGCTTTATCCAATTTTCATCAATTGATTTTATATACCAATGAGCGTTAATTTTTTCGTTAACAGATTTTTTTAGGACAGAAAAATCACCTTCAAATCCCAAATCCATTCCCCCACATCCAGAGAAGAGAGATAATACATTAATCAAAACAGGTGATTCGTATGTTTCATGTATATTTATATCTTCACCCGTACCAAATAAGTGTTTACTTTCATGCAAAATTTTTCCGCTTTCATTGAATAGATTAAGTGATTCAGCAACTATTTTATCCTCAACGTGATGTACACAATCCTCTGATTTCAATGCCAAATTCGCAATTGACACATTAGTCCCTCCTCTTATTCATTCTACTATTATACATTACTTATGGTGTAGTAAATCAATATTAAAGGTTTAACAGTATTGAAATATACTTTTAGAATTAGATGCCATACATTACAAATATTACGTCATAAATTCTTCAAAGACACAATTCACTTATAAAACATATCAAATTTTAATCTTGTTCACTTGGGAAATGGAAACTTTAGGGATATTATGGATTATCAAATTATCCTATAAAAAATGATGAGAACAAAAAAAGGGTTATCATAACTAAAATGAGAACTCAGCAATTTGTATTGAAAGTCCTTTTTTTTGACACTGATTCTTGGCGATTTATACGTGTCCTAATCTTAAATTCGCTATTTTTGATAAAATTCCTTCATTTTGGCTTATTCCCATCTCTCAAACATCATCTCCACCAACAACTTCTCACCACACTTAGGACAACCACTATTAATGAACTTATCAACTTCTAGATCTTTTCTGACTTCACTTTCCTCATTATTTAACTGTACTAGCATAACCTTGCAAGTGTCACATTCATACTCAGGTTCAAAGAACTCACCCTGGTCCTCAAGTTGAATATGGAATCGATTGAACGTTCGATCACAGCTTGGGCATACGTACAGTACATGCGCATATCCATCACATATCTTCGCATGACGTACATGGATCCACTCCTTTAATGTCTCCTTTGTTTCATTTGAGTGAACCAACTGATCGATTAAAGGTGTTTTTTCTTGTGAGAACAATTGTTCTGGCGTGTACAATTGTCCGACACCCAAGACATATTTCAATTCATATTTACAGGTCATACACTTAAAAGTTTGACTTTCACCCATGATTGGTACCCTATCTTTCGCTTATTACGCTAATTATATCATTTCATGTCATATTTCTGCCACATTCCTCTGTGATAATAAGGGCATACAAAGGAGGTGTGCACAAATGCCACTACTATTAATCGCCATCGGCGTTATTGCTTACTTTGTGTTCGTTAAGGACTCAAAGGGTTATACAAGCTCAAATGCTGAGGAAATACTAAAGCGTCGTTTCGTTAATGGCGAAATCGATGAAACCCAATATAACAGAATGAAAGAAACACTACGCAGATAGTGAGAAGGAGAGTAAATTATGATGTACTTTAACAGAGGATTTGATGGATTTGACCGATTTAACGGTTGCTTTGGGTCTGGATACTTTGGGCCTTGGGGAATGTTTATTTGGATGGGAATTCTGATTTTGATTATTGGATTGGTTGTTTGGGCCATTTTGAAAAAGAAACCTGATAACGATCCGATTCTTGTTAGCTTAAGAGAAAAATTCGTTCGCGGCGAAATCACGGAAGAAGAATATTTAAGTAAAAAGAGAGCATTGAATATTAAATAATGAGAAAACTTGTTGTTTCTCTCATTGTGACCGGCATCCTATTCTTAGGGGTAGGAGTATCCGGCCTCTTTTTATCTAATGACGACCGTGATGTACGCGAAGACGAAGATTTTACACTTGAACAACTTACCGAAAACGTCGAGTCTCTACTTGAGATTTACGATGAACCTCTTAAAATAAGTATGGTCTACGTATTTGAAAATCGTGATCCCTACTTTTTGATTACTGAAGTAAATACGGAGCGCGGAGCCATGGAGCTACGTGCAAGTGTTAGAAGTGGAGCGGTGTATGCTGAGCGCTCAATCGCAAATATGTGGAATGTAAAATATACACAACGCATGGGTAATCGTCGTATAATAGGTTCAGGAATGATGGGCGGTTATTACCGTGATTACGACCTTGATAATGAGTTAAGACATGAAGAATCTGTCGAAATCGCTGAGAATTACGTAACTCTTAAAACTGAGGGCATTGTCCTCGATGCGAACCACCATACGTTCTACGGCTACTACTCCTTTCACTTACTGAAAGATCGTGAGATCGTCGGTATATTGCGTGTTAACGGTTTTGACGGTCAAGTATCGATCACCCGTTTTACCGGAGCACTTGTTGAAATAAATAAATAAGGAGACCTTGTGACACATCGCATTCTCGTCGTTGAAGACCAACCTGAAATCAGCTCAATCGTGCTTCGCTATTTACAAAGCGAAAACTACGCAGCCGACTTGGCCCAAGACGGCTTTTCTGCGCTCAAACTCTTCAGTCAACATACGTTCCACTTGGTCATCCTTGATGTTATGATGCCAGGAATCAATGGATTTGAAGTGTTGCGCGACATCCGAAACATCTCGGATGTTCCAGTCATTATGTTAACCGCAAAAGGTGAGGAAGACGATAGAATTACCGGCTTTGACACGGGAGCGGATGATTACATCGTCAAGCCCTTCAGCCCAAAAGAGTTGATTCGCAGAGTAAAGGCTATACTTCGAAGAGTTTATGGTGACAGTGATGAGATTGTTCTGTCTATCCCTCCTCTTAAACTATATGAAACTCGTATGAAAGTTGAAAAAGACGGAACTGACATCGAGCTGACTGCCAGTGAATTTAAAATACTGTATACCTTAATGAAACACAAAGATCAGATATTGACCCGCGAACAGATCATTCGAAATGCTTTTAACGAAGATTACGAAGGTTATGATCGCAATATAGACTCCCTCATCAAACGTCTTCGCCAAAAAATCGAGGACGACCCAAAGAATCCTACCATCATTCTGACAAAGTATGGCGCAGGATATATGCTTGGAGGTGAATCGCAATGAGCATTCGCAAATTATGGTTAATCGTATTAACGTTGGTCGCCACCCTTTCCATTGCGATCAACGCTTTAATATTGACTTCTTTGACCGATCGCTACTTCAAGACCTATCTAAGTGAAACGTATGATGAACATATTGATCAGATGATTACGTATGTTGTGGGTTCGTTGAAAGAGGAGACCCTATCGTTACGACAGATGACCATCGAGCTTGAGAGTCATCTTGATGACCCCATCGTTAAAATCAAGCTGTACGGGCCTCAGGGAGCCCTGATAATCCAAGTGGAAGACCGCGATTACGACCGACGAAATCCAGGACGTATGGGGATGATGGACTTCATGTTTCGCATTGGCGAAGAAGAAGTCGACAGTTTCGATGTGTTGGACAACGGCGTCCTTCTTGGCAAACTTAACATAACCAAACAAAGCTCCGCGGAAAGTTCGGTCATAGCGATGATGTTTAAATCGCGCTTGTTCATCAACAGTCTGATATCCACCGGATTTGCCATTGTTATAACCTTACTTGTCGGCGCTTATATAAGCAAGCGCATGAGCAAAGACCTCACGGATACCGCACGATTCGCCTCCAATATCCAAGTTGGCAATCCCATTGAAAACAAACCTTCATCCATCAAAGAGATCAATCAGATTCAAAGCAGCTTACAAGATCTCAATACGCGTCTTCGACTCAAACAAAAAAGTCGCAAAACGTTGATCGACCAACTCATTCACCAATCCAAAACGCCGCTAACCATATTGAAATCTCATGTAGAAGCGATTGAGGATGGTGTTATTCAGATATCCAAAGAAGAACTCACCATCTTCCAAGATCAGATTGATCACCTCAATAACATACTTTCAAACATGAGCACCATGATCGATGCGGAGAAGGAAAGTGAAGTACTAACCTTTGAAGCCGTTGATATTCAAAATCTATTGAACCAAATCATCTTAGGCATTCGCTCTCAGTTTGACAAAAAAGGCATCGAACTCCGAATGTTCGGAAATACAAAGATCAAACTGTTAACCGATCCCTACAAACTGAGCCAAGTCATTTATAACTTACTGACCAACGCTTATAAATATACGGAAAAAGGACATGTGGAAATCAGTGTCAGAGATTACAGTGATCATTTGACAATTACCATCTCCGACACCGGCATCGGCATTGAACCTTCCGACATTAAAAACATCTTCAACGCCTACTACCGAGGCGCATCCACCACCCGAATATCCGGTGAAGGCATTGGGTTGTATGTGGTTAAAGAAAACCTCAACCAACTCGGCGGAACGATTGAAGTTAAATCGACACCAGGAAAAGGAAGTACATTTACTCTAAGCTTACCAATTAAAGAAACACAGGATTAAAATTCTGTGTTTTTTTTTATTTTCTTAAGGAACATTGAAATTTACGTCATATAAAGTAATGTGTGTCTTGTTTTTATGGCTTATATACCATATTATGATAATAGTCAGCGTATTTATCGAACGTACGTTGTTGAACTTACAAGGAGATTCACATGACGAACTTTAAAAAAGATTTGAACCAAAGACTAAAAAATTCTCAGTTTAGAGACGAATATGAACAACTTGAACCTGATTTTATCATCATGCAAGCATTAATTGATGCGCGCAAAAACCTAGGACTGACTCAACAGGAACTGGCACAGCGCACTCACATCAATCAAGCAGATATAAGTAAAATTGAGAAAGGGATATCCAACCCTTCTCTGAACACACTCAAAAAACTTGCCAAAGGAATGAATATGAAATTAAAGATAGCGTTTGTGCCCATTGAAGATTGAACAATAATAAAATATGCTTATGTTAACAAAACACACAGGATGAACTTTTCCTGTGTGTTTCTTTAATTACTAGCCTTCTTTAACTTCTCATAACTTAAAAATTCATTTATCTTATTTTGATGGAACGGTTCAAATCGTTTATTTTCTAACCACTCACGTATGTAAGCATAGTCCGGATGACTAGTATCACTTAAAATCTCAAGCATCCCATAAAATCCATACAAGCCACCACAATCTTCCATAGGAGCTATATTTTCACCATCCAATACCTCAGCAATTACTCGATCATCATTCTCCTTGATATCAAGCAATTCAATTTCGATTTCCCATCCATCCCCAAAATCATAGTGGTATTTCAGTTTCTTATGCTTAATGATAAAGTCATCGATTTTTATCGTACTTGGCATTTTGACATTCACTGACAGAAGAAGTTGCCTTGCTTTCTCGGATACGTACTTTGTATACTTCATCTTTGATAAACGTTCTTCATACATAGCTCGATTATTTAAAAAATCACGGTGTTGTTCGAATCGTCCTTTATTATTGGTTACACACATGTTCTCTTTGTATAAATCGAACTCATACAAATGATAATCTTCATATACGCTTTCGAAATTAGTTATCAACTGAATAACCTGATGTAAACGATGATATGTGATTTTATCCGGAACAATGACCTTACGCCATATCAACGGTTCTGAGTCAACAAACGAAATCTTCAATATATATGACATAGACTTCTCCTCCATGACAACTATATTGTAAATTAGGAAAGTACAAATAAATAGTGATTTTCTGCAAATTCGAATGAATTATACTATGTGTTCATGTTATGATTTCACTATAAGACAGGAGAACAAATATCATGTTAGAACAAATCGAAAATCTTGAAAAACAATATGTATTTGACGATTTCAACCGTAAAACTGCCTATGATATCGGCACCCTGATCGCCAATAAGGCCATACATTCAAATCTTCCAATTACCGTTGAAGTATATCTGAACGACATGGTCGTCTACCGCTACAGTCATACCGGCTCTAATCCCATCAACATGAACTGGTCCATCCGTAAGCGCAATTCCGTGCTCATGTTTGGACATAGTACCATGTGGATAAATGAGAAACTGAAGGGTGAATATCCGTTGCTTGAAGCACGTTATGGACTTAACAGTGAGGACTATACCTTATTGGAAGGATCATTTCCAATTCTGACGCACAGCGGTGTTATCGGTGCTATCAGCGTCAGTGGTCTTAAACCCCAGGAAGACCATCAGATCATTGTGGATACATTAAACGAATTTTTGGCAAAGTAAAGGCATCACGTGATGCCCTTTTCTTTCTATTGTTCTTTTTTGATATTGACCGAAATTAAGCTGATTCCCCCGGATACTAATTCCACTTGAATCTTCGATTTTCCGATATCAACCGAATCTGAAGTAATATATACGATTTGATGACCTACGCTGTTTAAATCAATGTCAACTTTCTTTTCGTTCAATGAAACCACAACTCTAGAATTCTTTTCATTGAGTAATGTCAGACTCAATGTAATTACTTGCTTTTCTGTTGAGGTAAACCAATAATGCAAAGAGTCATTCTCATGCATCTTTACACACAACCACTCCTCATCCTTCCAACTCTCACCTCGGCCATGTTGGAAGTTTGGCTTTATTCGCGAGCTATCCAAAAACAAAATGTCGCGATTATCCTCTGATCGGTAGCCGACATTTAAACCCTTTGAGGTTTGAACTTTTGCTTGTGAATCCCAATTATAGAAAATAGCCGGAATTTCGATATTCGGACGACGGAACAAATAATTAACGACTTCATCGACCAGTACACAGTTCTCAAGTTTAATGTTGTTCAAATACTCAGAAAATATAGCTTTTGCTTCTTGATTGCTTAGATCTGCTTTTTTCTCCATATAATCCGTCAGACGATCCCAATCCTTCGGTTTGATAATTGAAACCATCGAATTGGTCGTATCCATTTTCTTATACGTCCAAAAATTCCACGAAATGTCCAAATCTTCATACATCGCAAAAGCACCGCTATACCACTCTTTATTATTCTCCCCGCCCTCACCCATAAATATCGGAACATCCCACTCATCTCTTTTAAAGAGAAATTTGCTTAAGCTCTCCGCATCTGGATTATTCCAATACTTATGAAACTGATAAAGAACATTGTCATCCAACTTATGTGTAAATATCGACCAATCCGTCGACCAATGAATACCTTCTAAAGTAATCATGTGGTAAGGATCGATGGCACGGATTTCATCAATTAACCGCTTATACATGGGATATACCTTATCGTTATACTGACCATGAAACTCCGGAACCGGCTCATTGAACAAATCATAACAAGCAATGATTGGTGAGTCTTTATATCTTTTTGCCAGCTCTTTCCAAATGAAAACCGTCAAATCCTGATTAACTTCATGGATAAACAGCTCAGGAATATCATTTTCACAATCATCAATATTCGCCCCCGTCTGACCCCCGGGAGCCCCATGTAAATCAAGAATTACATACACTTTTCGTAACTCGCACTGTTGAATGATCTCATCCAGCAGTTGCCAATGTTTCTCATTGATTTCATGATTTTTATCGAGCAGAAAACGCCAATGCAAAGGAATTCTTACGGAATTAAACCCATCCTGGGCAATTTTATCAATATCTTCTTTTGCAATGTAATTCTCATAATAGTTGTGCCAAAAAAGATTGGCCTCTTCTTCACCAATCAACGAAGCAATGACTTTCTCAATTTTCCTGGGACGATCGCCTTGATTCGGAAACCTCCACATATAACCTTCCGGAAGCAACCACCCACCCAAGCCAACACCCCGAAGCAAAAGCTTGTTTCCATGTTCATCGATAATATCTCTGCCCTGCGTGTGTACAAAATCGGTCTGTTTCATTGTTTAAGTGCTCCCTCTGAAATTCCCTTTAAAATTGATTTTTGAAGTATCATATAAAATACGACGGCCGGCAACATCGCCATAATCAACACTGAAAGAATGGCCGGCCAATCATTATTGCCATACTGACCAAACAACATGTTGGTAGAAAGCAGGATCGTATAGTTCTTACTGTTCGGAAGCATTAACAATGGAAGCAAGAAATCATTCCACATCCACAACGCATTGGTAATAATGATCGTCACCGTAATCGGCTTTAACTGAGGGAAGATGATAGAGAAAAACAATCTCAAATCTGAACATCCATCGATACGTGCAGCCTCATCTAATTCTATCGGAATCGAACGAATAAATCCAGTATACAAAAATATCGCCATCGGAACGCCCAAGCCAATATAGATAATTCCCAATCCAACCAAACTTCCCTGCAAATTGGTAACTCTGGCAATTCGGACCAACGAAATCATAATCGAATGAAATGGAATTAACATCGAAAATACAAACAAACTATAATAGAAATTACTTAACTTCGTTTTTACTCTTGCCAGCTTATATCCGGCAATCGAAGAGAAAAACACAATACCGCCACACCCAATCACCACGACTAACAGCGTATTGAAGAAACTACGTAAAAACTTAATCTTCTCAAAGGCGGTAATGTAATTGGAAATTTGAAAATTCGTTGGTAATGACAGGATGTTTGACAGTATTTCACCCTGCGTTTTGCCGGAATTAATGACCGCAAGAATGATGGGAGACAAACTGAAAATTGAATAGGCAATGAGAATCAATAATATGACAATGTTCAACCATGTTTTCATTTTCATATCAATTGACCTCCTTTTTTCTCATAATCGACAACTGAATCAGCGTTATGACAAGAATGATAACAAATAGAATTAACGACTTTGCGCTGGCATAACCAAAACGATTGTTCATGCTATACGCCTCTTCAAAAATATTCATCGCAATGACCTGCGTGCTGCGACCCGGACCGCCACCCGTCAGTGAATAAACCACATCAAACACTTTGAACGAATTGTTCAATGTAACAAACACACCGATCGTAATTGCGGGCATAATGGAAGGAATCGTAATATTCTTAAATACCTGCCACGCATTCGCTCCATCGATCATCGCCGCTTCCCTAAGATTCTTAGCAACCCCTTGAAGAGCGGCCATATAGATAATCATCAAATAGCCCACGCCACCCCACAACGAAACGATAATTATGGCAATGAAACTAAACGTCGGATCCCCCAGCCAAGAAATATCCAATGCGGCAATATTGAGCAGATTGGCAATGGTCGGCAAGGCCCGGGTGAATATAAACATCCACATAAACCCACCGATAATCATACTGATCATGTTAGGCATAAAGACCAACGTCCGAAACAACGTCTTCGTTTTGAAGCGCGTCTCAATCAATACGGCCAGCGACAGTGCAATGATGTTCTGAAGAACAACCATAATACCAACAAACTTCACCGTAAACCAAATCGAATTGAAAAAATTCTTATCCTTTAACAACACTTCAAAATTGCGAAATCCGATCAACTCATAATTTGGATTAAGTCCGTTCCAATTTGTAAAGCTATACCATATCCCACCAAAGGCCGGCGCTAATGTGAAAATTGCATAGAACAATAATGCTGGAAGGATGAACAGTGTCAGACTGCGATTACTTTTTTTCATCTTACTCCCTCATTTCCTTATAAAGATTGCGGGCTCATTTTCACAAGCCCGCAATAATGATCATCTATTGTCCGAGCGAATTAGCCCAAACTTCATCAATGGTTTGAATGAACTCAGCTTTCGTTATCGTTTTAGCATAATAACTCTGAAGAAGTTTAGCCTGTTCTCCCGTCACAGCACCCGGCAGTGACAAGTCACGATAGCCACGACCCAAAGCGACATACGACATGGCTTCATCAGCCCATGGGAATGTTTCATAGGTATGGAACTTCGCAACCGGATTGAACTTCAATTCTTCAAATAGTTTAGAAGATGCTTGTTTATCAAGAATGTAATTCAATAATTCAAGCGCGATATCTTTATTCTTACTTGTCGGCGAAACAGCCAACGAAGTCGAAACTGACAAATTGATCAATGTACCGTTAATATTGTCACTAACCGGTAATGGAGCAGCTCCGATATTGATATTTGGATTAATATCCAGAATCGCTTGTGCTTGCCAAGTTCCCTGAACCCACATCGCCGCTTTTCCAGCTGCGAAGTCAGCCGATGCGGCTGCATTGCCTACTTCAAACGGTTTATCCGTGCCATTAGCCATAATGATATCAATGATGTCAAAGATTTTAGCAATTTCTTCATAAGAAGCATCGCCTTCATTCATCTTATTTACAAATTCAGGATTTTCACTGGTAACCACACCGCCGATCGCCAACGCTGTCATTAACTGCGGAATCCACGATTCTTGGAAAGCCAATAAGAACGGCGTCTCACCATTTTCCTTAAGAACCTTCACCACATTTAACATTTCAGTAATGGTCTGAGGAGCTTCAAGATCATATTTAGCGAAGATGTCCTTATTATACAAATAACCCCAAGCCAAACTTTCCAAAGGCAATGCGACAACTTTACCATCATAGGTAACGATGTCCTTAACATTTTCCAACAATTCACCGACAAACGGTTCACCGGATAAATCACTCAGATAGCCGGCTTCATAGAAATCCGGAATATCCGCAATTGCATGCAATGTGAATACATCTGGAGCATCGTTGGTCGATAAGCGAGCCTTAAGAATTTGAGCTGCCTGATCGGATGTCGGCATTTCCAAATCGATGGTCACATCGATGTTTTTCTCCGCCAACATTTTAGCTTTGAACTGCGCGAAATACGCTTCAAACTGCGTCTGGAATCTTGGGAAAGTCATAAAGACTTTTAGCGTAACTTTTTCCGGTTCATCAGCGACAGGTTTAGCGCAACCCACCATACTCAATACCAGCATGAAACTTACGGTTAATAACAAAATAAATTTTTTCATAGTTTCCCTCTTTTCATTTGTTAACCTACACTGATATCTTAATGTAAGCGCTTAACTTAATCATTGGACAATCTTTGCAACTTGGATTGGACTATGTTGATATTGGATGATAATCCTTATACTCACCGGGTGTACAATGAAAAATCTTCTTAAACTGCTTATAAAAATAGGAAATATCCTCAAATCCCAACTGATACGCAATTTCCCGATAACTTAACTGAGACGTACGAATCAAATCCGCCGCACTTTCCATCTTCTTCTTCAAAATATACTGCGTAACACTCTCATTATACGTTTTGCGAAACAAACGACTGACATGCTCTTTGCTCAGAAAGAAAGCATCCGACACATCATCTAAAGAGATCGGATACATGTAATGTTGGTCGATGAAATTCTTGATATTAGAGATATCCGAAGACGTTTTCTGACGAGGTAATCTTATATCTTCAAGCACCTTTAAAAATATCGGAGAAATCTGATCAATCAACTCTTCGAGTGTACCGTTGATCTGATTGGAAGTAACGAAGGTGTAATCCATGTTCTGTTGATGAAGATATTGTTGAAGCTGATTTAATAGATTGTCTCTCAGTTTCGTTATGATTTCAGTGCTCTTCACCATGCTTTTAAACTTAATCACTTCATTCAACGTGGAATTCACCAGTTCCGGTTGTTTCTTGATAATGACCAACTGCAACTTTCTTATGAACCGAAGATACTCATTATGATCATGTTCATCCAAGAAGATGCGATTTGAACTCAGAACTTTCTCGCTGCTCGCACGCAGCTCATCGATGCAACGCTCAATCGCCGCATTAATATCTTCTTCCTTGATCGGCTTCAACAAATATTCAACCGCCTTGCTGTGAATCGCCTGACGCAAATACTCATAATCATCAAAGCCACTCATTACGACGGTTTTAATGTTGGGAAACATGATCAGTTTTCTTAACAATTCAAGACCGTCAAGACCTGGCATTTTCATATCTGTAATCACAATGTCCGGCTGAAGATTCTCGATCATTTTCAAACCATCGAGACCATTATTCGCTTCGCCAATGAGCTTTATTGAGTGCTCATCAAAATGAAGGAGTTTCTTAACCACTTCTCTCGACCACATTTCATCATCGATGATCAAAAGACGCATCATTTACACCTCCGAGTTCTTAATGATGGACAGCTTCACTTCTGTAAACTCCCTCGGTTTGCTATTGATTTCAAACTTATAGTCATCCGAAAAAAGTAAACGAAGCCGGGCGTTGACATTTTTAAGTCCGATGCCAAAATTCTGACCCGGTACCAACGGATTATGATTGCGAATCTGCTCCATCAGCGATTCGGTTTGCTCTTCATCCATACCCTCCCCATTATCCCAAACGGTGACCTCAAGATGATCCTTGGTTTCCTTAACCCCAATCACCAACTTACCACCCTCTGTCCTCTTCGATAATCCATGCTCAAACGCATTTTCAACCAATGGCTGCAACGTAAACTTAGGTATCAACACATTGGAAATCGATTCATCCAAAAAAAGATCGACTTGAATCCGATTTTGAAATCGAAGTTTCTGAATATAAAGATAATTCTCCGTGTGTTTGATTTCATCGTTGATCGAAACCAAATCACTTCCCCCACTGATACTGTAACGAAACATATCTGCCATCGTATTGGCAATGCTATAAATCTCTTGTACATTGTTGGCAAGAGCGATGCCACCCATCATTTGAAGCGTATTGTAAAGAAAATGCGGATTGATTTGCGCTTGCAAAGCCTTGAGCTGCGCATTTTTGAGTTCGATTTCACTCTTATACTCCTGATCGATCAAATTGCGAATGCGCACCATCAACAGGTTATAACCATTCTCAAGCAAACCGATCTCATTGTTCTCATCGATTTTTCTTAACTTAAACTCATCGATATCCACATTCTTCATGGTATTTGCCAACGATATGATCGGTTCTGTAAGTCTGGACGAAAACAGATAGGATAGATAGATCGCAAGCACCATAAAGGATAACGAGAAGACCAATCCAATGGAAAACAATCGTAGAGTACTGTTATTAATCACGCTAAGCGGAACTACTTTGACAATTCTTAGCAGTCCGTCTCGAATCGACGTTGAGAAAACCAATGAATTTTCCAGGGTCTGAAAATCCTCCCCATCCACGATCTTCGAATAATCTTGTGGCTCATTTTCAATATTCCCTGCCTTAAGTAATACCCGATTATCCTGATCCAACACAAATACCGCACTGTCCTGATCGATTTGAAGAATGTTGAAAAGCTGAGAGGATACCGCCTCTTTTAAACGAATGGAAATGTAACCGACCGTGGTACGATCTTCAAATCGCTTAATTGGTCGACGCACGATCACACGATTGTCACTGCTCTCAAAATACATACTGACCTCTTCCCATGGCAACGGATTATCGGTGGATGAGTTGGGAAGGGCAATCGAACTTCGGATCGAAAAACTCTTACCGCTCTTCGTGGCGGTAATTGCCAGATCATCGATAAAAAGAGAGTTGGAGTAATAAAAAACGTTCAGTAAATCCCTCGTATAATTATAAGATTCCAACTGTGCTTGCAACGAATCACTGGCCGTCAATTCGAGATTATCATTAAGATCGGGATAAATCTGAATATTATTAAACAACGAGTCCGCACGCAAATAAATATCATTGATCAATTGGTTCGCCCATTGCATTTGATACTGGTTGGAATCAACAATCTCATTGCGCAACGTATTCTGTAAAGTAATGGTTGTATAAGCAATCACCGCGAGTGTCGGAACAATCGTGAAGATGCTTGTGAGGATGGCGATTTTAACGCGAATGCTCGTGCTTTTTTTCATTTTTCACCTGCTGACAAACATGTTTTCTTGATGAGATTATACCATGGCATGAATATTTGTCATGTGATATAAAGACATGTTTCTGTTAGTGAAAGCAGTTTCTTGTATGTTTGCCTTGCCTGTGTTGACAACCAACAGACGATAGAATACGATAGTTATGCTTATATTATGTAGAAAGGGATATCTTCATGACCTTAATTCAACTTCTAAAAAAGAACAAGAAACAATTAACCCTCTATTTGATTGGTGCATTTATGACCACAATCAGCGGCCTGTTTTTTACTTTCGCACTTTCCAACGCTTTTGGAATCATTGAAGAAGTGGACACCACCGGAATTCTGCGGCGCATCGCCATCGTTTTATTCTTCGCCTTCACACCGATCTTCACCCAGATGCTCTCACGTTTCTTGCGAATCGGCTTTATGCGCGACATCCTCATTCAGGTGCGCACGTTGGCGTATGAGAAAATCATGACCCATTCGTATGAGAGTTTTAAAAAGAATCCCAAAGAACATTACATGTCTATGTTAGTGTCGGATATCAACCTTTTTGAAAAGGACTTCTTCCTGTCTTTTCTCAACATCATTTACAGCTTTGGCAGTTTTATCTTGGGTTCAATAGTTCTTCTTTTTATCTCTCCCTTGGTAGCCTTGGCTACATTGATAGTTTCAATCATTCTCTTTACCGTAACCAAACTGTTTGAGCCCATCGCTCGAAAAACTAAAAGGCAAACCCAAGAAGCCAATGCGGATTACAATGTTCAACTGACCAATATTCTCAACGGGATGGAGGTCATTAAGTTATACCATGTCGAAGAGAATTTCAAACGACCGTTTGAAAGTATCGTTATCACGTTGGAGAACATCAAAAAACGTGCCTTTCGCATTGATGAACTTCAATCCAATCTCAATCACTGGATTGCCGGCACGTTCCAAATGCTTGTCTACATCTATGCGACTTACTTATACATTCAAAATGGCATAACCCTTACTTCTCTCATTTTGCTTTTTAACTTGATTGGACAATTGGTTTGGAGCATGATCAGCGGATTCAACTTTATCAACCGCTTCAAAACTTCGATCGATATCTACAATCGAATCACTCAAACGCAATCCAATCCGAAAGCCGTTCAGCAACTGACGTTTAAGGAGAAGTTATCCGTTAAAAAATTATCTTTTTCCTATACAGATAAAAAGATCTTGGAAGATTTGAACTTCACGATCAAACCCAAGGATAAAGTATTGATCGTAGGCCCTTCCGGAGCCGGTAAGACCACCTTGCTCAACTGCTTAGCCCAAAATCTTTCAAGCTATGAGGGTGAGATCATTATCGATAATCATGAACTGAAAACTATTCAGACAGAAAGCTTCCTGAAGACCTGTGGCTACATCCGTCAACAACATTTCTTATTCAATGATTCGATTAAGAACAATGTTATACTGGCCTCCCCGTATAATAAGGAAAAGTTCGATAAAGTCATGCAAGACGTCGATTTATCCGATTGGATCGATACCTTAAGTACCAAAGAAGATCACATACTTGAACAAGACGGACTCAATATCTCCGGTGGTCAGCGCCAACGGATAAGTATCGCCCGCGAACTGTACCATGATCGCGAGGTACTGTTTGTGGATGAGCCATCCGCCAGCTTGGATGATCAAACCGCTCAACACATTTACGATACACTGTTAAGCTTGGACAAGACCTTGATCTGCGTTTCCCATCGTCACTTGGACTACTTGTCGAAGCACTTCGATACCAAAATTGAATTAAAGACATTGGGGGCATCAACATGAGAAAAATGAAATTAGGACATATTCCCTGGCTGATCATCAATACGATTCACACGATTTTTATGGTCAGTTTATCCGGTTGGAATATCTATCTGCTTAAAGTCATCACGGATTACGGATTGAATCGTCAGATGGATGATGTGTTGAGAACGGCTCAACTGATGATGCTAATTATGATCGGATCGCTGGTTCTGGACTCCATTGGTACATTGCTTAAATCAAAATATCTTGAGGCTAGTTTAAAGCAGTTAAAAAACCACTACATTCACCGACTGATGGAACAAGACATCACGCAGTTACAAAAAGATCAGTGCAACATCTATCGCTCGAATCTGACCAATGACTTCGATCGATTTGAAGAAAAGTTTTTACTCAACATCCTTGAAACGATTCATATGTCCTCTCGGTTTTTGATGGCTGTAGTTATCGTAGCGACCGTCAGTATCTACTTGGTCGTTGTCGCTTTTATGATGTTGGTGATCTTTGTGGTTGTTACCAGTAAAACCAATAAGCCGGTCCAGAAATCGGAGGCGATGAAATCAAAATCGTTGCAAGCCTACACGGACTTCGTCAACGAAACTCTATACGGATTTGAAATTATCAAGCAACATCAACTTGAAAACTTGCGTCACTTGTCGTTTATCGAAAAAGCAACGCAAGTTCAAAAGGATAACTACACGGTCGATAAATCATCGACCAAAGTGGATGGACTCAATAACTTTATTCAAACCACCATTATCTTCACACTAATTATCGCGGGAATATTGTTTGCGCGAAGTGCACAGGCATCCTTGGGATCACTGATTATGGTTGCGACCAGTTTTGGCAATGTCATGTGGCCATTACAACGCTTCACCCCGGTCATTACTCAGATGAAAGGAATTCTTAAAGTTCTTGATGAATTTGACAAGAATCTTAGCCGTCCGATCATTGACCGCCATACGCATGTTAATCGTTTTGAAATGCTGATGTTCAATCATTGTGATTTGGGTTATGAAGATGATCCAAATCCGATTCTTCAAAAAGTAATTATGTCGGTGCAACGCAAGGAGAAAATCCTGATTGTCGGTCACAGCGGAGCCGGTAAATCGACCGTACTCAAAACCATCCGTCAGTCCATCGTCCCGAAAAACGGTATCGTAACCTTGGATGGTATTGATATCTTCGATATTGTTCCCATCGATTATTATTCACTGTTTACGACCGTCGATCAAATCGGCTTCATATTTAATGGAACCATCAAAGAAAATGTGACGATGTATCAGGACATTGATGAACAACGTGTTAAAGACTCCCTGTTTCAAGTCGGACTTTCAACGTTAGAACTTGGGGAAGTGTTGCGCAACAACGGCGCGAATGTCTCTGGAGGGCAACGAGCACGACTTATGTTGGCGAGAGCTCTGTGTCTGAATGCTGAAGTCATCCTGTGCGATGAAATTTTTTCCAGCTTGGAACAGCCGATTGCTCATAGCATCGAAAAAGATATCTTAAGTCTTGAAAAGACCATCATCAACGTCAGCCATATCATTTTTAAAGATCATCTCCATCTGTACGATAAGATTTACATCGTCGAACAAGGATTGATCCGCCAGACATCGGATATTCAGGAAGTATGGTCGAGAATGATTCTTACAGAGGCATAAATTGCTCTTGATAGTGATTTTGCTCTGAAAAATAGCTTATTATTTCAGTTTTCATGAAAAATTCCGCTTTTTTTCAAGCGAAACAGATGCACATCTTTGTAGGATATGGTAAAGTACTGCAAAGGAGGAAAGCGCATGAAAGCATCACAACTTCAAAAGCAAGATTGGGTCGTCTTTGATCTTGAAAATCAAGACATGGAAGTCGACAAAGAACTGTTGGACATACTGGCTTATTTCGCCTATACGACCGCACAGTCCGCACTCAACATGCCTGTCATCAAAAACCCTTATCTTCAAGCTTATATCGAAGAACTAGAAATGCCGATCGATTCCTACCAAGATATACGACACTACCGTGGATTTACCTTCTTGTATTCCACCTTGTCCAACCGTTTGATTTGTACAACCAAAGGACAGAATGCCGTTATGCAAAGTGAATTACGCAAATTTAAAAATCTTCGAGATAAATCATAAACGCCGTTTCCGGCGTTTTTTTAACGATATTTAGCTTCACTTTCCAACCAATGCGGTGTCAACGGCGTCAGCAATTCATAACCATCCGCCGTTACCAAAATCATATCCTCAATATTGAAACCATTATACCCCGTGATGTACATGGGGTTTTCTACGGCCAAAATCATACCTGGCTCAAGCACACCTTCCTGCGTCGCAGAAATAAACGGAAACTCCGCTGTTTGCGGACCCATTGATATACTGTGCCCTAAATGACCTCGCTGATAAAAAGGAAACTCTTTTACCGTAAAATCATATCCGATATGAAACAACTCCTTAAAACTCAGACCCGGTCGAATAGATTCCAACATCATTTCATGCGCTTTCATCAGATTGCGCTTAACATTTACCAACCACGGATCAACATCAGACATTAACCAACTACGCGAAAAATCCGTCGTATAGAACTTCGTATCCCCATTGACGCCACCGTCAAACTTAACAACATCCTTTGCTAAAATGGGGCGAGGTTGAGATCTTCCCAATTTACCGGCATTGGCTCCCGCCGTAAAGGAAGACCATCCGGAGGGAAATGCAATGCCTGAAGCCATGACTTGTTGACAGTAATGATCAAACAGTTCACTTTCCAAAACACCTACGTGTGCTAATTTACTGGTGGAGAGTAAGGCTTCATCCGATACTCGGATGAGCTGACGCATAAATTCAATCTCATGGGGTTGTTTGATAACTCTAGCCCTCAGAAACAGATTGGAAACATCCACAAACGTAACCAATGGCAGACGTTGTTTCAACTGAAAATAAAAGTTCGTTGGCAAATAGTCCATTTCAACGCCGACAATCTTTTCTGTAGCACCTAAAGTAAAGAGAGATTCGGCAATCCGATCCAACATCGTCACAAACGGCGGTGCTGACTCATTTTGCTTGATTTGGTGAAGTGTGCGATTACCTACCCACGTAGAGAAACTCAACACTTCAAACTCTGGATTAAACGAAGGCGTCTCAAAGTCCATGCCTATTAAAATCGTTGGCCGAGTTATAGCACTTACGATAGCACAAGCAAAACCCGGCTGACGTGAAACGGTGTGCTGATGAGCTGAGAACCCTGAAACATAAGCAAAATTCTCCGGTGATTGAGCTAATACAACATCAATATTGTCCTTAAGCATAAACTCCCTGATTCTTTTGTCCAATGGTTTCATGGTTCTAACCTCCGAAGTTTAGTAAAATAAACCTGCGCCTGGACCTAATGGCAAGCCTAAGAAATACCAAACGATAAATAACAAGGTCCAGCCGATGAGAAATGCAATCGAGTATGGAACCATCGTCGTAATCAACGAGCCGATACCAAACTTCTTATCATATTTCTGGCAAAAGGCAACTGCCAGCGGGAAAAACGGCATTAAAGGCGAAATGATATTCGTTGATGAATCGCCGATTCGATAGACCGCTTGTGACAACTCAGGAGACAATCCCAAACGCATAAACATCGGTACGAAAATCGGGGCCATAATGACCCATTTCGCCGAGTCAACCGCAATAAAAAGATTGATGAATGCGGTTAAGAAGATAAAGGCAACGATCAATGGAATACCGATGAAACCAACATTTTGCAAGAAATTCGAACCGGATACCGAAAGAATGACACCTAAGTTCGAATAATTAAAATAACTTACAAACTGAGCCGCAAAGAATACGAGCACTAAGAAACTAGCGATCCCACTGATTCCCTTGACTATCACATCAACCAATTCCTTATCGGAAGTGATGGTTTTTGCCCCAAAACCATAAAGCAATCCCGGTACAAAAAACACCAGACTCATCACCGCAATAATCGAGGACATAAACGGTGAGACTAAGATATTCCCAGTTGGATTCAAAATAGCTTCGTTAGGAAGTGTCAATCCCAGAATTAATGCAACAACCAAAATCAACCCAACCAACGCAAATCGAAGTCCGCGCTTCTCATTCAAAGCGATATCTTCGACCAGAGTCTCATCATCCCCATGATACTCACCTAAACGCGGAATAACGATTTTCTCTGTCACCCAAGTTCCCAAGATGGTAATCAAGAACGTAGAAGCCATCATAAAGTACCAGTTACCCGTAGGCAATACCGTGTAGTTAACATCAATAAAACGGGCAGCTTGCGTACTTATACCCGCAAACATCGGATCGTTGGAACCAATTAATAAATTCGCACTCCAACCACCGGAAACACCGGCGAACGCCGCAGCTAAGCCGGCAATCGGATGTTTCTTAAAACTCTTAAAGATAATAGCTCCTAACGGAACTAAAACGACGTAACCGGTCGATGATGCCACATTGGACATAACACCCAAAAACACAACCGTAGCTGTAACAAGTTTTGCCGGTGTAATACTGACAATTTTACGCATCAACGCTGAAATCAATCCGGATCCTTCAGCTACACTGACCGCTACAATAATCGTAAATACCGTACCTAAAGCAAAGAAACCCGTGAAATTTGAGATAACCGTCGTAAACATATGTCGAATACCATCCGCCGCAAGCAAACTTTTGGCAACGACGGTATTTGTCATAACTTCCTGTGTTTGCGCATTTATGAAATCATACGTAACACTAACTCCCATACGTTCAAAAAGTGCTGAGAGCAAAACGATGGCTACCGCCAGAAAAACAAACAAAGTGACCGGATGAGGCAACCGATTGCCGGCTTTCTCCACTTTATCCAAGAAAGTTGTTATTCCCTTTTTCTTCTCCATATACATTTCTCCCTTCGAAAATGAACATCATTTTCTTTTGTATTATAAACAACTCTTTCTAAAATTGCATTTGATATTATCTGATAATATTTAACAATCTGTTTCATTAATTGTCGATGTTTACATTTTGACAAATCATCATAAAATAAGTAAGATTCATGTATACACAGGAGGAAACCATATGGCCGCCATCATCCTAGTATCGCATAGTTATAAAATCACCGACGGACTCAAAGAAATGATCGAAGAAATGACCTCCCATACCGAGAGCATCGAGATTATCTCAGCCGGAGGCACCGATGACCAACGGTTGGGAACCGACGCAATTAAAATCAGTGAATACATTCGCCAATGCGCACACCATGACAACATCTATCTCTTTGCCGACTTAGGAAGTGCTGTTTTCAGTATTGAGGCCGCCATCGAACTCATCGAAGATGAAGAGCTCGCTAAAAAGTGCACCTATGTGCCTGGGCCTATTGTCGAAGGTGCTTTTGTGGCATCGGTTCAATGCATGGTCGATCCCAGCAAAGAAGCGATTTTACGAGAAGCACATAAAATAAGATCCGGAACATTTAACTAAGCAAAAGAGCGGTCCCCACCGCTCTTTCTTATATCCTCCCCCACAAAGTGAATGCTATTTTTTGTTTCGGGTACGAACATCAAACACAACCGCAACAATGAGTACCAAACCCCGAACGATGTACTGAATAGAAATATCCATGCCGACTAAATTCATACCGCTGGAGAGTGATGCCATAACGATCGCACCGATGATTGAGCCGGTAACCTTACCGATACCACCCTTGGCACTGACACCGCCGACATATGCCGCCGCAATCGCATCTAACTCAAACAACACACCCGCCGTAACGGTTGCCGAGCGAAGGCGCGATGCAAACAAAATTCCAGATACCGCCGATAAGAACCCCATCGACGCAAAGACTAACAGCGTTATCTTCTTAACACTGATACCACTAAGTTCAGCCGCCTCCGGATTGCCGCCAACCGCGTAGATATGTCGGCCGATAACGGTCTTGTTGGTAATAAAGTGATAAATCCCCACTGTAACCAACATAATGACAACGGTCCAGGACATTCCGTTATAGGTTGCAAGGATGTAGGTTATTAACAGAATAACCGCAGACACAAAAATCATTTTGGTAATGAGCATACTCATACTCAATACTTTAAAATTATATTTAAGTTTATTTTTTCTTGTTCTAAATTCCGAAACGATAAATAATCCCACACCAACCAAACCAATCATTAACGTTAATACGTGAATACCGGGAATATTGACAACATCCGGAATATTTCCGTTGGAAATAGCATTGAAGAAATCATTGGGAATAATGATGGTTCCGGTGCCTTGGGTGACTTGTAGCAATGCGCCACGGAAAATCAACATACCTGCTAACGTTGAAACGAAGGCCGGTAGTCCCATAAAAGCAACTAAGAACCCATGCCATAAGCCAATCAGTGTTCCAAGTACCAGCACAGCCACTATGACGATCCCCACCGGTACGCCGTATTGAACCATCATGATGGCCGCAACCGCTCCGATAAATCCAGCCACATAACCAACACTTAAATCAATATGTCGGATAATGATGACCAACGTCATACCCACGGCCAATACCGCAATATATCCGGTTTGGTTCAGTAAGTTCGACAGGTTTCTTGGACTGACAAACAATCCACCCGAATAATACGAGAATATAAGCATGATGACCGCAAGGGCGATAAACATACCGTATTCCCGGACGTTGAGTTTTAGCAATATGCTTAATTCACTGAAATAGTTTTTAATTTTGTTCATATCTTCACCCTCCCTAATCCGTTGCTAATTCCATGATTTTTTCGGCAGATGCAGTTTTCGCATCCACTTCCCCAGCAATCCGCCCTTGATTCATCACGTAGATACGATCACTCATGCCCATGACTTCTGGAAGTTCCGAAGAAATCAGAATAATACTTAAACCATTTGAAACCAAGGTATTAATAATGGTATATATTTCGAATTTTGCTCCGACATCGATTCCTCGCGTCGGCTCATCCAAGATCAACACCTTCGGAAGTGTGAATAACCACTTACTCAACGAAACTTTCTGTTGATTGCCCCCGCTAAGATTTTGAACTTTCTGCTCGACAGTCGGCGTCTTGATATTGATCGACTGCTTATATTCGTTTGCCACATTGATTTCCAGATTTTGATCGATGATCGTATTTCGCGAAATTTCCATCAAATTAGCTAAGGTAATATTCTGCTTGATGTCTTGAATCAAAATCAACCCGTTCCCTTTGCGATCTTCAGTAACATAAGCCAACCCCACTTTAATTGCTGATTTGGGCGAAGAAAGCTGAACTTTCTGTCCTTCCATTGAAACATCACCACTAACAACATAGTGCAACGGATTGCCAAACAGACTTAAAGCCAATTCCGTTCTTCCGGCTCCCATTAATCCGGCAACACCCACGACTTCACCTTTTCTGACATAGAAGGATGCGTCCTTGATAATGTCTCTGCCCAACTCACGGCTGTAAGACTTCAGATTTTTTACGTCAAGAGCTATACTGCCAATTTCCTTAACAGGACGTTTCGGAAATACATCATTGATTTCACGGCCGACCATGTTCTTAATTATGACCTGCGTATTGATCTCATTTCTCTCTTTCGATAATGAACAGATCGTCTTACCATCGCGCAAGACCGTGACCGTATCCGCGATCGATATGACTTCTTTAAGTTTATGGGAAATCATGATCGAAGTAACACCATGACTTTTTAACTCTTTCAACAGTTTGAGTAAGTTATCGCTTTCCTCCTCATTAAGCGCAGCTGTGGGCTCATCGAGGATCAATAGTTTCAAATCCTTACTTAATGCTTTGGCAATTTCAACTAACTGTTGCTTACCGACACCCAGGTTTTTGATTTTCTCCTCTGGCTCAACCACAAGGTTTACCTTTTTAAGAAACTCCACACTTTGCGTAATGGTTTCATTCCAATCAATAAAAGACCCACGCTTGATTTCGTGGCCTAAATACATGTTTTCATAGACAGATAATTCTGGAATGAGAGCGAGTTCCTGATGGATGATACCGATACCCATTCGCTCGCTATCGCGAATTCCATGAAAATTCATAACCTCGCCGCTTAAAACGATATCACCCTGATACTCACCTTTTTTATATACACCGCTTAGAATCTTCATCAGCGTGCTTTTACCGGCACCGTTTTCACCAACCAGACAATGAATTTCACCATCTTTGACCGAGAAATTAACATCATCAAGCGCTCGGACACCGGGGAAATCCTTGGTAATGTTACGCATTTCAAGAATATTGCTCATTGTATCGATCCCTTCTTTTAAGAAAGCAGTGACGGGGAACCCCCGCCACTGCAACAAATCAAATCGTAGACTAGTTCGGGAATGTGAAGTCGCTAGCCGCATAATAACCGGAGTCAATCAATGCAGCTTTTACATTGTCCTTATGAACAACGACAACAGCGGTTTGTTTCGCAGGAACATCTTTGTTTCCATTATCATATGCACCTGTAGTAACCGGAGTTTTACCATCCAAAACATCGACAGCCATCTTGATTGCATCAGCAACCAATGTACGGACATCTTTAAATACGGTCATCGATTGTTTACTGTCAATAATGTACTGAACAGAAGCTTTTTCAGCATCTTGACCGGTAACTAAATAACTGGTAACAGCAGCATCTGCAGCAAATGCATCAGCAATTGCGCGAGCGGTACCGTCATTCGGTGCCAAAATAAATACATCGCCTTTGTCAGCATCAGTAGCTGCTGTCAAGTGAGTTTCAGCCAAGTTTTTCGCTGTGTTGAAATCCCAGTTGGTGGTAACTTGTCCAAGAATGTCAGCCATTTGAGTTCTTGTCAAAGCCAATGTGCCTTGCAGTTCAACAGCTTTTGAGGAGTTCTTGATAACGAATGTGCCATCAGCAACTTTCGGTTGCAATACTTTCCAAGCACCTTCGAAGAACAAGAATGCATTATTATCAGAAGCAGCACCGGCATATAAGTATAACGGATTGCCGGTTCCAGTAGCCTTATCAACTAAGAACTTCCCTTGTGCTTCACCAACAGCGATACTGTCGAAAGTAACGTAGTAGTCGACGGCAGCCGTATTGGTGATCAAACGGTCATAAGCGATAACGGTAACGCCTTCAGCTTTTGCTTTTTCTACAGCAGCACCGGCAGCATCGCCATCCTGAGCGGTAATAATCAAAACTTTGATTCCTTTAGCTAATAAGGTTTCGACGTTTGCCAATTCGGTTGCAGTTGAACCTTGGCTAAACAGAATTTCAACGGAGTAACCGCTGTCTTCCAGAGCGTCTTTAAAGCGGGTTTCATCTTGAATCCAGCGCGGCTCATCGCGTGTCGGCAATACGATACCGATATCTACGGTAGCTTTCGCCGGAGCACAAGCGGTCAACGCCATCACTGAAAGCAGTAATGCGATCATTGTAACGAACAATTTCTTCATGTTTCTCTCCTTTTGCATGTTATGCTAATCTTAGTATAGGACAGTAACCGCTTACATAAAATTAAGAAATCGTCATATTTTTTATGATATCTTACACAAAGCACACCAATGAATAATCATTATTATCATTGGTTGGTAATCTTCTTATAATTAATCCAAATGTACTTCCCGTTGGTAATTGTAAAGCTTAAATCGGACACATCTTCTCCTTTGATTAAAAGATTAGCCAACTCAACGATGGCTTCTGCCATATTTTGCGAATCGTTAAACACGGTACCATACAAAAAGCCAGACTCAATTTGTTCCATCGCAATATCCAATCCGTCAATTCCGACCACCGGAATCCACACTTCAGAGGCACGGTCAATTTTGCCGTCTTTGTTGGTATCCATAAAGTAACCTTTATCGGTCAATGCTTCAATCGCTCCTAAAGCCATTGCATCATTATTCGAAATGACGACTTCGATGTTCTTACCATGAGATGTGATTAGTCCGTCCATCGCTGTTTTTGCGGTTTGACGATCAAAATTGGCAATACTGATATCCAACACTTCAACTTTATAGCCGGCCCCCGTTAACGTTTCAACAACAACTTTCGTGCGTGCCTCCGCATCCTGATGCCCTTGTTCGCCTTTAAGGATCACAGCCTGAATCACACCATCACCGTTTTTATCAAACGCATTGAGCTGCGGATTATTACCAAACAATTCCATAATGATTTGAGCCTGAATCTTCGCAGATTCTGCCGCATCGGCACCCACATAATATACTGAATCATACAGATCCATATCTTGCGCTAAGGGTTCGCGGTTAAAGAAAATGATCTTCGTTCCGCTTTTCTTCGCTTTTTCAATGATTGAATACACGCTCAGTCGATCGACCGGATTAACAATCAACAAAGGAACCTTCGCATTAATCCACTTATCAATATCTTCATTTTGGATGATTTGCGAGTTCTGTCCGTCGACAGTCACCAAATCAAAGAATCCATTGGTCGCTTCTTGAATTTTTTTCTCAAAATCAAACATGTAGGCATCTTGCATATCATAAATCAACAGAGGAATCTCCGTTTTCTTAACCTCACATCCCAATAAGACGAAAGCAAACAATAGTATTCCTAATTTTTTCATAATTGCGCCTCCTGTCCGATGGGTATTTTCATCGTTACTTTGGTAAACTCATCCAATTCACTTTCAATAAACAAGTCTGCACTCAAACCATAGTACAAGCGTAATCGCTGATACACATTCTTCAACCCCATACTTTCAGACTCTTTTTCACCGCGAATCATTGAATGAATGTCATCAATGCGCTGCTGAGTCATACCGTAACCCTCATTGTAAACTTCGATAAACGTAAAGCCATCCTTCTGATAGCCACGAATCAAAATCTTGGTAAAGGATTCTTCCGGTCGGATACCGTGAATGATGGCATTTTCAACTAAGGGCTGCAAAGAAAGCTTTAATACATAATTATGCTCAATTTCCTTGTCGATATCAAACTCAAACTTAAAGGAGTGTTGATAGCGGATTTGTTGAATCAGCAGATAGTTGCGCACATGCTCCACTTCATCTTTTAACTGAACGGTACTCATTTGATCGGATATGCTCATACGGAAGAATTTCGACAGAGCGATGATCGCTTTCTCAACATCCTTATTCCGATTGTTCTCACTCAACCAGACGATGGAGTCCAGAGTGTTGTACAAAAAATGCGGATTAATCTGATTTTGCAATGCCACAAAATGCGTTTTGCGTTTCTCGACTTGTTCTTTCAATACGCGTTGCATCAGCTCTTTGATGCGGTTGCTCATTGAGTTGAATGCCTCTGCCAAAACAACAACCTCGCGCTGACCCTCAACTTGGACCATCGTATCAAAATCACCTTCCTGAATCAGATGGATATGTTCCTTTAACTTATTCATCGGTTTTGAAATGCGCATGGAGAACACTGCGGATGAAATTGCAATGGCAATCAACGTACCTAGGAATATTAGAACAATTCGATAAAGTGTATCGGTTTTCGAATTGGTAATGTCGTTAACGTTAATAAACGTTGCAATGTTCCAACGGGTATATTTGATCGTATTGACATTCACAAACATCGCCGTATTATCAAGTGTTACCAATTTACCGCCAAGCACGATATCATTCGCAATTCGCGCACTCTCACAAACATCCGAAGTGCATTTGGGCATGGAGGAGTAGATCAATTCGTTTCCTTGATTGGTGATGATAATGTGGCCCTGGTTTCCCAGGTTGGTTTGAGCTGCTAGCGCTTTGAGGTTGCTGGTATCGATATCAATGAGCAGAACGCCCTCTTTCTGCACACCTTCATCATAATAGTAAATGCTTCTCGATACCGAAAACACTTCGGTTGTACCGTCTATAACGACATCTTCGATGTGAGAGGAACTGAAATGATGGATGTCGACGTTGTTGCGTGCTTCGATAAACCAGGATCGGCCGATGATATCATTGGTGATATCTTCCTTTGTGCTGGTAACGATGGGACGACCGCTTAAATCGAAAAGTGCAATATTTTCAATATTTCGCTCAATGTTCAGTGTAGCAATAAACAGATTTTCAAGGTTGGTCATTTCCGAAGCCTTGGTCAGTTCCAGAATATATTTCTGTAAAGAGTTGGATGTGTCGATCACATTACTCAAATAGTTTTCATAGTTCATGACGACTTGCTTGTTGATTTCTTTGGAAGTGCTCTCAATCAATTCGTCGGTACGAGCAAAAATCAACTGATAGGTCAGTGTCGTTGATAACAGCATGATAATTCCGACGATCGTGGTCGTTACAAGGAAAATTGCGCGACCGATCGATAAATCTTTAAATCTATTTATCATTGCGATACTCCTTCGGTGACTGCCCGGTATATTTCTTGAAACTGTAACTGAAATAGTAGACGTCGTTATATCCGACACTGGTCGCGATTTCATAGATTTTCATATTTGAAAAGCGGAGCAGTTCCTTCGCTTTCTCCATGCGCAAACCAATTAAATACTTTCCAAAGGATGTGTCCAGAACTTTTTTAAACATTGTGGATAAATAGGATATGCTTACGCCCAGCTTTTCACACAATGAATCCATGCTGATGTTGGTATCGGCGAAGTTGTTATTCAGGTAGAAAATGGCTTCCTCCAGGATATCGTTTGCCCGCGTTTTTGATGTTTCAATGTTTGCTTCACGAATATCAAAAACCAGCTTTTCCAGAAATGAGAACATGTCGGAAAGATGGTGGTATCCCGAAAGTTTTTCGACAATGTCACCCTCGACCATCGCTTGAATTTCCACATGAAGACTGTTGGCAAATTCGATAAAAATATGCGTTAAGTTCACGATGTAGTATTGCTTGTTCAACAGATATTCCTGATGCAACGAATTATCTTTGATCAGATTATTAAAGAGATCGTGTATTTCTTTTTCTGAGCCAAACTTAATGACATGGCTGATTTCGTTGATCTCTTCGCGTGAAAGTTGTAAATGCATGCTTTTTTTGGATGAGATATCTTTATAATATATCACCGTTCCCATGTTGAGATAATTGCTGTAGGACAGAGCTTTCTTTGCTTGATTGATGTATTTGGTAAAGTTTTTGAAATCATCGAAAACATCGGAAACACCGATTTTTATTTTTATATCTGAGAATTCCTTTTTAGTCAAAACAATTTCGTATAAGCAGGATTCAACCTCTTCCATATCAATTTCCTGATGGTTGATGATGAATACCAATCCATAACCAGTGTTAAAGTAATGCATATCCAGACAATCGGAGAATTTTTCTTTTAGCACATTGAGAAGAAAGATTCGTAGTTGTTCGATTTTGGAAAAATCGGCGTCGTGATCGATTTCGATGATGCCCAATAGGAAAATTCCGACCGATAGATCGATGTTGAACACTTTGAAGCGGTTCAAATCCGATTCTGTTATGGTTGTAAGGTGCAATAGTGAGTTGAACTGATTTTCAATAAGTGCCGGTAGATTTGATTGATACATTTTATCTAAGCGCTCCTGATTGAACAGTGTCTGAAACTCTTCATCAAGCTTGCTTTTGAGTTTTGTCAGAAAACTCAGTACTTCCTTTTCGGTAATCGGCTTGGACAAATAACTGATGACATCGAGTTCAATGGCCTCTTTGGCATAGGAAAACTCATCATATCCGGAGATAAAGGCGATTTTCGTTTTCGGATACTCACGTCGGATGATTTTGGACAGTTGAATTCCATCGATGAAAGGCATCCGTATGTCCGTAATCACGACATTGGGTCGGACGCGTTCGATCAGTTCTAAAGCGTCGTAACCATTGGACGCCAGTCCGACGATTTCAAATCCGAAATCAACCGGAATCTTGGATACGATCCGATTTTTTACTTCTTCCTCATCATCCACGATGATCATGGTGTATTTCTTATTCATCTTCATCCCGCATTTCTAAATTCTTCTTTATTATACCAAGGTTTTTAAGTTTGTTAAAACAATTAAAAAGCCGGTCATGTGACCGGCTCAAATCATAGTACAGTTAATAAGTGTTTTAACATCAATCCGGAAGAATAACTGCCGGGGTCGATGTGTCCGATGGAACGTTCGCCTAAGTAAGCAGCGCGTCCTTTGGTTGCCATCATCGGGATGGTGGCATTGACTAATCCATCAATCGCTTCTTGGGTCAGTTCATTCTTTTTTAATAACTCAATCGCCGGATGCCAGACATCAATCATCGTCTTTTCACCTACAGCTGCTTTTCCTCTTTTTTGGATGGCTTCTAAAGCGTTAGACAACATTTTGGCCACATCATCCACGGATAATTCATCGATTCCGGCCGTGTCTTTCGACATTGACAAGAAAGCTGAACCAAACAACGGACCGGATGCGCCACCGACTTTACTAAGCATCGTCATTCCTAACATTTTAAATTCATCACTGATCGTTTCTGCCGGTTTTACTGCTCGGGCATCCAAATAAGCGGTTAAGCCTTTGCTCATATTGAAACCGTGATCGCCATCACCGATCGCATTATCTAAATCACTGATGAAATCTTTCTCTGAATTGACTTGGTCAGCCCAAGCCTTTAGCCAAACTACAAGCCCTCCGTGATTCATACATCTACCAGGCAATAGTCTTAGCTTCGTCGTTGAGCAATTCCAACCACAATGGGTTTTTCAAACGCAGAACGGAGAGTGAAATGCCTTGCATTTCGATAGAGGTCATGTAATCGCCAACAAACTTCTTAGCTACTTCAATACCGTCTTTCTTAAACAGATTCAGTACATCATGTGTGAACACATATTGTTCCATTTGCGGTGTGCCACCCAAACCATTGACTAAAATCGCAACTTTGTCTGCTTCGGTCAATTTCAAGAATGCTTTGATCTTGTCATAGAATTCTTTGGCTAGTTCTGTGGACGGGCGTAATTTGCTCTTACGATAGCCCGGTTCGCCATGGATCCCCAGACCGAATTCGATTTCATCATCAGCCAAGGTAAAGCCCGGTTTTCCTGCTTGAGGAACGATTGCCGGAGTCAATGCCAAGCCTAAGGTAGCCATTTCGGTAATCAAAACATCAGCTTCAGCTTTGATTTCTTCTAAAGAAGATCCGCGTTCTGCCATAGCACCTAAAATTTTGTGGACAAAGACAGTTCCGGCTACGCCGCGACGGCCTTCAGTCCAAGTGGAGTTTTCAACTGCGATATCATCATTGGTAATGATCGTTTCAACTTTGATTTCATCCATACTTTCGGCCATTTCTTTAGCCATTTCAAAGTTCATTACGTCACCGGTGTAGTTTTTGACAACCATGAATACGCCAGCACCCTTATCGGCTGCTTTGATGGCTTCGTATACTTGATCAGGAGTCGGAGATGTGAAAACATCGCCGCAGACGGCTGCACTTAACATGCCTTTACCTACAAATCCGGCGTGTGAAGGTTCGTGACCACTGCCACCACCGGAGATTAATCCAACTTTACCCTTGCCTTCGTACTTACGAGCAACGACCCGGGTATCACCGACGCGGTAAACAACATCATCGTGGGCATCGACTAAACCGGAAACCATTTCTTCAACTACATCTTCTGGTCTATTCAAAATCTTTTTCATAAGCCCTCCTTCTTGCCCTAAGGCATATTTGTATACGCTTTCATTATACTCGCGTATTGCAAACGTTTTCTACTGAAACATCCGTACCCGATTCCGACAATTTTCGACATTTTCAACAGAATCAAGTATTCAGATTAAGTATATATTTTCCGGAATTTTTTCTGTATAACAACCACAATCCCAACGGCACTAAAAGCAAAAGACTCATCAATCCGATCGAAATCAGCGGATCGCTCATCCATACTTCCGGAAGCAAAAGTGCAACTGAATTGTTAACGATATGTATGATAATTGGGATCCATAAACTTCCCGTTAGAAGGTAGGTAATCCCTAAAACGATTCCCAACACCGAGGCATACACGCCTTGTACTAAGTTCATATGAAATGCCCCGAATAACAACCCTTGGACAATCAGTGCAATCTTAACATTCATATGACGGTTGAACATATGGAAAATTAAGCCGCGAAAGAGCTGTTCTTCGGCGATCGGGGCGACGATTCCAATCGTCAGTAAAATCAACCACGTCGGACTTTGACCTATAATGGATGAAATCAGTTGTTCATAGGTTTCAAGATTGTCGAAATTGAGGATACCAATCGACTCACTGATTGAAATAATCAACTGCGAGAGAAAGACACAGCCGACACCCATAATCAGACTTATCGTAATCTGATATCCATTCAAACGATCAAAGCGATATGGCGGTCGAACGATATGACGTTTACGGTAGTAGTAAACCCCGATGACTCCGATGAAAATAAGTGCGGAAAGAATGATAGAAGTTAACAAAGCATCGGAAAAGTGGTTAAAAATCGCAAATCCGTCAATAACTTCAACACTGTCTAAATTTTTAAATAATACCGGAATCGAAACCAAAAGACTTAAAAACCCTTGCAATCCCAAATAGAAGGCCATCAGACCGAACACTTGAAAAACGACGCGGAAAAGTGTGGACTTCGGATGTTTTAAAGATGATCCGCAAGAAACACAGTGGTCATAGGCATCGATGTTGATAGAATAACATTGCTTACATTTATATCTTTTTTTCATGTTTTCCCCCATGTATATCTATTATATCACTCTTGTTGTAGTACCTCAAATCATGTTTGCGTTCATATTTTGTGATTGAACGAAGTCTTTCCCTTTGTTATAATGCAAGTAAAGAACCCTATGGGGGGCCAATATGATCATCATAAAAAAATGTCAAATGACTAAACTCGTTCGGTTGTTTTTAGTATTGTTATTGATTGCGGGTTGCACCAAGCAGCTGGAACCAAATCCGCGTTCAGAGGAGGATGAGACGTTCAAAGCGCCTCAAGGCAGCATCGTGAACGCTCCACTTGATTTTTCTTTTTTAGTGTTAGTTCCGATCGTCACACCTCCTGGAATGGCGTTAAAAGACACAACGATTGAGGCTAGAGTCATAAAAGATATTGAGGATATGCGAGAGAAGTTTGAAAGTTATACCAATCCAGTGAATCTACCGCCTTACCCGGCTTTACTTGATTTAGATATGAGTAAACTAACGTTGGTAGATCACTATTATTATTCTCATTGGAGGTTTTCTTTCAACAACATTTACTCCTTATACTTCTGGGGTAAATATACTTTTGATAATGAGGGGAGAATGGAGATCGTTTATATTGCGGACGCATTGAATTTTGACTTAACCACCGGTAATCAACTGACTGTCAGTGATTTGTTGGTTAATGGTGCTGATGTGCAAAAAACGTTCAACGATTTATTAGTTGAGCAGTTGTCGGATGACGATAAGACAACGACTCACTTTTGGCCATACCTTTCGAATGAGTGGGAGGATGAGAAACCTTTTAGTTACCAACTGAACAGTGCTTTCTCTGGGATTAAAGGCAACCAACTCTTTTATATCGGCCTCGATGGTATTAACTTCATTTTTGACGACAGGCACCCAGAGTTTAAGACCGGTAATAATCCCTTAGTTTTTCATATTCCTTTCTATAAGATTTCTGAGGAGTTGGCGATTAGTGAACGTTTCAAAACTGAAACTACAATTTTTGAAAATCCACCTTGGGAAGGGCGGTTGCTAACATTGACCAATGATTCTGATTCTTCAGAATCAGAAGAAACTTTTCTTCAGAATTATAAAGATATTGATATTTTTCTTGTCTCAGAAACCATCGAAATTCCTGAGTCATATAAAAGAGTTCTTCCTGATACGATTGATGATGAACTTCCAATGTTGACACAGAAGGTTAAGACAATGATCGATTCATACTCAGAACCAAGTCAGCTAACGAAAGCAACCATAACCAAGTCTGTTAACGCCTTTGGCAATTATATTAGTGTGGAGTGGGGATTAGAACTGATTACATCGATCCAAGGTACCGATTACATCTATGACAATGTTTATCATGTTTACAACAAACAAGGTGAACCTGTTACCCTTGGAAGTTTATTTGTGGCAGGATTTCCATATGAAGAACTGCTGATCGATCGGATGAAAAATTTTGAGAACTTCGAAAAATACAGTCAACAGGAGCTGCTTGACTCTCTTCAATTCTCGTTGTCGGGACCTAGGATCAAACTTCACTCATCATTGCTTAAAAGTAAAGATGTGCCTGGAGCGTACTTCAGTGGTTCCTGGTATTACTATGACATTGGCATTGAAAATTTGGCTTTGTCCCAGTAACTTTGAACTATCTTACGGCCGTATCACACCAATTGAATGATGCGGCTTTTTTTGTTTTCTAATCGTTTTTGTGATTTTTCAAACATTGATTGTGTTTGGGTGTACTGATATAATACATGTGACAGTATGTCATTGGGGGCCTATAATGAAAAAATATCTAATTCTTTTTGTACTATTCTTATTACTTGGTTGTCAGAAAACGGTCGTGCAGCCGACTTTTACCATGGAAACCTATCCTCGCATTGATGGATCAACGGTTACCATTCCCTTATCAGAAGCGATTTGTGCTAAGTTAACCGGTCAAACCATTGAACAAGTACGTCCGTATATCTTACACACCAAAACGCACAGTGCGTATGTGAATCTGATTGACAAGAAGACGGATCTAATCTTTGTTACCTATCCTTCGGTGGATGAGTTGAAGTATGCTCAAGATTCTGGAGTTGAGTTGGAGATCGTGCCCATCGTCAGTGAAGCTTTTGTTTTTTTAACTCACAAAAACAATCCGGTAGAAAGTCTTACCCTTAAGCAAATTCAAGATATCTACTCCGGAACAATTACGAACTGGAAAGATGTCGGCGGACCGGATTTACCGATCGTCGCCTTCCAACGTCCGATCAATTCCGGAAGTCAAACCGGCTTTCTGGATTTGGTTATGAAAGGTCTGACACCCATGACACCGCCGACTGAATGGGTCGTCGCGGATATGGGCATGTTGATTGAGGCGGTCGCCACTTATGAGAATCAACCGGATGCATTGGGATATTCCTACTACTACTTTGTTGTGGATATGTGGGGCAATGAAAATATTCGTCTGATGAAAGTCGATAATGTTTATCCGGATAATTCAACCATCGCTTCAAAACAATATCCGATCGTTACGAGTTATTATGCGGTTTTCAGAAAGAGCGAAGCGGCTGACAGCTCGGTTCGTAAAGTTGTCGACTGGATCTTGTCAGATGCTGGCCAACAGTTAGCTGAGGATTCCGGTTATGTTAAAGTTCGCTAAAATCCTGATTATAGCGCTTATGCTTGTGGGTTGTGCAGAACCAATGGTTCCCGATCCAGATCCCAAACCTGAGCCCAATAAAGAAGAGCTTTTCAAAGACCCACAGGGCAAGAGCATTGCTTCTCCTGTCGATATTCCATATGTCTATGTTAATCCGATTGATATCATCAATTTAGGCGGTGAGCTCACGCCCGAGCTTGAAATCCGGGGATTAAAGAATAAAGTAATTGAAAATAAAATCAATCAGGAAATCTCTGATAAAATCGATGGTCTTAAAAGCTATAGGAATTCAGAAAATCTGCCTCCCTATCGCGGAATTTACACCAGAATTCCTGCCGAAAACATCGCCTTGAATTACAATGTATATTCCTATGTTACCTATAATTTCAATAACGTTTTATCAATCGTTTTTACAGGTTACTACACCTTTAACTTAAAAGGTTCTTCCGAACATGTTACCGTCACTGATTCCTTGAATTATGACTTAACCACCGGTAAACAGCTGACGGTCAGTGACTTATTGACCAATGATGCGAATACCAAACAAGCATTGAGCGATCCGCTAAGTATAATTATTAAGAAAAGCATGGACTCAACTGATGTCCTTGTCTGGGATCGGTATCCGATCGATTTGGTTGCGCCTTTTAAAGGAATCAAAGGTAACCAAGCGTTCTACTTAACCAATTCCGGCATTAACTTTATTTTCGATTATCGAAATCCTGAATTCAACAGTCAGTTTCAGACGATTCAACTGAGCGTCAACTTCAGCAAGCTTGTCCCTAATATAGCGTTTACCGAACGCTTCAGATCCGATCAGAACATTTATGAGCAACCCATCCGTCAGGCAGAGTTTTTGGATTTGTCCGAAAATATGACACGTGAAAAAGATGAGACAGTGATCTATCGAAGTATTGAAATCTACATTTCTGAATTTATATCCGCGGATGTCCCACAGTTCTATTTGGACAAGCTGCCGAAATTACTGCCTTTGATTCAAGAAATGATTGATGAAAACGTGGATACGTTTGATTTTGAAAATGCTTATGGCAATATCAATGCGGATATCATTGGTGAGTATCTAAGTTTGAGTATGTATTATTCAATCTATACGGATCCGATTATCTATCGAGAACTATCTATCACTTATGATGCTGAGGGAGAAGTTTTAACTCTTGAAGACCTCTTTGTTGAAGGTTTTTACTATCGCGATGTACTTTGGGCTCAATTGTTGGATACTTATCCAGGCTATTCGTCCTATGACAAAGAAACTATACTTGACTCCGCAAACTTCACACTTTATCATTCAGGCATTAACTTCTCCTTAAAAATACCTTCCGAAGACAATCCATCTGGAAGTATCAATTTTTATGTGCCTTACAGTATCTTTGGCATGGAAAACCTCACTCTGTTTGGCTATGAATAAACCGATCATCGCCATTACGGCCCGAGTGACTCAACAGCGTTATAGTGTTAATCAAGATTATGTGGATGCATTAAAAAATGCCGGAGCTGTGTGTCTGCTTGTTTTGCCTCAATCCAAAGAGGAATTGTCTACTCTTCTCTCATCTGTTTCCGGCATCTGTATTCCCGGTGGAATGGATGTTGATCCGAAATTATATCATCAATCGAACCTCGGAAGTGATCCCATCGAATCGGAAATCGATCAGCTCGACCTCGATGTCATCGCAATCGCTAAAGAAAAAGGCATTCCACTTTTTGGGATATGCCGAGGATTGCAAATCATCAATGTTGCTATGGGTGGAACATTGATTCAAGATTTGACTTCAGTAGATATAGATCATACGCTAAGTTCGAAGAACAAAATCAGAAATCGAGGGCACAACGTTTCAATCAACAGGGAAAACTTCCTTTACGAGTTGTTTGGGCATAGTATCGAGGTGAACACTTACCATCACCAAGCGATCGATCGCTTGGCGGATGGACTTACTGTAAGTGCAGTTTCAACGGATGGAGTCATTGAGGCCATCGAAAGTAAAAACCTCTTCGCGGTACAATGGCATCCGGAACGGATGGTTCAGAATGATTTGTTTGAGTATTTTGTGAATATGTGTAGAAAGAATGGCTAAGGCCATTTTTTTAACGGTAAATTAACCTCAAATTGAACGTCGCTTTTCGAATCACAATTAAAATGATTGTGAAAGATGAGGTATGTCATGCACTTTCTAACTCACGTTTCGATTGCTAGCACGTTGTACGAGAAATACTCAGCAGCCTTCCCGATCGCTAAGTATCACTTTATCTATGGAAATGTTAAACCTGACATCAAGTCCAATGGACTCGCTATTCCGCACACATTGGAGAATACCATCTATAAGACCTGTGCATTGTACGACGCAATTCAACATGAGAATCTGGATATTCTGACCTTCTCCGTGAAACTTGGGGAAGTGTGTCACTATTTGTGCGATTACTTCTGTTACTACCATATCAATGAATCTGACTACCGAAGGTATACCGATCACTTCGTATACGAAATGGAGCTTCACGCGTATTGGCTTTGGAAAAGACATTCAAATGAAGTGGATCAATTTCAAAATGATCACTCCTTAGATATGTCAATGACTTCCATGATTACGCGGATGCGTAAAGATTATGATCGTAAATCTCACGATTTTATCAAAGACATCGGCTACTCCTTACGTGCCATTGACTGGCTGATTGAAAATCTGACACTCAACCTTCAGTACAGTCCTAACATTAATCAAAGCATCTATTTAAGCAATCTTATCAAGGAGGCAGAACATGAAAATAGCACTGTTCACGGATACCTATAAACCACAAATCAACGGTGTGTCTAACACGGTTGAACGAATGATCGAATACTTTAAAAACCATGGCGTTGAATATCAGGTTTTCTTACCGAAATACGCCAATGAAACGGATGATGAGCATTTTCATCATTCCTCAAGCATCCCTTTGTGGTTTTACATGGACTGTCGGATTTCGTTTCCAAACATCGTTAAAATCACCAATATTCTAAGAGATTTCCGCCCCGATGTCATTCACGTTATGAGCGAATATCCAATGGGAAATGCGGGTATCATTGCCGGAAAACTATTAGGTATTCCGGTCGTTTCCAGTTATACGACTCACATCGCAAACTACACTCAATACGTCAAACTGTCATTTCTCAAACCCTTGGTTTTATCCTATTTCCAGTATTTTCACAAAAGAACCAAGCGTGTACTTGTCCCTTCGCACGATGCTATACAGTATTTAAATCGTAACGGCATCGCTCATACCCGGTTGTTTACCCGAGGTATCGATACAAAGAAATTTCATCCCAAAAACCGCGATCATCAGTTGCGTAAAGAATGGAATGCTGAAGGGAAAATCGTATTTCTCTATGTCGGTCGGATCTCAGCCGAAAAGAATCTCTCCGTGCTGATCAATTCTTATAGTGCAATAAAGAAGTTTTATCCCGATCAGGTTCAATTGGTCATGGTCGGCGATGGACCGTTAATGGACCATTGTAAAAAACATCTTCCATCAGATACCATATTTACTGGCTTTTTGACCGGTGAAGCACTGACAAGAACCTATGCCAGTGCCGATGTCTTTGTATTTCCATCTTCAAGTGAAACATTGGGCAATGTCGTATTGGAAGCCATGGCATCCGGACTTTGTGTGATTGGATCAAACGAGGGCGGTGTTGGCGAGTTGATTAAGAACTATGACAACGGAATCTCGTTTGACGCAAAATACTCTCACTTACTGACTGCTTTGATGTTAAAAGTCATGGACCGCCCTGAACTAAGAGAGTTCATGCGTATTGGCGGCCGGAATTTCGCCAAGGACAGAAGCTGGCTGTCGATCTTTGATGCATTGATGTTTGAATATCGCATCGTGATCAAAGAAAATCAGAAAAAACTAAAAATCGGTTCCGCCGTTTGGGTAAAATAAAATCAGTCTTCGGACTGATTTTTTATTGCTCAACCATCACAGCATTTCTGCCTGCGGATTTTGCTTTGTACAAAGCCTTATCCGCCATTGCCATGAGTTTAACAGAATCACTGGCATCCTTCGGAAATGAGGAAACCCCGATAGAAACAGTCATCCGGATTCCATGAGTATCCTTACAGAAGGAGAATTCTTCGATTTGTTTTCGGATACGCCGTCCGATCGCCAATGCGGTTTCTCTGGGGCAGCGCGGTAAGACAATCGCAAACTCTTCTCCACCGATTCGCGCTACCAAATCATGACCCCGACAAGATTTAATAAGGATCTGAGCGAGTTCACTCAGAACCTCATCCCCTTTTTGATGACCGTAAGTATCGTTGATCAATTTGAAATGATCCAAATCCAACATCAGAAAGGAAATCGGTAGTTGATTGCTCTGACATTCCTCAAACAATTGTTCAAAGCGATTTTCAAATTCGCGAAGATTCGCCAGTTCCGTCAGATGATCGGTCGTAGCATCGATTTTCAATTGCCAATAATTTCGGATCGTTGCAATGGAGAACTGAATGTATCGACAAATAAAGTACGAAGTGAAGATTGTACTACTGGTAAAAAGGAATGCGTTTGCAATGAATAAATTGAAATCATCTGAGATCAGATACAAGGCAACCATGATGCAAAGCGCTACAACCGTATTCATGATTATAAACTTCTGACCACGGGTTGCCCTTAAGTGAGAAAGCGCTCCTAACAGAAACCCACAAATCAAAATTGACGTACTGACAATGATGGCATTCGGATTTGCGCCTGTTACGATGATTCGATAGAAAGCAATAATGACTGAAGTTATGATCGAAGAAATAAAACCACCATACATGGCGGATAAGTACATCACTACATAACGGAAATCGAAAATAATCGACTTATCTGCATTGAATGGTACGGTTGACATCAGAAGCAGAATTCCAACTAATCCACCGACGGTACCCAAAACAAGTCGTCGCATGATAATTGAATTGTACTGAACTTTACTAGAACGAACAAACTCCAAAGAGATGCTGATAATCGCAACCAAGATGCTAAAGTTCTGAAAGAGTGAGAGTGCCACAGTAACCTCCGTTAATTATGTGTGTTAATAAATCGTCTTTTTTAGTATACACGCAATGTATTGATAGTTCAATCACATTATTTTGATATAAAGATGAAAATTACATAGCAGAAAATTCAATTTGAAACGATTAGAGTTTAATGATTGACATTGCGTGTTAATCGATATAGAATGTTATTATATTTTATGCAATTTAATTGTGAAAGAAGGTAGACTATGAGCATTTATCAATATTCAGTCAAAGATGCATTTCAAAAAGAAGTTTCGCTTGGTGATTATCAAGGAGAGGTTTTACTGATCGTAAATACCGCAACCAAATGCGGTTTAACACCTCAGTATGCCGGTCTTGAAAAATTATATGAAACGTACAACTCCAAAGGATTTGAGATTCTTGATTTTCCGTGCAATCAGTTTATGAATCAGGCTCCCGGCAGTGATGAACAGCTATCCAGTTTCTGCCAACTCAATTACGGAACAACGTTTAAAACATTCGCAAAAATCGATATAAATGGTGATACAGCTCATCCGTTATATAAATATTTGAAATCAGTGATGAACAATGAAGATGTTGAGAAAAAAGAAAAAGGAATTATTAACAAATTACTGGATCTGACCAAACCTTCCAATGAAGGCGAAATAAAATGGAATTTCACTAAATTCTTAATCAATCGAAACGGTGAAGTTGTGGAGCGCTTCGCCCCAACCGTAAAACCGGAAGATCTGGCTTCGGCCATAGAAAGGGTATTATAAATGTCCTACGATCAATTAAAACTTAAAAGCCAGCTATGTTTTCCTTTGTATGCGGCTTCACGTAAAATCATACGTCTGTATAAACCCCTGCTTGACCCACTAGGCATCACTTATACGCAATATTTGGTATTACTGGTACTTTGGGAACAAGATGAGCAATATGTTAATGACATCGGCGAAAAACTCATTTTAGACTCCGGTACATTGACACCGCTCTTGAAGAAGTTACAAACCGCCGGCCTGATTGAGCGCAAGCGCAGCAAGACTGATGAGCGAAATGTTCTGATTTCACTGACCCAAAAGGGTAAGGAATTGGAAGAAAAAACCAAGGGTGTTCCCGCTCAGATTGGTGTTTGTCTGACCTTACCGAAAGAAAAACTCGGTCAGTTATATAACTTGTTATACGATTTCATCGATATGGACATTGTTGTAAATAATGACGAAGAAAAAGAAGGCTAACTTGCCTTCTTTCTTTAGTCTATGAAGATTTTTACGACATCGCCTTCGGCGGATTCAACATTGACGATTTCACCGGTCGCGCCTTCTTCGATGGCCGCCATGATCATATCAACATCGACACCCTTCATATCTACGGGATTACCGTCGATTTTCAATTGATTGGACAAGTTGAGACCGGCTTTGACCAACGATGTCGGAACATTGATTCGAACAACATCGCCTTTAGCACTATCCACGGTGACTCTCAACATTTTTCTGCCACCCGCCGGATTCACGTTTATCACCGGCTGAACCGAATGCGTTTGAGCACCTTGTGTACCTAGCGCTTCTAATAATTTGATACCATCTTCAACAGTTATCGTGCCTTCTTTAACCATTTGTAAAATTTGTTCTTTTGAGTTCATGTTTTTCTCCTTTTTCCTTTATATTATTTGCTTAAACGATCGACCACATCGGTCAGGGTACATTGGTAATTAACATATCGGTCACTAATGATCGAACCATCTTCAATAATGAGCAGATGGGGGAACATGACGAATATGAATCTTGATAATTTCTTTTTTAACATAACTTTCACCTCTTGTTTACTGACTTAGTCGGTTAACGACTTCATTCAGTGTGCACTGATACGTAACATAGCGGTCATTGATCACTGAACCATCTTCAAACAATGATAAATGGGGCAGTAACCTGTAGATGATGTTGGAAAAGTTCCGCTTTTTCATTTTCCTCACCTCATTTCCTTATTTCTTAATGAAAGCCAAAGCTTCTTCGACTGTCATTTCACCGGACTTAATCTTTGCCAGGACTTCGTCTTCATTGACCTTCGGTCTTGATACGCTAAACCCCATTTTCGCAATGATAGAATCCAAATTCTTCTTAACCGTCGGATACGAGATTTCTAATTCACGTTCCATCTCTTTGATATTGCCTTGGACACGGACAAACGTTTCTACAAAATACAACTCTTCTTTTGACAGATAACTGAAACGAGACAATGCAAACTCACCGGTAATTTCGGTATTGCATGTATGGCACGAAAGCTTTGTGCATAACAGGGATCCGCCACAAACGGGACAAGTTCCAAATACTTCTTTTTTCATATTTATTCCTCCTATCGGATGTCAATCAATACATAAGCATCTTCGGACTTAACTTCAACCAGCGTGAATGGCTCCATCGTTTTGAGCTCTGCGAATATTTCTTTCATCATCTTGATGATTGTTGATTTATTCTCCTTCAAATATCGCTGTGTTTTTTCATCCATGTTTTTTACAAATTTTGTAGTCCATAGACCGAAGCGCATAAACGTGAGTGCAACCCCGAATCCAATGGATGGAAGGTTAATATTGGTGTCTTCCGTCTGAATCATAATCTTGATTTTGCTTGCCATACCTTCACCTCACCTATAGTTTAACTCATTTTTTCTATATGTCAATAGATATATTAATATATTTAACTATTATATTAATTTTATTTATTTAATAATTAAATGTAAGGTGAATTTAATAAAAAAGACGGTCGTACCGTCAATGTATGTCAAAATATTCAAGCAAATACCGGGCAACCCCGTCTTCTTCGTTACTTAAAGCAAAGTCTTTAGATACAGCTCTTGCATCATCAGTTCCATTCGCCATACAAATTCCCAATCCGACATCCCTTAACATCGCAATATCATTGCTTGTATCCCCAAAGGCCATGACTTGTTCAAGTCCATATCCATGCTTCTTTGTATAACGATCAATCGCCAACGCCTTGGAAACCCGTAGATCCACAAATTCATATAAGTCGGTCTGTGTCATAAAACCGTGATACTCCTGCGTTGGGAACGTTTTTGCTAATGATTCAAGCGTTGGCATATCAGCCGCATCGATCGACAGAATAAACTTATGAATACGATCTTTCTTAATTTCGGTTATGGCACAAATGTAAGGTTCAAGCTGATGAAACCCAAGCAAACGCGCAATTCCGTCATTGATTTTATTGGTATAAAGATATCGCTCGTCATAAATGGCATAACTCACATCCAAATGACTTAGCTTTGAGAAGATTTCAATTGCACTACTCATTTTTAATGTGTACGTTTCAGACTCGACATTGTCAGATCGGTCCAACCATGTTACACCATTGTTCGTTACAACGACGTCAACATAAGGCAAAATCTGTTCTGTCATTAATGTTCGAAGAACGGACTCCGTTGGACGTCCGGTCGCAATCCCAAAGACAATCCCCTTCTGTTTCAGTCGTGCAATCGTTTCCCGGGATACCAATGTAATTTTCTTATCCTCTGTCAACAACGTTCCATCCAAATCGCACATTACCAATCGAATATCCATCAGAACATCCTCCAAATTATATCCATCATGATAACCATGACCGGCATCGTTACGATGGAAAAAAGCGTCGAATGACAAACATATCGCACAGCTTGAGAATAGTCCTTGTCAAACTGTTGCGCTAGTATTGCTACGCTAAATCCGACCGGTGCACTTACCGCAATCAATGTTACCATTTTAATCATGTAGAACTCATTGCTTACAAATACCATCAATCCGCCAACGATCACCGGAATGAACATCATTCGCACAAATGACACACTGACAATCTTCCAACTGTTAATTAAACTTATTAATCGAATCTGTGCCAAGTAAACACCTAAAATGATCATAGCCAACGGCGAATTCAATCCGGAAATGATGCTGAACACATCCAATACAAATTTGGGCAATGTCAGTTGCATAAAGAAGATAGCCAGACCACCCAAGATTCCCAAGATGACCGGATTCGTAATTATTCGTTTAAAGGAGGCATGCGATTTATCTCCGGTAATCACAACAATTCCCAATGTCCATTGGATTAAGACCATTACAGCCAAATAAGCGGATAAGTAAAATACAGCCTCCGTCCCAAAGGTTGCCTGCACTAAGGGAATCCCCATAAATCCGGCATTGGAATAAGTTGAAGAGAAATTCTCAATTCTCTCATGTTTGTAAATCAGCTTAGATAAGATGATAGCAATCATTACGGAAAAGAAAGCCAATGCCAACGCAATTAACATATTAAACGCACGTTGTTGGGTATATTCAACGGTATAAGCCCGCATAATAATAATCGGCGTGACCACATACAACAAAACAGCTCCCATCTCTTTACTTCCCAAAGATGAGATCCGTTTTACTTTATACATACCATAACCCATCATCATCATCACGAACATTAAGGCAATTTGCCAAAACAATATAAATCCCAGTTCCATCGTATTCTCCTGATTTCAATGTTATTATTTTAACACATCAAGTAAAAAGTTGCATGCGCGGGCACACAACTTTTAAGAAAGGATAAGAAACAAATGCTAAGGAAGTTCAATCATTGAATTTCCCGGTTGAAATCAACAAGATGATTTCGGTATTGGCCCAAGGAAATTCTGACTCAACATTTATATTATACACGAGGAAGAAATCTGTCGCATTAAGAAAATTCTGAAACAACCTTGAATATTACTGGTCTTGTTTCATTGCCAAGGAATCAAATCTTCTTGGCCAAGTCTTGTGGCATCAAAGCGGAAATGGCCTAAAATCGGTTGTTTGTGCATGGCTGACTCCTCACGTCCCGGTCCGCCACCATGATGAATTAGCAGAGGCAATCCATAGCGATCACGCTTATCCGAAACAATTCCGATATGGTTTCCCCAAAAAACCACGATATCCCCCGGCTGCCACTGTTCGACTTGTGTTAAATCCGGTGTCAGCTCGATGGCGTTTCGACGAAGATAAATATAAAGGTTGTTCACCCTTCTAAAATCGATGGCTGCATCCGGAGAGGTAATTCGCCAGTAGTCACTTATATTTTCGGCAATATCTCTATTGACCATTTGTCTCAAGACATATCCTGCTTCTTTGTAAGCCATCCAAATAACGTCGGTACACACACCTTCCCCCTCCGGTGGGTAATAGTTCCAATAGAACTTATCGACGTAAGTTCTTAAACTATACGCTCCTTCGCGGGCTCCTAATACAAAATTCAGCGCATCCGGAATACCGTCATCGTTGTAATCAGCTCTTGATACAGTTTCCTTGATGCCAAAATGCTCCGCTTTGTAACTGCGCTGTGGCAATACATCGTGTAAATCCTGCCACTGTGTACCCTGTGTCAATACATAACGGAAATTCGGATACAAACCTTTGTCCATTTCGTTAAACTCCAGATTCAATACTTCACTTAAATTGCTTTTGTGTCCGTCCAACAGAATCCCAAATTGTCCATTGTTATAAAGTACGACGTCCCCTTGATCAAAATCATATCGATGCCACGGATGACGCAAATAATCCGGTACGTTATTTATAAAGTGCTGAGACAAGACAATCATTCGGTGATCTTTCAACTTGCTTTGTTCAACCCACTTCGGAATCATCATAGCAAAATAAAAAATGCCAAAAGCTAGGGTCCAGACCAACATGGCCAACACCGTTAAATTCCTTCTGCGCAGTTTTTGATTGATACGTTTTTTCATACTTCTTACTATACCGAAAATTATCATTTTTGACAATAAATTTACAAAAATCGTTGCACTTCCAAGGTATAACCATTGGGATCTTGAGCGAAGAAATGCTCAATTTGAAATTCTTTCGAAATCGTTGGCTCCTCGATTGTCATCCAAAATTTCCATGCGTGATAAACCATCCACACATCGAGTACTATCAACGTAATGATGGGACTGGGCTCTTCACACAGAATAGGTATATGCTCGCAAAATCCTATGTAAGAAGTGGCTGTCAGTTGATAGATATGGCAAATCCCTTGATCTTTAAAGAGTGAAAATCCGAGTTTGCTTACATAAAAATCATGGCACTTCACCAGATCTTTGGTTCCGTAAAAATGAATGACTGAAGCTACGTCCATAATTATCGCCTTGAAATCAGTGCTACAGCGACAAATAGTAAGAAAACAACCACTACGCAATTACCAATACGAGTGATAATGTCATACGTTCCTCTTTCTACTCAAATTGAGACATGAACATTTGATAATAAAAGCCTTTTTCTTCCATCAGTGACTCATGGGTTCCCTTTTCAACAATGTTACCATCATCAACCACCAAAATCACATCCGCATTTTTAATGGTACTCAATCGATGGGCAATCACAAAGCAGGTCTTCCCTTGCATCAGCTTGCGCATCGCCTTTTGAATTTTCATTTCCGTGCGCGTATCCACATTGCTGGTAGCTTCATCAAGAATGATCATCTTGCGATCTTGAAGCATCGCCCGACCAATGGTAATCAACTGTTTTTGACCTTTGGAAATATTGATGCCGTCATCTGTAATAATGGTATCATAACCCAACGGTAATCGCTCAATAAAATGGTGAATATTCACTTCTTTGGCAATGCGAATGACATCTTCGAGAGTTGCATCGGGATGTCCATAGGATATGTTTTCGTAAATCGATCCGTAGAACAACCACGAATCCTGAAGGACCATTGCAAACTGCTCGCGCAAGTCTTTGCGTTTGGTCGTGTGTATATCGATGCCGTCAATCAAAATCCGCCCGCTGTCCACATCGTAGAAGCGCATCAGTAAATTGATCATCGTCGTTTTGCCTGCGCCGGTCTGACCGACGATAGCGACGACACTGCCTGGCTTGACATGCAGATTTAAGTCCTTAATGACCGGGATATCGTTAACATAACCAAAGTTGACATGTTCGAAAATAACTTCGCCGGTATCGGTTTTCGGGTACAATTGTGTAACCAAATCTTCGGTCTCGTTCTCACTTTCCAACACTCGAAAGACCCGCTCAGAAGCTGCTAAGGTTGATTGTAGTTCCGCAACGATGTTGGCGGCTTCATTGATCGGACCTGAGAATTTGCGTGAGTAGAGTAAGAAAGATGAGATGTTTCCTAAGGTAATGTATTTAAATAAGTAGAGCAATGATCCAAACAAGCTGATCAAAGCCATTGAAATATTGTTAATAAGTGATATGGCCGGACCGGTCATACTTCCGTAGTAGTCCGCCTTATAATAAGCTTCTGAAGCATCGAGATTTTTTGCCTTAAATTCCTCAATCATCTTATCCTGTTGGCTGTACGCTTTCACGGTTTTCTGACCGGAAATCGTTTCTTCGATAAAACCATTCATATCACCCAGTTTTCGCGAACGAATTCGAAACAGAGGTCGTGTCTTTTTGGCTAAATACCGAGTGGTGAAGATGGATGCCGGTATCGTTACGATAAAGATTAGTAATAACAGCGGTGAGATAAAGGCCATCATGCCAAACGCTCCGACGACTGTAATGATACTTCCGAAAAGTTGAACCACATCGGACGACATGGATGTATTGATGGTGTCAATATCATAGGACATCCGACTGAGCATATCGCCAATTTGGTGTCGGTCGAAGTAACTTACCGGCAGTGAGGTGAATTTTTCAAATAAGTCCTTGCGCATACTGACAACGATGCGCTGGGATATATAAATCATCAGAACTTGCAAGGCATAGAGCATTGCGGCTGAGAAAGCGTAGAAGATGATCATCAACAGTAATACTTGTTGGATTTTGGGCCAGGTAACAACGAAATCGCCCAATCGAATGTAATCGATGATTTGACCGGTCAAAAACGGGCCGATCAATTGAAGGGCATTGGCCATTATGGAGAGCAATATTGCCAATCCAAACAGCCAGCGCTGAGCTTTGATATACTTCATCAATTTCATCAGTGTCGCTTTTGTGTTTTGCGGTTTGTCCGTAGCATCGCTAATCGGACCGCCACCGCCTCTAGGCATTGACATATTCCTTACCTCCTAACTGCAACTCGACCAGTTCGCGATAGACATCGCAGTCGCGAACAAGTAGTTCATGGGTTCCTAAGCCGACGATTTGTCCCTCTTCTAAAACCATGATATTATCCGCATTTAACACCGTTGATACGCGTTGGGCAATTAATATGACGGTAGACATGCCGCTTTTGCGTAAGCGATTGCGTAATGTCGCGTCTGTTTTATAATCAAGAGCGCTGGATGCATCATCAAATATCAAAACTTCCGGATGATCCGCCAAGGCTCGGGCAATGAGCATACGTTGGCGTTGTCCGCCCGAGAAATTGGCTCCGCCACGCAGAACTTCCTGCTGATATTTATCTTGGAGTTTATCGATGAATTCGGTGGCTTGTGCCATATCAGCCGCATCCATCAGCGATTCATCTTCAACATGTCGTCCAAAACGGATATTGTCGGATACCGTGGATGAGAAGAGCACGTCATTTTGAAGAACGACCCCAAACATCGATCGCAACTCTTTCAAGTCATACGATTTTATATCTTTTCCGTTAATCAGAATCTGACCTCTATCTACATCGTAGAATCGCAAGAGCAGTTGTGCAATCGTTGATTTTCCGCTTCCGGTCGAACCGATAATACCAAAGGTCTCATTGCGTCGAATTTGAAAAGAGATGTTTTCTAAGTGATTTTTTGTTTTATTGTAAGAGAAGTCGACATTTCGAAATTCTAAGTGCATCTCTGTGTACGGTGATTGATCATCAATAACTTCAAAAGCATCTTCTCTGTTTAGTATCTCCACAATCCGAAGGGCGGAGGCGTTGGCTCGTGAGTACATTAAGAATATGCGGTTGAGTGCCATAAAGGACATGAGTATCAACGTAAAGTAGGTTAGAAAGGCAATGATACTGCCGGTCTGGCTGAGTCCTTGACTGACGCGGATCGCACCGAAGTAAAGTATCATAATCAATCCCATATTAAGAAGCAGGTTCATCATGGGGTTGAGCATCGATACGACATACCCAGCGGAGCGCTCTTTCTTACTTACCGCAAGATTGACTTGCTCAAATTTCGCTTGTTCATCTTTTTCTTTTGCCAATGCTTTAATGACCCGGATGCCAGCGATGTTTTCGCGTACGATTCGAATCAGACTGTCCAACTCTTTTTGCAGTTGGCTGTAATATGGAACGCCGCGTCGTGAGATAAAGTAAATAACAGCGACGATCAGGGGCATTAAGGCGATGAGTACTAAGGCTAGGTTCAAATCGATCATGATCATCAGAAAAACACTTCCGATTAATAAAATGGGTGCGCGTACGCCGATGCGCTGTACGACGTTGAACATTCGGTATATATGATAAGTGTCGGTGGTCATTCGTGATACCAATGAAGGTATCTTAAACTCATCGACGGTGCGATTAGAGAAGTTCATGATTTTGGTGTATCCGTCATCGCGCAGTGTTTTGATGGCATCGCTCGCTATGCGTGCGGCCATTCGATTGGCGACAACATTTCCAATAAATGCCAAGGCCGAACTGATGAGCATCAGAACACCGAAGAAAATAACAGCGCTAACATCTTCCCGCGGTATGATGGTATCGATGACATAGGCGAGTAACCATGGTAAAAACAGTTCCATTAAGGTTGCTCCACTTTTTACGAGCAGATTGACGATCAACTTATATTTATAGGGATTTAAATAGGACAATACGATCCTCATAAATTTTCTCCCCACTCTTTTAATAACAGCGCTCTGTTCTTCAGTTTCTCAAGCAGAGCAACAAGTTGTTTTTCTTCTTCTTCACTAAACTCATCCATCAGAAAAGTACGTTCGCGAATGATGATTTCGCGTAGCTCATCGTAAATCAACGTTGCTTTCTGGGTGGGATAAAGCAGTATATAGCGATTATCGCTTGGGTTGGTATGACGCGTGATGTAATCTTTTTCCAAAAGCGATGTCAATCCCCGACCCACATTACTTTTGTCAATGTGCATGTTTTTGGTTAGCTGTTCTTGAGAGATGCCCGGATTTCGACATATTTCAATCAGATAACTGTATTGATAGCCACTTAAATCAAATTTTCTGAAAGCTTCATTTCTGAATAGTATGTTGCATCGTTCGATAATACTGATGTTTTTGATAATTGGTAACATAGGACCTCCATTAGTTGCGTGCGCAACTATTATACGAAAAAAATGCGGACAATGCAAGGTCAGGACAGTGCAATCAGTAATACGGATCCAAAATAGGTAATTACGTTGATTAATTTGACGATTCTTGGACATTGAGGATAGAAGTACCAGAAAATCAGGCAGATGTCGCTGAGGATGAAGATCATGATTCCCCAGGCAAGTATTGGTAGAAGCGTAAAGTTGAGTATTGCCAAAGACCCTAGGATTCCCAAGGTATATGCGTATGTGGTAAGTATAAGAAACAGTCCTCGAAAATCAATTTTAGAGAATACTTTTCGAATGAGTAGCATCATGACAACGGGAATAAGACTGAAAACCAGGGTTAAATAATGAAATCTCTGTGTAATCATACAGAAGATTAAACCGATATGTCCCATCCAGAAAAAGATCAGACCCCCTATCAACCAGCGCTTGACCTTTCCGCCATTGGCAAATGCCAGAAATACATCACCAACGAAGAATAATATCAAAGGAGCCAGAATCATCCGGTTCTCATTCATGGTTCCAATCATTACAAATAGTATGGCTGTGATGATTTTTATCCATCGGTAAAGAACCTGTGATTGCTTGCACAGGACGGTTATCATAAGCATTGACCAACTGATCAGATATAAAATGATAAGTGGTGACATAAGATCCCTCTATCCGATTATAACATCAAAAATTGCTTAAATTTCGGTACTAGTTATTAAACTTTCTTTGACTCCTTTTCAACCATTTGAACGATTTGAATAAGTAATTGAAAGCTGCGAGCCATGTCTTGAATACTACCGACATTCATCACATAGGTAGCATGAGAAATAGGATCTACCCAGGCGTGTACCCCGGTAACACCTAAATGACCTTGTAAGCGAGGCAGTGATTTTAATAGAAAGAAGAACTGTTCAAATCGCAGTTGCATCATTCCCAATCCATACATAATTCCCTGTCGGAACTTCTGGTTGAATGTGGCCATGGAGTTAACCGAAACTTCACTGATCAATTGAAAGTCATGCAATTGTTGAAGAAATTTTTGCAGATCTGCGGTTGTCGTCCACAGTCCGCCACCGGAAAAGTCACAGCTCAAACTTTTAAAGCTGCGAATGTCAACTTCATTTAGAATAAGTGGCGCAAGTTCAGTTGGGTTAAATCCATCGCTATAGAAGCACAATCCGGTATTCTTCATTTCACAAGGAATTAAAATAAGGTCTTCAAGTACTTTATGGAATGGCTGGTCGAATACTTTTTCGATAATCAAGCCTAACAAGATAAAGCCGGTATCCGAATAAAGAAATTTCTCACCTGGAATCGAAATACACTTCTGCTTCTCTTGAGTAAAGCGAATCAGATCAAGTGGTTTCCAGAATTTATCCGGTTGTTTTATTATCTCATCCATAAATACGGATCCATCAATGGTCTTGCTTTCAAAGTAATCATTAATGCCCGAGGTATGTCCGAGCAAATGTCTTATGGTAACAAGATTTCGATAGTCAACTTCTTGATAGACGCACAGATGATCTAGAACACTTGAGTCAAGATAGTCTTCAACTTTTGAATCAAGGGAGAACCGCTTTTCCTCAACCGCCTTAAATATCAAAACCGTGGTCATAAGTTTGCCGACACTGGCACTATGAAATTTCTGCTCAGCAACTGTTGATGAGTACTCATAGTTTAAGTTAAGCTTTGGTACCTTCATGCTAAACTGTAAGGTTTTTAGTTTCTTTGACTGCTTGTTTAATAATCTTTCAATTTTATCTATTAGCATTTCTATCTCCCCTTTTGCTCCTATGTATCTTACTCAACATTATACAATGAAACTCACATCCGTATTATTGCATAGCTTCAGTTTGTTGATTTACGATACTGAAGAATAAGCGATTGCTCGAGATTTAGCCATTTGATCAACAAGGCAGTTGAGTTCATCATCCGAGTGTGCCTTGACTTGCACAAACTCAATGTTGATACTTTTTCTTGCTTTATCAACATACTTTGCATACTCACCAAATTTTGGACATGTTTTGTGTCGACTCTTTATGTTTTCACATTTAGAAAAATGTGCAACGCCATCCCAATCGTGGCAAATGATGATATGGGAATAACAAAGTGAGCAAGCCGCCTTAATTGCGGTCATTACGGCAATCATTTCAGCAATACTTGAACCATAGTTAACTTGTGATTTCAATTTCTTTCCAAAAGCGACACGATACGGTCGTTTACTGGTTTCGTCAAATAGTGCAAATGCACACCCAATGACATTTGTTAATGGATTATAGCTGCCATCAACATAAATCTTGATCGGTCTTTCATTTTTTTTGACCATAGGTCGTGTGTTTAACCCGTCTAGTTTCATTTTAATTTTCCTTTCATTTGAATTTAATAGAGCCTAGAGTTTGCAGATTCAATTGTTCTTTATTTGATTTCCATTGGGTCCTCCTAACAAAAAAACCATCAGTTAACTGATGATTGAAACAATCACCCGAAAACTAATGGTTGCATATAATATGCCAAGGTCAGACAGAATAATTCGTGCCTTTAAAGACCTTGAGGAATAGGGACTAAGTCTTGTCTATTCCGCACCTGACGAATAAATATAGTCGTCTATTTGTTTTTTTTATCTTAACATAAATTTTCTGAATAATAAATACTACCTTTTAGCATATTTTAGGCAAAGTAAAAAAACACAAAAAAAGCCTTATAAGTAAGGCTCAAATGCTTAACTAATCACTGAAATTTATGACAATCTCTTCAAAGCCCATTAGGCGCAAGATGCTGCTTAACACAAGTTTAGCGTTATCTTCAGCTTTTGTCAGAATACCGCTATCGATTGCTTGTTTATCCAGTCGAACGCGAAATTCATTTAAAGTCTTAAGGGTGTCGTCATTGTTTACACGATTGAACAATCCATCTTTCTCATCATATGCACTATACTCCAAGATTTCTTTTGAAGTAATTTTTGCTTTGTTTAAGGTCAATGTAATTTTCTTATCTTCGATTCTTATATCTTCTTCTGAAAGTGAAGCCAAATCAATACCTGCTTGAACTTTAGCCTTCACCACAAATATAAATGACTTCTCCGTAAACGGTATTTGAATATCATTGATTTTAATAGCCTCTCTGTAATCCAAAATTTCATTGAAGTACATTTCAACTGTATCCAACTGTGATATCTGTTTGATTTCAGTCAGAACTCCAGAAACTCCAATTTCAGAATCTCTTACGAGTTTGATATTAAATAAGTTCATTGTAAAAACCCCAACAAATACTGCCACAGCAACGATTATTAATATCTTAATCATGCTATAAAGCGACAATTTTCTCTTCATTTGATCTCCTCCATTAACTTCATTATGTCACAATTCACAAATTTTGTATGCAAACAAATGAATATGCATACCATCAGTGGTCGCAATTCATTCACTAGTTCGATTAACGAGGATGCATTTTCCTTTAATTTACCCATCATTGTACCAATCGTTGCCTTAACGTTGAATCCACAGGCAAATGATGTAGAATGTAAGTAGGAGGATTTTTTTATGGACAACTTTAAATTTCATGTATATACCGAGATTTTTTTCGGTAAGGGAGAAATCAAAAATTTACCTGCAACACTGGGTAAGTATGGTAAAAATGTTTTATTCGCCTATGGTGGCGGAAGTATTAAGAAAAATGGAATCTATGATAAGGTAATGAGTTTGTTATCGGAGAAGTTCAATGTTGTTGAGTTTGCGAATATTGAACCCAATCCAAGTTTAGATTCGGTCAACCGCGGGGTTGAGTTATGTCGCAAGCATGCCATCGATGTTATCTTAGCGGTTGGCGGTGGCAGTGTTATTGACTGTACCAAAGCGGTGGCAGCTGCGTTTTATTACGAAGGAGATCCGTGGGATTTGGTAGTGGATTCTCGTAAAATTACCCAAGCCCTACCGATCGTAACCATTCTGACCATGGCAGGTACCGGCTCGGAAATGAATCGCGGATCCGTTATATCTAACAAGGAAAAACAGTTAAAGTTGGGTATGGGAGCTCCGACAACCCTGCCTCAAGCAACGTTTATCGATCCGACGTATTTGTACTCATTACCACCGATGCAAACAGCGGCAGGAGCGGCGGACACCTTCTCCCATGTGTTGGAGAGTTATTTTAAAAAAGGTGAAGACGCCTTTATTCAAGATAAGATGTCAGAAGCTGTCATGCTTACCGTCATCAAATATGCTCCAATCGCGTTGAAAGAACCGGAGAACTATGCGGCTCGTGCCAATCTGGCGTGGGCAAGTTCATTAGCTCTTAACGGATTGACAGGAAATGGCAAATCCGGAGCTTGGAACGTGCATTCCATCGAGCATGAACTCAGTGCTTACTACGATTTAACCCACGGCGTCGGATTAGCTATAATTATTCCGGCTTGGATGAAACACATTTTGAATGAACAATCCGTCGACCGCTTTGTATCCATGGGTGTCAACGTATTCAAGATTTCAGAACAACTTGATAAAATGGACATTGCTAAAAAGACGATTGAAGCTACTGAGCAGTTCTTTACTTCCTTAGGAATTCCGATGAAATTAAGTGATGTGGGTGTCGATGAAGAAAAGTTTGAACTTATGGCCGAAAAAGCTGTGAAATATGGCGCATTAAAACATTCATATGTACCGATGACCAAGGAAGATGTCATCCAAATCTATCAATTATGTAAATAAGCGGGTCGCCCCGCTTATTTTTATTTGATCCAGACTTCTTCGACTTCACCGATAATCATGGTATGAATATCCCCATTGGGATACATTTTTCGTTTGATATCGTCATCAATGTTCTTCTCATCCAGCGGTTGCATCATGATTTTCTTACACTTAATAATCAATTCAGCTTGTTCAAAGTAAAGTGCATCGTTTTCAATACGATACGGTATGCCGCTTTCCTTAAGTTTATCACGATCACGACCACTGATTGATCCAATATAGTTCAATACCGGTCGATGCTGTTGGGAGAAGAAGGACAGCGTAAAGTGATCGTCTTTTTCAATTAATTCATGCGTATAGCGGGTCGGCCGCACGTAAATCGTTGCGATCGGTCGATTCCATAGTGTTCCGATGGATCCCCAACTGGCCGTCATAGCATTAACCTTATGTTTAGCCACACCAATAAGACACCACTGATAGTTAAATAAGGAAAATGATGAGACATTGAGTTCAGATAAATGTATTTGTTTCATAGAGCACCTCGGTTATACCTTTATTTTAACATAAAAGGCACATTTCTGTGCCTAAGGTTGAACATTGAACGTAACAATACCGCTAGTCATGGATACATTGTAATCATCGCGACCCGTCTGATATCTGTAGGGTGAACTCGAATTTGCATTAGGCCAGTTGGCATTAAACAATCCCGAAGTCTTCTCTACACGAACTTCAAAGTCCGCTTCTTTAACAAAGGTCATTTCGATTAAACCGGACGTCATTTCAACATCAACATCCCCTGGAGCAACCTCTAACAAATTCGCAAGAATGCGTCCGCTGGTCATTTCCGCTTTCCAAGAGTCACGAACCACACCGTTATACGATGCATCGCCGGAAGTCAGTTTCAATTGCAAAGAGTCTGTTGTCGATTGATCGATATCCAAGTCTCCACTCGTCACTTCAATAACCATCTTCTCCGTTGTCGTACGCAAGATGTCGAAGTTTCCGGAAGTTGCTTCTAAGTTCAACGATTTTGCTTGTAAATCTTCAATGATATATTCACCGGAAGTGGATTGCATAACAAATTCGTCATAAAGTTTTTCTGGTAAGTACAATTCTAGATAACTGCTTGGTGTAAAGAAGGTAAAGATATTCCAGATGGATTTGATGCGGCTTTTGATCGTGAGTCGCCCGTTATTCACGGTTACTGCGGCCCACTGTTTCTTATCCAGATCAAACTGCGACTTCTCAACTAATTGAAACTTCCCATCGGTCGCTTTCTTAACATGAACGCCTCCGGCGATCCACTCAATAGAAATCGAGGTCACATCGTCGTTAACGGTTTGTTGTTGTAATTGTCTCATATCCCCTTTAACAGGGTTGAAGTTTGAAAATGGATTGCTGCCCTGTGCGAAGATGAAGAAGATGGCCAGCGCACCGGCTAGAACGAATGTCCAGACGGCGGCGGTCAATAATGCTACGGTACGTCTACTCATCTTTTTGTCCCATCAAATACAGAGCTTTGATAATGTTATAGACTGCGGCAGCAATAATAAATATAATCCAGGAATAATGGAAGGATGCATAGTTGAAGCTGATGTATAAGTAAGTTGCGACCACGATCAGCCAGTAAGCAGCTCCCAACGCTCCATATAATGCACGATTCTTTGTATTCTTTGATTTCCATTCTTTAAATTCTTCCACCAACGTCTCTTCTTCTCGGATGTACTTCGGCTTCGACGCACCATTGTAAATCAACAGACCTACACCGATGGCTATGCTGGTAAACATCATGCTGATGCCAACTGTTTCTAAGCCAAATTCAGAGAATATGACGACCATCATCGGACTGATAATGAATAATCCGACGGCGATAGCCGTTAACATTGCGCTTCTCTTACGGTCCGCCGGCGTAATTGCGGATAGAACGTGACGTTCACGCAACCCTTCGGTCAATTCACTTAAATCACCGATACCGGCGATAACGTTCTGATACGCTTCTTCTTCTGTTTTTCCTAATCTTAACTGATCATTAAACTTCTCGACCAGATTGCTGATCAGTTCTTCTTGCAACTCAGTCGACTTCTTGGTTTTAGGTACATCTTCAAATGCCCGTTGAATGTAATTTCTAATTTTTGCGATCATGATTTTTATCCTCCCTAAATCAGTGAATCAATGAAAAGTTTCGCCTCTTCCCATTCTTGTTTGGATTGGTGATAGAACTTTCGTCCATCGTTGGTGATTGAATAATAGCGACGGCGCGCACCAGTCGTTTCATCTCCCCAATAGGAGACAATGTGACCGGCAGCTTCCAACCGTCGAAAGGCTGAATACAAAGTAGCTTCTTTAAGTTCGTAGAGATAATTCGTCTTTTCCTGGATGGTCTTGTTGATCTCATATCCATAGCTGTCTTTTTCTAACAGATGTTTCAGGATGATGGTCTCCGTATGTCCTCGCAGGATATCGGATGTAATATTCATGTCATCCCTCCTTTGCAATATCATAATATCAGTATATACCTCGTCTGTCAAGGTATATATTATATAAATGTAAATATTTTTTAGATATACAAAAACCGAGATGATTTCTCGGTTTTCGTTGTTTTTGAATTTAAACTTAACTCTCGACTTTTCTACTTTCTAAGTGCGCTTATTTTATCGAAAACCAGATCACTTAACTGCTGATGAGATAAACCTTTGTACTGAGAAGGAAGAATGGGTTCTCCAATGGAAACAATAACTTCCTTCTTAATCTTTGTTCGTTGATTCAATAAATTCGCATTAATCAGAGCTACCGGAACGATCGGCACTTTTGCTAACGTTGCCGGCAACAGTGCACCAACCTTAAACGGTAACAGTTGATCGGTTTTAGAGCGCGTTCCTTCTGGGAAGATCAGAATGCTTCTTCCCTCTTGTAACTTTCTCGCCGCCGATCGCAACATCGCCACATTCTCATTGAAATCCGCACGATCAAAGGCGATCATCTCAATGTTCTTCGCCCACAAACGCACGACCGGCAATTTATTGTTCTCAGCTTTGGAGATATAGGTCATCGGATATGGAATCGCAGCTGTAATCAGGATTGGATCGATGAAACTTTGGTGATTGCATGCATAAAATACCGTATCTTGAGAAAGATGTTGTTCACCTTCTACTTTGAAAGAGATTTTATTTGCCTTGATAAAAAAGACACACCAACGATGTAACCAATCATACTTCGTAGAAAAGTCCTTATTCTTTAAGACATGACCCATGATTTGAGCCGGAATCAATAACAACACTCCCAAAAACCAATTGAAAAGCGTCATGACAAATCGACAGCAAACATCAGTTCACCACTGGCTGCCAACTGATCCCCCACGTAAGCCTTCGCACTGGCAAACCCAATCGCACCGCGCTGTTGGACTAACTCAACCTCAAGACGCAGGACATCCCCCGGAACGACCTGACGTTTGAAACGGACTTTATCCATCCCCGCAAAGTAAGCGAGTTTTCCTTTGAATGGTTCTTGTGATAAAAGCAGGACCGCTCCGGTTTGAGCCAAAGCTTCCATAATCAATACCCCGGGCATCACATGCTTCTGCGGAAAGTGACCCAGAAAGTGCATCTCATTGGCTGATACCGCCTTGATTCCCACGATTTTCTGATCTTCAATCGAAAGAATCTGATCGACCAACAGAAACGGATAGCGATGGGGAATGATTTGTTGAATCTGATCGGAATTATAAAGCATGATTTAACCCTCCCATTTCTTCAAAACGATGGACGCATTATGCCCGCCAAATCCCAATGAATTTGACATAGCATAGTGAATATCCTTCTTCCTGCCAACATTGGCCACCACATCCAAATCACAGAGCGGATCTTGATTGACCAAGTTGATCGTTGCCGGAATAAATCCTTCTTGTAAAGCTTTGATAGAAATAATCGCCTCCACCGCTCCGGAAGCCCCTAACATATGCCCCGTCATGGCTTTAGTCGAACTCATCCATAGTTGTTGAGCATGATCACCAAACGCCCGCTTAACCGCAAGGGTTTCAGTCTTGTCATTCAACGGCGTACTGGTACCATGAGCATTGATATAATCGACTTGACTTGGTAATAGGTTGGCATCCTTAATCGCCAACGTCATCGCCATCGCACCCATCGAACCATCTTCGAGTGGAGCCGTAATATGATTAGCATCACACGTCGTACCGTAGCCCACGATTTCACCATAAATCTTTGCATTGCGAGCTAACGCTGAAGATAATTCTTCGAGAACTACGATCGCCGAACCCTCACCCATGACAAAACCCGAACGATTCTCATCAAACGGAATCGAAGCATGATGAGGGTCATCGCCCTCATGCAAGGCACGCATGACCATAAATCCCGCAACACCCAACGGTGTAATCGAGGCTTCACTGCCACCCGCAATCATCCACGTCGCATAGCCATCACGAATTTTTTGAAAGGCGACTCCAATCGCATCGGTTCCGGCGGCACAAGCCGTAACAATCGACGAACAATGGCCATTCGCTCCTGCGTCAATCGCCACAGATCCGGCCGCCAGATTAATCAAGGTCATCGGAATGAAAAACGGTGAAATTCGGGTTGGTCCTTTATCATTAAGATTATCCTTCGCATTTTCAATGGAAGCCAATCCACCGATACCTGATCCGACAATCACACCGAGTTGATTGCGATCAATCGCTTCAAGATCAAGCAGCGAATCAGCGATCGCCTGTTTCGCAGCGACTCGTGCAAACACCGTAAAACGATCATTGAACTTCACATCACGCTTGGTGAAATATTGTTCGACATCCAAATCCTTGACCTGCGCGGCCAATTTGACGCGATATTCACTTGTATCAAAGGCGGTGATTGAATCAATACCACACTTACCCTCTTGTACACTGTTCCACATTTGTTCGACTGTGTTGCCGATGGGAGTTACGGCTCCCATACCGGTAATTACAACTCTACGCATCATTTTACCTCACATAACCATTCCGCCATCAACATTGATGACTTGACCGGTAATATAGTTCGCGGCATCGCTTGCCAAAAACAAAGCAACCTTCGCTACCTCTTCCGGTTGGCCCAAACGAGCCAACGGCACTTGCCCTAATATTCCACTCTTAACTTCATCACTCAGCACATCGGTCATTTTGGTTTGAATAAACCCCGGAGCGATGGCATTGCATGTTACATTGCGCGACGCCAACTCCCGCGCTACACTTTTGGTCAGAGCGATGATACCGCCTTTCGACGCCGCATAATTGGCTTGACCGACATTGCCAATTTGTCCGATGACGGATGCCATATTGATGATTTTGCCTTTACGAGCTTTCATCATCGGTTTAACGACCGATTTGATGCAGTGAAACGTTCCTAATAGGTTAACATCGAGAACATCCGAGAAATCTTCACTGGTCATACGTAATAATAAGTTATCCTTCGTAATGCCTGAATTATTGATCAAAACATCAATCGAACCAAACGTTTTCAATGTCAGATCGACCATAGCATCTACTTCGTCCTTTTTTGATACATCCGCCTTAACCGCAAATGCCTCTACGCCAAGTTCACTGCATTGTTTCGTTACGTCTATCGCCGCCTGCTCAGAATGCCCGTAATTAACCACGACATTATAGCCTGCTTGAGCAAAAGTGAGTGCGCAAGCCTTTCCGATTCCCGAAGCTCCTCCGGTCACCAATACTGTCAAATTACTCATCGAAGTTCTCCTTTCAGCTTCACGATTGACGCTTCATCCTCAATCGCAAACACCTTCACTTGTGGGGCGATTTTCTTCACGAATCCCGACAACACCGTCCCCGGACCGATCTCCACAAAGGTATCCACACCGTCTTTAACCATATTCTCAATGGTCGACACAAATTGCACGGTACTGTGAATTTGACGGGTTAACGCGGAGATGATATCCGACTCCGGTTGTCCGGAAATGTTGAAATAGACATCGATTAAAGGTGTTTCAATCGGTACTTTGTTTAGTAGTACATTTAATTCTTTGGATGCTTCTATTAGAAGTGAGCTGTGAAACGCTCCTGAAACATTGAGTGGCATCACTCGTCGCACTCCCCTGGCAATTAAAAGTTCTGTTGCTTTGGCAAGTGCTTCGATATTACCACTGATGACCGTTTGATTGACACTGTTCTTATTGGCAACATCACAGACGCCTAGAGCTCTGACTTCTTCATCTTTACACACCGACTCAATCAGAGCGATATCATCGGAAAGAACCGCTGCCATCGAAGATGTGCCAATAGGTAATGCAGATGCCATAATCTGCCCGCGCTTGCGAACCAGATTCACCGCATCGCTCAAAGTGAACGCCTTTGCAAATGTCAGTGCCGAGTACTCACCCAGACTCAACCCTGCAACAGCGCTGGGAATGATACCCTCAGATACTGCCGCATGAGCAATGGCTAGGGATGTCACCAACAAACAGCTCTGCGTAAAGTTGGTATCATTGAGTTGATCCTGCGGACCATCGAAACACAGTTTCTTTAAGTCAAAATCCAAATCTACCGCATCATATACTTTTCTTGAAGCTGGAAACTTCAGATAAACATCCGCACCCATTCCAACTTTTTGAACGCCTTGACCGGCAAACAGAAAGGCTATTTTCATTTTAGACACCTCTTCGCCTCTTCAATTAATTCATCCATAAGTTCGTGAACACTTGTAAGCTTATCAAGGCGATAGCCATTGGAACCGGTAAATACCAAACCCTCCTCAACATTTCCCTTAACCGCTTCAATCAAAGCGTCGGTGATGCAATAGGGCGTATTGGCTGGATTACACGGCTTCAAGCAATTGACACAACGTCGGACCGCAATCTTCCCTTCCGCAGTTAGCTTCTTAATAAACGTATTTTGAATCCCTCTGCCCGGAAATCCGGAAGGACTGATCACATAATCAATATCTTCTGCTTTGGCATCCAACAAGACTTGCTTAAAGTTCTGGTGAGCATCACACTCATGGGTCGCAATAAACCGCGTCCCCATTTGTACACCATCCGCACCCAAGTCCATCACTTCCGCAATGTCCTTGCCGGTATATATGCCCCCCGCCGCAAACAGTGGTACTTTCTTACCAAATGCCTTCATCTGCTCGATGACATCCGCCAAAATCACTTTCAAATCCGGTAACTGATTGTTTCGGATTTGATCCCAAGAGAATCCTAAATGACCTCCGGCCAACGGACCTTCAATGACGATGAAATCCGGCAAACGGTTATAACGACTGATCCAACGTTTGCATAAAAGAGAGGCGGCTTTACCGCTGGAAACGATTGGGGCTATCAAAGCTTTTGATCCTTCGACCATTTCCGGCAAATTAAGCGGAAGTCCGGCTCCGGAAATAATCGCATCAATATCCAAATGCGCAATGGCTTTGGCATATTCATCATAACGCTCTCCCGCAACCATGATATTAACACCTAACAGTCCTTTACCCTTGGCAATATCTCTTGCCTTTTTAATTTCATTTCTTAGTGCCTCAATATTTGATTCAAACGGATTTCTGGCAAAGTTGGGATTATCAAAGCCCGGTTGAGCCGCCGAAATAACACCCATTCCGCCTTCTTTCATCACATGACCCGCCAGATTTCCCAGTGAAACTCCGATACCCATACCCCCTTGAATGATGGGAATATCCAGAGTCAGATTTCCTAATTGTACTGATTTCATAACTGATCCAACTTTCCTTGGAGTTTGGGAAGCTGTTGCTTGGCATCCAAGATAATATCTTCAAATATTTGTTTTAACGGTCTGACCTCCTTGATCATCCCGGCAATCTGCCCCATCATGACAGAACCGTTTTTGACATCCCCGTCAAACACTGCTTTACGCAATGAACCCAACGTGAGTTTTTCAAGTTCATCTTTGGTTGCGCCTTCTTTTTCCAAACGCAAATACTCCTGAGACATCGGATTGCGCATGATCCGCACCGGCGCCGAAACACTTCTGCCCGTAACAACGGTATCGCTATCCTTAGCCTTAAGTACAGCATTTTTATAATTCTCATGGATCGGACATTCTTCACTGGCAAGCAGCAACGTACCCATCTGAACGCCGATCGCACCTAACATGAGTGCTGAAGCAAATCCGCGTCCATCCCCAATGCCTCCGGCAGCTATGACCGGAATATTGAGACTGTCCACCGCTTGAGGAACCAACGCCATCGTCGTCATTTCGCCGACATGACCGCCGGCTTCCGTACCTTCAACAATGACCATATCCGCACCGGCCTGTTGCATACGGATGGCCAGAGAAACTGTCGGAACCACCGGAATCACAAAAATCCCTGCTTCCTTCAGTTTTGCCATATAGGGACCCGGATTTCCGGCTCCGGTGGTAACGACGGCCGGTTTCAACCGATAGAGCACTTCAAAGATCTCAGGACTGTGATGATTCATCATCATGACATTGACTCCAAATGGTTTGTCTGTCAGACTGCGACAACGCGCAACCGCTTCTTCCACTTGTTGAGGATTCATCGCTCCGGTCGCAATCACGCCCAAAGCACCGGCATTAGAAACTGCCGACGCAAACTCTGCGGTCGCTATATTGGCCATCGCCCCTTGAACGATGGGGTACTTTATTTTCAAAATTTCATTTAATAGCATAGTCGCTCCTTTACAGTTCTACGGTGGATGCGGCCCAGGTTAAACCCGCCCCAAATCCGACCATAATGATTCTTTGTCCTTCTTTAAGTATACCATTTGCCTTCGCTTCTGCCATCGCAATCGGAATAGAAGCTGCGGAAGTATTACCAAATCTTTCCAGATTGGTAATGAACTTCTCTTGGGGAATTTTCATCTTCGAAGCGACATGCGCAATGATACGCAAATTCGCCTGATGCGGGATAATATAATCGATCTGATCCAAAGATATTTTCGAATGTTCGATGACTTGACGGATGCCATCACTGATTGCATCCACTGCAAATCGAAAGACGGCTTGGCCCTGCATTTTCAGTGTGCCACTGGTTAACGGCTGCGCATCGGATATATCCTGAAGTTTCAATCCCTCAGCACTCAATACATCTTCCAAATCGCCGCGACTGTTCGCAAAATGAGCAACAACACTTTCATTTCCTTGATTGGTACAGACAAACGCTCCTGCACCATCCCCAAACAACACACACGTACCCCGATCCCGCCAATCCATGACTTTACTTAAGGTTTCAGCTCCGACAATCAACGCCGTCTTTGTACGTCCGGTCTCAATGAAAGCACTGACCGTTTGAAAAGCCATCACAAATCCGGTACAGGCGGAGTTTAAGTCAAATGCCATGATCGGACAATCGTTTAATCCCAGTTTTGCCTGTAAAATGGATGCTACACTGGGCGTTAACATATCCGGTGTAAAGGTAGCGACGATGATCGTGTCGATATCACGCTTGTCAATATTGGCGTCTTTTATTGCCAATAATGCGGCTCGAAAGGCCAGGTCAGACGTGTTCTCCGTCTCCGTTACGTAGCGACTGTTAATGCCGGTACGCGATGTAATCCACTCATCACTGGTATCCAACCAAGTGAAATCATTATTGTCAACGCGGCGTTGCGCCGTAGCATAACCCATACCCTTAATTTTTACATATTTATTCATACATTTCCCATGGCGCGAAACTTTTCATAGCGCTGTTGCACCAGATTCTTCACGCGTATTTTCGTTAATATATTCAACTCGCGGCGAATGATGGAACGAATTTGACCGTACACTTCATCGCTCTGATGATCAAAGCCGCCCTCCGGTTCCGTGATGATTCCATCAATAATTCCCTTTTTCGCTAAGTCGATGGACGTACACTCCATCAGTTCCGCTGCTTCTTTGGCACGGGTTTCATCTTTCCATAAAATACTTGCAAACCCTTCGCACGACAAAATAGAATACACGGCATTTTCCATCATATAGATCCGATCCGCAACGCTCAGTGCCAACGCCCCGCCACTGCCCCCTTCGGAAAGCACGATCGCAAGGACCGGCGTTTGAATCGTCGCAAACATTTTTAAACTGGAAGCAATCGCTTCGGCTTGCCCGCGTTCTTCCGCACCTTTGCCCGGAAATGCGCCGGCCGTATCAATGATGGTAATGATCGGACGATGAAATTTCTCGGCTTGCTTCGCTAAGCGCATGGCCTTACGATATCCTTCAGGATTCATCATGCCAAAGTTGCACGCCAGATTTTCTTGTAAATCACGACCTTTGCTCTGCGCCAAAATCGTGACTGGCATTCCCTCGAAGCGACCGATCGCACCAATCAACGCCGCATCATCCCCATAACAGCGATCCCCGTAAAGTTCAATGATATCCTCAAAAAGCTTTGGCAAAATATCTCTGCTTTTCGGGCGGTTCTGACTGCGGGCAATGCATATACGATCCCAAGCGGTTAAATGGCTCATATCGATGCCTCCTTATGATATTCAAGCAGTGTAATCAAGGTGTTTCGCAATTGCTTACGGGCAACGATACGATCCACAAATCCCTTTTCCTTAATAAACTCCGCCGTTTGGAAATTGTCCGGAAGTTTTTCGTTGACGGTTTTTTCGATGACTCGCCGACCCGCAAAGCCAATTAATGCTCCCGGTTCCGCAAGGATTATATCACCCAGCATCGCAAAACTAGCAGATACACCGCCAGTGGTCGGATGTGTGAGTACGGAGATATAAAATCCGCCATTGTCCCCAAAGTGTGCCAACGCCGCACTGGTTTTGGCCATTTGCATCAGTGAGTTGATTCCCTCTTGCATACGGGCACCCCCTGAAGCTGAGAAAATGATTAATGGCAGTTTCTTGCGATCCGCAAGTTCAATGAGTCGGGTAATCTTCTCACCGACCACGGAACCCATCGATCCCATCATAAAGTGAGCATCAAGAATAGCAATCGCCGTTTTATTACCGCCAATCGTAGCGACACCGCACACCACAGCCTCCAGGTTACCGGTATTTTCAACGTTCTTATTGTACTTATCTAAATAACCCGGAAAAAGCGCAACCGATGTGCTGCTCATTTTACGATTGGTTTCGCGAAAACTGTTCTCATCAATGAGTTGATACAGACGTTGTTGCGGTGTCAGCTTTAAATGATAGTTGCATGATGGACAGACAAAGAGATTGCTTGCCATATCTTTCTTACTGCTTGCCCCGCCACACGAATCACATACCATGATCGCGGATTCGTTAAATTCTCGTGGAATATTAACAGATTTCGGTTTTGACAAAAGACCTTGAAAGAAGCCGAGTTGTTCCTTGCGTTTTTTAAATAAATGATTCACGTTCTTTCAACTCCTTTATCCACTCTTGGGCAAATCCGGTCGTATACTTACCTTCGATGAAGGTGCTATGATGCATGGTCATATAGTGAAACTCAATGTTGGTCGTTACTCCGTCAATAATCAGTTCTTCTAGAGCACTGCGCATTTTTTTGATCGCAGCCAACCGCGTATCTCCATACGTAATGAGTTTCATGATCATTGAATCATAAAACGGCGGAATCACATAACCGTTATAAATTGCAGAGTCGATACGAACATCTTTTCCGCCGGGTGGATGATAGAAATCGATCTTACCGCCACTGGGAGCGAAATCTCTGCGCATATCTTCCGCATTGATCCGACATTCAATCGCATGACCGCGAATGACGATGTCTTCCTGAGACATTGGTAGTTTGACATTCTCCGCACTGCGAATCATGTTACGAATCAAGTCGACACCGGTAATCATTTCGGTAATCGGGTGCTCCACTTGGATGCGTGTGTTCATTTCCATAAAATAGTGATTTTGGTGTTGGTCAAATAAGAATTCAACGGTTCCGACACTGTCATAACCAACAGCCTGAGCGACTTTAACAGCGTCTTCACAGATTTTAATGCGTTGTTCATTGGATAACATGTGGCAAGGAGCTTCTTCGATGACCTTTTGATGGCGGCGTTGAAACGAGCAGTCCCGTTCAAACAAGTGCAGCACCGTGCCATGTTTATCCGCTAAGATTTGTACTTCAATATGTTTAGGATCAACAAACAGCTTTTCTATGTAAACCGTGTCGTCACCGAAATTGTTCTTTGCTTCTTGACGCAAAGTATCAAATACAGCGCGAAACTGCGAATCATCTAGGACGATCCGGATTCCGCGTCCCCCGCCACCGGCTGCCGCCTTGATCATCAGCGGATAACCGATACTTTTCGCTATATTTATTCCTTCATCGATACTTTCAATTGCGCCAATCGATCCCGGAATGACCGGAACACCCGCTTCGATCATCTTACGACGGGCATTGATCTTATTGCCCATCAGTTCAATGACATCACTGTTGGGTCCGATAAAGATCAATCCGCAATCTTCGACCAAACGGGCGAAGGCTGCGTTTTCCGATAGAAACCCGAATCCCGGATGAATGGCATCGCTTCCGGTTAAGAGTGCCGCACTCAAAACATTGTTGGTGTTGAGGTAACTGTCTTTTGCGGAAGGAGCTCCGATACAAACCGCTTCATCCGCCAGTTGAACGTGCAAAGCGTCGGCATCAGCCGTTGAATATACCGCAACCGTTTCAATGCCCATGTCTTTACAACTGCGAATAATGCGAACGGCGATTTCACCGCGATTGGCGATGAGAATCTTCTTAATCATGTCGACTCACCCAAGCGTATCAGCGGTTGATCATAGGCGACCATTTCGCCGTTGCGTCCAAGGATTTCCAAAACCACACCCTCGACCGGTGCTTTGATTTCATTCATGACTTTCATTGCTTCGATCAGACAAAGCACGGTTCCCGCGGAAACAAACTCACCGATTTGAACAAACGGCGCAGATTGGGGATTGACCGCACCGTAAAAAGTTCCGACCAGCGGCGCTTTGACTAGGGTGTCGGAGTCAGGTTCAACGACCAATGTTGGGGATGATACATTGGGTATCCGTACATAGTTCCCGGTTTCGCCGGAATCTTTTTCCAGTTTGATTTTTAAATCACCGGACTCGATTTCCATCTTAGAAACGGTGGAACGCTCGAATAGCTTAATGATTTGCTCGATATTTTCAATTTTCATAGTACTCCTTTGAAAAAAGCCAAGGCAACCCCTGGCTTAAGCCGCTTTTTTCGCGCTGATTGTATCGACGATGTCTTGAACGGTGAGCAATTTGACAAGCTCAGCATCTTCGATTCTTACGTCAAATGCGGATTCAAGTTCAAGTGCCAGTTCAACGGCGGATAAGGAATCGATCCCTAAATCTTCTTTTAATTTTGCGTTAAGTGTGATCAATGATTCATCCACATTGATGGCGTCAACTAATACTTTTTTAATCTCTTCAAACATGTTTATACCTCCAAATGCTCGTTTAAGCATATGGGCAAGTATAACCACTTTGAATATCAAAGTAAATATTGTTTCTGTGAAATTCCTGTGAAAACCCGGCTTTACGATTGTTGTAATCGCTTTCATTTTGGTTTTGTATGAATTCTTTGAATTTTCGCCTTTTTTATTGTAAACTTGAGTCGTAAACATGGTTTACAATGAGTTGAGGAATTATGGTAAAAGAGAAAATCAAGTCAGCACTGATCGAGGCTAAAAATACGTTTGTATCGGGTGAAGCCTTAGCGAAAGTGCTTAATGTGTCACGGACAACGGTCAATAAAGCGATCAACCAGTTGCGCAAACAAGGGGTGGATATTGAATCTCATCCCAAAGTCGGCTATCGAATTAAAAACAGTGATGTCTTGGGTGAAAGTTACATCCGAAAGAATGTCACAGCTTTTTATCATACAGTAAAGGTTAAGGAAACCACTGAATCCACAAACGATGATCTAAAAGCCATCCAACATTCAATAAAAGAAGGCGTGGTCATGATTGCGGATGAACAAACTCGAGGAAAAGGACGTAACGGTCGCAGTTTCCATTCCGAAAAAGGCAAAGGCATCTATTTATCAATATTTCTTACTCCACAACTACCGGTCAATCAAGCTCTTAAAATCACCAGTGCTACCGCGGTCGCATGCGCTGAGGCCATTGAACTGACTTTCAGTGTAAAACCGGGGATCAAGTGGGTCAACGATCTGATGATCGAACAAAAAAAGATTGGCGGTATCTTGTGTGAAGCCGGTGTGGATATTCATTCGGGAAATGTTGAGACCATGGTTGTTGGTTTAGGACTTAATGTTTTCAATCAAGAGTTTGATGAATCCCTTGTCGAAATTGCGGGTAGTATTGAGGACTTCACGCAACGTAAAAACACGCGTAACGAATTGATCATCGCCTTTTTAAATCGATTTGACTATTGGTATAAGAACCTTAATCATCCATATCTGATCAAGCGATATAAACAATATAGTAATATCTTGCATGTACCTGTGACGGTTACCGTTAATAACGAAAGCTATTTGGCTGTCATCAAGGATATCGACGAAAATGGTGCGTGTATTGCGGTTCGAAGTGATGGATCAACAGTTACGCTTAACAGTGGTGAAGTAACCATAAGACGAAATTATCAATATACGATATAGAGAATCATGTCAGGTGATTCTTTTTTTGATATACTATCCACAATAGGAGTGATACGATGAGAACAATTTTGCACAGCGGGAAAATATATCAGGAAAAAGGAAAATTTTGTGAAGCTCTTTTAATTGAGGATGGAGTCATAACTAAAACCGGTTCGAGTGAAAAAATATTGATGTTGTATGAAGATGGTACTGATATCATCGATTTAATGGACTCAACCGTGGTTCCCGGATTCAATGACAGTCACCTGCACTTTTACTATCACGGTGTTACGATGGCATCGGTCAATGTATATGGAAGTACTTCGGTTGAGGAAGTGATTGAAAAGGGAAGAGATTACTTGCGTCAACATCCGCATCACAGCGGTTATCTGTGGGGTCGGGGCTGGAATCAGAATCAGTTTGTCGGTGAGAAACGGATGTTAACAAAAGATGACATAGATAAAATATCTGTGGATATTCCAATCGTCTTGGGACGAGCTTGCGGTCACGTTGCCGTTTGTAACAGCAAAGCCCTTGAGCTAGCCAATATCAATGAATCTGGAATTGTTGAAGGTGGTGAAATTTTGGTTGGTGAAGATGGTCTTCCGAATGGACTGTTTACGGAGAATGCCATCGATCTTTTGGAATGTTTAAAGCCGCGTCTGACGGTTGAAGATGTTAAAAAGCAGATCGAGCAGATTGCCAAGATTGCTAACCAGCGAGGTATCACTTCGGTTTCAACCAATGATCTTCATATGGGAGATGAAAACTCAAAAATCATCGAACAAGCGTATGTTCAGTATGCTTCAGAACGACCGACCGTTCGTATCAATCATCAAATTTGTTACAACACTCCGGAAATCTTAAAAGCAAGCGTTGCTAAGGGATTTAAAAGTACGGATTTCTTACGTTATGGACCTTTGAAAATATTCACGGATGGCTCTTTAGGAGCGCGTACTGCACTTATGAGAACTCCGTACGCAGATGATGTATCTACACGTGGAATTGCCTGTATGACACCCGAACAGATTGATGAGTATGTTCAAACAGCTACGGATCTGGGGATGCAAGTGGTTGCACATGCAATCGGTGATGGAGCCATGGAGAATGTGTTGAATGCGTATGCGAAAGTGATTGATTTGGGCAAATCACTACGCCATGGGATCATTCACTGTCAGATTACCGATCACGATATTCTTCAGCGAATGAGCGATCTTGATGTACTGGCTCTGGTACAACCCATCTTCTTGCATGCTGATTTGCATATCGTTGAAGATCGGGTAGGCAAACAACTGGCCTCAAGCAGTTATGCATTCAAGACCATGGAAGACCTAGGGATTCATGTCAGTTATGGAAGTGATGCTCCGGTGGAGGATTTCAATGTGTTCGAAGGAATCCATTGTGCTGTCAATCGTCAAGATCTTATGAGTTATCCATCTGTTGGTTATAATCCAAAGGAAAAAGTAGATGTATTTACAGCTATAGACAATTACACAGTCGAAGGTGCTTATGCAAGCTTTGAGGAACAACAAAAAGGCCGGTTGATGACCGGACACTTTGCGGATTTAATTGTATTGTCGGATGATATCTTTACGATTCCTACGCAAGAGATTAAGGAATTGCAGGTATTAAAGACGATGGTTCATGGTGTTTTCGTTTAATAGTACATTTTCAAAATATACAAACCCGCCATCGTTGTTTGTGGATTCATACCACAGCTTTAAGTCGATGGTTTTCTTTTCGCCATTATCCAAAATCGTGACCATGGTATGGTCGTTTTCATTATCCAAATGACTTTCGATGATCAACGTCCAATGCCATGCTTCAAGATTCTTTACTTTGCCGTTGTGAAGATTGAGAAAAGCAATCGGACTGTCATGTTCTAAGGCGTAGTTGATAAACACGGTTATCTGATCGAAACTCGGACGTTGTGACTTTTTAGGCACATTGAGATAACGAAAATCCATTGACCAATCACTATTAGAAAAATATCGGCTAAGCCCTCGATAGTAGATGCTCGTTCGGTTAACTCCACCTATTTTCGGTGTTACGTACTTACGCACATCTCTCATCAGTTGGACATATTCTAATCGGGTTGTAAATTGTTTCTTTAATATATAGATAACCATGTTGGTTGCTACGGTCGGACCGCACCCTGATAATTGTTGCCATTTGGTCGTATACCAATCTTGATCACAGCCATAAAAGATCCGATTGGTTTTCGAGTCCATGATTTCATATATTTCCGGATGCTGAAGCGTATAGTCCATTACAATCACCTCAAGTTGATTATGGTGTAACAGAACAAGAATTGCAATTGATTCGACTTAATGATTTCCTATACTTTTCAACATAAACTCTAACCTATATAAAAGATCGTCATTCTTGACGATCTTCCAAAGGTTTTTTATTCCATACCTTTACGGTACGGTCTATCATCCGCTCCACGAGTATTTTCTACAAATTGAGGATTCGATTACTTATTGATTTTGATTAGGATAATTCGTTTTAACTTCAGGATTTTCAGGATTGACTTCCTGATTAACTAAAGTACCATCCGAATTTCTGACTTGAGGATTCGGATTGTTTGGATTGACTTCCGGACTGACTTGATGTGCGTCCGTATTTCTTACTTGATTGTTCTGATACTGATTCGGAACATTCGAAGTAACTTCCGTATTTCCTGTGCTGACTTGAGATCTTTGAACTTGACTGGTCGAGCTTGTCGGCATCAGTTTCATAATTGCCCAAGCAATTAATGCAACAACGATGATTGCAATCAGCGTCGCTGGTTCAAAAATGGCTTCAGTTTCTGCTCCTGGAGTAGTTGCTGTTGAGAAGATTCCTTCAAAGATTCCCACGAAGAATTGAGTAAAGGAATAAATTCCGTTCACGAACACATTACTTGCGTTTGCACCTATCAATTTAAAGAAAAATCTGAAAGCAAGGAGGGCTTCAATTACACTGAATATTACCAATGTAATTCTTCTGCCCATATTGCCTTCTGTAGTCGTATGACGTGTTTCTTGATTGTTATTCATAAGGTCTGCCTTTCGTACTATTTCAGTACATTTTTTATAATATAAGAACTGTATATTCGAATCTCATTGTGAAAGTTTGTGGATTACGTCATTGTCAGCATCTTTTATATTCCCGCTGCCATGTTGTGTATTCTAGATGTCAAATTCCTTCGGTTATTTTTTTGATGAAATCGGTAAGGTTGGGATTCTGATTTTTTAATTTTCAGACCAATATTGCTTAAGCGCTCACTGTTATTCTGTGGTGTGTGTAACGAGTTAAGTTCATATATTGGTATATCTTTCGTTTAGCCTAATCAATTATTCTAAATTAACCACTGATTAATATATATAAACCCGAAGGAATTTGACCAGTCACTAGTGACACTCTTAAATTATATACTAATACTAATAATTTGTCAAATTATTAGTATAATTAATATTTGAATAAATAGTCGCCATATGATTTATACTAAAAAAAAGGTCCGAAGACCTCAGTTGTTATATTCATTCATGATTTCATCAATCTGATCATCACTTAAGCCGACTTCTTTCAACATGTTACGAATGTCTTCTTCCGAATAACCTTTGGACATAATCCATGTTTTTACTTTACTCATATCATCCGCAGTCACTTCGATGCCGGTATAGGCTTTCGCCAGTATCGTAGCAATTTCTTCCGGAATTCCAATGCGAATCAAAATGTCCACCAGTGAATCCGAATCTTCTTCATTCAACTCTTCACCCGCAGTTATTTTTTCAAGCAGACCGTCCGGATCAACATTACTTACAATTGTATTTGATACACTTTCACCAATCGGTGACAACGGTGATAACACCGAGGAAGATATGATTTCTTTTCCGTTGGTAAAAACAGGTAAAGAGAGCACGGATATGATCAGTATTCCGATAAGTATCGGAACTGAGACAGATAATGCAACGCCGCCCAATCGATCAATATTTGCATTCCATGGTTTTTGAATGTGTCGAAAAGCTATGATTCGAACGATTCCAATCAAAATCATCAATACAATAAAAATAACAATGACCCAAACCGTGCTGTTAACAACATTTCTGACAATACTGGAAATCACGGATACTTCACTTACATTCAGATCACCTACCAGATTGACATTCTTAGCAAATAAAGGTCCCAAAAGTGTGGCTAACCAAGCAACGATAAGCATAGATACCAGGTCTAAGCCTTGTTTAAACAGTCCCCTGAAATAGCCATAAATACCAAATCCAATGAGTAAAAAAATGAATGTAACATTGATAACCGTCGCGTAGGACTCTGATATTTGCATGGCTTCCTCCCCTTATTCCACCAGATTGATGGAATCCAATTTACTCAACATAACCAACTTTCTTAAAATCGGCGTATATAGTACGATACTTTTCAATTGCTTAAGAAGTATCTTCATCTTAATTTTTCCACACTTTACTTTATAATATTTAATAACATTCTTTTTCTTCATAGCCTGCGCCAATGCCAACGCACTATCCATCGCATAACTGATACCTTCCAGTGAACTTGGACTGATGAATCCGGCGGCTTCACCGATCAAGAATACATGATCGGATCCACACTCAATTTCCCTAATGGATCGCGGTGAATTGACCAGACAAGCTTCGGTGTTCAGAGGATTACTGAAATCAAAGCTATGAACGGCACTTCGGTCCTTTAATACTTCAAAAATCTTTCGGCTGTTTTGAAGGGGTAGCGCTGCCCCAAAGATAAGTTCGCCATCTTTAACCAAGCCCCAACCGTAACTATCTGTCAACGTGTGATCGAAAAGCGAAGCGTATAACGGTTTTATATCGGATGCATTGAAGAACTGTTGAATTGCCATGTACTGTCGTATTTTTCTGTTGAAAAACGTTTTTCGAACAATCGAATCTGCGCCATCAGCTCCTACAATCATCCTTGCGTGTTCAACTTGCTCAATTCCATCCTTAACATATGTAACCTGATAGTTATCGTTTAATTTCTTGATAGTGGTCACCCGTGCATCTTCGATGATATCCGCATCACCGACCAGAGATTGCAACCAACGGTCAAATCGATATCGATTTACATTCAGATAGAAACGTTGGTAATGTGTGATGAGTCTGGATTGAAGATCAATCGTTTTTACAGCGAAGATTTGCGGATTTGCCAGTACATCCGTGGGAATCTGTAGCTGAAACCGGGCCAAAGCCCGTTGAGCATCCGGAGCAATCAGTCCGCCACACGGTTTTTTGAAAGATGTCTTCGATTCATCACTACTCTTCTTATCAATTAACAAAACATTGAAGTCTTTACCGATAAGTCGAGCCAGCGTCGATCCGGCCGGACCACCTCCGATTATGATTACATCTCTCATCGATCAAACCACAAATCTATTTCTTTCTGAGCGTTCTCATCACTGTCCGAAGCATGGATCAGATTATGGACGAGTCGCTGTTGCTCTTTGGCTAAATCCATCGAGTCATCACTGTACTTCCCTCGGATTGTATCTGAACCCGCTTTTGACGGATCGGTTGCGCCAACCAGTTCGCGCACTTTAGCGACAATATTATTCTCTTTGGATTCCATTTCAAAAATACGAACCGTTTTACCAACGAAATACGTACGGATTCGATTGGGAAAATCGGGCATATTTAACTTATCGATAACTTCCTGATAATGATTGATGATTAATGGCTCATCAACAATGACTGTATCCCAACGAACGACCTCAATTCCATAGTCCTTAAAGAAAGCGAGAATGTCACCTTCCAAATTCTTTTCAATTGCGTCCGGCTTTAACATGATGAATGTCCGACTTGCCATAAGACACCTCCTATGTATTTGATATTATTATACACTCTATGGATAAAGGTTCAATGTTTGTTAGCAATATCGATAACAACGATTGCTTTTTGCGTTATAATTAAGAAAACAGGAGGTTTGATCATGAAATTTGAATTTATGACGGCCAGCCGAATCATCGTTGAACGCGACGGATTAAAACAAATCGGTAAATTAGCCAAATCATTTGGGCAACGTGTATTACTGGTAGGACGATTGGCCTCGGATGACACAAAAAGAGCAATTGAGTATTTGAATAATGAAAGTTGTATCGTAACACCGGTCAATGTTAAAGGCGAACCCAGTGTTGAATCCATCAATGAAATATTGGCAATTTCGCGAAAGAATCAATGCGAAGTAGTCATTGCGATCGGCGGTGGCAGTGTATTGGACAGCGGTAAAACCATTGCGGCCTTAATGACCAACACCAATGACATCATGGACTATTTGGAAGTTATTGGAAACGGTGTTGCGGTAAGTAAGAAATCACTGCCGTTTATCGCAGTTCCGACAACATCGGGCACCGGTGCGGAAGCCACCAAAAACGCCACTATCTTGTCGGCCGAACATAAAGTGAAGGTTAGCATTCGCAGTCCGTATATGTTGCCGGATGTCGTTTTGCTTGATCCCCAACTGACCGTCAGTGTTCCGAAAGATGTGACCGCAAGTACCGGATTGGATGCGTTGACCCAAGTATTGGAACCTTATGTTTCCAAAATGGCCAACCCGATCACGGATGCATTTGCGAAAGAAGGTTTGACACGGGCCGCCCGTTCCCTCAAGAAAGCCTATGATCAAGGCGATGATATCGACGCCAGAGAGGACATGGCGATTGCCAGTCTGTTTGGCGGTGTAGCACTGGCCAATGCGAAGTTAGGCGCTGTCCATGGCTTTGCGGGGGTCTTAGGCGGTATGTATCCTATACCTCACGGTGTTGTGTGTGCACGATTATTACCTTTTGTTACACGCAAAAACATTGAAGTGCTCAATGCGCGTGACGCGAATAATCCGGCTGTCCAACGTTATGGAGATGTCGCAAAAATCCTAACCGGGAATCCCAATGCGGAGGCATCGGATGGCGTGGCTTGGTTGGAAGATTTGTGCAAACATCTCGATGTAGCCTCTTTGAGTCAGTTTGGTGTCAAAGAAGAGCATTTTGAGGAGATTATTAGTAAATCGATGAATGCCAGCAGTATGAAAGGAAACCCGATAGAGCTCACATTTGATGAACTAAAGGATATCCTGAAACAGGCACTATAAGAAAAAGGGTTGATTAATTCAACCCTTTAGACATTTTTGGCCACATAAACGATGTGATTGCTATATCCCAGACACTCGGATTTTTCGCATGTGTGAAAGTGGAAATTCAACCACTCCCTAAACTGATCTTCGGACATCGCATTGATTTTAGCTTCCAACAATTCCGAAAGCCCATCCGCCGCGAAGTGAGCGACCTTTTCAATTCCGTTCTTCTTCATCAACTGACGCATCTGCCCGACGGTCATAAAGCAAAACGGACCGTCCTTAACTTTGAATGGAGTCTCATAGTGGTCACTGTTAAGAAACATCGAATTATAGAGCATTGTCTCCGTCACGAAAACCATATCATTACTGATATATGCGAAGAAGATAATACCATCTTTTTTACACACTCTTTTAGCTTCTTGAACACACTTCATCTTATCTGTGACTGAGGATAAGTGATAAAGCGGGCCTAAGCAAAGTACCAAATCGTAACTTTGATCTTCGCACATCGATAAATCAAGAGCATTTCCCTCATGGATATGGACATTCGGCAACATATATAGTGAATTCATCATTTTTATGACATTGGGTTTTGCCAGCTCAACAGCAGTGACATGATGTCCAAGATCAGCCAGTAATTTTGTATACACGCCGGTTCCAGCCCCAATATCTAACACCCGATCGCCTGCTTTTATATACTTTTTAATAAAATTAAGCGTCGTATAAAATTCAACTCGACTCGACCGATTCTTATTTAATCGCAGTTCTTCATTGAATTGCGCGTATAGTTCATTCAGTTCCATAATGTTCCCCCTGTTCACTGTTTTCATTATCAACATTTGATCAGACAATGTCAATTACAGATGCGAAAAGAGTGCAACTCGCTTTGAAAAGGTATACAATAAAAATATATTAAATTGTATAAAATTTAAATGGGAGAGAAATATATGAAAATCGGAAAAACTATGGCTATCATTGGAGTTTTGGCTATGACAGCCGCGTTGATTTATGGATTTACAGTCGGAGATTTCGGGGCGGATGGAGCATTGATTCTGTCGAATCCGTGGGGGATCGTATCTTTAGTCGATCTTTACACGGGATTTGTCTTATTCTCCATGTGGATATACTTCAGAGAAAGCAATCTGCTAATATCAATTCTGTGGATTATTGCGATGATGGTCTTGGGATTCTTTACCGGCGCTGTTTATGTGCTCTACGCATTTTTAACAAGCAAAAATGATTGGCTCACATTTTTCTTGGGTGCTCGTAAAAATAAACTAGTATGAATAAGGGAAAAGAAATTCTGGAAGAACTTACATCGGTACTTTCCGGAAAAACCTTAGACGCTATTATTCCTCCACTAATTTTTGTCATAGTCAATTCAGTGTTCGGACTGACAACAGCCATCATCGTTGCTCTGATCTTATCCGCAACATTCGGTATTTATCGACTGGTACGAAAACAATCCGGACTATATGCCATTGGTGGTTCACTGGGAATCTTGTTGGCAGGCGGCTTTGCGTTTTTAGCTAAAAATGCGACCAATTACTTTCTACCGGGAATCGTAACCAATGCGTTTGTGCTTATTATAACCGTTGTGACGTTAATCATTGATAAACCTCTAGCGGCTTATGCCAGTCATTTAGCCAGAGGATGGACGTTGGACTGGTTTTGGCGCAACGATATCAAACCTGCCTATCGGGAAGTCACTTACATGTGGTCTTTATTCTTCCTTATTCGAACATTCATCCAAGTAACATTATATACTTCGGAAAATGTGGATGCCTTGGTATGGGCAAATACAATCATGGGATTGCCTGTGACCATCGCGGTACTGACATTAAGTTATGTCTATGGATTATGGCGATTGAGGAATCTGAAAGGTCCGGGAATCGATGAGTATCTGGAAAATAAAAATGCCCCCTTTCGAGGGCAGACTAGAGGATTTTAACGACTTGCGTGATGTAAGTCGTTTTTTATGTAGTAACTAATGGTCCTTGTTTCTTCTTGCGCGCAATTTGCATTAAAGCGACCAATATGATCAATCCAAAGCCGATCATATCTGTAGTTAATCCCGAGAGGATCAGTAAGATAGAGGCGACAATTAGCAGTGCTCTGTCAAGATAGTTGGTTAATGTTAACAGGTATCCTTGCATGACAGCTGAGAACGCCAGAACGCCAACCAAACTGGTTGTAAACGCCCAGAAGATTTGACCTGGTTCACCAACCCATAACAGATAAGGAATATAGACAAACATTAGTGGTACGTAGTAAATGGACAGACCCATTCGCAAGGAGTACCAACCGGTTTTCCACGTATCCGCACCGGCAATAGCCGCGGCCACATAGGCCGACAGACAAACAGGCGGTGTGATAACAGATAACTGACTGGTCCAGAAGACGAAGAAGTGAGCGGTTAATAGAGGAACTCCCATGGAAACCAACGCTGGTGCAGCTAGAGTTACAAGAACTAAGTAAGCCGAGGATACATTCATACCCATACCCAAGACAAAGCTTGCTGCCATAACCAATAACAATGCGATTGGTAAATTACCATTGGCCAGTTCGATAATGATTGAACTGAACTTCATTCCTAGGCCAGGCAATGAAATCGCAGCAACCAAGATACCAACAGCGCCGGCAGTCGTAGCCAAAGCGAGTGAGCTTTTTCCGCCATCGGCCAATGCATTGAATAAATCTTGAAGGGACATGCGCGTTTCTTTTCTAATCAATGAAGCTAAGTAGCAACTTACGATTGCCCAGAAGCCGGCCATCGAAGGTGAGAAGCCATTAGCTAAGAAGTAAATGATGACGCCGATAGGCAGTAAGAAGTACCAGCCCTTTTTAAAGACATCCCAGGCATTCGGCAGTTCTTCCACCGGAATACCTTTAAGTCCTGTACGTTTTGCTTCAAGATACACCATAAATACCATACTAAAGAAGAATAGTAGCGCAGGCAATAATCCAGCCATTGCAATGGTCAGATAAGGTACACCGACAAATGCGGCCATAAGGAATGCGGCTGCACCCATAACCGGTGGCATAAACTGTCCGCCGATGGAAACAACAGCTTCAATCGCTGCCGCAACATGCGGTTTATATCCACGAGATAACATCATTGGAATCGTAACAGAACCGGTAATAGCCGTGTTGGCTGTGGAAGATCCTAAGACTGATCCTAACAACCATGATGACACAACGGCGGTCTGCCCTGCTCCTCCGGTAAACCGTCCGACCGCAGCTTTGGAAAGTTCAACAAAGAAATCACCGGCACCGGATGCTTTTATAAAGCTTCCGAAAATAACAAACAGAAAGATAAATGTGGAGAATACATAGACGACCGAACCAAAGATACCTTCCGTACTTGCATACATAACACTTATAATGCGATTAATACTGTATCCGCGATGGTAAATCACGGTTGGCATGTATTGTCCGAAGTAAGTATAGGCAATGAAAACCAGGGCAATAATAGCTAAAGCACTTCCGACCGTTCGACGACTGGCCTCAAGAACCAGAAAAACCGCTAGGATTCCCATCGCCAATTCAATTGTTGTTAACGGAATTCCGGCATTGGTCGTGAACTTATCGAAGTTGACAACAAAATAAACGATTGTCGCTGTAGATAACAATATCATGACATAATCCAGAATCTTCACTGTCAGAGTTGCTTCTTTTTTTCTGTTTGGATTGATTAAAAAAGCCAGTATTAAAGCGAACCAAATATACAGTCCACGCGTGTATTGCACTTGCCAAAAACCGAAGGCAGCCTGATAAATAAAAATAATTGAGAAAGCGGCGGCCAATATACTTATTAAAAGCGATTTTTTATTTTTTACTTCCATAGAAATTTCCTCCTTCTAGAAAGATACCATAAGTAATTTTAGTAGGGTTCACCCCTACTAAAATTGATTCATTAACTACTTAATATCGCCAGTTTCTTTGTAGAATTTAATTGCGCCAGGATGCAAAGGTAAGCCGATTTTTTCGAAACGCTCAATACCCGGAGACATTTCTTTGAATGCTGACTGTACATTTTTTAAATATTCTAAGCCACTTGTGCTGAACATTGTTTTTAACATTTCATAGACAACCCATTCCGGAACATCTTCATTAGCAACCCAGATAACGGAATAGCCAACAGTTAACAATGGTGTCGTAACGCTTGTATAAACACCAACCGGTACAGTATAGGATACATGATATGGAAAATCAGTTAAGAACTTGTCAACACGTGCCTGATCAACTGGAATTAAACGCATCGGATGCGAAGCTTCAAGTTCAATCAATGCCGGAATCGGTGAAGTGCCACCAATGATCATAGCATCGATGTGTCCATCACGAATGGAAGAAGCTGAATCATCGAAACTTAAGTATTCGATGGAAATCTTATCAAATAAGCCCACAGAAGTTAAGAACTCAGTCGCTACTGAAGCACTCCCTGAACCTTTAGGTCCGATAGAAACTTTTTTGCCTACTAAATCATCGAGTGTGAAGATGTCGTATTTTTCTAAAGTTACAAAGTTGAGTGCGCCATCGTGAATATTAGCGACAGCACGTAAGCCTTCATACTTTTGATCCACAAACTCAGCTAAACCGCGTTGAATGTTATACGCTGTCGAACCATAAGCAAATCCCATTTCGGTTTCACCGGCAGCCATCAAACGAACGTTTTCAACAACACCTTTGGTAACTTCTGCGGTGACTGTCAGTCCTTCAACTTCAGATGTAACTAAGGATGAAATACCTGCTCCAGCTACATAGAATGTTCCGCCTTGACCACTGGTGGCAAAGGAAACATCAGCTCTGCGATCGCCCTCTTCGCCCGGTGCTCCGCAACCGACCAGCAAGGAGGCTAGAAGAATTAAACTAATTAACATTTTGGAAAAATTTTTCATTTTTTACCCTCTCTTTTATAAGATTATGTGATATAAATACCGCTAAACTTTAGGAAATTTCGAAAGCGCTTACACTTACTATATGCAATTGCATTATATCATTGACTTTTTTTGGATACATTAACCAAAATGCATAAAATTTCATCATGTTTATTATGCAATATGCATAACTTCAATAAATCCATTCAAGCAGTCTTTTATACAATTCCACCGATTCACTATTTTCAACTTCATCAAACTCATGTTTATTGGACCATGATGTAAAAAGCAAGGAATTACTATATTCTTTGTTCATTTCTAACGAATTCTGATATCGAACATCTTTATCATAAAAGCTAGCCGCCAAAAAAATGTCAGGAATTTCTATTCCTTGCACACCTATTTCTTCCTTTTTTTTAATTTCATTAATCCCCAATAAACTAAGCCATTGGCCTGTCTGTCTGGCATATATGTACAGCGGATAACGCTTTTGAACAATGGTTTCAAAAACCGGTTGTTTCTCTACTGCACTTTTGACATCATCCCAGGTTAATTTGGGATAATTTAGATAATAATCACTGCAAAGTATAAACTCCGGTTTATTCAAGGTTTCATAACCGTAAAATATGATTAATTTAGATGGTAGTCTATCCTTTTTTGATACCATGATTTTAGCAAGATATAGTGCTAAGTATCCTCCGGCAGATCGACCAAAAAGGATGTAATCCTTGGACAAATCTAAATTCTTGTGATTCTCAAGATACCACATCAATTGTTGCTCAATAAAATCACATATCTGAGATAGTGACATTTCCGGAGCTTTGGGATATTCCATGCACAGTAAATCATATCCGGCACTTGTCAGTGTATGGATGGCATAAACCGGAAGGTCATCTTTAGATCCAAAGATGAACCCTCCGCCATGATAATATACGATCGTTTTATTTACACGATGACCCATCGCCCGGTGCAAGGAGGCCTGATGACGAAATCCGCTTATCTCAAGTTCGATCGTTTCCATAAGTAAATCTACTCAACCATCACACCGGCACGAACTAAAAATGCCGGTAAGTTTTGATAAGCGATGACTTCATTGACAGTCAATGCATCAAGTACGGTTACATCGGCTTTAGCACCGATTTTAATGCCATAATCCTTAATAGAAAGAACCTTCGCTCCTTCGCTGGTTATCATCTTAAAAATCTGATCAACTTCTTCTTGTAAGAAGAAACGTTGTAAATAACTTAGTAAAAGAGCTACTTGCTTTACATCACCACTTCCCAACGGATTGAAAAAGTCGCGCATGTTATCACTGGCTAATCCCACCGGAAACCCAGTCTTCAATAATCTTTTCACCGGCGCAATGTTTCGCGTAGAAATAGCTGTTGGCGCAACCGTTACTTTCAGTTGAGCAACTTCAATGTAGTCAATCGCTTCATTTAACTCTTCAGGCGTCAGAGCACTCAACGTGCAAAGATGAATCCCATTGACCCGTCCTTGCATGTTTTTCTCAATAATCTTCTTCGACAAATAAGGTAGCAGATAGTGTTCACGATTACCGGATTCATCTAAGTGGAAATCAGCGTCAACATTGTACTTCTTCGCTAAGTCCAAGATGAAGTCAATGTGCTTCTCACCTTCACCTTTAGCGATGGTATGACCACCGACTAAATCAGCACCCATCTTCAATGCTTCTTCAAGCAAAACTTCCGTCTGTCCATCCCAGAAAACGCCTTCCTGAGCAAAAGCGGTCACTTGAAGATGAAGTTCATTTTCATACTTCTTTTTAAGTTTTAACAGAGCTTCAATGCCCCTCAAACCAACACTGCCATCAACATCCACATTGGTTCGCCAATGCAACGTTCCTGCTTTGATCGCTCTGATAATCATTTTCTCAGCACGTATCGTAATATCTTCAACCGTGAAACCTTTCTTCATTTCATACGTAAGTGCGCCTTTTTGAGGACCGGTGCCCTCTTGATACGGTTGTTGCTCATTTAATAAACATTTATCCAAATGTGTGTGACAATCGACAAAACCAGGGATCGTGACACGCTTTTTCGCATCAAAAACGATTGTGGCATCACCATAGATCTGATTATCAATATCGACAACGACACCATCTTTGATCGCAATATCAACAATCGCACCGTTAACGTTTGCCTTACGGATAAGAACATCCAACATACTAATCAGCCTTAACGATTGCGGCCACAAGATTTGCGCCTAAAGGCCCTTGATGTTCAAATCCGGCGGAAGCCAAGATCATCGTATCACCAATCATCGAACCAACAATCGCATTAACCACCGCTTTCGCAATGATTCCTTGATACCCGGCTAAAAAATCCGATTTCATCGTTGTACGACGACCGCGAATTGATCCCATAGCATCCGCTCCGGCATTGATAAATACCGTCGCAATGCGATCGCGTTGATCTTGTGGGATCACTTCATCAAACAAAAGTCCTGCCGTTTTAAAGGCCGCTTTCGCACCATCCACATCCAACGTATCTTTCATAACACCAGAGCCGATTTTATATTTACTGACCGAAGTTTTTGAGTTGCCCATTACGATAACTTTGCTTGCTACTTGTTCGTTGCCTGCTGAAGTCGATGCAACTTTCGAATACAAATTCCAATTAGAGCAAATCGCTTCATCTGTCACATCTTCATCATTAACTTCACCCAACGCAAGCGCAACCCCAAGCGCTGATGCACCTTTTGACTTCGCACCGGCATCCGCAAAATTAGTGGAAACAACTTTCTTACCACGACGTTGAGCATCTGCGACCCGAGCAGCTGTTAAGTTTGGACATTTAACTTCAACGCAATGAACATCTGCGATATCTTCGATACCCGCTTCTACCATTGCTTTTCTGACTGCATCCGCAACCAAAAGCACGTGTGTGCGTGTGCCATATTCTTCAGGCAACAATACACGTGTCAGTTGAATTCCTAAGGATAAACGTTTTTCCGCAACTTCAACAGTTTCAACTTCTTTACGAGTAAATACCGTATAATGCGGACTCATCAATCCACCGGTCAGACCAATCATCAACATCGGAATCTGATCCGCAACTGCCTTACGTGAAACATTCATTTTTTCTGATAACATTAACTCAAAACTTAGCGCACTGTATCCACGCGCATAACCATCGCCTTCCGTTTGAGCAATGATTGCACAAATATCCTTTGGATCCACAGTGCCGTCTTCGACTAGCTTCGCTAATTGAGATACATCATCCGGACCTGCCATTGGTAAGCGATATACATTAAAATCTTTCATATGATTCCTCCATTTGTTTATATAGTGTTTTAATTGCTTCTTTAAACATAGCAATGGGTGTACGGGCAACCCCTGCCCCAACCATCCCGCCACCCGCTTTTTTACTGGCAATTGCTGTATTGATAACCGGTAGTGTTCCGGTTTCGACGACTCGAACAATGTTGATGCCTAATGGTGATCCTCTAAAGTTAAGATTCGGAATCGCGAACATTGCACTCTCACCCAAGCAGATATCATACATTTCATGGGTATAGTTGAGTGCATCAGCCACTGAGCCTGCGCCTAACAGTTTAACGATGGCCGGAGCAGCTGCCATTGCAAATCCACCCACACCCCCGGTTTCCATGATGGCACTGTCCCCAATGTCCGGATTAGCATCATCAGCGGTATATCCCGGGAAATAAAGTCCGTCAACATCTGCGGCTGGTGCTATAAACCATTGATCGTACAGCCCGCTGACTCGAATACCAATATTGACCCCATTTCTAGCCATGGCTGTAACCATGGTAGAATATGGTATATGGCTTGCCGCATCAGCGGAGGCTTTCATCGCTGCCATCGCAAAGTTTAGGAAAAACTGATCGTTATTGGTTGTTAAGAACCGAGCTATTTCCGGAAGTGAGTTTGAATCAGCACTTTCCGTCAGTGCCGCCATAATCGTTTTTAAAAAAATCGGAGTTGACGAGTTATTGCGCATATGCAACTCATCTCCCATGTTCAACGCTTGTGAGATCAGTACTTTTAAGTTAACCGATCCTTTATCCACGATGTTCTTCATCGTTGGCGCCAGTACTGTTTCAATCCACTTTAAGCGACGAACGGTATTTTCGCCATACGCCCCAAATCGAGCGACATCGCCGGCACCTTCATTAAAGGTTGAATAAGCCATGTTTCCTTCTTCAGTATTCTTCACACAAAGCAACGGCATGGAATAAGATATCACGCCGGTCATCGGACCGACACATCCATAATGATGACAAGGTTCAAAGTGAATGCGATTCAAAGCTAATTCATGTGCCTGGACATCATTTTCAGCCAATCCTTCATACATAAGTGCCGCAAATACCGCTCCTTGCATCGGAACACACATATCTTTAAACTCAATGGGTGGGCCAGCATGCAGAAGTGTATAACGGTCTAAATGTATGGCTTGGTGCGCCGGTTTGACATCAACCCATACCGGCGCAGCCGCATTCAGTTTATTAAACGCCTTCTGATTGGCTTCAACGACTCGCGGATCACTTGTCAATGCATCGACCATCTTAACGTATTCCAGGTCGCCTTGAGCACGCGGTTTCCACTCAACATGACCGGACTCCACGTTTTGTTGTTGCAATGTCAGATAAAACTGCTCAAGTCCGACATTGAGAACATTCAACTTTGATCCGAATAAATTATTAACTGAGCTCAAAATAACACCTGCTTTCTTATTATTACTCGACTGGACGGATAAATCTGTTCATGCCGATATCCTTTTTAATTTCTCTTAAATACATCTTTCTGAAATAAGGATGCTGTAGTTCAAGACGCACAAACGCTTCCTTCGTCGTTGCTGAAAGTTTCTCTGAAATTTCCATCGCTTCTTTGATAAGGGCTTGTTCATCAATCAACAATGACTTACCGTCTTGTACGACCGTCTCCCCATCAATCATTACACGAACGATATTCTGACCGGTTTCCATATAGACCAACTGCGTCAGGATATCGCGAATGGGTTGCCAAAGGATGTTCATCGTATCGATAAACACCAAATCAGCCGCATAACCTACTTCAATCTTGCCAATATTATCGCGCATCATCACCCGTGCACCGTTATCATAGCACATCTGTAAGGATTGCTTGGCCGATAGCCACAGATCATAATCCGGCTGTGACAAATTGTGCAAGTCTGCGGTCAGACGTATTTTCTCAAGTAAATTCAGATTCCCGGAATTTCCGCCATCGGTACCGATGGCCACTTTATTGCCATCTTTTACCAATTGATCGACCGGTGCTACACCACTTCCAAGATGCAAAGAAGAACTTGGGCAATGGACGATATTGACTTGGTTTTTACGTACCAATTCTCTCTCAACATCGGTTACCCAAATATAATGCACAAAGCTTGTTTTCTTGTTCAATAATCCCAACTCATCGATATATTCAATCAAACCTTTACCATAACGATTATAGGATGCTACGGCTTGCGTTTTTGTTTCTAAAATATGCGTATGCCAACCACAGTCATGCTCTTTAATAAATTCAGCTGTTTTAATCATAAGCTCATCACTGCAACGCTGCGGACCATCTACACCGACTACAAAATTAACTTTACTTTTGCCGTTGTACTTTTCCATCGCCTTTTTCATTAAGTCAAAGTATTCCTCATGGCTCATGGATGAGGGTAAACTGTGAAATTCTTTGGGTAACTCATCCTTTTCAAAAGGAATGGTATCCGTAAACGGCAAATCTGAGTATTGAGGGGCGATATTCGCCTTGATTCCACAATCCGTGTAGGCAGTTGCGGCGGATTCCATACCTTCCAACGTTGCTTTTGGTCGCATCATGAAATGATCAAAGGTTGAAGTAACACCAAACTTTAATAATTGGAGTCCTTCTAGCTGGGTAGATACATAAATCTCCCTTGGATTTCTGACGGTGTTTCCCGCAAAAGCATGCAACATATAAATATCCAAGGGTACATTGTCAATCGTTCCCTTTAAAAAACTCGTATAAGAATGTGAGTGAGCATTAATAAGTCCGGGGATGACAATCTGCCCTTTTGCATCGATGGTTTCATCGACGGAAACCAAATCACAACCTAAATTAGCAATCTTTCCTTCTTCTATTAAGATATTCCCCGTTTGCCAAGTGTAATCTTTAGTCAAATATGTAGCATTGGTTATGAGTTTTTTCATAAACCCTCCTTTTCTACAACACTTGTGTTATAAATAATATTGCTCCGACAATCACTGCGGCTGTAACCGTAATCGGTAGAACTTTCTTGAGTACGACACCTTCCTGGCCAAGAATACCCGCAGTTGTGGTACCTAGGATAATATTGCCCGGACAAATGGTGTTTCCAATCGCGCCTCCTGCTGTCTGAGCGCCCAGAATTGCGGCAACATTGAGCGACAGAATTTTTGCGGTCGTTAACTGAAATTCACCAAATAAGATATTGGATGCCATATTCGAACTGGTCATAAATGCTCCTAACATTCCGACGACCGGCGCAAGAATTGCATAACTCTTTCCTAAAGTCGATGCAATGCCTTGAGCAAGAATAACGGTTTGTCCTGTTCCGCCCATGATTCTGGACATTAAAATAAATCCTAGAACCGCAAGTGCTGATGGCAGTGTTTTTTCAAGCGATCGACTTATAACAGCTTTACCGCCATCTTTCTGGATCCATCCGTGTTTCTTAAAGAAAACATAGCCGATGTATGAAGATAGAAGCAAAAACATACCGGCATGTGTCAATGGTGAGAAAGGTGAAAACGATGCGGTTGCAGCATTAACATATCCAAATCCGGTTATTGTTTCAGGGAATGCGAATCCGAATTTAATCTGACCCAAGAATTGTTTAATCGGTTGAATCAGTAAGATGAAAAGTGTAATGAACGTGAGTACGTAATAAGGTAAAAACGCCTGATGCATGTTCATATCTTTTGGATAATCTTGAACCGCACCATTGTTTTGACGGTTCATGACTTTACTGTTTTCTATACGCCAAGGTTTTCCATAAGTTTTGGTTCTGCCAATCAAAAATATAGCAATCAACGATAGAACCGCCGGAATAAAAGCTGCCAGCGTCTGGTTGACTTGACTCAATAGCAATTGTCCGCCGCCTTGAATAAGCGAAATAACGATAACCACCGGTAATCCGCGGATCAGACCTTCTTTTTTACCATAGATCCAACAAATCGCGATACCGGTAATGAAGTTCCAAACCCAAATGAAGCTTGCGGCCCATAAAGCGGTTTGAAGTAAAAGAGTCGGATTTGCTGCCAGATTGGTTTGTAAAACAAGCGCATCCCATGCTACAGCCAATGTTCCAAAGGTGTTAGCCCAAGCATGTCCGATGAGGGGAATCAATACGGCCCAAATCGGAGTGACACCAATTCCTACTAAAAGTGGTGCACCTACCGCAACCGGTACGCCAAATCCGGTAATACCTTGTAAGAAACTCATAAATACCCAACCCAAAGCAATGACTTGAACCAGTTCATTGGGCGTGTATTTTTGTAATCCATTACGAAACACGGTAAAGGCTTTGGCTTCGCTGACAACTTCAAACAGCAGAATGGCCGGCCACACCACGATAAGTACGACCATCGTACTCCATGCACCTTTTAGACTCTCAATCAGAACCAAAATCAGGTCTGCTTTATAAAAGAAAAGACCTGTAAACAACGCAATCAAAAATCCAATCGGCGCAGCTTTCGTTGCTCCCCATTGGAATCCGACCATTAATACCAATAATACAATGATGGGTAATGCGGCCAGAATCCACATCCCGAAATTCAATGGAATATTCATTTCCCCTATCCTCTTTCTATCACAATTTATGGATTTCTATGAAAATTCCTTCACCGGTGACCGGTGAAGGAAACAACCTGGGTATTTTTTGACTACCATGCTCCATACACTTGACGCGGAAGCCATAGACTGATTTCCGGGAAGTATGTGATTAGAAGCAAAGCAATGATGGAAATAATTATGAATGGAAATGCACCTTTTGATACTTTGAGAATCGGCTGCTTCGTAATACTGGAAGCAACGAATAAGTTAAGTCCGAAGGGCGGTGTAAACATTCCGACGGCAGCGTTGACTGTCATGACGATACCTAAGTGAATGATGTCAATACCGGCAGCAACGGCAATTGGGAAGAAAAGAGGTCCTAGAATCGTGATGATTGAAGCTCCATCAATGAACATACCGGCAATCAGCAAGATGATGTTCATCATCATTAAGATCATCCATTGTTCGGAACTAACAGAAAGTACGGCATTTGCTAGTGCAACGGTAATACCTTCGGATGTCAGAATCCAAGCAAATACAGATGCGGCAGCCAGCAAGATCATGACTTGAACCGTAGTTAGTGCGGCACCCAACACACATTTGAGCATGTCTTTAAATTTCAGTTCACGATATACGACCATGGCTACAAACAATGAGTAAACCGAGGCAACGGCAGCAGCTTCCGTCGGTGTAAACACACCGCCATAGATACCGCCAAGAATGATGACCGGAACACCCAATCCCCACATGGAATCAAGCAATGCAGCTCCTCGTTCGGGCCAGGTTGATTTACGATCACGTTCAATCTCTGGATGCTTGTATGCAACATACACGGTGTAAATGATATAGAGCAATGCATAGATTAATCCGGCTCCAAAACCAGCCATAAACAATGTTCCGACCGAAGCACCGGTTACGGTACCATAGACGATCATGGTAACCGATGGCGGAATGATGATACCCAACGATCCTGCACTCGTAATAACACCGACCGAGTATCCTTCCGGATATTTCTTTTCTCTTAATGCCGGATAAAGTAATGCACCGATTGCAACGACGGTTGCCGGTGCGGATCCCGAAATTGCCCCAAAGAACAAGCAGGATACAACAACGCTTATCCCAAGACCTCCAGGAATATGCCCGACGAATACATTAGCTAAACGGATGATGCGTTTTGAAATTCCACCTTCACCCATTAAATTGGCAGCCAGCACAAACAGCGGAATGCTCATCAGCGAGAACTTATTAACTCCGGCGAACATACGTTGTAGAATGATGACCAAATCCATATCGTTGAATAAGGCAAAGCTAACAGCGACTGAGCCAGAAAGTGCTACGAAGATCGGAACGGTAGCAAACAGCAGGATGGCTAGCAATAAAAATAATGTAATGATCATAATGCAAGATCCTCCGATTTACCTTTCCTGTAGTTAGCCAGTTGCTTAAAGAATGATTGAATGTAGCGAATCGTCATCAAGGTACCGCCAATCGGAATCGATATATAAATCCACCAAAGGGGGATTTCTAATGCTGGTGAAACCTGATTATTAGCAATCATTGATGATGTCAGTCTAAATCCGAAATATATTAAGAATATCGAAAATGTCATTGATGCGGCGATGACGAACATATTGATGATAAAGTGAAAGGTTTTTCCTTTGGTAACATCGACAAGTGCAGTGATACTCATATGCATATTTTCGCGTACCGCAGCGCCGCTGCCTGCCATAACGATCCAAATGATGGCATATCGGGCATATTCTTCTGCCCACACTAAGCCAGCCTTAAAAACATAGCGCAACACAACGTTAATAAACAGTACAAAGGTAACACTTAATAATCCGGTTACGACCAATGTGTTTTCGAAATACGTAAGAATCTTATCCAATACCTTGAACATAGGTCTTTTCCTCCTCTCAAATTCAGCGATGCGATTTTATTCGCACCGCTGAAGTAAACTAACTATTTGTATTCTTCAATTAATCTATAGGTCAAGTCGAGAAGATCAGAACCTAAGACATCACGGAACTCTTCATGAACCGGCTTCATAACTGCGGCAAACACTGCGATTTCAGCTTCTGTCAAATAAGTAACTGTTGTTCCGGATGCGGCGATTTCAGCAATCATCGTAGCTTCCGAATCAATCGACAATTGACGTTCGTACTCAGCAGCTTCAACAGCAGCTTCAAGAATGACATCTTGATATTCTTTCGGCAACGTATTCCAGAAAGTGTTACCAAATAAGAATGCATAACCCAAGTACGCATGATTTGAAATGATCATATTCGATTGTACTTCGTAGAATTTCATGTTCTTAATGGATACGACCGGATTTTCTTGTCCGTTAACGATTTTCTGTTGAAGAGCATTGTATGTTTCAGCAAAGTCAATCGGAACCGGATTGGAACCCACAGCTTTAAACTGAGCAATAATCAACGGTGATTCCATCGTACGGAACTTAGTACCTACAAAATCAGCCGGAGCATGAATTTCTCTGTCAGCGGTGAATTGTTTGAATCCGCTTTCCCAGAAGTTAATGCCTTTGAACCCAACAGTTTCCATCGGTTTGAAGACTTTTTCTAAAAATTCAGGGTCATCCATGGTTTTGTATAAGGATTCGCGATTCGGGAATAAGAACGGTAGATCAAGAATTTGAATCGGTGCATGGAATCCGCTTAATTTTGCGGTGGGAATGATACCCGCTTGAATGGATCCGGTTTGGATGTATTCAGCAGCTTCAGTATCTGTACCTAATTGGGCATTCGGAAAGATGTCAATTTTAACTTTTCCATTGGTGCCTGCTTCAACCAATTCTTTAAACTTCACAGAACCTAAGTGCATCGCTGTGGTTTCAAGTTGAGCATGATGAAGTTTGACTGTGAAGACTTTGTCTTCCTCTACTTCTTTTGGACCGCATGCAGCAAACGCAAATGCTAACATGGCGATGAGTATGACTTTTACTAATTTATTCATTTTTTCCCTCCTGTGGTAATGAATACTCTCGGACAATGTCCGTAAAAACTAAACTATTGACCGTATTTTTCGCCAAAAGCTGTTAGAGCTTTAACGAAACAGTCAAGCGGTGCAAAAACGATTCCAGCCCCCACCTGACCGATACCCGGCTTTTTATGCGCCATACCGGTATTGATTACAGGCAAACTACCCGTTTCAACTACTTTGCGAATATCGATAGCCGTTGCCGTACCTACGAAATTCATATTCGGAATGACGAAATGTGGACTCAAACCGACGCATATATCTTGCATTTCTTTCGAATAAGCAATCGCTTCATCGACGGAACTTGCACCTACAAATCGTACGACAGCCGGAGCAGACCCCATCGCGAAACCACCGATTCCGAAGGTTTCAATAATGGTACTGTCACCGATGTCCGGATTAGCATCTTCGGCGGAATATCCCGGGAAATATAATCCCTTGGGTTGATTGACCGGAGCCTCAAACCATTCTTCACCTAAAGCACTTACTTTGATACCAAAGTTAGTACCGTTACGGCTCAACGTTGTAACGACTGTACTGTTAGGTACATTTTTCACTGGATCACAAATCGCTTTACCGGTTGCCATCGCAATGTTGAGGAAGAACTGATCATTTCCAGTAACAAACTCAGTAATTTTGAATAATTCATCTTTGTCTTCCACTGCTTGAACCAAGTATTTCATGATTTCACGAACAAACAATGAGCTTGCGCCGGTATTGCGTTGGTGCATTTCATCGCCCATGGCAAGGGCCTTAGCAATTATAACTTTAAGTGAAATCGGTCCCGATAATGTCAGTGCTTTTTTCATGGCTGGCCCTAAGGATGTTTCCAACCATTTTAAGCGCTCAATAACATCCGGTCCGTTTGCGCCAAAGCGCATAACTTTTCCCAAACCTTCATTGAAAGGGCAATAAGCCTTGTTTCCATAGGAAGTATTTGTAACTTCCCATAGCGGCATTGAATAGGTGACCATGCCGGTCATCGGACCGACAGCACCCATGCTGTGATTGGATTTGAATTTGATTTTACCTGCTTTGACAAGTTCTTCCGATTCTTCTAGACTGTTTGAAAGTCCTTCATACATAATCGCTCCAAGAACAGCGCCTTGCAAAGGACCGCACATGTCTTCCCAAGCCAATGGGGGACCGGCATGACCAATGGTATACTTATCCATACCTTCAAGAACTTCATAGGCATAACGGATATCAGTAAGCACAGGTTCCGCATTGTTCATGATATCAAAGGCCTTTTTGTTCGCCTCTTCGATTTCCGGAGTATTCAACTTCGCCAATAGAGAAGCTAGTTTTGCATTCCCACCGGCCACCGGACGCCATTCGACATGAACAGCGGATACATTTTGCTCAACTACCGTTTGATAGAATGTTTCCAAACCGACATTGGTTACTTTAATCGAATGATTAAACAACTCATTTACTTTTGACATGTCATTTTCCTCCTAAAGTCTTTCTAAAATGCGGGCGGCCAGTTGTGAGGCTTGTGCATTGGTCGGAAGAACGATGATGCCAACATTTAACAATTTTTCAACTTGATTACTCAATACTTGAGGATCTTTTTCAGTACCGCACACCGAAGCGATATAAGTGACATGACGATCTCTCTGCAGGGCTTTGGCTTGTTCAACCGCTTTAACGACTGCGCCAGCCGGGTCTTCATGACTGCCATAACCCAAGACACAGTCCAATAGAATGACGGCCGTCTGTGGATCAGAAGCTTCTTTCTTAATTCGTTCTGAACGTAATTTCGGCTCGATCATCGGATGAGGCATGCCATCGGTGAAATAATCTTCGCCCATATCCAGAATCGTATTGTCTTGACTTACTTCTACATCTTTTAAGGATAATTCTTTGTTGATGGCAATATTTGAATAAACGTTACCGATTTTCTTGTTAAGAATTAGCATCGCTTCATAAGCCAATGTACCCCCGGTATATAAACCGCGCAGATACTTCTGACCTTGAAGTTTTGCAACTTCATCCGCAACAAGTTCATCCAACTGGTGATCTTTAAAACTGTTTAAGTTGACCGTTAACTCGCCTTTTGATAATGTCACTAACTGCTTTGCTGCTTCTTCAATTGTTTCAGTTGCGATGGTATGTGTGCCTTCAACTAAACTCGGATCACCACCTAAGAAACAAGCAACAACTGGTTTAGATATGCCTTTAACTTTATCCAAGATCTTAACCATGACTTCTTGGGCAGGCGGTTTGGAAACGATTCCGATGACTTGTGTTTCGGGGTCGTTGATTAATGCATCCAATGCAAACAGCATCATCTTCCCGCCGATTTCCTTTTTGACATCTCTGCCACCGGTACCGATGGCTTGAGAAATGCCGCCACCCAGTTTATCGATGACAACGGTCAACTCTTGAAGACCGGTTCCGGATGCTGCAACAAGACCGATATTGCCTCTGCGAACGACATTGGCAAATCCAAGAGCAACTCCATTAATAATTGCGGTCCCGCAGTCGGTTCCCATCATTAGCAATTCATTTTTAATAGCGAAATCTTTTAGTTCGTTTTCTTCTTCGATGGTAATGTTATCTGAGAATAGCAGTACGTTCATATTGTTCTTAAGGCATTTCATTGTTTCAGCAGCTGCAAATCTTCCCGGAACTGAAATAATGGCAAAATTCAAGCCTTCCATTTTCTTTACAGCCGCATCGACCGTTTTGACTCGAACAGCGCCACTGCCTTCACTTGACTTCGTTTTGTTTTCAAATTGTTCTTCTAATGTTTTGATCGCTAAATCAATAACTTCTTGAGAAACCGCTTTAATACCAATAACCAAATCATTTGCGGTAACTTTGCTTGCCAGTTCTTCTGAAAGAATTCCCGAACTTTTCATTAATTCGATGTTGTGATCAGTCCCCATCATTACGGCAGCTTCCGAAACACCTTCAATGCCCCCCAATTTGCTTGAGAACAACATTAGTGTTACGGAATCAAAGTATGCATTGTGTTTAATTACATTATGAATCATCATTCATTTCCTCCCTTTAATAATCCGAAATACAAACCTGTCAGAAAATCAATACCGGATGTATGACCGATGTCGCGTATCTTTATGATTTCTGATGTAACATCAATTTCTTCCTGACTTTTAAGCAAAACATTTTTGACCATTTGACTAAACTTACCTTCACAAGCATAAATAAGAAATTCCTTGCTTATGATTGTCGTGGTGTTAATCCGCGGTGTGATTTGTGATATTAAATGATTTTTTAGTTCATCCGCATGCGAGTGACCTCTTAGGTAATACTGAGCTGCAAGCATTCCGCAGTTGAAATCATCTCCGGATGGGGTCAATCCTTCTCCCACGCCGATGAGCTGAGCAGAGTAAGCGCCAATCTCAGAAACATTTGAACTGTTGGACAGTTTCAACAATATTCCGGAAACATAGTTTCCTGCAAACGACAATGGTATGGTCTCATTGTCTTTCAAAGATTTTGCAATGCGGCCAAACTCACCTTTTTCAATGTACATGAGAATGTGATCGGTCAATATTTTAATCTTAACTTTATCCAAAGGAATGGTTCCTTCCGTTAAATCACAATCAAATACCTCCGCATGTTCCATGGTAAACATTGAATTAAATGCTATAAGACCATCTTTTGTAAACTGTACTTCATCCCCTCGACTGACGCGAATCAGTTCAAACACTCGCTTCGGTATATCTAAATTTATACTTAGCGGTGTAATCGGCATTTCTTGATGTTGTAATGAGAAAATCCGATCATCAACCATGCAGTTGATTGTGCTTTTATAAACTGAATGAACAATTGCACGTTTTTCGTTGTCAAAAAGAGGTTTGAAATGTTTACAATAGGATTTTATTTGGTCGATAAACATCACCTCACGTCCGTCTTCATTTTCCCACAGCACGCAAGACACAACAATGTTTAAATCGAATAAAAAAAGCCCAAATGTATTGGGCACGTTGCACAAAAGTTGCTTATTGATATCGCTTACTTTTATATAAAAATGGTTACTTTGCTAGTTTACATCAATAATCTTGCTTATATGGAGCGCTAATTGACAATTAAAGTTATATTCCGCGTCTTTCAGGTCATTCTGTAAGATTTGTTTGATCTTCTCAATTCGATAAATAAAGGTATTTCGATGAATAAACATTGCTTTAGCCGCAATACTGACATTTCCATTGGCTAGATAATATGATTCTAAGGTGCTCATCAGTTCACCTTTGTTATGTTTATCATAATCCCTCAGACTTCCAAGGGTCGAATCAAAGAAATTGCGGAGTCTTACCTTATCGAGTGTACTGTCAAGCAAGTGATAACTGATTAGATCATTAAAATAGAACACACCTTCGCTGGTTGGAAGTTTTGCGGAAATACGCAAAACATCTTGAGCGAGCAGACACGATTTACCGATGGCCAGAAAGTCTGTGCAGACATTGCTGACGCCAATTCGATATACCAGTCCTTTGCATGATGAGTTAATGTTAAGTTCCAGACGTTCTAAAAATCCCCGAACTTCAATGCTTGGCTCATAGCGACTCTCTGCTTCCTCTAGCTCAATAAACATGATGATATTATTCTCGCGGATGATTGATCTTACCCGACGTCGACATTTCATGGCGACGTCACTGCATATGTTAATGATTTCTTTTAAGGTGTCTCGAGGTGCATCCTTTGTATTGATTACAGCACAAATATGGTTGCGCAATGGATTCATACCATGAATCTCAGCTAAACTTTTAACAGCATTGACCGAAATGATTTTCCCTTGCAACAGATCGTCATAGAAATCTTCTTTGATTTTGTGCTGAGCTTCAATCATCTGCTTGGTCTTTACTCGTTCCATCGCGGCTGATTGGGCAGCACTTTCCAGAGCGATATAGTCAATGCTCTCCAGTTTATGAGCTACTTCCCAAACAATAATGTATCCATAGATGATTTGTGAGTATGCAATCGGTATCACTCGACAGACGATATGACCGTTCTCATCTGGGAATTTACGTTTAATGCTTAAGGTGAATTTATTTGCACTCGTTGGTATTCCATCGGTAAACTCTTTGGTAAAAACTTTTTCACGTTCAATCAACTGTAAATTGTCCGCAAGTTTGTAGGGATTGCTTGGTTGTTCATAATAGCTTAATAAATTAAACCCGCTGTCGAGCATGATTACCGGGTTTTCGACTAAATCCGAAGTCAGCTTGACGATCTCCCATAAGTTACCACCTTCGATGGAACATTTACTAAAAGCATTATGAATATCACGATACTTCTTAAATACGCTTTCCTCACGTTGATGGACTTCCGCATTAATGATATTGGAAATTTGTGCCAGGCTGTAGGTAAATGGGATTTCGATAACCGGCAGACCTCGTGCGTTTGCTTCATCGATAATTGCCTTGGGGATCTCATCCCAATATCTTTTCACTTTAACCCCAAGACCAGCGCAATTTTGATCCGCAAGTTCTTTAACGAGTTTGCGTTGCAACGTTGTGTCATTAAGAAAAATATAACCGGTGGTCAATATAAAATCTCCCGCCGTAAACCAATCAAAAGAGTCTGGATTGTCAATGATGTTGGCATTAAAGATCTTATTTGTTAATCCTTTTCTGCCCGCTTTTAATTGTGCACCGACCGGACCGAGGTGTTGAATGAGTTTTTCAATAGTAAAGGAGTGCATACGCATACCTCCGATCTTCATTTATTCTTTGTCTACTTGGAGTGTACGACAATATTCAAACGATTGTCAAGTAGGTCTATGTACTCTGATATTCCTAAGGAACATGAATAATAAAGAACAATTATCAATACTATCAATAATAATATTTTCATATAGTATATAAGGATATAAATTTATTGAGAAGTTGTGAAAAATTTCAAAAGGTTAATGACAAGTGGCCTCAGTCGTGCTAAAATGACTCCATGCTAAACACCGTATATCCTTGCGAATAAGGCGCAAGAGTCTCTACCCGGCAACCGTAAACTGCCGGACTACGATGGAAGTCCACTTTTTCAGTGCTTCTGTCGAAACGGAAGTTTTTTCTTTTTTGGCGGTGAGTAGCACATGAGAAAGGGGAACTATATGTTCGAAAAATTATTTAAGTTGTCATCCAAGGGCACAACCGTAAAAGTCGAATTGTTGGCTGGTTTAACGACCTTCCTGACGATGGCTTACATTTTAGGTGTTAACCCAGGCTTGTTATCCAGTGAATTTGGAGCCGCAATGCCATTCCAATCCGTGTTTCTTGCAACCGCTTTATCTTCCGCATTGGCTTGTATAATCATGGGTTTATACGCAAACTACCCGATCGCTTTGGCACCGGGGATGGGCGTTAATGCTTTCTTTTCATTTACCGCGGTAAATATGCTTGGGGGCAGTTGGCAAGCAGGTTTAGCGGCTGTTTTTGTTTCCGGCGTTCTGTTTATGATTATTTCTATGACTGGTATTCGTAAAATTGTTATTAACGCTATTCCTAAAAACTTAAAACTAGCTATTGGCGCTGGAATCGGATTCTTTATTGCATTTATCGGCCTACAAAATGCCGGAATCGTTGTTAATAATGATGCTGTATTGGTTGGATTGGGCGATTTGACCGCACCGACCGTGTTATTGGCTGTATTTGGAATCTTGGTTACATTTGCATTGCTGGCTCGTAAAGTCTCTGCCGGTGTATTCTATGGTTTGGTTATTACGGCTGTAGTCGGTGTCATCGCTGGGTTGTTTGGGTTTGAAGGGATGCCTACATTACCGACAGCGATCGTATCCTTTGAATTTGATATGCCTACCTTCGGAGCATTTATCGGTGGGTTTGGAGAATTATTCGCAAGTCCTTCCGCTGTTCTGATTATCTTCACCTTCTTATTCATCGACTTCTTCGATACAGCTGGCACATTGGTTGCTGTTGCAGGAAAAACTGATTTAATGGATGAAAATGGTGAGTTGAAAGATGTTGATAAAGCGTTGATGTCTGATGCTATCGGTACTGTTGCGGGCGCTATCTTAGGTACATCAACCGTTACTTCTTATATCGAATCGGCTGCTGGTGTTGGCGTTGGTGGTCGTACCGGTTTAACCGCCGTTACAACGGGCGTACTGTTTATCTTATCAATATTCTTCTTCCCAGTACTAGCTGTCATTAATGGAACAGTCACTGCTCCGGCATTGATCGTCGTTGGTGTGTTGATGGCTCAGCAATTGGGCGGTATTGATTGGGAAGATTTCGTTGCTGCTACCAGCGGATTTGTTGCTATTATCACGATGGTCTTAGCTTACTCTATTGCTGATGGTATCGCTACTGGCTTCATTACTTACGGTGTTGTTATGGCAGCAAGCGGTAGAGCAAAAGAAGTCAAACCGGTTATCTGGGTGTTGATTGCTGTATTTATTGTTCACTTCATTCTTAAATAAGCAAACCCATATTATTCATAAACAAAGCAGGAGAACTCTCCTGCTTTTTTTGTTATTAGATGATTACTGCTTGAATGGTAAGTGTTGTTGCGTTAAAGGTATCCCATTCTTCTAAATCTCCAGCCGTGAATCCCTTCCTGAACCAACGGACTCTTTGCTCGGATGTGCCATGCGTAAAGTTGTCGGGATTGACTTGGCCTTGGCTTTGCTCTTGAATTCTGTCATCACCAACAGCCCCCGCCGCTGTGATGGCTTCCTCTAGGTCACCGTCTTCAAGATATCCCATCCCTTGAATATGGTGAGCCCAAACACCGGCCAAATAGTCTGCTTGCAATTCGAGTCGGACAGACAGCTGATTGAATTCGGTCGCGCTCACTTGTGATCGTAAATCGTAAAATTCTTTGAGTACACCTAACTGGTATTGAATGTGATGTCCGACTTCATGAGCGATAACATAGGCCATCGCAAAATCACCTGGCGCTTTAAATCGTGTCTTTAAATCTTTGTAGAAAATCAAATCGACATAAATGGTTTGATCGGTTGAACAATAGAACGGTCCGACATTGGATGATGCGGTACCACACCCGGAATTGGTGGTATTTTTATACAGGACCAATTTTGCCGGCTGATAAGTCTTATCATACTCCGCAAATACTTTTCGCCATACGACTTCTGTGTCAGCTAAGACAACTGAAACAAACTCTCCCATTTCAACTTCTTCAGCGGTTAGAGGCTCATTATTGTTTGATCCTCCATTAAATAAACTGCCTAAAAGCGCACTGGGATCGCCAGTAAATAGCGTATATATGAGTAAAACCGCAATTCCGACGCCGCCGATGGCTGTCTTACTGCCTCCGACGCGACGGTCGCTTACATTTCCACTGGTTGTTCTACCTTTCCATTTCATGGTAAAAGCCTCCTTGAACATTGTATGCTCTATAGCCTCATTATAGCACTAATATCCAATACAAGACTTTTTATCGATTAGACAACTGATTCAACGGTCATTGATCCGAAATAATTTTCCTTAATGTCCGAAGATCATACATCCTGTCTTTTAAAGAACCGACATCCGATACGTTAATGTCTTCAGAAGCAAAATATCGTTCAATTTTCGATAATATTCTTTTATACAGAGCATTCTGGTGACTTTGATTTTTTTCATAAGCCAATGAGTTAAAATACAGAAAGATCAATGTTGGAATAAACTCAAAGCAGGAAGTCTCAATCCAGAAGTCAACTTTCTCAAATGGAGGTTCATACTGTTCAAGTAACTTCTCAATCATCAGAAAACCGTCATCTCCTGATTTCCAGATATCGACGAAAACGTAATCAAATTGATTTATAAATGTTTCATTGTAACAATCAAAAGCATCCGCTTCAATTATCTTCACTTTATTCCTTTGTGGGAATTGAGGAAGAATATATTCATTGAACATCGCTATCACACTCACAGATCTCTCCACGATCGTGACCGATTGAACAGACGGATTTAGTAAGGCCATAAATGTGAAGTATCCGATTCCCAATCCAAAGGTCAGGACATCACCTTTAGCCTTCTTTGCATAGGGATCGATTGTAAATGATTCGGAGGGTGCATCCAACATCCATACATCATCCCCTTGCCACAGAACAGCAGCTGGATACGGTTGATCGAGAGCACGCAGTTGCATCCAATCATTGAGCTCACGATGTTGATCGAAAATAATTCCCGAAACATTAAATAATTGATTCGCAGGTATCATTTCCAAAGAAAAGCGGAAATCATCGTTTTTGATCATGTCCAATGTTATCGTGGAATTGTACGGACGTTGGATTGCATCACTGGAGCGGATAAACAGCGAAGGCCACTGTTCTTTTGGTTTCATAAATTCCTGAAAACCAGATTTTCCCATTTGCTTTTGAAGGTAACTTTCATTTTTATTGGTAACTTTCGCACTTAAAAAACGGTTCTTATTTTCCTTTTTCAAGTTATCCATACAGTTTTTGAAAAAGTTGTCTATTTCTGGGGTTCGTTGAATCTTCACATGCAGGCCTCTCATTCTTTGTTTATTGTAACATATTCAAGAAGATGAAATATCTGCTTCGTGATAAAAAAAGATCCGACATTGCCGAATCTTCGTTTACGTTACTACTTGTACGATGCAATAAATGCATCAACTTCTTTGTCGGTCGGCAAGGAAGGTTGTGCACCCACTTTTAATGTACTCAGTGCCCCGACAGCATTCGCATATTTTGCAGATCCGACGATGTCTTTGGTTTCTGCGTATTTCTTTGCTAATGCTCCAGTGAATGCATCTCCGGCAGCGGTTGGGTCGAGTGCGACCACTTTATATGGCGCAACCATTTCATCGATACCTTCACCATAAATGTATGATCCGCGATCGCCTAATTTCAAGACCACAAACTTACAATCATTGCGTTCATGTAAGACTTTTGCGGCGGCTCTGCATGTTTCTAAATCTGCCGGATAAATACCTGTCAATGCTTTGGTTTCGGTTTCATTTGGTGATAAAATCGTCAAGCCTTTTAGTTTTTCCAGTGGATATTCCTGAGCAGGACCGGCATCCAATACGGTAATGACACCTTTTTCTTGTGCCAGTTTGATGGCTGCGATGTTTGCTTCCAAAGGAATTTCCAATTGTAACAACAATGCATCGAAGTCTTCTTCAAATACTTCTTCCAATCCTTCCGGAGTGGTTTCCATATTGGCACCCGGACAGATAACCAAACGGTTTTTACCACCTTTTTCCAACAGGATAACAACAAATCCACTATGCGCACCTTCTTTTAACTTTAGATTCTTTGTGTCGATTCCTTCACTTGAAAGCATGTCTACCAAGACATCTCCGTTACCATCTTTTCCCAATGTTCCAAAGACGGAAACTTTTGCGCCTAAGCGCGATGCTGCGACGGCAGCGTTTGATCCTTTGCCCCCGCAAGCGTTCCCATAGATTTCGCCCAAAACACTTTCGCTCAGTTCCGGGGCTCTGTCCATAGTTAAAATAAGATCCATCATTACACTACCCACCATTAGAATTTTTGTTTGCATTTCATTGCCTCCTTTGACAATTTTGGTAATTTAATACTAGCACTCCCTTATTTGAATAACAATGAAATCCAAGTGAAATTTTCACAAGCTAAACGCTTTAATTAGTAAGCCATGAATATTCTCACGCTCTAGGCATAAGTGTGGATATTATTTCGAATTCGAAATATAATTACGTTATCAAAAAAGGAGATTATTTATGAATCAGCTAAAAGGAATCCATCATGTCACGGCTATTACAAGCAGTGCGGAGAAAAACTATGAATTTTTTACAAATATATTAGGCATGAGGCTAGTGAAGAAAACGGTCAATCAGGATGATATTAATACGTATCACCTGTTCTTTGCGGATGATCGCGGAAGTGCCGGAACAGATGTTACGTTCTTTGATTTTCAAGGATCCGCAAAAGCGGTTAAAGGAAACAATGAAATCTCAAGAATCGGTCTGCGCGTTAAAGACGATGCATCTCTTGAGTATTGGGTAAAACGTTTTGATCACTACAAAGTTAAACACGAAGGTATAACACTCTTGTTTGGAAGAAAGATTTTAAATTTCGAAGATTTTGACAATCAGGAATATGCATTATTCTCCGATGAAAATAATGTTGGCATTGATTCAGGTACTCCCTGGCTCAAAGGGCCCGTACCTGTAGAATTCGGGATTACCGGACTTGGTCCAATATACTTCAGAGTCAATAATATCGAAAGAATGGACTCTGTTTTGAGGGAAATTATGATGATGCGCTTCACCACAAACGAAGATAACTATCATTTGTATGAAATGGGAGATGGCGGTAATGGGGCCAGTGTTATTCTTGATTTTCAATCATCCCTGCGATCCGCTCAACAAGGATATGGTGGTGTGCACCATGTTGCCTTCAGAATTGAAGACAGAGCCGAGTTGGACCAATGGATCGAACGTTTGAATTCTTTCAAAGCCGGACACTCGGGATTTGTCGATCGTTTCTACTTCAAATCTTTATATACACGTCTATATCCAGGGATCTTGTTTGAGTTTGCGACGGAAGGTCCGGGATTTATTGATGATGAAGAACCCTATGAAACATTGGGTGAACTATTGGCATTACCTCCGAAATTCAGAGGACGTCGTGAATATATTGAATCTGTCGTACGTCCGATTGATACGGTCAGAAGTACAAAAGTATTTGAGAAGGAGTATTTTGAATGAGCAAAGACCTAAAAACAATTACCATCTTATTTCGGGCAACGAATTTCATTCAAGAGACGATTAAGCATGATGTTTCAAAGCATGGACTCAACTTATCAGAGTTTGGAGCGTTGGAAGTGTTGTACCATAAAGGGCCGTTGCCAGTACAATCAATCTGTGAGAAAGTACTCATTGCTAATTCAAGTATGAGTTATGTGATTGAGAATCTGATTAAGAAGGCGTTGATTGAGAAAGTGAAAGATGAAAATGATAGACGCATCCACATGGTTCATCTTAGTGAAAAAGGTAGGGGATTATTTGATGAGGTTTATCCCAAGCATCTTGCTCATATGCGATCGGTCATCGATGTACTTGATGCAAGCGAAGAAGATGAATTACAAAATTTGTTGAAAAAACTAGGGAAGCAATAAATTGAAAAGGGCAATGCCCTTTTTTTGAGATATTATACTGGTTTCACAAAGCGATTGCTGAATTTCATGATTACTTTTCTCTTACGATGCAAAAGTAAGGCAGTTATGCTCATGGAAACTCCTACCAAGGCTAATAATCCTTTCCATACCGGAACCTTGTGATTTTGTTTGACACCTTGCTTAATGACTTCTAAGCTTGATGCATGGATATCGATTTCACCACCATGTTCTACACAATTTCTTGAAAATACCCCGACAACTCTAACTGTGTCGCCCTGATGTTCATAGTCACCAAACACTTCAAGATCCGCAGTCATGCTTAAAGGCAAAAATACACCGATAGCATTGGTTCCGTCGTTAACATTGATCCAAGCATTCTCATTACGCTCAAGCACTTCAAGTATTACTTCTGCTTCTATCATAATGACGGATTGATCAAAATCATGGCTATTTGCGATTATTTGATTGATTGTAACTTGATTAATTTGAGAAACTAACAATAGAGCTAGTATTGTTGAAACCATTTACGTGCTCCTTTGATAAACATTCCAATAAGGATAAATACTGAAATGAATTCTAAGCGTCCTAGATACATAGCAAAAATGTAGAACAGCTTTAAGTATGAAGGCATTGAGGCTTGTATGATTCCAACACTTAAGCCTACATTACCGGTAACCGAGGCTACCTCGAAACTGGACTCAATTAGGCTGTACCCGCTGAGTGATGTCAGTAAGACACCGACAGTAAAAAGTGCGATATACAATATGGCTATACTAGCTGCAGAACGAAAAGTAGCATCATCAAGAATATAATCTTTTATGTGATGATACTTAACTACGCGCATCGTCCTTTCGCCTTTCATCAATTTCTGAATGTCATTATAAATTCCTTTGAATATAATACCTATTCTTAAACCCTTTATTCCCCCTGCGGTAGAACAAGCGCTGCCACCAATCAACATTGCCACAACCATGACGGTTATTCCTAATCCTCCCCAATCTGAAATAAACTGTTGGGCATACACAGATCCGAATCCGGTTGTTGTATGAGCTGAAAGCACATTATAAACAACCCGTCTGAAAAGACTTATTGAATCAGAATATATCCCTGTGTTGCTTAGATAGACAACTGCAAAAACACTTAGGACAAAAGATGATACAAAGAAACTAACGATCTCAATATTCTTTCGAAACTCTTTATATTTTCCCTGAATAAAAGCAAAGTGCAGTCCAAAATTAAATGAACCGACAATAAAAAATACAAGACCAATACTTTCATACATGAAATCATGATAAAACAAAATATTTTGATAGTTCGGTGCAAACCCACCTGTACTCCAAGCAGACATAAAAATATACAAACCGTGGAATAGTGAGTTAATTGGATTTAATCCGATTCTCATTCCTTGGATAAATAACAGGGTAGTTCCAATGAGCAAATAGACCAAACTAATACGCCAAATCCACTTTGCTGTGCCTTGCACATTGGGAACCAATGATACATCTTTGCCTTCACCAACATAAAATTTATAGGCACTGCCACTTTCTTTTACAAAAAAACTGATAGCCAATACAATCATTCCCTGTCCACCGACAAATGTCAGTAAATGCCGCCAAGTGTTCAATGCTTGTGATATATGGTCTAGATCTTGAATAAGAAATACGCCTGTTGTCGTAAAACCGCTCATTACATCAAACACAGAGTCAAGATATGAAAGTGAGTGGCCGCTTAAAGAATAGGGAATGGCGCTTATTAAGGAAAGAAGTATCCAAGAAAAAGAAGCCACAACCAATCCATGACGCCAAGATAAATTATGAGCATTTTTTCTTTTTTGCTCACCATAAAATGTTAGTCCAATCGATAAGATGATCGATATACTCATTGATATGGTAAAATCCAATGCCGAGTTCCAATCACTGTGACTGATTGCGACAAAAATAGGCAATGCGAACAGTGCAGAAAAAATCAGAATAGATTTGCCAGTATAGTAGCAAACACTACCCCAATTACTTGTATCGACTTTCATAAGCTAATCAGCCAAGTAATCAGGAAATACACACTCATCATTACCATGACAAATCCAATTTCAAATATATAACCATTTAATCTTTTCATAAATATTTTTTCAACCCCGAAATTGTTTCTTTATCACAAACAAACACAATCTTATCCCCAAGCTGAAGCATCACATTCCCTTTAGGGTAAATCACTTCATCATTACGTAAGATAGAAACAATGACCAGTTTGCGAGGCAATTCTAGATTTCTAATTTCCTTACTTAACCATTTATGATTGCCCTGTAATACAAGTTCTGCCAACAACATTGTTCCCATTTCAAAAGTCTGGATGATTCTAACCGTATCACTTTCAAACTCGGCATGGATGAGGTTCGCGATTACTTCAGTACTACAAACCGTGCGATCCACACCTAACATACGAAACATTTTGATATTTTTAGGATTATTGATCCGTGCGATCGTTTTGGTATTTTCAAATCTCAACTTAACAATTTGACAAACAACCAGATTCTCTTCATCACTTCCGGTAACGGCAGCTACCAACTGACAATCACTAATATTGGCTTCCTCAAGTATGGACAAATCGGAACCGTCTCCCCATAAAACATCTATATCCAACTCTTTTGAAATTTGAGTAGCACGATCGCGATTTTTCTCAATCAAAGTGACTTTCATTTTCTTCTCTAAAAGTGTTTTTACGAGGAAATATCCGACTTTTCCTCCTCCGATGATAATGGCTCTCACTTAATCCTCCTGCACCAACAGTTCTGTCAGCTTTTTGCGATCTCTTAGATGATTACTGCACACAATCATGTCACCTTTGGTAACAATAGTATCTTCTTTACATATTGAAGATATACCATTGTGTATCAGTATACTGATTAATGCGTTTGTTTGAACATAAACCTCCCTTACAGAGATAGATATGTTTCTTTCAACAACGATGCGCGTCAACTCTATTCCAGAACTGATTTGGGCAAGTTGATCAACTTGGTTTATGTCTAATTTTGATAATAGGGAGTTGACTCCCATATTTGTCGGGCAAAATGATTCGATATCGAGCAGTTCATACAGATAACGTCGACTTGGATCAATGACTTGAGAGATTACTCTTTTGACATTAAAGACTTTGCTCGCTACCAAACTGACTGTAATGTTTATGTTATCATCATCGGTCAGCGCTAGTATTACATCTGCTTTTTCTATTCCTGCTTGAACCAGATTGTCCTGATCAAACTCAATTCCATGCAAAATCATTCCATTGAAGTCACCAGTTAACGTCTCTAATTTAGACTCACTGCGTTCAATTACTACCACATCATTGTTTAAGTTTGCCATCTCTTTAGCAATTCTAGAGCCTAAGAGTTCACATCCTACGATAATTACGTACATAATAAACTCCTATAGAAACCTTATGGGTTCTTTCTTTGATTCAGCAAGACGATAGAGATTATAAAGTGTAGCCTTATTGGTCCCATCAATGGCAAGAGATGCCCGATAGTAACACATTGCCTTTTCAGGCATATGTTGACCTTCATAAACAATGGCTGTATACATTAAAATTTTCGACATATCTACATTGTCATTGTAAGCGACTGCTAAGTATTCAGCCGCCTTGTCCAGTTGATTTGTAGTTAAGGCAGATAGTAATCTTTGCTCAAGTTCAGTATTCATATAGAACCTCCATAAAGAGTATAGTAAAAAACACATAAAAAATGTGTTAATTAATGGCCACTCATATAAAGATGGTATAAAGAATTCTCTTGAACTTTTACTAGAACAAGTTCTGTTACACAATAGAGAACTATTATATCTGCTTTTGTATATTAATCCAACAAAAAAGGGCTTTCGCCCTTAAGTCTACTCGATATTGAATTCGCCGAAGGCAAGCACATCGCCATGTTCGGACATCATTTTCTTCTCATAACGATAGAATCCTTCGGGAAGCTCGTTATAGAAGAACGACAAGTCCAAACCACCATCGATCGTTTCACCAGGATTGAGATTGTAAACGATCATGATAAAGGCCATTTCTTCCTTCATTTCGACTTCTACCCACTTTGCTCCATCGTATTGAAACAAGGTGAACAACAAACCGTAAGTATACACATTCTGAGTATTATTCTTAATCGTAAACTTTAGCGGAACTGTCTGATCGGTAATAACGGTATTCTCTAATTCCAAGTATACCGGCATGATGCGATCATCATTCGCTAATTCAGAGTTGTTTAGATCGCCTGCGGCAGCCGTACAACCGGTAAGCACAAGCAATATGGATAACATGGCAATTAATGTTTTGAGTTTCATAGAATCTCTCCTTTGATATTCATTATAGATAAAGCTAGTGTAATTACCATAATTTTATGACAAGATGCATTTGAATGTGAGCAAGTTGCAATGAGTCAATCTTTGATGAACTCAGAAGCTTCAATATTATTTTTCCAACAGAAACTGAACAATGTTTTTATGGATGATACCCTCCTGAGAAAAATCTACTTCGTCCATGGATAATACGAACTTTGGAAAGAAATCATTAACACGATGATAAACACTGAATTCTCTTTCTCGAGTTTTAGGTGAGTTAAGTACATATGATACTTGGTAGTATTCTTTGTAATCCTGTTTAACTGCCACAAAATCAATCTCAAACTGATCAATTTTTCCAATGAATACTTGGAACCCACGTCGGATCAGTTCGATATAAACGATAGTTTCCAGAATAAGTTCAATAGAATTTGTATTTTTCCCCACCATTGCCTCTCTGAAACCATGGTCAGCAATAAAGTATTTCTCTTCAGTTTTCATAATTGATTTCCCAAGAAGATCATATCGAGGGGCTTTGTATACTATAAATGCACTCACTAATATATTGATATAATTCAGTACTGTATCAACAGTTGCTAAGATGTGTTGAGATTTAAGATATTTAGAAATGGATAAAGCCGAAAAGGTCAAAGAGGTATTTGCACAGAGATACACAATGAGTTTTTCAAGTACGACTGTATTTCTGATTGCATATCGTTGTATTACATCTTGCAAAACAGCTGACCCAAAACTATCTCTCAGAACCGTCATGGATGGCTCATATTCGAGATTGAATACAGATATTGAAGGCAATCCGCCAAATACAAGATAGTCCGTAAATTTTGCATTTTTGTGAACTTGTAGAAATTCTTGATATGAAAAAGGATGAACTAAAATCTCCACATATCGGCCAGCTAAAAAAGTAGATAGATCTGAAGAAAGAAGATCTGCATTAGAACCAGTGATATAAATATCAAATTTGTTCATGGCATGAAATCCATTGACCGCCTTTTCCCATTCACTAACCCTACCGACTTCGTCTAAAAAGATATATAAGACTCCCACTTTGTCTTTAGACCAATCCAAAACTATCCTTGATAACTCCAAGTAGTTGGTTATGTGAAAGTTATCGGGCAATTCAAAATTGAGTTTGAATATATTATCACTTGGGACACCTTGTTCCAATAAGTTCTGAATGTGAAGATCCAGTAGCACCGATTTTCCACTTCTTCTGATTCCGGTGACAACCTTGATAAAAGGCTTATCTTTATAGTTGTTTAGTAATCGTTGATACCGCTCTCTTTTAATCATTATACCCACCTCTATTTCGATTATAGTCGAAATATATTAAATAATCAACCTATATTTCGACTATAATCGAAATATAAAATCAAAATGTGGTTAAAGTTTTTTTAATTAATTTTTATAAGAAAAAGCACTTTCGTGCTTCAAATTCAATGGTGCGCGTGAAGGGACTCGAACCCCCATGGTTGCCCGCTAGATCCTAAGTCTAGTGCGTCTGCCAATTTCGCCACACGCGCAATGCCAACTTATTATAACAACAACTGACATCGAAATCAAGACTTCACTTCATCTTGATTCATAACAAAACGCAGGGCATCCGCAACCGTGTCAAAGCACTGGGAAGCCACTTCTTTGACCGCGTCCTCACCACTGCACATCGCAAACGTATGAAAATATGGAACAAGAGGAAAACAAGAGATTTTCAACAAAATGAAATTTCTATGATTTGTCGATACTATATTCCCCGTTGTACGTAATCAACTTCAACATAGTGGTTCTACGGAACCGCCCTATTCTAGAATCAGACATCTGACAACTTCTCAGTTAGACTAAAATTAGAGTATGATCTCTTATTTACAAATGATTGGATTTTATATTTCATATAATACCACTTGATTTTTACCTAGCTTTTTAGCTGAGATCAATGCTAGATCACTGGCTCTAACTATTTGCTCAATCGTAGAAGCATCTTCAGGCATTGAGGAAACACCAGCAGAAATTGTCATCATTGGTAAAGATCCATTTTCTCTGCAACTTATATTTTTAACGATATTTTGTGCAATTTTACCAGCTTCTTTTTTTATACAATTGCGTAATATCACGATGAACTCCTCCCCACCATATCGATACGACATATCACTTTCTCTTATGCAACTTTTAATGATTCTCGCACACTCGATAAGTACATTATCTCCAACTTGGTGACCATACACATTGTTAAAATCTCTAAAATTATCCACATCAAGAAATATAACTGAGCAGACTTCGTTTAAATAAATAGTATTAAGATCATAATCAAACGCTTTCCTATTGAATAAATCTGTCAGTTTGTCTTTTCGGATTTCTAAGTCCAGTTTAAGATTAGTGCTTACTAACATATTATTTTTTCTCAAAAAGTAAAGAGAAGTGATTGAATTAAGTAAACCAAATACACCACCAATCAATAAACAATGGATGAGAAAATTACCCCTTGCCGAAATCAATACTGAGTGAAGTATTAATCCAAAAAGTGCTCCCAAAGTTGTAAAAGTCACAAACATAATTGCAATATGCATCTTTTTCATAGTAACTTTTCGACTCTATCTATAAGCATATTTGTTTGTTTTTGAGTATAAATCCTTTTTTCAAGCATTAAAAATACATCAATCAATTTGCTATCAAATTGAGATCCTTTATTTTCGATGATTTTGCTTAAAGCTAACTCATGATTTATTCCTAATCGGTATGGCCGATTAGAAGTCATCGCATCATATGTATCTGCAATGGCGATAATTCTTGATCCTAACGGGATTTCTTCACCTTTCAAACCGCATGGATATCCTCCACCATCAAACCTTTCATGATGATGACGAATGATTGTTAGTGCATCAGCGAGAAAATCTATACCTTTGAGTATTTTAACGCCAATGTCCGGATGCTCTTTAATAATTTCGTACTCTACATTACTCAACTTTCCATTCTTGTTTAAGATGCTGTCCGAAATCCCGATCTTCCCAATATCATGAAATAGGGTAGCATAATGCAGATTCTTTAAATCAGTATCTGATAATCCTAATTCTTGGCCTAACAATATTGATATTTCTGACACTCTGTTAGAATGGCCAGCAGTATATGAATCTCTGGCATCAACTGCATTGGACATTGCAATCACCGTACTTTTATATGAGTCATCTAAGCGTTTATATGATTCCTCAACCTCATTTTTTCGCATATTCAGGTGCTCATTCTGGTTAATCAAAGTTTTGGAAGTTTTATAAAGTAAACCAATTAATAATAGAAAAAGCAAAAGTAGTCCTCCGGTAAGCGCCAATGCTATCTCTTGAGTGAGTAAATCGGCATGTGCACTGATAGATTTAGAAGGCATTCGCAAGACAAACACTCCTTCAACTCCATTTTCGTAATACACAGTTATAAAAAAATTGAAATAGGTTATATTTGATTTCGTACTTGCTGATTCGTTTGCAACAAAAGCATCAGAAACGATGTAAGGTAAACTATGATTGATAATCTTGTCGAGATTCAATTTATTCTGCTTCTCCTCTACCGAAAATGGCCATTCACCTGTCGACATAACAATTTCCCTTTTATTGTTTAATACTGTAATTGATTCAATGCTAAATGCACTCATAAATTCATTAAGATTCGATTCAATCTCTTGTACTTTTGAAGCAGAAAATACTTGACCAAAATCTACCTTTTCAAGATTATTTTTGACTATGCTTTTTGTTGAAACAGTAGCTATTTCAACAATATTTGATAAGTCGTCTTTCCTAATATGACTATAAGTGATTTGAGATAAAATTATACCGGTTAGTATAAACGCAATCATACTATAAATGATAAATGATTTAATTAGTCCATATTTTTCCATTTTTAACCGCTTTCTTAACAAAAATCGAGTTAGCATATTACCAATCTTATGATTATGTGAATACTTTCTTGAAGGTTAGGAGCACAGTTATTAAATATAGAAGCATATTTATGCCGAGCATGGAGGTTGAAATATTCTCTGTGAATGAAAGGTCATCCTTGATCATCAAAGGATGGCTTTAATACTCAATATTGAATACCATATGACAATACATAATCTGTCGCCTTGTACCCCGCTTTTTCAACAGCGTTCCGAGTGATCAAATCTTCAATATCTATACCCAAAGTAACAAAGGCTGTTTATTCCGCACATTAATATTGCCTTCGCGATTTCATTAATCCGGTACAACTTAATATTGACCATTGCAGTCCAATCGCGTTCGCGGACTTTTTATAATTCCGGTAATCATTGAGACTTCGATGCCCACTGAATAGAGCTTTTTGATGTCACGTTAATACTTGTATAACGATGTCCGTGACAAAGTTTGAAGCCTGTTAATTTCTCTTCGATTGCGGTTTACATAGATGTTTTCATTTCATCGTTGGCCATCAGAGTCGGTTTCAAATGTAATTTGCTTTCAAGAGAATTCATAGCAATTTCCATTTTGGTTGAGTAACCATTTTACCAAATCATTATGAATAACTTATGTAGATTTACGACTTTCGAAAGGTCTTTTATGTGATTTCTCTTTAGTTCCTCAAAAAAATGTGAATTAAAAGGGACTCCGTTAGCATCGGCTTTCCCTGGTTTGATCATTAAATTACGCGAAATAATTAGTCGATCAGGTTCTACCAATACGATGTCCCCTTCTTTTAAATATCTCATCATGACATCTGCGGTTTCGCCGTTGGGTTGGATGGCATACGCGATTTCGGGCATCAATTTGATTAATTCTACCAGCGCTCTGGAAACCCCCATGATTGATTTCATCTCGATCCAGTGACCGAGCAACATGATTGTTATCTACGTTGCCAAACCCCAAAAAAGTCATTGCCTAAAAGAACGAAAACTGTCAGTGCACTAAATATGTAAGCGGTCGAAATCGCAAGGGCGATTAAGGTCATCATAGCTGGCGTCTTCTGCTTCAATTCTTCAACAGCACCTGCCAAGAAGGGTTTTTCTCCATAAATGAAAAGTACGGAAGAGTGTGCAAACAATAAATATGTATCCCCTGAAAATTACCAGTTAACATTCATGAACATTGGGATTATCGGAGAGAGCAATAGTACAGGAATTGTAATTAATAATGATACCAAGAATCTACGTTTGAAATCATTCACCATCATTAAGTGATGATTATGGTGATCATCTTACCCCGTATGTTTTTCTGATCTATAATTCGTATTCGAATGAGAGTTATGATTCATCTTATTATATCTACTGGATCCGTGGGTATTGGTTTCTGCGCAACTTCTGGTGCATGTTCCATTTAAGCATGGTCGTGATGTTTCATATTGCTGTGATCCTCTTACTATGGCTCGGCGCGTTTTAGTCTCTGCTCACTTCTAATTAACTCAGATATTTATTAACGATGGATTTAACCATTAGTAGATTATGATTAAGATAGTTACCTCAGTCTTTTGCTTCGGCACCGGGCCCTTTCGTGAAAGGTTTTTCATAGAGATTTGCACTGCGAATACTTACTAATTTGGTGCGCGTGAAGGGACTCGAACCCCCATGGTTGCCATCTTGATCCTAAGTCTAGTGCGTCGGCCAATTTCGCGTAAATGCTAGTTTAGCATACAACAACTGTCGATGAAATCAAGACTTCACTTCATCTTGATTCATAACAAAACGCAGGGCATCCGCAACCGTGTCAAAGCACTGGGAAGCCACTTCTTTGACCGCGTCCTCACCACTGCACATCGCAAAGCCATTGAACCCTTTGATCATCGGAATATCGTTGAACGAATCACCAATCGTATAGATCGGACCATCAAACTCAAAGTAATCATTGATATGAAATATCCCCGACTTTTTTGTGATTCCATAAGAAACGACATCGACGCCATCATAAAATGGATATGCTTTTATGATCCCGTGATACTTCTGATTCCAAAGGTCCGCATAATAATGTGAAAGTCCTTCTTGATTGAACCTAACGAAAATACCGACGGCCGTCTTCTCTTTAATAATATCCTTAATGTCGATCAATTGATCCACAAAGTCTGTAGTATACGTCGCATCATGCAACCCAAACTTATAACCGTCACTGATCCCATAAAAAGCGACTTTATCCTGAGGGATACTGTTGACGATTTCCATACAGATCTCAAAATCCATTAACTGGTAAAACAGTTCCTCACGATGCTGATTCATCACGATACTGCCATTGTTACCTACCAAAAAATCTACCGGAACTCCGTATTTTTCAATTTCCGAAACAATCGAACCAATCGAACGACCGGTCGCAATACCAAAAAGGTTTCCCTGTTGGCGAAACTTATGAATCATATCCAATGTATCTTGCGAGACTTCACCATTTAAATGCAAAGTCCCGTCATAATCTGAAGCAAATAATTTCATAACACCACTTCCTTGACCTCTATTGTACACCAAAAGAAAAGCAGATGGAAACCCATCTGCTATAAAACCGAAACGACTTTGTATCCTTTGTCTTCCAGCAACCTTCTTACCTTGTTTTTGTCGAGCTCATCAACTCGCAACACCATTTCACTAACACCGTTTCGATGGGCCGCAAAGTGGGTGATATTGATGGTTTGATCGGTAAACACTTTTGACAGTTCCATAATCACACCTGGCTTGTCCTCTTTCATCTCAATGACAACACGTGTGCCCTTTTGATGATAACCCAACAACTCCACAAATGCCTTTAGAATATCATTTCGAGTGATAATACCCAGTAGAACCGAATCCTCACCAACTACCGGTAAACAACCGATATCACGAGTTTCCATCACATCCGCCGCTTCTTCAAGCAGTGCTTCCGGGGAAATCGTAAACACTTTCTTAATCATGATATCCTTTACTTTGGTCTTCGATAACAAATAATTGATTTCATGCATCGATAGTGAAGTTGCATTGGACGGACTGTTTTCCGCAACGACTCCCTCGGTGACCAAACCCACCAAACGGCCTCGTTCAATAACTGGCAAACGGTGAATGCTGTGATCATGCATCAAATCTAAGACTTCTGAAATCGTTTGGTCCGGATGAATACATACCGGATTGACGGTCATTCTATTTTTTACGTACATAATCTACCCTCCCAAGTAAACTTTCTGAATTTCAGGACTGTTTAATAACTCCTCACCCGAACCGCCTAAGACAATGGTGCCGGTTTCCAGTACATAGGCCCAATCCGCAATCTTCAGCGCTTGCATGGCATTTTGCTCAACCAGTAAGATTGTTGTACCTTGAGCATTGATCTCACGGATGATATTAAAAATCTCCTTAACCAATAAGGGTGCTAATCCCATACTCGGCTCATCCAATAACAATAGTCGTGGTTTAGCCATCAATGCCCGCGAAATCGCCAACATCTGTTGCTCACCACCCGATAAGGTAGAAGCATCTTGATTGCGACGGGAATAAAGAATTTCAAATCGTTTAAACACTTTATCGAGATCCTCTTTGATGCCTGCCTTATCTTTTCGAAGATAAGCACCCATCTGTAGATTTTCCATAACCGTCAACCCGGAGAAAATTCTTCGGCCCTCTGGAACATGAACTAAGCCGCGCATCGGTAGCTGCGCAGGAGCAACCGTAATAATGTCGTTACCTTCATAGGATATGGCTCCTGATGTCGGCTTAATTAATCCACTCACGGTACGAAGCAGCGTTGTTTTTCCTGCCCCGTTAGAACCGATCAGTGAAACGATTTTCCCTTGTTCAACATTTATACTGACATCCTTCAGCGCATGAATAACGCCGTAATGCACATTCAGATTTTCAACTTTTAACATCGCTTACTCCTCTTCTCCAAGATATGCCTCAATGACCTTGCGATTGTTCTTCACTTCATCCGCAGTACCGGAAGCTATCAGCTTTCCATAATCCAACACGAATATACGCTCGCAAATATTCATAACCAAAGACATATCATGTTCGATCAATACAATGGTCAAATCCATTTCTTTGCGGATTTTCGCAATAAATTCAGTCAGCGCATGCGTCTCCTGAGGATTCATACCCGCAGCCGGTTCATCCAAGAATAATAACTTAGCTCCGGTCGCCATGGCTCTGGCAATTTCCAACTGACGTTGCTTACCATAAGGTAGATTTTTTGCCAAATCATAGGCCAAATCATCAAGATTCACTTTCTTTAAAAATTCATGCGCTCGCTGTTCGATATCTGCTTCGGAAGCATAGAACTTTCCTAAACGAGTCAGTGCCCCAAACAGTCCATACTTTGCCTGTTGATTCATCGCTATTTTGACATTATCCAAAACCGTCAAATCCTTAAACAAACGAATATTCTGAAATGTTCGTGCTACACCTTGATGCGTGATTTTATAAGGAGGCAATTTACTCAATTCAATACTTTTTCCATCTTTATTTAATATTACTTTGCCTTGGGTAGGTTTGTAAACCCCTGTCAACACATTAAACAACGTTGTTTTTCCGGCTCCGTTGGGACCGATCAGACCGACCAATTCTCCCTCATTGACCGAAATAGAAACATTGGACACGGCACTCAACCCACCGAAATTCTTCGTGAGATGTTCCACAGTCAAGTAACTCATGTTGATTTCTCCTTTCGCAACTTCTTGCTAAAAGGCGGCTTAAATCCAAGGATTTTATCCAACCCAAATTCCTTTGATCCCAATAATCCCTGAGGTCGGAAAATCATGACAACAATCAAAACTAAAGCATACGTGATTAATCGTACTTCCGCAAATGATTGCAAGAACATATTGATAATTCCAATGAATCCTGTCGCAATAACCGATCCGGTTAACGAACCCATACCACCAAACACTACGATAATCAGAATATTGATCGATGTTGCAATTCCGAATGTTTCAGGCTTTACGACATAGTACGTTGTGGCGTATAAAGACCCCGCAACCGAAGCTAATACTGCCCCAAAGATAAAGGCAATAACCTTATATTTGGTTGTATGAATACCCATAGCCTCTGAAGCTATTTCATCTTCTTTAATCGATATACACGCACGACCGATTGCCGAGTTTTTGAAGTTAGCGGATAAAACGACCGCCAGAACGACAAATACAAACAATAATGGCCAACTGATCAGATTCTTGATATTACTTATACCACTTGCCCCGTTGGTGATTTCAAGATTCAATATTACGATTCGAATAATTTCCCCAACACCCAACGTAGCAATGGCTAAATAGTCACCTTTAAGACGAAGTGTCGGAATCGCAACCACAAACGATACCAAGATACTGACCAATCCGCCAATCAACATCCCCAGCAGCAATCCCGTCATATCCGGCATATTTTGCATAACAATAGCGGCACTGTATGCACCGATGGACATAAATCCGGCATGCCCCAATGAAAGCTGTCCGGTGATACCGATAATGATATTCAGACTTACACCCAAAATAATAAATATACCGACCCAGTAAACGATGGTTCGATAGTACGGAGTAATGACTCTTATATCAATTAAAAACTGAACAAGGAAGAAGAATACAATTAGCAATCCCAACCAAATCAGATTTTTCTTAGAGAACAGATTTTTCATCACACTTTCTCCTTTACATTTTTACCAAGCAAACCACTTGGTTTAACTAACAAGATCAGAATAAGAATAATAAATACCACGGCATCTTTATATAGTGTACTGCCATAACCAGCCACATACGTTTCAATCAAACCAATCGCAAAGCCACCGATCATGGCTCCGGGAATGATTCCGATACCGCCAAATACAGCGGCAACGAAGGCTTTTAGTCCAGGGGTAAAGCCCATAAACGGAAAGACTTTAATATAGTATAACCCAACCATGATCCCTGCGGCGGCTGCTAAAGCACTGCCAATCGCAAAGGTGATGGTGATAACATTATCCACATTGACACCCATCAGTGCTGCCGCATCCTTATCAACTGCGACCGAACGCATGGCTCGACCCAGTTTTGTTTTAGAAACAACAAACTGAAGAATGATCATGAGTGCAATGGAAGTCGCAAAGATGACAAGCTGTAACATATTGAGACGAAGTCCGAAAACTGTGAAAAAACGATTAGGAATGACTTGTGGAAACGCATAAATGTTTGCTCCCATGATCATTAACATACCGTTTTGAATTAAAAATGACACACCGATAGCTGTGATAAGCGCAGCTGTTCGAGATGATTTTCGTAAGGGTTTGTATGCGACTCGCTCAATGATAACACCAAACAATGCAGTCACGGCCATAGCGATAATAAAAGCCAGATAAATCGGCATATTGAAATTCATAACGGCAATCATACCGACGTAAGCTCCGAACATGAAAATATCTCCATGGGCGAAGTTAATTAATTTAATAATTCCATAAACCATGGTATATCCCAAAGCGATAAGCGCATATACGCCACCGATGGAAAGACCATTGATTGTCTGTTGTAAGAATTGTTGCATAGAACCTCCTGTATTCAATGAAACAAACAGGTGAAAGGGGTACTTTCACCTGTTTGGATATTACTGTATGTTTGGCTTATGGATTTACGATTGTCGCTTCCACTTGTACGCCATTTTCCAATTTAACAACAACGGCCGATTTGATCGGATTGTTTAAATCGTCAAATGAAATCGTTCCGGTTACACCTGCAAAATTCGTTGTTGCTTTCAATGCATCACGTACCTTGACAGGATCAGTGCCTGCAGATTCAATTGCGGCAAACAACATGTATGCTGCATCGTAAGCCAATGCACTTAAAGCACTTGGAGCTTCACCGGTTTCAGCTGTGTAAGCTGCAATAAAGTTTTGTACTTTTGCATCTGTACTCAATGTGGAGAAGTGAGTCGAGAAGTAAACATTATTCACATTCGCTGCACCGCCAGCCAAGTCGTTGAGATCTGGAGATTCAAAGCCATCAGGTCCGATGATGGCAACATCAATGCCCATAGAACGAGCTTGACCGATGATCAAACCAGCGCGAGCCGCATAGTCAGCTACAAACAACACATCAAATTCGCCCAAACCTTTGATGGTCGTTAATTGAGCACTGAAATCCGTGTCAGTATCTGTGTAGTATTCTACTGTTAAAACTTCACCACCATTAGCAGCAAATTTTTCGCCGAAGATGGCAGCTAAGTCTTTTGCATAATCAGAAGAACTTGATCCCATAACGACCGCTTTTTTCGCTTGAAGAGTATTGGATGCAAAGTTTGCTAAGACCAATCCTTGGAATGGGTCAATAAAGCAAGCTCTGAACACCCATGGGTTAACAGCTGTTCCATCCATCGTAACTTTTGCGTTGGTACCGGAAGGTGTGAATGCAAGAACTTCATACTGTTTAGCAACAGGTCCGATAGCCAGTGTAGGTGCTGAAGTAGCTGAACCTAACATGGCAACGACATTGTCTACAGTTGCCAGTTTTGTAGCGTTTTCTACAGCCTTCGCTGTGTCATATGCATTGTCATACATAACCAATTCAACTTGTTTGCCATCAATTCCACCTTTGGCATTGATTTCCTTAACTGCTAGTTGAAATGCTAGCTTTTCTGGAACTCCGTATACAGAAACTTCCCCGGTTAACTCTAAGTTGACCCCGATTTTGATTGTCTCAGCTTCTTTAGGGCCACAGCCGGTCAAAGCCGCAAGAGACATCAACATTACGGCCAGTATTGTGATTAGTCTTTTCATAGATACCCTCCTCTAGGTAATATGGTTTGATTATAAATGAAAGAATTGTAAAATACAATGATTATTTTACATTTGACTCTGTAAATGTTCACATAGATTTCACAATTACTTTCACTTACAAAAAAACCTCGTGAGTGAGGTTGTTACACTATTGGTTTGGTTTACGAAAGTATTTTCTAATCCGTTCTTCATTCTGACTTCGTAGGGCTAACCGTGGTTCTGATTGCGCATTTAGTCTGGACAATATGAAATATGAAAATATCTTCGTTAATGTCTTTTGAGTGCTAGAGACATGTTCACTTAAGTACTGGTAATAACTTTCTAATGAATCAGACCTGAAACCGAGGATATCATTTAATTCATCGCCATCTTTATAATATCCACAGTGGAAGTTGTGATTCGCAAATCCCTTTTCATCCAAATGTTTGTAATTTAATCCGTAAATATCAAAACAGCCTTTAAGTAAATCACGATAGGAACATCGGCACGACTCTCCACCGCCTAAATTGAAAATTCGGCCTTGTATTTGTTCTTTTTTTTCCAAACTCAAGACAAAGGCTTTTGCTGTATCTCTACCACTGGCAATTTCGATTTTTGTGTCCAAAGGCATGTGAAACATCAGAGGATCAATGCGTGGTTTGTCCATGATTGCGGTCAATCGAAAGATTGTATATTCAATCCCGCTGGCAACAATCATATCCTCTGTCATCTTTTTAACATGAGCATAATAGTCATCTTGACTGAATTTGATTATGTCGCTCAAGCTGATTTGATAGTCGTCGACTCGATCGCCATACACGCTGATGGAGGATGCAAACATTAAAAATCCATGGCCGGATTCACTGATTGCATCAACAAGATTTTTTGTGCCTTTAAAATTGACTTCAAGTGTTAGTTGGGGATCGCGATCTGCCAATGGCGGAATCACTCCTGCCAAATGAATGACGGCATCCTGATTTTTACACACTTCAAAAACAGTCGTTCGATCAGTCACATTACCATAGATGATCGTTGCTTTTTTTTCGTATCGGCTTAGCTCAGAAACGTTCTTTTTAGTCTTCAATTCAAAAATAGTCAAGTCATGACCTTGATCAATGATCATTGGAATGGCATGATGTCCTACGGCTCCGCAAGCTCCTGTCAGCAGCACTTTCATTGAACCACCTCTGATTAGATTATACACTAAAGAAACAAATAAAAAAGATTGCGATTGCAATCTTGATTCAACAATGGTGTCCCCTGGGGGATTCGAACCCTCGACCCACTGATTAAGAGTCAGTTGCTCTACCAACTGAGCTAAGGAGACATTGTGCCCTCTGATTATAACCTCAAATAACATAAAAATCAACCCAAATATCTTGGTTTCAGGGAAATTATGACGGTTGAGGATGAAGCTAAATAAAAATCACCCGAGCAGGTGATTGATATTTTACATGGTGACCCGTACGGGATTCGAACCCGTGAATGCATGCGTGAAAGGCATGTGAGTTAACCGTTTCTCCAACGGGCCAACTGGCGCCTGAAACAGGACTCGAACCTGTGACCAACCGGTTAACAGCCGGTTGCTCTACCTACTGAGCTATTCAGGCAAGTGCTTATAAAATATAACATAAACACTTCGCTTTTTCAATACTATTTAAATAAAAAATAACGGCGTTACATAAGAGTGGTTTCTTTTTGAAGGGTCAGATTCTTTACCCATTTTTCTTTTTTGACTAACCAATATGAGAACGATAGCTTTATAAAATCCGTGCTTTGGCCGGCAATATAGAGAACATAAATGGGATACTTTGTAAAATATGCAAATGCAAATACCACCGGAATATTGACAAACCACATAAATCCAGAGTCCATTAGGAATGTCGATTTGGTATCGCCTCCAGCTCTTAAGATAAAGTAACATTGTGCGGTACCCATGTAAATCCAAAACATCACAGACATGATTCTCAGAATATTCTGCGAGATACTTCTGGCTTCAATTGAAACATTATAGAAATAAGGGACAATGAAAGAGGATCCAAACATTAAAATCGCAAAGCATAAGGCCAAAAACACACTGAATCCCAACATTCTGTAGCCATTAGCACGACCGGTTTCAAGATCATTTGCACCCAAGGGACGAGAGATCATGACTGTCGAAGCTACAGCCATTCCTCCAAATAAAGTAAAGAATAAGTCGGCGGTCGTTCCGGCAATGGACATTCCCGAAATAACTTCCGGTCCGCGAGTAGCATAAAATTTGAATAGCGTCGCCATACCGCTTGCCCAGAAGAACTCATTCACGGCTAATGGTGCAGCTTTGACCGAGACATTTCTGACAATCAGTTTTGAAATATGGAACAGTTCTGAAATTTTAGTTGAAAAGGCAAAGGACTTCATTTTCATCACAACCAATAGAATTACTACTTCGACAACCCGGGCAATGATTGTTGCATATGCAGCGCCGGCGACACCCATCGCTGGAAATCCAAAGTGTCCAAAAATAAACATATAGTTAAATACTGCGTTGGTCAATACGGAAATTATTCCGGCAAAAAGCGGTATTTTTGTTTCCCCGGTTGAGCGCATGGCACTGGTCATCGCTAAAATCAAACCCAATGGCAATAGTGAAAATGATGCTACCGACATATACTTGATACCTTCTGATACAATTCCGGCATCTGTAGTAAAATATTGAATCCCCCACTCCGGTTTTAGAAATCCGAGCACAAAGAAGGGTAAGATTACCAAATAAGCACTTAGAATCGAAAATCGGAAGGATTGCTTCATGTGTTCTTCATCTTTTGCGCCAAGATATTGAGCAATAAAGATTCCGGCTGCTGCCAAGATACCAAACGTTGCGAAAAATGCGATCATGTAAAAGCGATTGGTAGCGGCAACGCCTCCCAATGAGGCATCCCCTAACTGTCCTACCATCAGATTGTCAACTAAGTTTACGGAACTGGTAATCAATTGTTGAAGCATTAAAGGTACTGCGATTTTCAGTACATCTTTGTAAAACTGTTTCGGACCGATAAACTTGCTGTATCTCATAAAATGACCTCTTTATTTAAAAAATGCGATGGAAGCCCATCGCATGTTTCGTGTAAATGGTGGAGCTTATCGGGCTCGAACCGATGACCCCCTGCGTGCAAGGCAGGTGCTCTCCCAACTGAGCTAAAACCCCATGTATATTAATTCGGTAAATGGTGGGCCTGAATGGACTCGAACCAACGACCTCACCCTTATCAGGGGTGCGCTCTAACCACCTGAGCTACAGGCCCATACTCACCGAATGCCATATAAATATAACATTTACTGGGATGGATGTCAACAATTTACGAGCAATTTATACCGTCAAAAAAGGGGCTGTTATTAACTGTACAACGTTCGATTTTACGTAGATTTCCTTCGGAAAATCAATGTGCTGCACCAATTTCACTTCCGTCAGAAGCCACTAATAAAAGCACTGTTATAGCGCGGTAGTTTCATAAACAAAAAAGCCCCAAGAATGGGGCAATTTGTAAACAGATTCTCTCGATTAACGTTTCGAGAATTGAGGTGCGCGACGAGCTCCCTTAAGACCGTATTTTTTACGTTCTTTAGCACGTGGATCACGTGTCAAGAAGCCAGCAGCCTTGAGCTTCGGACGATAGTCAACAGAAGCTTCCAGCAATGCGCGAGAAATACCATGACGGATTGCGCCGGATTGACCGGTATATCCACCACCGTAGACATTCACTTTAACATCCCAAGTACCTAAAGTACCCGTGAGTTCCATTGGTGAGCGAACCACCATACGGAGTGTTTCTAACGGAAGGTATTCATCCAATGTCTTGTCGTTAACGGTAACGATACCGGTTCCCGGCGTCATGTAGACGCGAGCGACAGAAGACTTACGACGCCCTGTCCCTAGATAGACAACAGCTTGTTTCTTTTTTGCAGCCATAGTTCTTCTCCCTTCTAACCTTTAATCTTCAATTCAACCGGTTGTTGCGCAGCATGAGGATGTTCGCTTCCTTTGTATACAAATAAATGCATACGTTGCTTGTCACCTAATTTGGTGTGCGGGATCATACCGTGAACTGCTCTTTCAACCCATTCGATGGTGTATTGAGCACGCATCGTACGAGTCGTACGCACTCTTAAACCACCAGGGTATTGAGAGTGATTGTAATATTTTTTGGTTTCGTCTTTGTTACCTGTAACCACGATCTTATCTGCATTCACAATGATCACATAATCACCCGTGTCCACATTAGGTGTGTATGTGGGTTTGTGTTTGCCGCGTAAGATTGTAGCTACTTCGGTAGCCAGACGACCTAGTGTGAGACCTGTTCCATCAACGATAAACCATTGACGAACAACTTCGCTTGGTTTGGCCATAGTAGTTTGGCGCATGAATAATTCCTCCTAACCAAATGTAGTTTTCCGGGGCTACGTTTGGCATAAAGTGCCACATACAATTCTATTATGAACATGGTCAAGTGTCAAGTAAAATCTCTTAACAGTTCACAAAACTGTTAAATGTGTTACAATGAAATCGAAGGTGATACCATGCACAAAGAACACATTCTTATCCCACACTATCAACATCGAATTCCGGTAACTTATTGTTATCCGGACTTAGTGAACGTACCCCTATCCGGAGTGCTTGTTTTGATAGATTCTCAAGAAACTGAGGCAGATTTGATTATTCAACTAACCGAAACTTTTTGTAGTTTAGGCTATTTGGTTTGTCTTTACGACATCCAACTTCAAGACGATATTGCCATGGTAAAAAGTGATTTGCCTAAGGAAATCAAAACGATTCTTACCGATATGATGATCCAACCCGACTGTAATCATCATGAAATTTCAATGATCGCTTGTGATCAACCTGCTGGATGGTTGTTAATGGATGTCTTTGATAATAAGAATATAAAAAAGATCACACTGCTCAATCCCTCGGTGTGTGATACCGATAAACCTACCTGGTTGAATACATGGAAAATGCCACTGCTTCTGATACACGAAAATCCGGCGTGGATTAATGCGCTTCAGCTGCGGCCAAATCCGCATCACATCATCGCTATTGATCCTAAAGATCCTATTCAAATGATTATCGATTGGCATGAAGCAGAATAATTAACTAATCTTTTATTCTGTCTGTTACCTGAATATTTAATTCCTTTAAAATACGCTTGGCTTCCTCAATAGATTTTATATCGGATAAATCCGAAGGTGAATGTGCGTCGATACCGATAATGGTCGGCGCATTTTCTTGTGCTACGATTTTCCAAAAAGGTAACGCGGGATATCCGGTATGTGAACGCATACCACCCAAGTTAAACTCTAGAAAGACACCTTGATCTTTTGCACAAGTAATTATTTCCCGGGACATATCTTCTGCTTTTTTATCCCAAACCCGTAATGAACGAGCAAATATATCCGGATGGGCGAATATCTTGAACAAACCGGTTTTCAAACCTGCGAGTGAGTCATTTTTATAATGGTTCAGTACTTGATCCGGATTGTTGTAAAAGGCATAATACGTTCCATAGGAAATCGTTCGGTGAAAGTGATTGCCAAATATAAGCAAATCCATTTCAAAAAGTTCTTTCATACGTGCAAGCCATTCGATACGATCTTCAAAATACTCAGCTTCCAAACCTAGTTGTATTTCAATCTTATCCTTATATTTCTTCTTTAGTAACTGAACTGAATCAACATACTCTGCTATTTCCGCAATATCCATCCGTATCGAAGTTGATTCAAACGGATGCAACGGCCATGGCGCATGATCGGTAAAGGCCAGTACTTTGTAGCCATGTTTAATGGCTTCAAGTACATATTCTTCATCACTGCCAACTGCGTGTTTACAGCGCATTGTGTGTGTGTGGTAGTTAGCGATCATAGCGTACTTCCACCAAAGTCAGCCCTTGGGCCGGCGCATTCAATTTGCATGCATCTTTGTTATTTAATTGGAACATGTGTATGACATCTTGTTGACTCAATCGACCTAGCCCAACTTCAATCAATATCTGTGTGATCATGCGTACCATGTAACGCAAAAAACCTTTGCCTTCAAAGATCAGTCGGACTTTGTCACCTTCATCAACTATTTCCAAACGTTTAATCGTTCGAATTTGATACGGAATTATTTCAAGTGGGGTAGCGTTGAATGATGTGAAATCATGCTCACCAATAAACAGATTTGCGCATTCCCGCATTTTTTCTACGTTTAATGGGCGATTCAACTGATAAACAAAAGGATAACTAAAAACATCGTAGTTACCCGTTTGGATCGTGTAATCATATCGTTTAGATGTAACATGAAATCGAGCATGGAAGTCAGTTGACACCGTACTTACATCCTTAATATATATATCATCCGGTAATTGCGCATTCAGAGCTTTCTGCCATTGCGCATCCGTAATGCTGATTTCACTGTCGAAATGAAAAACTTGTCCCAATGCCGAAACACCGGAATCGGTTCTTCCGGACGCTGTAATTTCCGTGGGTTGGCTCAAAATAACAGAAATCACATTTTCAATGGTTTTTTGAACAGTTCTGCCTTTACTTTGACGTTGCCATCCAACAAAATTAGCACCATTGTATGCAACCGTTACTTTCAGTCTCATACGCCGATAGCAAGTGCGACCATCGTCAAAATAATTGCCAAAACGATTAGTAGCATCACATTGTCTTTCCAAGTCCGCTTCAGTTGTTTGTATCGTGTCCGAGTCGCTTGAGGAACGTAACCGCGCGCTTCCATCGCATCCGCCAGGTCTTCGGCACGTTGAAAACTAGAAACAAACAAAGGGACGATCAGTGAAAGGATTGCAAGTATTTTCTCCTTAAACTTACCTTCAGCCAAATCAACGCCACGGCTGGCTTGGGCTTTCATAATGCGATCCGTCTCCTCGATCAACGTCGGAATAAAACGTAAAGCAATTGAAATCATCATCGCGATTTCATGAGCGGGTACTTTAAAACGTTTGAAAGGTGCTAATAAATCTTCGATGCCTAGGGTCAAGTCCAAAGGTTTGGTTGTTGCTGTTAAAATGGTGGTAATCATGATCATCAACATCAAACGAATCGAAATATAGAGCGTTTGGAAGATTGCATCGCTGTAAATTTTAAAGCCATATATATCAACCACGACATATCCAGTTTTAAGTACGAAGATATTGATGATCATCAAAAATACCAACATAAACATCATCGGCTTCATGGCTCTGATTAGAAAGTTTAATTTAAGTTTAGACATAAACACGACACTAATGATGATGACAGCCAAAATTCCATAACCCAGAAATCCCGTCGGAATAAATATAGCTGTTAGCATGCCCAACATCGCCAATATCTTAGCTCGAGGATCCATTCGGTGCATCATGGAGTTAAGCGGTAAGTAACGTCCCAATGCGATGTTATTCATGACCGTTTACCTCCTTTGCTATTGCCTGTGCTAAAGATTCGATATCAAAAATATCATCGGATAGGTCCATACCGGCTTTTTGTAACTGACGTCTCATATCGACGACTTTCGGTTGACATATGTTTAATTCATCGAGTAATTTTTCATCTCTAAAGAAACTTTTAACATCGGATTTCAAAATAACTTTGCCTTGATCGACCACGACGACTTCATCACAGTAGTTCAGTACATGCTCCATGTCATGGGTGACAATCAACACAGTTTTACCGTATTTACGATTCATGGTCATAAACAGATTCATCATTGACTTTGAGCCTTGAGGATCAAGCCCGGCTGTCGGTTCGTCTAGAACCAAAACATAGGGATCAATTGCCAAAATACCGGCGATTGCAACTCGCCGTTTCTGTCCACCGGATAAATCCAAAGGCGACTTTTCAGCATAGGTTTCGTCCAACCCAACAACATTAAGAGCATGCAAGGAACGTAATTCAGCTTCTTGCGGTTCTACGCCAAAGTTAATGGGTCCAAAGATGATATCTTTGAGGATGGTTTCTTCAAACAATTGATACTCTGGAAATTGGAAAACCAGCCCGACATTTTGACGCAGACTTTTTAATTGTTTCGGTTTTACACCCGCCACAATCGTACGATCGAGTACTTCAACTTCACCTTTTGAAGGCAAAAGCAAAGCATTTAAATGTTGAATCAAGGTTGATTTACCGCTACCGGTGGCACCAATAATCGCGGTTACTTTTCCTTCGGTTATTTCCACATCTACGCCATTCAATGCACCATATGCAAAGGGTGTGCCTGGTGAGTACTCGTAGCTTACTTGCTTAAACGCAATTGGCATAATTGTTCCACCATCCTTTTCATATTCATCGGTTCTTCGATGTTGATTCCGTGTTTCTTCAGTGCTAATGCCATTTTGACTGTAAAAGGAACATCCAAATCAATGTCTATCAATGTATTGGCATGCAGCAATACGTCTTGAGGTTTACCTTGCATAACAAACTCTCCTTCATTCATGACAAATACATAGTCACTCTTAACAACTTCTTCAATGTCATGAGTGATGGATATAATGGTCATATTGTGCTCACGATGGATTTCATCGACAAGGGCATTGACTTCTTCTTTTCCCTTAGGATCTAACATACTGGTAGCCTCATCCAAAATAAGAATGTCAGGTTTCATAGCAAGAACACCGGCAATCGCAACCCGTTGTTTCTGGCCGCCGCTTAGGCGTGTTGGCTCATTTTCCAAATAGTCCGACATACCGACTTCGCGGGCAAAGTGCGTAATGATATCATCCATATCTTTTTGAGGTACTTGGTGATTTTCCAATCCAAAGGCAATGTCATCTCGGACCGTTGATCCGATGAACTGATTGTCAGGATTTTGAAATACGATGCCTACTTTGCCTCGTATTTGATTAACTGTGTCTTCACCGAGTGCTATCCCATCAATTATGATTTCACCATCACTTTTCTCAAGTAATCCGATGATCAACTTAGCAATGGTCGATTTACCACTACCGTTATGTCCTATTATGCTCGTATAGCTACCCTTTTCCACATGAAAACTGACGTTTTTTACAACGTCGGTTTGTTGATCGTAGGTAAAGCGTAGATTCTTAATTTCTAAATGTTTCACTAATACACCTCATAACTACATTATTATACATGTTGATTAAATAAAAGACAATGCATGCAATTATTCAATCTCAAACCCTAGATATTCGCCTCCGTTGCTCTCTAGAATCACAGCCATTTCCAATATGCTTGCATATAAAATATCAAAATCATTGGACAATGTCTTAGCTAGTTTAACTCTGAAATCGGGTGTTACTTCTTCGAGTGTGTATTCTCTGCGTTTGGCTTCCTTAACGGCAATAAACAGCGGGTTTTGATCGCTAAATATACAGGCATGATATATTTTTACGGTTGCTCTATCGCCTTTATTGCGCAAATCAACTGCCAGTTTTTCATCCAAACGTAAAGGTTTTTCGGGCTCAGCATCTTCCCATTCATCTTCAAACTCTTCCTCAAGTTCCTCTAGCTCCTCTTCCGGATCTTCGATAACTTCAGGTTCTTCCTCTGCTTCGTCAGGTTCATCGAAATCTTCTTCCATTTCTTCAACAGAATCATCCTCGACCTCATCGGACACTTCAACGGTTTCATCTACTGTTTCTACCACTTCTTCAGTGACTTCTTGGGCAGTTTCAATAGTCTCTTCTACCTTTTCGCTGACATTTTCAGAAACTTCTTCAACAGTTTCATCCACAGTTTCTACCCCATCTTCAGCAAGATCTTGTGCAGTTTCAACAGTCTCCTCTACCTTTTCGCTCACATCTTCGGTAACTTCAATAACCGTATTTTCAACATGTTCAAAAGCAGTTTGGATTACTTCAGCCACTTTCTCAACTATTTCTTCGACTTTTGTTACAACATCTTCAATCACAACTTCAACTTGCGCTTTGAATTTAGCTTCGGTGGCAACCTTTGGAGTATCATCTTCAATTTCAATAAACCGAGGTTGAACTTTCGGTTGACCTTGCTTCTTTAGCAATAAAGCAACAACCGCTGCCGCTGCCGCAGCAATTATGATACTAATTAGTTTTTTCATGCATATCCCTCCCTTTCGTTTAATGTTAAACAACCCATGCGATCAAATAGAAAAACGAATATACAAAGATGGAAAAATGCATGACCTTGACAATGTCAACGTTCAACTTAGCCATTAGTTGCGGGTTCATTTTGTCATACATGTAGATGCAAGCTAAAATCGGTGCTAAGAAGAAGAAATATAAGACAACCGATTCCAATAAAACAAAGTTTAAAGTTAGCGGGAGTACCATGATATTATTCTCCTTTTCATTTCTACAATAAGTATAGCACACTACTCATTAAAATTGAAAGAATGACCGACTCGCCGAATCAGCATCATTCCATCACCGACAAAAACCCGCTCAACATCAAGATCTGCGCGATTGTTGACATAATCCTCAAACGCCTTTATCTTGTTGACCATCTGACGCAAGTTACGCCGATTGGTTAACATATCAATGTGTTCATTGTGACCGTGAAAATCAAGATTATCAACGATAACAATTCCCCTTGGTTTAACAAAAGGGAAAAAGCGATCAAAAAATGTCTTATTTTGAGCTTTGGCGGCATCGATAATCAAAGCATCCACCATTTCAGTGCATTGATAATCAAGCGCATCAATAAGTAGTGCATTTACTCGATGACTTAGATTAAGCTGATCAATATTATTAATGGCCTTCACATAGCGTATTTCATCGCGCTCAATGGTTGTTATTATTGCATCCGGTATCGCACTTGCGATTGAAAGCGCAGAAAAACCGACGGCCGTCCCGACTTCCAGAATTGATTTACACCGATACTTCAGCAGATTGATCACTATGTACTCGATTGACTCATCGCACATAATCGGAACCTGATGGTCCAGTGCTTCTTGCTTTATTGTTTCAATTTGTTCTTTCATAGGAAAAAAGCGGATTTCTCCGCTTTAAACTAATTCAATGATGGCCATCGGAGCAGCATCACCGCGACGTTGATTTGTTTTCAACACACGGGTATATCCGCCTTGACGACTTTGATATTTCGGACCAATTTCATCAAATAATTTTTGAAGGGCTAATTGGCCGGTTTTTTCATCAGCAACTACATTAAACATCAATCTTGCGGCTTGGCGACGTGCATGCAAATCTCCACGCTTAGCAAGTGTGATCAATTCATCAACGACTGAACGAAGTTCCATCGCTTTCTTTTCGGTTGTTTCAATTTTACCATGAACGATAACGCTGGTAGCCATGTTACGTAGTAACGCTTTGCGGTGATCAGCCGTACGTCCTAATTTACGATTCCACATAAGGTTCTTCCTCCTTTACTGTTACTCAAAAGATTTGAAGCCAAGACCCAATTCATACAATTTGTCTTTAACTTCTTTCAACGATTTTTTACCCAAATTACGTACGCGCATCATTTCGTCTTCTGTGCGAGTCGTCAACTCTTCGACCGTTTGAATTCCGGCACGTTTTAAGCAGTTGTACGAGCGAACTGACAAATCGAGATCTTCGATCATCATGATCAAACCCTTATTAACTACTTCACCATTAGCATCTTTCATCACGGAGTCCAAAGCGGATACCGTATCTTGAATGTTCATAAACAATTGTAAATGATCGTCCAAGATTTTAGCTGCTAAAGCCAGAGACATTTGCGGAGTAATTGAACCATTGGTCCAAACTTCCATAATGAGACGGTCGTATTTTGTGTCTTGACCAACGCGAGTCGGTTCAACAGCATACGATACTTTTTCAATCGGGGTATAAATCGAATCGGTATAAATGGTACCGATACCTTGCGATGAACCTTGATAGAGACCTTTGTTCGTATCAGCGCTGACATATCCGCGACCCACACGAGCTTTCAGTTCCATTTCCAGAACACCACCTTCTTCCAAGGTAGCAATGACTTGATTTTTATTCAAGATTTCTACATTGGTCGGACAAATTATGTCATTGGCGGTAACGACTTTCGGACCCTTTTCAGCAATCCGTAACGTATATACTTCGTCATCCGCGACAGTCATAACTAAATCTTTAATATTCAAAATGATTGTTGTAACATCTTCTTCCACACCGGGAATCGACGTAAATTCATGATAAACTTTGTCGATCTTGATGGAATAGACCGCTGCTCCGGGTAAAGAGGAGAGTAAAACACGTCTAAGTGCATTTCCAATCGTTGTTCCAAAACCTCTCTCAAACGGTTCAACTACAAATTTACCGTAATGATCGGATTCTAAGTATTCTCTCACGTCAATTTTAGCACGTTCGAATTTTTGCATTTACTAATTCCTCCTTTTTGCGGGTTGACTAACCACGAGGCCGTTTCGGCGGACGGCAACCATTATGCGGAATCGGAGTTACGTCGTTGATGACATTGATTTCCAATCCTGCGGTTTGCAATGCGCGTACTGCAGCTTCACGTCCTGGTCCTGGACCTTTAACATTAACTTCAACAACTTTCATGCCATGGTCCATCGCTGCTTTTGCGGCAGCTTCGGCAGCCAACTGAGCAGCAAACGGTGTGGATTTACGAGAACCCTTGTACCCCAATGCGCCAGCTGACGACCATGCCAATACGTTACCTTTTTCATCAGTAATAGTAACGATAGTGTTGTTAAATGTGGAGTGAATATGAGCAACTCCACGAGCTATATTCTTGCGAACGCGACGCTTACGCGCAGCACTTGCTTTTGTTTGAGCTTTTGCCATTTTATTTCCTCCTATCGCCTATTTCTTCTTGTTCGCTACTGTACGACGCGGACCTTTGCGAGTACGAGCATTTGTTTTAGTGCGTTGACCACGAACCGGCAAACCTTTACGGTGCCGCATACCGCGGTAACTGCCGATTTCCATCAAACGTTTGATGTTTAATGAAACTTCACGGCGTAAATCTCCTTCAAGTTTGAACGACTCAACTGCTTTACGGATGTTGTTGACTTGTTCTTCGGTTAAATCTTTAACCCGAGTATCTTCACTGATACCGGTAGCGGCCAAAACTTTTTCAGAAATTGGACGACCAATACCAAAAATATAGGTTAATGATACGACTACGCGCTTATCGCGCGGAATATCTACTCCAGCAATACGTGCCATGTGTGTGTTTCCTCCTAGTTTCCTTGACGTTGTTTGTGTTTAGGGTTTTCACAAATAATCATTACGCGTCCGTTACGCTTAATGACACGGCACTTATCGCATATGGGTTTGACTGATGGTCTTACTTTCATGCGTGTCCCTCCTATAGACTATTTATGTCTGAATGTAATGCGCCCACGTGTTAAATCGTAAGGCGAAATCTCAACGGTTACACGGTCACCTGGTAAAATGCGGATGTAATGCATGCGGATTTTACCAGAAACGTGGGCTAATATTTCGTGCCCGTTAGCTAACTTCACCTTAAACATAGCGGATGGTAACGTTTCTTCAACGATTCCATCGATCTCAATGACATCTTGTTTTCCCATATAGGCAAATTCCTCCTTTGATCACAGGGTTGTAAGTATTTCGTACCCTTGCGCAGTAATCACAATGGTATGCTCATAATGCGCCGCTAATGAACCATCTTTGGTCTTCACCGTCCAGTCATCAGCAAGCACTTTTGTAAATGGCTTCCCCCGATGCACCATCGGTTCGATGGCCAGGGTCATGCCTTCTTTTAATACAACGCCTCGTCCCGCCTGACCGAAGTTTGGAATCGACGGCTCTTCGTGAAGAGCTGAGCCGATGCCATGTCCGGCATACTCAAGTGGAACACTGTATCCGTGCGAGAAGACGTATTCGCCGATCGCATTGGATATATCGCCGAGGCGATTTCCGGGCTTGGCTTTAGCCAATCCGACGAATAATGACTCTCTTGTCACTTCCATCAGATGTGCGGCTTCCTTAGAAATCTCGCCGACCGCATAAGTCCAAGCGCTATCTCCGTGGTAGCCTTTGTAGCAAGCACCGATATCGATTGAGATGATATCTCCGCTTTTCAGCACTGTGTTATCGGGAATCCCGTGTACCAGCGTGTTGTTGATTGAAGCACAGATCGAAGCTGGGAAACCGCCATATCCCTTAAATGAAGGGGTTGCATCATAATCACGAATAATCTTCTCTACGATTTCATCTAGTTTTTTCGTAGTGACACCCGCAACAATGTGCTTAGCGACTTCTTGATGAGCCAAGGCAACGATTCTGCCAGCTTGACGCATCAACTCAATTTCTCTGATAGATTTGCTTGAAATCATCGAACGTTTTCCAGTGCTTTCTTAATGTCCTGCCACACTTCATCAATTTCTTGAGTGGCATCGATGTATTGGACCAAACCCTCTTCCGCATAATGGTCGAGTACCGGTTTGGTCAGTAAGACATGCTCCCTCAACCGAACTGTCAGTTGTTCAAGCGTGTCATCACTGCGATGCTGTAAGTGACCTCCACATAAATCACAAACTCCTTCCACTTTTGGCGGTTGAAACTTGATATGATAGATGGTCTTGCAGCTTTCGCAAACGCGCCGCCCGGTCACCCGAGCAGATAGCACGTCGATTTCGACTGCCAAATTCAAAACAATTTGAATCGGTTTGTCGATTGATATAACGATTTCTTCCAATGCTAATGCCTGAGCCAAGGTGCGGGGAAATCCATCAAGCAGATAACCCTTTTTACAATCGTCTCGCAGCAGTCGTTCACGAATCATGTCAATGGTGACCTGATCGGGAACGAGCATGCCGTGATTGATGTAGTGTTGTGCCAGTCTACCTAATTCCGTGCCCGCTTCCATCGCCTCACGAAACATATTACCCGTCGAAATGTGCGGTACATCGAATGTTTCCACAATCTTCTGAGCCATCGTTCCTTTGCCGCTACCAGCAGCACCCATAATCAGTATGTTCATGGCCGCTCCTTTCTACCGTGAATTAAATCCACGATAAGATTTTTGCGTCAACTTTCCTTGTAAGTCCTTCATGGTTTCCATCGCAACACCCACCACAATGATAATACCGGTACCCCCTACTGACACGGATGTCGGTAGATTGGATATCATCGGTAACACATACGGTAATGCGGCAATAAACGCCAAGAATAACGCTCCTAATACAGTAATACGATTCAACACTTTACCTAAGTATTCTTTAGTTTCCGTACCTGGACGGATTCCCGGAATGTACGTTCCTGACTTATTCAGATTTTCCGAAATCTTTTCCGGGTCGACTTGCAATCCGGTATAGAAGAAGGTAAACAGAATGATCAAAACGACATAAATCGTTAATCCCAACGGTTTTTGGAAATTCAAGATGTCGGCAAGTGTTCCGTAGAAGTCCCCTTGCGGGAAAAAGCTTAACACCGTTACTGGCGCAGTCATGATTGCTGAAGCGAAGATGACCGGAATTACACTTGCGGAGTTGATTTTCAACGGCAAGTACGTAATATCGTTTTTCCCCTGACGCATCGATGAAGATGTGTACTGGATCGGAATCTTACGGACAGCATTTTGCATGAAGATAACCAGAATGATGATTGCTAAATACATAGCTACAAACAAAGCGAAATTCAATACGCCGGCAAACAATGCAGCATTGCTGCTGGTATCAACCAACGACTGAAACGCCTGAGAAAAACGAAACGGAATGTTTGACACGATGCCGGCGAAGATAATCATCGAGACACCGTTGCCAATGCCGAATGCGGAAATCCGATCAGCAAGCCAAAGCAAGAACATGGTTCCGGCTGTGAGAACTACGGATACATAGAAGTATACCCCCAACGAATCATTGATCAATATACCATAGGAAATATCAAACGCATACGTCAGGGTAAAGGATTGAAGGAAGGCCAGCACCACCGCTACATAGCGAGTGATTTTGTCCATTTTCATCTTTCCTTGTGCTCCGGACTTGGCCATTTCGGTCAATTGCGGAACTACATCCATGGCTAACAGCTGAATGATAATGGATGCCGTGATATACGGACCCACACCCATGGCTAAGACTGAGAATTCTTGAAGTGCCCCACCGCCCAATAGGTTCATCATACCTAAGATGGAATCATCAGAGATTCCAGCTAACAACTTCCCGGTATTGACCATCGGAGCCGGTATACCGGCACCCAAACGGAATACGAACATTATCGCTAATGTAAATAGGATGCGGTTGCGGATGTCTCGGTTTTTAAATAAGTCGATGAACATTTTGATCATGCTTAAATTACCTCAACTTTTCCGCCTGCCTGCTCAATCACTTCCACTGCGCTTTTTGAGAATTTGTTTGCTTGTACAGTAAGTTTTTTCTCCAACGCACCTTTTCCGAGAATCTTAACACCATCGAGTTCTTGACGAACTAAGCCGACAGCTTTCAATAATTCAACAGAAACTACAGTATCGTTTTCAAATGCGTTCAATGCATCGACATTAACGATAGCATATTCAACGCGTGTAAAATTAGTAAATCCGCGCTTTGGTATACGGCGGAACAACGGTGTTTGACCACCTTCAAAACCTAAGGAAACACCACCACCGGAACGGGCATTTTGACCTTTATGGCCTTTACCAGCCGTCTTGCCTTGGCCGGAGCCTTGGCCGCGGCCTAAACGCTTGCGATCCTTGCGGGAACCTTCGGTATATTGTAATTCATGTAATTTCATTTTCGCACCCTCCTGGTTTAACCGCGAATCTCTTCGGGTTTTTTGTCACGAAGTTTCGCTACTTTTTCAAGTGTGGTCAATTCGCCCAACGCTTTAACGGTTGCACGGACCATGTTAATCGGTGTGCGGGAACCGATGCTCTTTGACAAGACATCAGTGATACCAGCCAATTCCAATACGGCACGAACCGAACCCCCTGCGATGACTCCGGTACCTTCGCTTGCAGGACGAAGAAATACTTCGCCAGCACCGTAACGGCCCATAATTGCATGCGGGATGGTGGTTCCGTTAACGATCGGAACACGGATTAAATTTTTCTTAGCATCTTCGATAGCCTTCTTGATTGCATCAGGCACTTCATTTGCCTTGCCAGTACCGAAACCGACACGGCCTTTTTTGTCACCAACAACCACTAATGCCGCAAAGCGAAAACGGCGTCCGCCTTTAACGACTTTCGTAACACGGTTGATGACGACAACGCGCTCTTCAAATTCTTTTTCGCGCTCTCTATCTACTCTTCTTGGTTTGCGTTCCATTGTTTAGCCCTCCTAGAAATTCAGTCCGGCTTCTCTGGCTGAATCAGCCAACGCCTTGACACGACCGTGATACAAATAACCGCCTCGATCGAATACTACACTACTAATATTTGCTTTCAATGCACGAGCCGCAACTTCAGCACCGACAGCTTTCGCTGCTTCGATGTTACCTCCGTTGGCAAGTTTCATATCGACGCTTGACGCTGATACTAATGTTACCCCTTTGACATCATCAATGACCTGAACGGCAATGTTTGCATTAGAACGGAAGACACATAAACGTGGGCGTTCAGCCGTACCGCTGATTTTAGTACGAACGCGCTTATGACGACGAATTCTTTCTTCGTTTTTAGATACTTTCTTAAGCATTGTTCAATATCTCCTTTCCCACTATTTCTTACCAGCCGTCTTGCCTTCTTTGCGACGGATGATTTCGTTCTTATACTTGATACCTTTTCCAAGATACGGTTCAGGTGGGCGTACTTTACGAATGTTCGCAGCCCATTCACCGATACGTTGTTTATCGATACCTTCAACCGAGATTTCGGTTGGTTTGCCGATGGCGATGTTAACACCCGGTTCCAATACAAATTCGACCGGATGAGAGTAACCAACATTTAAAACTAACTTGCCTTCTCTTAAGGCTGCGCGATAACCGATACCAACCAATTCAAGTTGGCGTATAAATCCTTTTGTAACGCCTTCGATCATATTATTGATCAACGCACGAGTTGTACCATGCAATTGCTTCATATGTTTTTGATCGTTGGGACGAACAACGGTAAGTATACCTTCGTTTATCTCGATGACTAATTCTGGGTTAAATTGACGAGACAAAGTTCCTTTTGGACCCTTGACCGTCACTTCATTCGCAGCTTCGATCGTTATTTCGACATCGCTGGGAATGGTAATCGCTTTATTACCGATACGTGACATGATTTAGCTCCTCTTTTACCACACGTAAGCGACGACTTCGCCACCGACATGTTTCTTTCTGGCATCCTTGTCTGTCAGTAATCCTGTAGACGTGGAAATAATGGCGATGCCTAAACCATTTAATACACGAGGCAATTTATCGACTTCGGCATATACACGCAAACCCGGTTTGGAAATGCGCTTGATACCGCTGATAACTTTCTCATTATTCGGACCATACTTTAGTGTGACGGTAAGAGTTTTCTTGTCATCACCACTAATGCTGAAATCCACAATGAAACCTTCTTGTTTCAAAATCTTAGCAACTTCTACTTTAACTCTGCTTGCCGGAATATCGACAACTTCGTGACGAGCTTGCACTGCGTTACGAATTCTAGTCAGCATATCAGCAATAGGATCTGTAATATTCATCATGACTGGTTCCTCCTTCCGTCGTTCTACCAGCTCGCCTTTTTCACACCCGGGATTTGGCCTTTGTAGGCTAACTCACGGAAGCAAATACGGCATAACTGGAATTTTTGTAATACGGCATGCGGACGACCGCAGCGCTCACAACGGGTATACTCGCGAACTTGGAATTTTTGAGGACGTTGTTGCTTATTAATCATTGATTTTTTTGCCATGTTATTGTCCTCCTACTTCTTTTCAAACGGCATGCCCATAAACTGAAGCATAGCACGAGATTCTTCATCTGTGTGTGCGCTGGTAACGATAACAATATCCATACCACGTACACGATTAACCTTATCGTAATTGATTTCCGGGAAAATCAATTGTTCCTTAACTCCTAAGGTATAGTTTCCACGGCCATCGAAGGCACTGGCACTTACACCACGGAAATCGCGGACACGCGGTAAACCGATATTAACCAGTTTGTCGAAGAATGAGTACATTCTTTCGCCACGCAAGGTAACCTTACAGCCAATCGACATTCCTTCACGAAGTTTAAAGTTCGCTACTGATTTCTTGGCTTTTGTGATCACTGGTTTTTGTCCGGTGATTTGGGTAAGTTCAGCGACAGCATCTTCCAATGCTTTCGGATTGGCAATTGCGTCACCAACACCCATATTAATTACAATTTTTAAGATTTTCGGAGCTTGCATAACCGATTTATAATCGAATTTCTTCATTAATGCCGGTACAACCTCCGTCTTATATTTTTCATTCAGACGGTTCATCGTTTTGCTTCCTCCTTTACTTCACTGCGACACCGGTCTTTTTATAGACACGGGTCTTTTTGCCTTTAACCTCTTTAAATCCGATGCGGCTGACTTTTTTGCTCTTAGCATCGTACAACATGACGTTGGACACATGGATCGGAGCCTCTTTTTCAACAATTCCGCCATCGGGATTGGCTTGAGTCGGCTTTAAATGCTTTTTCATTAAGTTAACGCCCTCAATGACGACTTTCTCGTCTTTGCGGAGCACGGATGTGACTTCACCGATAACACCTTTGCTTGAACCGGTAATTACTTTTACCTTATCGCCTTTTTTGATTTTCATTGATGTCACCTCCTATAACACTTCCGGAGCCAAAGATACGATTTTCATGAAATCTTTGTCACGGAGTTCTCTTGCCACAGGTCCGAAGATACGGGTGCCCTTTGGCGTATTGTCTTCTTTAATGATGACAACAGCATTGTCATCGAATTTGATGTAAGAACCGTTTTCGCGACGCACACCATATTTGGTACGTACGACAACAGCTTTAACGACATCGCCCTTTTTAACAGTTCCACCGGAAGTAGCTTCTTTTACGGTACATACAACGATGTCTCCGATATTGGAAGTACGACGACGGCTACCGCCCAAGCAGCGAATAACTAACACTTCTTTGGCACCGGTATTGTCGGCTACCCGGCATCTGGTTTCGTTTTGAATCATAACTAGCCCTCCACCTAAAGTATAACGGCTTTTTCGACAATTTTAACGATACGGAAACGTTTGGTTGCGGACAACGGACGTGTTTCCATAATATCAACGATATCGTTGACTTTAGCTTCGTTTAACTCATCGTGAGCCTTAAATTTCTTAGAATATTTTACGCGCTTACCATACAACGGATGTCTTTTGGATGTTGTGACTTCGACGACAACCGTCTTGTCCATCACATCGGAGACAACTTTACCGCGGTAAACTTTGCGATTCGATCTTTCTTCCATTTTTAGTGACCTCCTATTGTTGACCACTAAGCGAACGCTCAGTGATTACCGTCTTAATACGCGCAATGGTTTTGCGTACAGTCTTAATACGGGCGGAGTTGGACAGTTGGCCGGTTGCTTGTTGAAAGCGCAAGTTAAACAATTCTTCTTTTAAAGAATCGATTTCCTGAAGCAATTCGACATTGCTTTTTTCACGTATTTCTTTTACCAACATGCTTATTCCTCCTCGCCTTTACGGACAAACTTTGTCTTGATCGGAAGTTTGTGTGACGCCAAGCGGAAAGCTTCTTTCGCTACAGCTTCATCAACACCACCAATTTCAAACAATACGCGTCCGGGTGAAACAACGGCGACCCAACCTTCAGGTGCACCTTTACCAGAACCCATCCGCACTTCTAGCGGCTTTCTTGTTATTGCCATATGTGGGAAAATCTTGATCCACACTTGACCGCCACGCTTCATATAACGAGTCATCGCAATACGCGCAGACTCGATTTGACGGTTGCTTACATAAGCTCCCGACTCTGCTACTAATCCATATTCACCGAAGACAACTTCACGACCGGCTTTTGAACGCCCTTCATGACTCACACGATGAGGTCTTCTGTATTTCGTTCGATTCGGCATTAACATGATTAATTACCTCCTTCAACGTTCTTTTCTGCAGATGCACCAGCACCGGCTTCTTTGGCATTGGGACGCGGACGACGATCCGGACGTCCTTTATCCGGGCGACGTCTTTGACGATCATTCGGATTGAACTTCGGAGCTTCCGGCTCAGTGACCATTTGGCCAGGCAAAACTTCACCACGGCAAATCCAGACTTTAACGCCTAGACGACCGTAAGTTGTATGTGCTTCACAGACTGCAAAATCGATATCCGAACGCAATGTATGCAAAGGAACGATTCCTTCAGCATATCCTTCACTACGCGCAATATCATTACCGCCCAAACGACCGGAAACCAAGGTTTTAACACCTTTAGCTCCTGCACGCATCGTTTTTTGGATAGCCTTCTTTTGCGCAGTTCTGAATGATGCACGTTGTTCAAGTTGATCGGCAATCGCACGAGCAACCAGGTGTGCATCAAGATCCGGATTGGCAATTTCAACCACGCGAAGGTGGACAGATTTACCAGCGGTCATTTTTTCGATTTGTTTTTTCAGGTTCTCAGCGTTTTCGCCATTGTTACCGATAACCATCCCCGGTCGAGCTGTACGAATAATCAGTTCAACGCGGTTTTTGGAACGTTCGATTTCAACGCGTGAAACGGCTGCACCCTTTAATGTTTCTAAAATAAACTTACGGACTTTAATGTCCTCTATTAACAGGTTACCGAATTCTTTTTCGGCAAACCATCTTGCTTCCCAATCGCGGATAACCCCGATCCGAAATCCGACAGGACTTACTTTTTGACCCATAGTACTTCCTCCTATTCGCGTTCAGCCACAATAACCGTAATGTGACTGGTGCGTTTGAATATTGATGCGGCAGAACCCTTGGCTCTTGGCATAAAGCGCTTTAATACGACGCCTTCGTCTGCGTAGCACGCCTTAACGAACAACTTATCTTCAGTTAACTGATGATTGTTGACCGCATTGGCTACTGCAGATTTTAAGACGCGATCGGTTGCCTTAGCCGAGGAGTTCGGTGTGAACTTCAAGATGGCAGCTGCTTCTTTAATATCTTTTCCTCTAATTAAATCTAATGCCAGACGCGCTTTACGAGGAGTTACACGAATGGTCTTTGCTGTTGCTTTAACGTCCATTGTATCCTCCTTATTTCGCTTTCTTGTCGTCGCCGTGACCGCCATATTTGCGGGTCGGGACGAATTCGCCTAACTTATGACCAACCATATCCTCGGTTACAAATACCGGAACATGTTCTTTACCGTTATAAACCGCAAAGGTATGTTCAACGAACTGAGGGAAAATGGTCGAACGGCGGGACCAGGTTTTAATAACTTCTCTTTTACCTTTCACGTTAAGTGCATCTACTTTTTTAAGTAAGTAATCGTCACAGAACGGACCTTTTTTTAAACTACGACTCATGTCTTTTTCCTTCCTTTCGTCTACTTAGCCTTACGTCCGCGAACTATAAACTTCGTCGACGCTGCTTTTTTCTTACGAGTTTTAACACCCAAGGCTTTCTTGCCCCACGGTGTCATAGGAGCCTTACGACCGATACCGGTACGGCCTTCACCACCACCATGAGGATGATCGACCGGGTTCATAGCTGAACCACGGACTGTCGGACGTTCGCCCATCCAGCGTGTACGGCCAGCTTTACCGATATTTACCAAACTGTGATCTTCATTACCGACAGCACCAATCGTCGCGCGGCATACAGACAAGATCTTGCGAACTTCCCCAGAGCCTAAACGTACGATGACATAGCGGCCTTCCGAACCCAGAATTTGAGCGGATACACCGGCGGAACGAGCCAATTGGCCGCCCTTACCCGGTTTTAATTCGATATTGTGAATGACAGTACCTTCAGGCATTTGACCCATTTCCAAGGCATTGCCTACTTTAATGTCAGCTTCAGGACCGCTAAACACGGTTGTGCCGACAGTCAAACCTTTTGGCGCTAAGATATAGCGTTTCTCACCATCCGCATAGTTTAACAATGCGATATTGGCAGAACGGTTCGGATCGTACTCGATCGTTACTACTTTTGCAGGTACACTATCCTTGTCTCTTTTGAAGTCAATGATACGGTACATACGTTTATGGCCGCCGCCTTGATGACGGGTTGTTATACGACCTAAATTATTGCGACCGCCTTTACTCTTCAGCGGTGCTAACAGGGAACGCTCAGGCTCATTACGTTGAGTCAACTCAGTATTCGCCAGAGTAGTCATTCCGCGACGACCGTTGCCGGTCGGTTTATAAGCTTTTATCGCCATGGGAAATTTTCCTCCTTACGCATTTTTTCCGGAAATAGCGTTTTCTTCCGATATGTGACCAACAACTAGAATAAGTTGATGGTTTGTCCTTCTGCCAGTTTTACAATGGCTTTACGGACTGCGTTGGTCTTACCAACGTATTTGCCCATTCTCTTGTCCTTAGGACGTACATTGAGAATGTTTACTTTTTCAACTTTGACGTTGAAGATGGCTTCGATCGCTTGGCGAACTTGAGTTTTGTTTGTTCCCTTGGCAACTTCGAAGGTAAATTTGTTATCTGTTTCTGTCAGTTTCATCGACTTTTCAGTGATGATCGGACGAATGATAATATCTCTTGGGTTACTCATTAAACAAGTACCTCCCCTGCATAATTGGCTGCGGCTTCTGTGAATACCAATACATCCGCATTGCTGATATCGTATACGTTCAATCCGTCAACCGAAAGTAACATAACATTCGGAAGATTGCGTAACGACAGAAATGCGTTGTCGAATTCTTCATCAGCCGAGACAACGAACATCGTTTTGTTTTCTAATTTCAAGGCATCCATCACTTTGATGAAATCCTTGGTTTTCGGAGCAGCGAACTCAAGGGTGTTAATAACCAACAATGCGCTATCCAAAACTTTTTGAGTCAATACGGATTTTAATGCCAAACGGCGAACTTTACGGTTAAGCTTGTAAGCATAACTGCGCGGTGTCGGACCGAAGACAATACCACCGCCTCTCCATTGCGGAGAACGGATAGAACCTTGACGAGCACGTCCGGTTCCTTTTTGACGCCACGGCTTGCGACCGCCGCCTCTGACTTCACGACGGTTTTTAACATCGTGAGTACCTTGACGAAGTGAAGCACGTTGCATGATAATGGCATCGAAAATTGCTTGTTTGTTTACTTCGATACCGAAGACTTCTGCAGCAAGTTCGATCTCACCTACCGGCTTACCTTCAAGGTTAAGTACATTTAACTTCAACATTGATTACTCCTCCTTAGCTGCAGTAAGATCCACTAAATGCTTGGCAGTTGTCGGGGTAATCTTCTTAGTAGCAGATTTGATGACAACAAGACCTTTTCTTGGACCCGGGACATTTCCCTTAATTAATACATAGTTATTTTCAATATCGACTTTGACGACTTCTAAGTTTTTGTTAGTTGTCGTATATCCGCCTTCTTGACCGGCCATGATATGTCCTTTATTGATAATACCGTTGTTACGGCCAATCGTAGCTAAAGAACCAAGACCTCTGTGATGGCCTGAACCGTGAGATGCAGGACCCATTTTTTGGTTGTTACGAACGATTGCGCCCATAAAACCTCTACCTTTGGAAGTGCCGGTGACATCAACGTAATCGCCAGCAGCGAATACATCAGCCTTAACTTCTTGTCCGACTTCAAAGTCAAACAATTCGTTACCGCGGATTTCGCGAACATACTTCTTCGGAGCTGCTTGCACTTTGCTTGCATGACCGATTTGAGCTTTGGTTGCGCGTTGGGTTTTTACATCTTCCAATCCCAATTGAACTGCTTCATAACCATCGGTTTCGACAGTTTTCTTTTGTAATACGACATTGGGCAATACTTCGACAACAGTTACCGGAATCAATATACCTTCAACGGTAAACACTTGTGTCATTCCTGCCTTACGACCTAGAATACCTTTCATAACGTTACCTCCATCAACTACAGCTTGATTTCGATGTCAACACCGCTAGGTAACTCAAGACGGCTTAAAGCGTCAATCGTTTCTGCGGTAGGTCCGACGATCTCAATCAAACGTTTGTGTGTTCTCATTTCAAATTGCTCACGAGAATCCTTGTACTTATGAACGGCTCTAAGTACGGTGATAATCTGTTTTTCGGTCGGCAACGGTACCGGGCCAACCACTTTCTTGGCACCGTGGTCATTAGCTGCTACAACAATCTTCTGTGCGGCCTGATCCAACGATCTGTGTTCATAAGCTTTTAAGCGAATGCGAATGCTATTCTTTGCCATGGAATATCCTCCTGTTCTCTTGCGTCTATATCCATGATAGACTCCGCTCGATGCAAATTCCCCGACTTCTCACTGTACCATGACAACGTCTTCCAGTGTGCCGGCAACCTCGCACGTCCATGCGGATGCCTAAATATATTACTACAATACATTGGCGATTGCAAGTTTTTTTTGCATTCAAAAAAAAAGCGTCAAAAGACGCTCAACAGTTCACTTAATCGATATAACCGAATATCCGGAAGATCTGAATTTAACTTTTCATCACCCTGAATCCAAACCGTCCTCATCCCGGCATTTTTCGCACCCGCGATATCCGAAACGATCGTATCTCCCACAAATACCACTTCAGCCGGTATGACTTTCAGTTTTTCACACAAGAGATCAAATATGCGCACATCCGGCTTTGCCCAGGGATAATCGCCGGCAACCATCACGATTTCAAACCAATCCAAATGAGGGAATGTATTCAGTTTTCCCCTCTGTGAAACAGAATCTCCGTTGGTCAATATTGCCAAACGGTACTTTTTTGACAGTTCATCCAACACTTCAGTCGTATCTTCCATCAGACGCATATACTTAGCCAAGCGATCGACCCAGCGATCCATGATTATATTCCAGGTTAAACTTAAATGGAAGTAGTCTATATAATAGTTAAAAAGAACTTCTTTGTTTCCCATTCCATTATTATCCAGAATGAGAAACTGTTCCATAAACTTTGAAAAAGACTGATCATTAATCTTTTCCTTCGTATCTTCCTCAATCATATCGCGAACACAACATAAAAGAGCACCCTGACGGTCAATCAGTGTGTTATCCATATCAAAAGCTAAAACTTTAACGTTTTTCATAAAATCACCGAATTCAATATACCACAAAATCAATCAAAAACAAATCGTATGCCACTCGAACTTACTTCGGTTATAATATTAGAGAAAGGTGATTTTATGAATAATATATATAACATCTTCGGATTAAAAAGAGAAGCCATTTTACTTGACTCCCGTCTTTACATTCTTAAAGCCATGTGCGCAATCAGTGCCGGATTTATCTTGGGAAACGCTTTTTCCATCACCCGAATGGACATGATATCTGTAATGCTTGGGGTTATGTACAACCTAGAAGCGATCAATGTTTCTGGAGTTAAAGGCGGAATCAATCAAATGCTTGCCTCGACCCTTGGCGCTATGACGACCGGACTGCTTGTTTATGCAATGGGATATAATGTCACAGTACTCACTGTAGCTATCGGGATGGGACTCACTCTTTACATTGCCTTAATAATTGATTATCGGATGGTTTCCCCTGTCGCGATTTTTACCAGTATCTATATGTCACAGTTTATCCAACGTGATGTTGCCGGTAATCCCAGTGTACTTTTGACTTTTCAATTACGAATCGCAGCATTAGGTCTTGGGATATTGATAGCAATCACCTTCAATTATCTATTTTCATTTTTGTATTACCGTCAAATCGGCCGACGCAGATTAGAGTTCGCAAAGCTTCAAAGTCTGATTGGATTGAATAAGACTATAGAAGAACTATCATCGAATCCATCGGATCACAACACGAACAATACCATTTTAGCCTTGGTATTCAGTGATATTGAAATGGTCAAGTCGAATGTTGAGACGATGATGAAAGAAACTTGGTTGCCCTTTAATCTGAAAGAAAAGAAGAATCTTCATATTATTTATGAGGTTATTAAAAGTCTGAAAATCATCATTCATCTTGCCTATGACAGTAATTATATCCATGTTGAGAATAATGTTGTGGTGTGCGATACTGACATTGAAACATTACGTAATATCATTCAATTATTGGGCACTATCGACTTCACTCAAAAAGAAAAGAGGTCATTTACGATGTTAAATGTATTAGATTCTGCTGATAATCGTATTAGCGATAACATCGGATTAATGTCCATTGAGTTCAACAAGGTGTTGAGTTTAACTCAAACCATACAATAGAAAGAGGTCATTATGCCATTTTTAGTTATTGGGAAAGATTATAAGGATGGGTTTGAAAGACGTATGGAAAATCGCAGTGCTCATTTGGAAAACCTGCGAAAGCTAAGCAGTGAAGGTAAGTTGTATGTTGCGGCCGGTTTGTTGAGTGAGGATAAATCGCTTAATGGATCCGCATCCTTTTTTACGGTTGACACAAAAGAAGAAGTTGAAGAACTGTTAAAAAGCGAACCTTATGTAACTGGTAATGTTTGGGAGACCATTGAAATCATTCCCTGTCTGATTCCTGATTTTCTTTTAAAGTAAACAAAACGGCAATGCCGTTTTTCAATGGTGAATGAGAGGATCAATATGTCCAGGTTAAACTCGTCCGTGTTTTTTGTATTGTTAGTATCTATGTTCCTATTGTCTCTATTGTTTGCCTCCTATCAAACTGGCATACTATGGATAACCATATTTTTTGTTATTCTATCCACATCGGTCATCTTCTCATCCATCAAAATATTGTCAGTGCAAGCTTTCGTTGTCGAATGGAAAGAATATCCAAAAGCCATTTTGGCTGTAGTGATTGGTGCACTTGCTACCTTCTTTCTGGCGAAAAACGGCATGTCCGCGGTTTTAGCTTCTTCACTTGTTGGGATTGTCGGATCGCTTTTAATCAAACGTTATGAAATCGAGATTTTTACCGGTTCATTCGTTGGAATGTGCTCTGTCCTATTGTTTACATACAGTGGGATAATATTCGCATCTCTGATTGCCTCCATAGTCTATCTGATGGGTAAAAACATTTTTGTCGGAATTGGTGGTAAACTGGGTTCATCTGCGTTTATCGGTACTCTGTTAGTTGCACTATTTGTTAGTGTGGATGTTTGGAATTTAGACATTGCTCTGATTAATACATCTCTGCCTTTATGGTTTTTTAAACTGTACCCTTTGTAAAGGACACCGAATAAAAAACCCAGAAAGATCGTCTATAATGGCGATCTTTTTATATTCGAAGGACCAGTTCTGGCAATTTCATAGGTAATAACAGTTTTGAACTGGACCTTTCCGATAAAT
>JAUYTU010000012.1 GCA_030694975.1 Erysipelotrichaceae bacterium | reverse complement strand
TTTGCGTTCTTTATACATAATTTCACCCTCAAAATGTCCTCTTTATTTTATCATTTTTCGGATATCCGATAAAGATTGCCTTTCAAACAAATAAAAAAACTGTCGACATCTACAATTGTATTTGTCAACAGTCTGAAAAGGTCACTTGCGTGACCTTTTGATTTACAACAAGTACTTTTCCATCCAAGCCGTGATTTCTTTTAAACGTTTCTGACGTGCTTTCGGTTTACCGTTTCTCGACAAATCATGGTTTTCATGGTTAAAAATAACCATCTTACTGTCAACGTTCATTTCCTTAAGTGCTGTGATCATCTGATATCCCTGATCGATTGGACAGCGGTAGTCAGCCTTTGAATGAATGACGAGCGTCGGCGTCTTGAAATTGGATGCATAGCGCAAAGGTGAGTGGAACCATAGTTTGTCATGTTCTTCCATGTTCAAAAGTGAAGCACCGGCTTGATCGGGCGTAAAGAAATAGCCGATGTCCGACACACCGTGAAATGAAGTCCAGTTACAGATAGAACGTTGGGTCGCTGCGCATTTGAAGCGATCGGTATGTCCGATGATCCAATTGGTCATAAAACCGCCATAGGAGCCACCGGTAACCCCGATACGGGAATCGTCGATGTTGGGATAGCTCTTTAACACTTTATCCAAAAACGAGAGTATATCATCATAATCAATCGTCCCGTACTTCCCGCGAATATCCGCAAACTCATTCCCCTTACCATCCGAGCCATGCGGGTTACAGTACATTACCACAAATCCTTTGTTAGCCCACACTTGCATTTCATGATAGTATACCTCACCGTATACCGTTTTAGGTCCGCCATGGATATCCAAAATGGCCGGATACGATTTTTCACGGTCGAAGTTTTCAGGCAACAACACCCAACCATCCACAGAATTACCCTGAGATGTTACACTGATTTTATTTGGTTTTGCCAAGTAAACATCGTTCATGACCGAAACATTGAAATCCATGACATCGAAGAGATCCCCGTTTTCAATTTTCTTTATCTGTTGAACCTGTTGATTGAATAGTCCGCTTAAATACCATTGTCCGTTGATAAATGCAAATCCATCAATCGAGCCGGGAGCATCAAATATCGTGGTCAGCTGACCTTGAGAATCAAGGGATACCAGTCGTGAGTGATCTTCCACAGTCATGGTAAATACCAGTTCATCATTAATAGTCTTAATCAAAGGTGAAGCATTGAGTCGGACATCACTGCCAATTGAATTTCCAACCGAATAATAAGGGTCACAAACTTCAACCAACGACTTTGTTTCAACATTGAATGTTGACCAAATCGGATTTTCACTCATGCCATAGGTCTTTCGACGATTGTGCAAAACAAGTAGCTTCTCATCTGCGGTAAAAAGACCGTAGATTCCAAAATTCTCATTGGAAAGTTTGGATACTTTCAAATCTTCGATATTTATTTCAAACAAACGACTTTGAAGAGAACGGACGTTTTTAAAGTTGCTTGCCGAAAAGTACACTTTTCCTTTTGCTTTGTTTACGGTCAGATCAACTACGGTTACCGCCGGTGAAGTAATCGGTGTGAGTTTGTTATCTTTTGAATCATATATGAATAAACGATTGCGTTTTCCATCCGTGATTTGTGCGCCATTGGCCCAAAAAGGAACTTCGCAGATTTCATCGAAGTAAGCATTATCTTTAATTTCACCCGCCAGTTTACCCTTTTTCTCATCCGTGTACTCATGATAATTGGGATGGCTAAGATCACTTAATGCGGTTAAAACATATTTATCATTACCCAATGTTTCTAAGGAAGTAACAATCATCGGCAAGCTGAACTGCTTGACAGCTTCACCACCACGGAGTGAAATTTTGAAAAAATCCGTACTTAATGCTTTGTTTTGCTCATCCTTCTGACGTCCGGAAGAAAACAAGATTGAATCATCGTCTAGCCAAATATAAAATGATTCCTGATTGAATGCGGTTAACTGAAAATGCCGTTCTTGCTCAACGACCCAAATATTATGTTCATAGGTGTCCTTTTGTATGTCTGCCTTACTTACCACAAATGCGAATTTATCGTTCGCTGGGCTTTCTTTTACATTCGAAATGAATTGATAGTCCAACCAACTGTCCAATGTTATTTTTTTCATGTCAAACCTCCAAACTTTATTATACCCTCTGCCAGTGTCTATTTCAAAATGAAATTTCACTTGGTTATAGAACACTTTGATTGACTTATTTTATCCTATTACATATGATAGCTTCAATATAGGAAGGAGTTAACATGCGTACCCATCAAAACATTCCTCGTCCATTGGTTCGTTCGAATCAATGGGTAATCGTTATAAGTGTGATAGCATTTATGATTACGCAACAATCCGTTTTGCTTTTAGTCCCGTTACTCAGTGGATTTTCATCGCTGTTTCTCAACGTTCATCCGATTATGGAAGTGACGAAGCGATTTCTACGAAAACCAATGAGTGAGTATGTTCAAGAGGATAAACAACAACAGCGTTTCAATCAGATCTTAGCCGTTTCAATGTTATCCATGGCTTTTGTCAGTTCAATCTTGGGTTGGACTTGGCTCAGTCTGTTGTTTTCCGTCATGGTACTAACCGCATGCTCGTTGGCCATTATGGGCTTTTGCATCGGTTGCACCATTCATTATCATATCAGTTTGTGGAAACAACACAGAATCGAGAACTCTTAGGAGTTCTTTGTTATATTAATTCTGATAGAATATAGTAAGATCAACGTTACAGAAAGCAAATGGCAAAAGAGTTATGAAAACCTGGAAAAAAATCGTACTTGCACTTATATTCATCTTATTTGTGCTTCCCTATTTGTTACCGAGCGAAAATACGGAAATGATACCCGAAAAACCCTTTGAAAACAGTGAATTTGTGACCGTGGATGATGTGTCATTGCATTTTCGTTACTGGCCGTCTTCTCAGGCAAGAGGAAATATCCTCTTGATTCACGGCTTAGGCGGATCAACTTTCTCCTTTCGAAACAACGCCCAAGCACTCTCTGAGGCCGGGTATAACGTGATTGCGGTTGACCTTCCGGCTTTCGGATACTCTGATCGCAAAAGGAATATCCGTCACAGTCAAGAAAATCGAGCCCGTTTATTATGGCTGATGATTGACGAAATCGAGACAATACATGATATTGGCGGAAATTGGATATTGTTTGGACATTCCATGGGAGCATCGACCACGTTGGCGATGGCCAATCAAAAAGCTGATAAAGTGTCGGCTTTGGGATTTATCGATGGTGCGGTAAGCGGTGATCAAAGAAACAACCTCCTTTTTAAAATCCCACCGGTTCAACAGTGGCTGAAGGTAATATTGAAGAACTTTGTTGTCAGTGAAAAGAATGTTACAAATTTCTTATCCTCGGCCTATGGTCAAACGCCGAGCGAAGCGGATGTTGCGGGATATTTTAATCCCTATACAATTAAAGGAACCCTTGGTGCTTGGGTTGATTTTCTGGGCAGTGCTGAAAATACCAACATCGAGGACTTGTCAGATAAGAACATCCCCATCATTGTCCTTTGGGGAGATGAGGATGAGTGGGTCAGTGTCGATACCGTCGATGTAATCACAGCCACAGTAAATAACACGTATGTGCACATATTTGAAGGTGAGGGTCATTGTCCCAATGAGACCAACCCGGATTTCAATGAGAAAATGATCGAACTTTTAAATCAGTTACCCTAGCAGCTTCGGCTGCTTTTTGTGTATAAAAAAACTCCGGAATTCCGGAGTTTAAACTTAACGGTTGTAGTTAGGTTTGAAGCAGTCTCTGCAGTAAACCGGTTTGCCGGTTGTCGGGCGGAAAGGAACCATAGTTTCTTTGCCACAGCCATCGCAGACTGCCGGGAACATTTCGCGTTGATTTCTGTCGGAATCGCGGCGATCGCTACGTTGTCCACGAGCTGCCTTACGACAGGTTGTGCAACGTTCCGGTTGGTTTAGTAAGCCCTTTTCTTTGTAAAAAGCTTGTTCGTTGTCGGTGAATAAGAAAGTTTCTCCGCAACCCTTACATACGATTGAAATATTTGCCATTTTATTGTCCTCCTTAACAAGTGATGTTCATTCAGGCCGAAACTCCAGTGTTAAGGAATGTTTTCGTTTGAATTGTTCATGCCGGACCGGCAAGGTCCGTGCGTAGTTATTATCACAGAAAAACCGTCACTATTCAACCTTTATTTTCACATTCGATGTGATATGATGATATTAATTAAAAATAAAGGAAAAATCACATGAAAAAGAACTTCACCGGCTTGGATGTCTTGCGTGGAATCGGTATTTTTGCACTACTGGTCATGCATACTGCCTTTTATCATTTCGAAGGACTGTTTGAACTTGACCTCAATAACCCCCCCTTAATCGTCACCTTCATCGGTTTGATTTTAATGTTTGCCGGTGTCTTTGCGATGATCAGCGGTTTAGTTCACACGCATCAGTATTACCGAAAAATTAGAGAAAATCGAATGGATGTATCCAGTGCCCTCAAATACAACATGGTCAGCGGTGTTTTGATTTTGATCGTCGCCTATTTGTATTTCATATTTACCGGACCCGGATTGGCAAATATGAGTACTAAATTTATGAGTAACAGTATTTTCGTCGAGTTGTTCACTTCCGGAAAGCTGATTGGTACCACCCTCGAACGCGTACTCTATGTGGACAGCCTGGTCATGATCGGTGTGAACATATTGCTGATCGGCGTTTTCTTCCGACTGCATCACCGCTTCTTTAAGAAAATCACACCGAATTTCTATTTGATTTCCGCCCTTCTGTTCTTCGTTGTTTCACTTATTCGAATCCCCCTTTACACCGTCTATCTGGACGCTTTGGAAAGTGGTAACTGGCTGGTCACACTTTTACTCAATTGGTTGGTCAATAAGAACAACCCGGTATTCCCCTACTTGTCATTTGCGCTGTTTGGGGCTTGGATCTCCACGTTAATTTTTACCATCGATTTCAAGGGCATCGTAAAACGCGTCTTGCCTTTAGGAATCCTATTGTTTATCGGTGGTGTCGCTCTCTATATCTTATTGCCGGACACAATGTTACAACGGTCGATCGATCCTGTTTGGTTTGCCTTGATGATGGCTCAAAACGGATTGTTCATGTTATTTGTACTCGCTGTACTTAAGTTCTACGATTTTGGCAAACTGCGTAAACCAGGTTTTATATCGCGATTCTTTATTCGTTTTGGGGTTGCCGGTCTGACCATCTTCTTTATTGAAAGCATGGTAAGTGCCGCAATCGCTTCGATCTTACGCTTATTCATCCCCTCTCTTGCCTTTGATATTCCAAGTGCATTGCTCTTTGGTCTGATCCTTGCTTTATCTTGGGGCGTACTCTTGACGCAATGGGAAAAAGTCGGATATAAATATGGCATAGAATACTTCTACACCCGTATTCTAAGCAAATTTGGTGGAAGCGCAAAAGCTAAAAAATTAGCGGAGCATCAGCGATGAGTGGCATCCTTGATTTTCTGAAATTGTTGGTTCACCGACGTTTTTCAAACAAATCGAAAATTGAAGCATATCAGTTCGCTGAACTGAAAAGTCTTATTGAGTTCGCAACAAGTAATTCTGAATTTTACAGCAAAACACTTCATGGTGTTGAGTTGAATGAGATTGGTGATATTAAGAAACTTCCCATCATTCACAAGAACATGTTGATGAGCAACTTTGATCAAATAAACACGGTGGGCCTTACATTGGACGAAGTCATGGCCGTTGCGGTTGAAAAAGAGCTTAACAAAGACTATCTAGGCTATTACAAGGATGAATTCGTCATTGGTTTATCCAGTGGCACCAGTGGCAATAAGGGCCTCTATATCACCCCTAAATCCCTGACAGAACGTCTGCCATTTGTATTTCTTGCCAGAAGCGGAATACCCTTGCGCTATTTACCGTTCAAGATCTTATTTATGCTCCGGGTATTTTCGCAGGGATTCAATGATATCAACTCGCCGTTGATTTCCCTCAAATACCTCTCAACGATGACACCGGTGGATGAAATCATCCGACAAATCAATCAAGGCAAAATCAATGTCTTGATGGCTCCGCCCAGTTTGTGTCGAATGCTACTTCCGGTTGCCCACCGTATTGTCAAACCGCTCAAAATGATTGTGACATATGCGGAGGTCTTGGAAAAAGAAGAGAAAACTCGCTTAAGCGACGTTTTTCAATGTCGAGTCATTGAAATTTATCAGGGCAGCGAAGGACAATTTGCCTCTGCATGCTCCTTGGGAAATTTGCATATCAATGAAGATTTGATCTATGTCGAACTGCTCGACGAAAATTATAAAGAGGTAACGTCCTCTCACATCGCAGCCTCGCATATGATTGCGACCAACCTTGTCAACCGGGCTCAACCGCTGATACGCTATGAAATGAACGATCTGATCGTGCTTGATGACCCCTGCCCTTGTGGCAGTCGTTTTCGTACGATCGAGAAAATCTTGGGTCGCCATGATGATATTCTTTATTTCAAGAAAAAAGATGGCTCGATACAGCACATCTTTCCGGATTTATTCAGTCGTTGGATCATCACCTCATCGGAGAATATCCGTGAGTACAAAGTGATTCAACAATCGGATCACTCCCTGATGATTTTATTGGATCCGATCCTTTCACGCGAACAAAGCGAATTAATTGAAAGTGTAAGAAGCCGATTGAACATTGAATTATCTTCTTACGACATTGAATATTCGATAGATATCCGCTGTGAAACGATAGCTTTACCGGCTAACCGGTCAAAATTCAAACGATTCGAAGTCGCTAAGGATATCATTAGATCCTGACATTCGCCGCAAGATGATCAATTAAGCGCTTAAACCAACTTTTCTTCTTTGTTGGTACAATGACTTTTTGTTCTTCGACCACAACGAAATTTCTGGCTTGTTCAATAAAATATTCCTGACTGTTCAATCGTGGCTGTTCATCTTTCATTCGTTGATGACGGCCATTTTTCATTAAGCGATGACCTTTGACATTATCGGACAACATGATCATTAACATATCCAAAATTCGTCGTTTGATCGCTTTATCCAACACCGGCACAGCCACCTCCACCCGACGAGTCAGACTGCGAGTCATTAAATCACCGGAAGACAGCCAGACTTTAACGTCTTCACCTTCCCCAAAAGCGTAGATGCGTGCATGTTCTAAAAATCGACCCACCACATTGGTCACTTGAATGTTCTCGGTTCTGCCTTTGATATTGGGCAAAAGACAACAAATTCCCCGTATGATCAAATCAATTTTAACGCCGGCTTGGGAAGCCTGAGAAAGCTTATCGATGATATCACGTTCGGAAAGGGAGTTTGCCTTAAATATGATACGACTCGGCTGACCACCGTTGGCCTTTTCAATCTCACGATCAATCATCTCCATCAATTGATTCTTATAAGCATACGGAGCTACCCACAGTTGATTGTACGTTCCTTGAAGATTGGATGTGGCCATGTTTTTAAAGAAAGTGATGGCATCCTGCGCGATCGCCTGATTGGAAGTAAACAATGATAAATCGGTATAAAGCTTTGCGGTCTTCTCATTATAATTTCCTGTTCCGATTTGAGTGATATAGGAAATCTTATCCGCTCTTTTAAGTGTGATTAAACAAATCTTTCCATGGACTTTGACTTCCTCAAAACCGTAGATAAGATTACATCCGGACTTTTCCAGCATCTCCGCCCATTCAATATTATTTTTCTCATCAAAGCGTGCACGAAGTTCAATTAATACGGTAACTTCCTTGCCGTTTTGAGCGGCATCACACAAATACTGGATGACCCTGGAGTTTATGGCAAGTCGGTATAACGATATTTTAATCGAAACAACATCATTGGAGTTGGCACTTTCTTTTAAAAACTGAACAAACAGTTCAAAGTCATCATAAGGATAGAACAACAACAGATCCTGACGTGCACAATAGTCGAGCATCGATATTTTTAATGAAGCCGACTGAAATGGCGGTTCAGTATAATCCATTCGCTGTTTCGGGGATAGTTTATCGAGCAAATCAAAAATATAGTCAAAGGATATTGGTGATTTCTGTACAAAAATCTGAGCGTCACTCAATTTTGCACGGTCTTTGAAAACTCGTCTGATTTTCTCATCCAACTCACCTTCAACTTCCATGCGTACAGGAGCTAAACGCGAGCGTTTTTTTAATATGAGTTTCATATGGACGCGGAAATCCAAGTCAAAATCAAAACCTTCGTCCTCAGGATGAATATCAGCATTACGGGTGATCGAGACGATGCACGAATCACTGATTTGATATTTATCGAACACCAAAGGAAAGAAATGTTGAACAACTTTCTCCGTCAGCACAAAACTGATCGTATCTCTAGGTAAAAAGATCATTTTATCCAAGGTATCACTGATTGGAATCATACCTAAGGTTAACAAATTCTCCTTGTTTTTTACCGAGGCAACCACTACTTTTTGCTTATTTAATAAGTGTGGAAACGGGTGGTGGCGATCGATGACCAACGGTGATAACAAGGGCAGAATCTTGCGCTTGAAAATATTCTCCAAGAATTTAAGTTCCGAAGTGCTGCACTGACTGATCTCACAGTGATGGATATCATTGGATTCAAGTTGCTTTTTTATCTGGAAGAATACCTTATCCTTTTTATCAATCAAAGGAACCGTAGCCTTATAGATTGCATCCAACTGTTCTTTTATCGTCATTCCTGATTTATTATCGATAGGTGGCTGTTTTAGTCGGGCGATATCGCTTAGACTGCCGACCCGAATCATATAGAACTCATCCAAATTGCTTTGAAAGATTGCTAAAAATTTCAACCGCTCCATTAAAGGAACGGAAAGATCTTCGGCCTCTTTTAAAACCCGGCGATTGAACATCAGCCAGGATAATTCGCGATTTTGCGTAAATGATGTATCAAAAATATCCGACATATTATCTTGTGTCCTTTAATACCCGTGAAAACAAATATCCTTCTCGAACGCCATAATCACTCACCGTTACCAATTGTCCTCCAGAACGTTTCACAGCCTCACTTAAAATCATCAGACCCGGAACAATCGTATGTATACGATCTGAAGTATTTTGAAGGATGATATCCAAGGCATTGCGATCATTAGCACTGATAATTTTTACCAGTTTTTTCAACTCATTGGCTTCAATATCATTATCATTATCGGCACGTTCGAAAATCACTTGATTCAACTTTCTTCCGGCACGCAATGTACCACCGACACCGCATACCAAGAAATAGTCTTTTTTAAAGATGTGTTTCACTTTATCCATTTCATCACTGATGGTTTTTTGTAGGAGCTTTTTCTCCTTTTTATCCGGCAGTAACTGACTGACACATTTGCGATACAGGCTCAAGGATCCAATCGGGATACTCACCGCATCGATGATCTTCTTGTTTTCAAAAGTGACCAACTCCGTCGAACCGCCTCCGATATCGATCAACATACCATGATCCATTTGAATCAATCGTGTTGCCCCGATAAAGTCCAGTCGCGCCTCGTCTTCGCCGCTGATCAAATCAATCGTTACATCGGCTTCTTTTTCAATGATTTCAATGGCTTGTTTGGTATTGTCGATGTTTCTCAACGATGCTGTCGCAAAGACCAAAAACTGATCAACCTTGAAATGATTAACAATACTTTTAAATTCCAGAATGACATTGATTGCTGCTTTGATGCCTTTAACCGACATCTTCCCATCGACCACATACCCAATCAAACCGGTATTGTTTTTCGTTGAGAATAACAGATCCGCCTGATAGTTATCACACTCATATACATTCATGCGGACTGTGTTTGAGCCCATATCTACCAATGCAACAATCATATCTATTCCTCTTTTCTATAGTTTAGTATTTTTCAATTGCTCATGAATTTCGTCAACGTCACTTTTCAATGAATCCAATAGTATATACTTTGGTTCATCTTCACGAACAAATAATTCATCAAGAATTACTTTGATTCGCTGATAATCACAAATAACACCCAACTGTTCGGCCCACAATTTGCTTGGTTTGATTTTCTCAATCATTAACTCATCGACATAATCATTCAACAATGTCAGAGCATAACGTAACCGCTTGATTCGAATACGTAATTGATGCATGGTCGGATAATCTGTGATGTCGAGTTTCTCAATGTCTTCACGAATGGATGCTAACCACCGGCTCAAACGCTTTTCAATAAACTGCGAGAGCTTTTTGTCACTTTCAAACATGCTTTCAAATTGTTCTTTAATCCAAATCAAATCATTCTTTGCTTGAGTCGCTTTAAAATTGGCATAGGCCTCGATGCGAGCTTGCTTCTTCGCATTTACTAATGCTATGCCAAAATCGTGTTGTTGCGGCACTTGATCATCCGAAATTTCTGACCAATGATGTGATAAAACGTCCAACTCGCGCGCTTTAGAAAAGACGGAAGCCATTTCCTTTAGTCGAAGATTAATTTCACTCGCTGTTTTTTCGTTTAGCTTTGGCTTAAAAAATGCAATAAGCGAACGTAGTTGACGAATTTTAACGCGATACTGATGAATAGCCTCAATATCATCATCCAAAGCAATGACATTCTTCAATGGCTCATCGATGGCATCGATGGCATCGTTAAATAGTAAAATCATCTCTGCTTTTTTCTTTAATCCCATAACTCTACCTCATTTCTTTTAAGAATTTGGGCTGTAAAAACCATTGTAATTCACAATCTTTTTCATCTAATTTAAATCCTGCGGCTGCGACCTTCTTAAAGGGCAGCGGATTTCCAGTTAACATTTGTGACCATTCACTTAGAATGGGTTGGTGACCGACAATGATGATAGAGTCACTCTTGCATTGAATGATGAATTTTACAAGTTCAGAGAAATCCCCGTTTCGAATGAATTCATGTTCTCCAACGTAAGAAAATCCACATTGAGTCGCTAACAGAAGCGCCGTTTTAATGGCACGTAAATAATCCGAGCTGATGATAATCGTTTCTTCAGGTTTCTTAATTAAGCGAAGCAGTCCGGGTACAATATCATTGATCGATTCTTTGCCTTTTTCCGTCAAATCACGCATGGCATCATCATTATTTTCCATAGGGAATGCATCCGCATGACGGATGAGAATTAACTTCTTACTCATAATATTCACCACCCTTAACTTTCGTTAATTTCATTATAACCCGAAACAACTTAAAAAACAAAAATGAAAACGAGGTTTCCCTCGTTATGACTGATGTGCATGCAAATCATGACCATGAGCATGATCGATGGTTGCCCAAATAAAATGACCGGGTTTGATATTTTCTTTGACCTTTACGTAAATCACACCATCAATGTTATCCGGAGCACTGTGAATGCTTCGTCCCTTCGCCGTTTTAGTGATCGTATCCATCGCTTCAATAAGCACTTCAACTTCCAACCCGACCCAAACCTCATTGAGCTTTTGAGCGATATCCTGTTGGACCATCATCAGTTCTTTATAACGCTTGTTCTTCGTTGATTCACGTGGTTCCTTCGCAAAGGAAAACGCCGGAGTATCTTCTTCCTTTGAATATGTAAACGCACCCAACCGGTCAAATTTCATTTCTTTGACAAATTCGATCATATGATCGAAGTGCTTTTTGGTTTCCCCCGGAAATCCGACAATCATCGTTGTGCGGATTATGGCCTGAGGAAAAACCTGACGAATGTAAGAGACACTTTCTTTGATAGATTTAACATCACCGCGTCGATTCATCGCTTTAAGCATCGCATCATCGCCATGTTGTAAGGGTAAGTCAAAATAGGGTAACACCTTAGCAATAGTCGCTAAGCGGTCAATCAACTCCTTACTTAACTCATCCGGATACATGTATAAGATTCGAATCCAACGGATACCGTCAAGTTTTGCAATCTCTTCGCACAAATCCGCAAGTTTATAGCTCTTATACAAATCAATTCCATACATTGTCGTATCTTGAGCGATCAGAACAATCTCCTTGACCCCTTTATCATTCAGTTGTTTGGCTTGTTCAAGCAATTCTTCCATCGGATAGGACCGGAAATTTCCGCGGATCAAGGGAATGGCACAGTACGTACAGCGATTCGAACATCCCTCCGCAATCTTCAGGTATCCCATCCATGGTTGAGTTGAGAGTAAGCGCGGCTTTTTACCATACACACCTTTGACCATAATGCCTAATTCTTTAGTTAATATTTCATCCATAATCGGATATTCATCCAGCGTAATGAACCGATCGACTTCCGGCAATAATTGTACCAAGTCATCGTGATACCGTTGACTCAGACAACCCAAAACAACCAGTTTCGCTCCGGTCTTTTTTTTGATTTCACTCATCTGTAATATGGTTTTAATTGCTTCTTCTTTCGCCGGCGTAATAAATCCGCAGGTGTTGACAAAGATGGCCTCAGCCTCCATGGGTTCACCGACCATGATATGTTGATTGGCACTCAGTAATCCCATGACATTTTCACTGTCAACCCGATTTTTACTGCAACCAAGTGATATAAATCCTATTTTCATCTTTTTACCTCGATAACGTTCTTATTTTATCACAAACCTCTCCCTCGCAACAGTCGTTTTTGATATACTGACATGGGGTGATGGTATGATTGTGTTGTTATCGCCAACAAAAACAATGAAACAGAAGACGTACAGAGGGAAAGTCAGTGTTCCGGTTTTTATCGACAAGACAAATTTGATTGCGGATGAATTTAAGAAAATGAGTCGTGATGAGCTTTACCTGTGGTACAACGCATCGGACACAATCGTTGAGCAAGCTTTTTTGTACTGGCAAGAATTTCATGTCCAATCCAGAACAATTGCTCTGTATGCCTACCAAGGAGAGTCGTTTCGTAATTTTAATGCAACGACACTGACCAAATCGGAACTAACTAAAGTAAACAAACATTTGCGCATATTAAGTGCATTGTACGGCCTATTAAGACCATTGGACCAAATAAATATGTATCGATTGGACTTGTCAAAGAATTTCCCTCAGTTAGGTAATGGTGTAAATTACTGGCGAGATGTCGTCACAGATCAGCTTATTGATGACATTCAGACATTCAAACACCAAATCATTATCAACTGTTCGTCCAACGAATATACGGAGATGATTGATATCGTTGAACTTCGAAACATAGTACGTTGGATTCAGGTCAACTTCGTTTATATCAAAAATGACCAACGAGTTAACATCTCCATGCTTGCCAAGGCAGCGCGCGGAACGTTGGCTAGAGAGTTATCGCTAAAACCTGTTTCGTCAGTCTCACAAATGAACCGCTATCTCCGTGATTACGTTTGTGAAATAGACAAGAAACAAGGAATTGTCACTTACGTAAAACACATTTAAACACAAAAAAAGCGTCTTGAGACGTTTCTTTTTGTTTGATGGTGGTTCCGGTCGGAATTGAACCAACGACACGTGGATTTTCAGTCCACTGCTCTACCAACTGAGCTACGGAACCATGGTTGCGGGGGAAGGATTTGAACCAACGACCTCCGGGTTATGAGCCCGACGAGCTACCAGACTGCTCTACCCCGCGATGAATAAGTATTCTAATCTAAACAAATCTAATACTGTCTAATCTTATCTAATCTTATCTAATCTAGTTTGATCTTATCTAATCTTCATTGATAAACTGGCGGAGGAAGTGGGATTCGAACCCACGCATGCTTTCACATCTGCCGGTTTTCAAGACCGGTCCCTTCAACCACTTGGGTATTCCTCCGTGTTAGTGATTGGTGGACCCTGTAGGACTCGAACCTACGACCAACCGGTTATGAGCCGGCAGCTCTGACCAACTGAGCTAAGGGTCCATCCCATAGCCGAACAGAAATCCATTTGGTAGCGGGGGTGGGAGTCGAACCCACGACCTCACGGGTATGAACCGAGCGCTCTAACCAGCTAAGCTACCCCGCCATTTGAAAAATTTACTGGTCGGGATGACAGGATTTGAACCTGCGACCCCTTGATCCCAAATCAAGTGCACTACCAAGCTGTGCTACATCCCGATATAATTCAAATTGGCGCGCCCAGCAGGAGTTGAACCCACAACCTTTTGATCCGTAGTCAAACGCTCTATCCAATTGAGCTATGGGCGCATGTGAAAATCGCGGCTTGTACATTTTAACATACATCAGAAACATATGCAAGATGGCCAGCCATAAAAATGGTGGGGATGGTGGGACTTGAACCCACACGATGTTACCATCAACGGATTTTAAGTCCGTTGCGTCTGCCGATTCCGCCACATCCCCGAAAACTTGGAGGTTCCTATCGGATTTGAACCGATGATCACAGAGTTGCAGTCTATTGCCTTACCACTTGGCTAAGGAACCGTTGTTCGCTGTGCCTTTTTATTATAACGAACCAACCCCTAAAAAGCAACAACAAAACGGAAAATCTTTCAATAAAAAAGGAGGCCCGAAAGCCTCCGAAATCCCTACTGAGCCTTTACCAACGTCCAATAATCGGACAAAACTTTCTTGGTGTTTTCATTGTAACTGAACACTTCATCCAACGGATTATCCGTGCGCGGTATATACGAATCATAACCTTCGTAATCACCATCGGTACCCGTCACTTCATCAAACACCTCTTGAACCGTCGTTGTATAACCAACGTAAGCGGTATTTAAATAGGCAACATCTTTGGATAACATAAAGTCAATAAACTTATGTGCCAAATCTACATTTTTAGCATCTTTTGCAATAACCATGGCATCGACCCATAAGTTCGAACCTTCTTCAGGTACGAAGTAAGCCAAACTCTCATTTTCTGAGATGACATAGGTAGCATCCCCGGAATACATAACCGCAATATCCTTCGCTCCGCCAATCATATTATCAATGACATCATCGGTAACATACACCGGCTCCATTGTTGCATCAAAATCCAACAGCCAATTGTACGCAGCTTCTAACTCCGATTGAACCGTCGTATTTGCGGAATAGCCCAATGTTTTCAAAGCAATCAAAAAGGCATCACGTTCTGAATCATAGAAATAAATGCGTCCTTTGAACTTTGGATTTTTCAAAACAGCCCAACCAGCCGCTAAGTCTTCCTCAGAAACAACTTCTGTGTTGTAAACCAATCCGACATTTCCCCAGAAATACGGAGCGGAAAATTCTTCCTTGGGATCAAAATCTAACCCTTTTAAGTTGCTCATAACCCCATCATAGTTCGATAATTTAGAGAAATCCAATTTTTGGATTCTATCCTCCAAAATCAAGCGCTCAATCATATAATCCGAAGGGATCATCACATCATACACTTCCCCACCCAACAAGTTGGTATACATCATTTCATTGGACTCAAACAGATCATAGATAACCCGGACATCGTACATCTCTTCAAATTCGGTAATGACCGTCTCATCGATGTACTCACCCCAATTGTAAACTTTCAACGTTTCCTTTTCAGAGTCTGAACAGCCTGTCAAAACCAATCCAAACACCATTAACAGTACTAATAATTTTTTCATTCGATCGCAATCCTCTCTTTCTTCCGTAACATCGGTAGTGCATTAACCAGCACCAACGCAATCGTAATAATAACAACTAAGATCGTCGATAGCGCATTAATCGTCGGATTGATCCGCTTCGACATCGTATATACAAGAATGGAGATGTTTTTAACTCCATTACCCGTAACAAAGTAAGAAATCACGAAATCGTCAAACGACATCGTAAAGGCAATCAAGGCTCCAGCCACAATTCCAGGTGTGATTTGTGGAACCAGTACCTTAATCAGCGCTTGCCAAGGGGTAGCACCTAAGTCCATCGCTGCCTCAGCTAAATTAGGATCCAAGGTACGTAGTTTCGGTAAAATCGTTAAAATTACATACGGTATACTGAAGGCGATATGAGCCAATAACATCGTCGCAAATCCCCTGCGAATCGCAAAAGCCGAGAACAATAGCATTAACCCGATCGCTGTGACAATTTCCGGATTAAGGATGGGCAGATTGCTGATCATCAGCACAGTCTCCTTAATTACCTTATTGCTCTTAGACAAGCCAATCGCCGTAATTGTGCCGACAAATGTCGAAATTACGGTCGAAATCAAGGCAATCGAGACAGTCGTCATGACAGCAGCCATCATATCGCGACTGTTAAACAACTGGGTGTACCATTGCGTCGAGAACCCTGCCCAATTAGTCAGTGATCGAGAACCGTTAAAAGAAAACACGATCATAATTAGGATTGGTAAATAAAAGAATAACAATGTGATGCCAATCAGGAAAAACGGTAACATCTTCGCTGGTTTACTACCGACCATACATGACACCTCCGTTTCCATTATTAACACCTTTATCACTGTCTTCCACATCTTTGTCTAAACGCCGAGTCAATATCATGGAAGCCATTATGACCATGGCCATAATCAAAGAGATTGCACTGCCAAAATTCCATTCACCCACGGTGATAAACTGATTTTCAATCAGGTTACCGATCAGCATATAGTTCCCACCGCCCAGAAACTTTGGAATGACGAAAGTCGATACAGCCGGTAAGAATACCAAGGTGATGCCTGCAATAATGCCGGGGATGGATAGTGGTAAAACGATACGTAAGAATGTCTGTAACCGATTCGCACCTAAATCATAACTCGCCGCAATCAGGGCTTTATCCATCTTTGCCAACACGGTATAAATGGATAAAATCATAAAGGGCATAAAGTTATAGACCATGCCTAAGGTAACCGCAAAATCGGTGTACATCAGACTGACTGGTGTTAAACCGATAGCCTTGAGTATGACATTAAGAAAGCCATTATCTGATAAAATACTGATCCACGAATACGTACGTACCAACATATTAATCCACATCGGAATGGTAATGAGTAAAATCAGCAACGTCTGCGTCTTTTCTTTGGTATTGGCCACATAGTAAGCAACCGGATACCCCAGGATGATACTGATTAAGGTTGTGACAAAGGCGATTTGAAGCGACTTACCTAACACTCTTAAGAAAATCGGATCAAAGAATTTCACGAAATTATCAATGGTAAACGTTAAAGTCATGACATCGTTGCCCTGACGGGTAAAGGCGTACAGTACGATGAGCAACATCGGGATGACGATAAAAATCCCCATCCAGAATAAGTACGGTTTTACCAGGTTGCGAAACGCTTTCATGGCTAGTAAGTTCCCATTTTCCACATGACGTGGATGTCTTCCTTAAAGAAATGCAATCCGACTTGAGTACCGATCGGCGAGTTGTCGGTGGTGTGAACGATAAACTTGCGATTGGGTGTTTCGACAACGATTTCAAAATGAACACCTTTAAACAACGTTGAAACAACCTTCCCACTCAGTTTTCCCATCTCTAACGGTACGATATCCAAATCTTCAGGACGGATAACGATATCAACTTCTTCATTGTCCTCAAATCCGTAATCCACACATTCAAATTCGATTCCGTCAAAAAATACGCGATAATCATCAATCATGATTCCATCGATGATGTTGGATTCGCCGATAAAGTCCGCAACAAAGCGGTTTTCCGGCTCATTGTAAATATCCGTCGGAGTACCAATTTGTTGGATTTCACCTTCATTGATAACCACAATCTTATCCGACATGGTTAATGCTTCTTCCTGATCGTGCGTGACATAAATAAAAGTAATACCGACTTCCTTTTGAATTTTCTTAAGCTCCAACTGCATTTCTTTGCGAAGCTTTAAATCCAAGGCTCCCAATGGTTCATCCAATAACAGAACCATCGGCTCATTGACCAAAGCCCTAGCGATTGCGACGCGTTGTTGCTGGCCCCCGGAAAGTAAAGTGACTGCCCGGTTTTCATACCCCTCAAGGTTAACCAACTTCAGCATCTTCGTCACTTTTTGCTTAACGATGTTTTCAGAGGTCTTTTTTATACGCAATCCAAATGCGATGTTATCGAAAACATCCATGTGCGGAAACAGGGCATAGCGTTGAAAAACGGTGTTGATTTCTCGTTTGTACGGAGGTACTTTACTGATTTCAATATCATCAAAAAAGACCTGACCTTCGCTTTGCTCAATAAAACCACCTAAGATTCGCAACAATGTCGTTTTCCCACATCCCGAGGGTCCAAGCAATGTGACAAATTCATTTTCCATGATATCCAGATTAATTCCTTTTAAAACCAGTTGACCGTCAAAATCCTTGACGACATTTTTAAATTGAATCAGTTTTCTCATAAGTGCTCCTTCTAGAATATGGGCGGTGTACAAATCCACAAAACTTTAGCGACGACGTTACCGTCATTTTTCAAATAGTGATCGTTGCTTCCTTTAATATAAAAGGTTTGCCCTTTTTTGATGGCGTACTGTTTTTCGCCATCTACCAAAAGCAGTTTTCCATTGATTAAGTACCCAAATTCTTCGCCTTCATGCGGAGTCAGTGAGAACGAAGTTTTGCCGGGTTGAATTTCCAATAGGATGGGCTCCATTTCATTTTTCTGAGCATTCGGTACGATCCAAGTGACCGTTGTTCCTTCTTTTTCATCAATGAAAAAATCTTCCTGAGTAAACACGATCTTCTCTGGTTTTTCCTCTTGAAAAAACTGGGCCAATGTCATTCCCAAGGCTTCAACGATGTCGTTCAGTGTGGAAATGGATGGTGACGTCAGATCGCGTTCTAATTGTGACAGAAATCCTTTGGTCAGTTCGCAGCGACTGGCCAATTCTTCCAAGGTCAGATTATTCTTTATGCGCAGCTGCTTAATTCTTTGACCGATATTCATAGCTACACTCCTTAAAGTTTAGTGACTCTAAACATTTGTATTAGAAATGATAAACACACATCATATTATACATCAAAAATATCGCAATGCAATATTATCGAACAAAATGTTTAATAAAAATAAACAAAAAAAGAAGCATTGCTGCTCCAGTTTTCAAACCATTTTTCTTTAGATTCCGGCTTTTGCCACAAATTTTTCAAGCATCGGTAACGCTTGGAAACCCATCGTTTGACCGACTGGCTTGCCATCTTTAAACAGAATCAGTGTCGGAATCGACATGACGCCATATTTCTGAGCCAAAGCTCCTTCAACATCGACATCCACTTTGATAATGTCCAATTTGTCCGAATATTTCGTTTTTAATTGTTCCAACACCGGCGCAACCATTTTACACGGACCACACCAGTCAGCATAAAAGTCGACCAATACGACGCCGTTGGCTGTTGCTTCAGTGAACTCAGCACTATTTACTACGCGCATATGTATACCTCCTTATTTTTTTTAGTATAACACAGATTTATGAATAACCTAATCAAATGACTAGAAAATCACTTTCAATAAGCGATCGACAACAAGTCCGATCCCATTGTCTTCATTGGACTCTGTAATCTGATCCGCATTTTGCTTGATTGCTTCCATTGCATTGCCCATCGCAATCCCGATACCTGCCTTACAAATCATACCCATATCGTTGTGCGCATCCCCAAAAGCCAACAAGGAATCAAATCCGACACCATTTTTAACTAGGATTTGTTCAATGGCTACAGATTTATCGATTCCCTTAGGCATAATATCCACCCAATATGATGTTACATGCATAATATTCAACTGTTCTTTCAATTCCGCATCCATTTTTTCAAGAGCAAGCTCGATAATCTTGGGAAAATGGGTAATTCCGATCTTAATACATTCTTCCTTAATGTCCGCAGGTTTACTAATGCTGCTAACAAAAGAATCTGGACTCATCATAAATCCGCCAAGCACCGAATAATCTGCATGGTGCTTCTTTTTCAGCTTATGACGCTGCTTGAGATAACTCACTAATATTTTAATCGGAAACATCGACTTCGGCACATAAACATAAAACCCTCGCGTATACTCAGCCAAAAACTGAAGATGGTGCTTTTTCGCAAAAGCAAACAATCGGGCGGATGTTTCCACATCCATTAACGCATTGTCGATTCGATCGCCACGTTGAGCATCGATGATATGTTGGCCATTACACCCGACCATGTAACCGCCGTAACGGTCCAATTGTAATTGTTCCGCATAAGGTGCAATCATTGCACTGTTGCGGCCGGATGCCAGAATCAAACGGATTCCCCTCTTCTGCGCTTCCATCAGACTGTTAAACGTTAAAGTAAGGATGTCTTTGTTATCCGTCAACAATGTACCATCAAGATCGCAGGCAATAAATCTAATGGCCGTCATCCGCTAATAAGGAAGCCGCTGCTTTATCGATAATAATCACGACATCCGGATGCGATTGTAAAACACTGGCCGGACAGTTTTCAGTTACGGGTCCATGGATCATAGCCGCAATCGCTTTGGCCTTATAACTGGTTGATGCCAATAAAAGGATTTTCTTAGCCTTCATAATGGAGGCAATCCCCATCGTAATCGCATGGGTCGGAACATCATCGATCGACGCAAAGAAACGGGCATTGTCATTGCGTGTCGATTCTTTTAACGATTCTTTATGCGTTGTCGATGCAAAGGGTGTCCCTGGCTCATTAAAACCGATATGACCGTTAGAACCGATCCCCAAGACTTGAACATCGACATGAAATTTGCTTAGTTCATCTTCATAACGCTCGACTTCAACTTCAAAATCCTCAGCATTGCCATTGGGAATATGAACATTATTCAAATCAATGTCGATAAAATCAAAAAGGTGTTCTTTCATAAACGTATAATAGCTTTGCGAATGGTTTCGATCGAGATGGACATACTCATCCAAGTTGAACGTAACGACATCCTTGTAACTGCGCCCGGCCGTCTTATGATCTTCAATCATTTTCTTGTACAAGCCAATCGGCGATGAACCTGTAGCCAAGCCCAATACGGCATTCGGTTTCTGATCCAATACTTCTTTGATGACTTCAAATGCGGCATTCGCCATGTCCTGTTTATTCTCTTTTACGATGATGGTAAACATAGTGATTTCCCCTTTCAGAATGGTTCTATGGTATATGATGTAATCCAATGCTTGCCTATGGGTAATAATATTGTACCCTCTCTTTGCTCAAACGGAAGTGAATTCTTAATGAAATCTCCATGTCCATGCCAAGGTTCGATACAAATAAACGGTGCACCCAATGGTTTCCATAAAGCGAGCCAACGATAGCCCACACAGCTGACTTTGACTCCGTTATCCCCGTCACTCAACGATACATAAGGTGCTACAACATCCTCAAACAGCCAGGTCGGGCGTTCTTCAAACATCGCATCCGACAAAGGAATCGATGATGTTGATTTAATAAACAGGTCTTCCCCATAAAACTTCAAATCACACGGAGGATGAAATTCGATGCGATAATCATCCAGTGTTTTTTTTACATTCATAGGCACGTTGAACGCCGGATGCAAACCGAATTGAAACGGTATGGTCCGGTCCGACTTGTTTTCGATACGGTAGTCAATCAATATCCGCTTTCCAACCAGTGTATAGCGAATCAATAATGTAAATCGAAACGGATATTGTTTGAGTGTTTCCTCATTGTCCGATAATCGGAATGTACAACCTAAATCATCTGAATCAACACATTCAAAATGGAAATTACGGGCAAAACCGTGTTGCTTCATTTTGTACTCCACATCATCAATCAGCAGCGTATGATTGAACGCCGATCCGACGATTGGAAACAAAGTCGGATTATGATAACCCCAGAATCGGGAATCTGCCTGCCAGATATATTCAAGATTGGTTACTTTGGATATCAGACGGCTCATTTGGGCACCTTTTGCCACAAATGTCGCGATCAGATACTCATTTTCCAACCTCATAGATCCGACCGGAGAGTCGAACTCTTCGGAACTTTTAGCGTCAGTGCTAATTTCATCAGTTTGAAGACAATTTTACTTTGTTTGCTGTTTTCACCGTCAAAACCGACCTGAACGACACGACCGCCGGTGGACAACGTAAAGCTGTCCGCTTGTAAGAAGGTTGCTTCTTTGACACCGACATGAGTCCCTTTAAAATACATCGGTAATAATTGGAAAATCCTGAATAGTGACGCATCCGAAACCATACAAACGTCCAGTTTTCCGTCTTGAATGGAAGCCATGGGCGCCGGTTGGAAACCACCGCCATACCAACGACCGTTCATAATTGCGACTAGCAATGATTTTTGCAATATTTTTTTATCACCTAAATCAATTTCTAAATCGATGGTTTTAGGACGAAGAACAATAAACAACGCACTGATGATATAAACCATCGTTCGCGGTATTGGCAACCGTTTTCCGATGCGTTCCGCAAATTCGCCGACATCCGCATCCATACCCATGGTCGAGCAGTTCATAAAGCGCTGATCATTGGCCAAACCGTAATCGACTTTTACATACTTGCCCTCAATGGTCTGAATGAGTACATCTTTGGCATCCATCGGTTCTAACCCTAACATACGAAAAGCATCATTGCCGGTTCCAGCCGGAATGATAGCCATCGGAACCGAATCATTGAGCCCATTAAGCACTTCAAATACCGTTCCATCACCACCAACGACATAAAGTGTCACATCATCCTTGATGCTGTATCTTCGAGTCAAATCAGTCGCGTGCCCATTGCGTTCGGTAAGTAAAATCTCGTAGGGTTCTTTTTTGTCTTTAAAATACTCATGAATGACTGGAATCAGCGTGGCCGGTTTCCCGCCACCGGAAGTCGGATTTACAATAAAAATATGTTTCATACATTTCCCCTTTGCTCTACAGCATTGCTCTCCCTAAACAAAACGTTTGTTTAACCTGATAATCATCCGACAAAACGACCAAATCGGCATCATATCCGGCTGCGATTCTGCCTTTACGATCATCCACCCGTAACATTCTGGCCGGATTAAGCGTACAGGCATTGATAGCAAATTCAAAAGGTACTTCGGCTTTTACAATCAGGTTCTTAAATCCATCGATATATCGCAAGGTACTGCCAGCCAAAGTATCCGTACCATATAAATAGGCACTGCCATTAGCCTTGATTTCAATACGATGACCACCCAACTCAAACTCGCCCGGTTCACAGCCTTTGGTACAAAGTGCATCGGTGATCATAATATTGTAATCTTTTCCCTTGGCCATCATAAAGGTGTTGATGGCTGCCCAATGCACATGATTGCCATCCGTAATGATTTCACCATAGACATCCCGGGTCCGTAAGGCGGCTCCGGTCAAGGCTGGTTCACGGTGTGAGAAACGGCTCATCCCGTTAAATACATGGGTCATGCTCATGGCTCCATTGGCAATGCCCATGATGGCCTGATCATAAGTAGCACCGCTGTGACCGATGGAGACAACGACCCCGTGACTCGCACAATAGCGGGTCAGCTGATGATCTTCATCTTGTTCAACGGCCATCGTCATCAGTTTTATTAAACCTCTCGCGGCTTGCTGATAACGTTTAAACTGATCCACATCCGGTTTGACGATATGTTCTTCCGGTTGTGCTCCTTTATACTCAATATTGAGATAAGGACCTTCAAAATGAACACCTAAAATCTCAGCACCTTCCGGTCTGAGTTTTACTACTTCAGCAACATTTTTTAAAGCTTTGATTAATACTTCTTCACTCTGAGTAACTGTGGTCGGTAAAAATGAGGTTATGCCTTCAGAAGGTATTCCTTTCAGAATACGAATCAGTCCTTCCGGTTGGGCATCATTGGTATCAAATCCATAAGCTCCGTGTACATGAACATCAATAAATCCCGGAATGATCCGGTCATTTTCACCATCAATATCAACTTTCTTCGTTTGATAAGGATAAACACCAATGATTTTGCCATCATTGATTTCGAGCTGCGCTGAAACAAATTGACTGGCAATCCATACACGTTTGCTTTGAATGATCATCATGGTTACCTCCGTTATGTTTATTATACAACGATTGACAACAACATGAAATACTACCGCCTAGTGGTTGTATTGACTTTTGGACGATTCCCACGAATCAGACATCCTGGCTTATCACCGATTAAATCCGTTCGCTTCGCAATCGTGAGCGCTTCCTTGACCAAATCATAATTTTGGGGGTAATTGAACTGCATCAATGCCCGTTGCATAGCTTTTTCCTTGGATTTCCTCGCCACATAAATCGGCTTGTCCGTGCGGGGGTCGATGCCGGTATAGTACATACACGTCGATACGGTTGCGGGGGTCGGATAGAAATCTTGAACTTGTTTGGGAACAAAGTTGATCTTCTTTAAATATACGGCCAGTTCGATCGCTTCTGGTAAATCACTGCCCGGATGTGAACTCATCAGATACGGAACCAGAAACTGATCTTTCTTGAATTTGCGGTTTTTCATCTCATACTTCGCCACAAAAGCTTCATATGTTTTCTTACGTGGTTTACCCATCGCATCCAATACTTTATCGGATACATGTTCCGGCGCAACTTTGAGCTGACCGGAAATATGGTGTTCGACCAGTTCATCGAAGAATGAGTCATCTTTGTCATATAGTAAATAGTCATAGCGAATGCCCGAGCGGATAAACACTTTCTTAACCTTGGGAATCAATCTCAACTTCTTTAACAATGTAACATATTCCGCGTGATCGACGATGAGTCGTTCACATGGCTCTGGATGCAGGCACTCGCGATGCTTACACATACCATGATCGGTTTGTTTGTCACAACTGGGTCGGTGGAAATTGGCGGTTGGACCTCCGACATCATGGATATACCCTTTGAAGTCGGGTTGTTTGGTGATGATTTCGGCTTCTTTGAGTAAGGAATCATTACTTCTTGATGAAATCGTACGTCCCTGGTGGGTGGTTAGTGCACAAAAGGAACACGACCCGAAACAGCCGCGATTGGAAATCAGACTAAAGCGGACTTCATCGAAAGCTGGGATATTTTTATACATCGGATGTGCCTGGCGAGTATAGGGATAACCGTATACGCGATCCATTTCTCTGCGCGATAAAGGAAGTGGAAACGGATTGACCACAACATACCAGCTGTCCTGTTGTTCAATCATGATTTTTCCCCAAATCGCATCCTGATTGGCCATCTGTAACTGATAGCTCTTCACATATTTTAATTTATCGTTGCGCATGTCGAAAAATGTAGGTAACATTACCGCATCTTTTGGCAATACTTCACTGTCTTTGCTCTTCCAAGCCGTACCACGGATGTACGTGATGGTTTCAATAGGCAATCCCCCATCCAACGCGTCAGCGATTTCGACGATGGTGTTTTCGGCCATGCCATAAGCAATTAAATCTGCCCCCGCATCAATCAATATTGATTTTCGGACTTTATCGTCCCAGTAATCGTAATGAGCCAATCGTCGCAAAGACGCTTCGATGCCTCCTAAGATAATGGTTGTATTTGGAAATGATTTTCGTACGCACTGACTGTACACGATGACCGCACGGTCGGGTCGGCGATTGGCTTCACCATTATCCGTATATTGGTCTTTATCACGTCTTTTGCGTGACACACTGTAATGATTGACCATGGAATCAATGTTTCCGGAGGTTACCAAAAATCCCAGTCGCGGTTCACCAAATTGTTCGAAGGGTTCACTTTTTCGCCAATCGGGTTGAGGTAAGATAGCAACTTTATAACCATTGGCTTCCAGTGCCCGTGAAATGATGGCAACACCAAAAGAAGGATGATCGATATACGCATCCCCGCTTACTAAGATAAAGTCAGGACGATCCCATCCCAACGCTGTCATTTCCGCACGATTTACCGGTAACATCTTAAAGTAAAAAGCCGGATTTGCCCGACTTAAACACGCTTGATTTCCCCAAAAACTGCACCGCTTAAACCAGCCGCATTCGCCTCGTCGGTATCGATATGCATCGCAGCCGCAAACTTCTCACTGACGCGCACAACGACATCACCGAAAATTAACGAGCGATCTTCAGATGTTACTTCGACCATGATAATTTCTTTATCCGAAACACCATACGCCTGTGCTTCAGACGGTGTTACGTGGATGTGACGCTTAGCGACAATCACACCTTTATCGAGTACAACGGATCCTTTCGGTCCGACCAAGGTACATCCAAAGGTACCGTCAATCAATCCGGATTCACGAATCAATGCCTTTACTCCCAGCGTACGGGCTTCGGTTAAAGTTACTTCAACTTGCGAAAACGGACGGGTCGGTCCCAATATCGTCACACTTTTGAGTGTACCGCGCTCACCGACCAAATCAACACGTTCTTCACAGGCAAATTGTCCCGGTTGGGATAAGTCTTTCTTCGGGGTCAGTTTATATCCTTCACCAAACAATATGGCAAGGTGCTCTTCGCTCACATGTACATGACGAGCTGAAATTTCCACTAAAATCTTGTTGTTTTCCATATTCAATCCTCTTTTCTAAATCCTTACTATTATACACCACTTACTCCAACTTTCAAACGGAAATTACCCAGGTCATGATATACTGTATGAAGGTGATATTATGAACATATGGCAAAAGCTTTTTAAAAAGAATCCTACCCTCGTCCTTATCCATGGATTTGGGGAACGTCGAACCCATGAGTTCGATTTTATTAAGGACTACTTTAGCAAGAAGAATATCGATATGATGTTTCCGGAGCTGTTTGATCAGTCCAATCCCGATGACACTGATCCGCATATGTGGATTAAGCGGGCGGAAATGGCCATTGAGGAAGCTCTTCAACGGGGCAGTAAGGTCTTGCTTCTAGGATATTCGATGGGCGGTGTGATTGCGACGCATTGCGCAAATAAGTACAATGTCGAGAAACTTGTTTTGATTGCGCCTGCATTTGAGTATATTACTTTCAATTCAGTGAAAAAATACGTTGCCGGAAGGTTTGTTCCCAGAACGATCAAGCCTTTACCTCCCAAAGGTCCCTACCCGCCTCTTCCCAAGCATTTTGAAGGAACCTTCACTGAGGTTGTATCTATATGTAAACCTGCACTGAAGAACATTGATATTCCAACCTTGATTTTTCATGGAACCAATGATCAGACCATACCGCCAAGATCAAGTGATTACGCTTATGAAAACATCCCTTATCCCAAGAAAAAGAAATACCTTCTCGAAGGTGCGGGTCATCGGATCTTGGATGACGAAGAATATCGAAGTGATGTGTTCAGAATCATCGAGAACTTCATTAACGAATAAATCGCACCCGAAGGTGCGATTTTCTACATTTGAACCAATATATCGCTGTAATCACCTTTTTGCCAGGCATTCAACTGCTCTTCAGTTGCTAACACCGTGTGCGTATCATTGAGCGATTGAATCTGACCATGATTATAATCAATGTTCTGCTTATGATACAGAACGCGCTTTCTCAGCTTTTCACTGTCCGGATCCGGATGAGGGATCGCGGATAACAGCGATTTGGTATATGGGTGGAGTGGATGTTCGTAAATGTCTTCCACGGTTCCCATCTCGACGATATGACCCAGATGCATGACCGCAACACGATCGGAAATATAGCGGACCATCGAAAGGTCATGAGCAATAAACATCAGCGTGAGCCCTTTTTCCTTCTGGATTTTGCGCATCAGATTGATGACTTGTGCCTGAATGGACACATCCAGTGCACTGATGATTTCATCGGCAATAATAAATTTGGGATCCATCACCAATGCTCGAGCTACACCGATACGTTGGCGCTGACCACCGGAAAACATATGAGGATAGCGAGCAATATGATCCTCACTCAAACCGACACTCTTCAACACTTGGATGACACGTTGTTTGCGTTCTTCTTTGGTTTTAACTTCCTTAGCGACATCCAAACCGAAAGCGACAGTATCGAGAACTTTTTTACGTGGATTTAAGGATGCCATCGGATCTTGAAAGATCATCTGCATATTTTTTCGTAAAAACTTCATCGTCTCGCCGTTAAGCTTGCCGGTGATTTTCCTGCCTAAAAAAGTGACTTCCCCTGCGTTAGCATCATAAATACGGATAAGTGAACGCCCTAAGGTCGATTTTCCACTTCCTGATTCACCAACCACACTGAAAATCTCCCCTTCATAAACTTTAAAGGAAACATTGTCCACGGCTCGGGTGGTCGTATGGCGATCGATCCGAAAGTACTGCTTAAGGTTATCGACCTGTAAAATGACTTTGCTCATTTGTATCACCTCGCTTTTTATAAGAATCAATGCGTGCTTGCAATACCGATGGCATATTTACTTTTGGGGCATCCGGATGAAGCAACCAACTCGCCACATAGTGAGTATCAGAAACCTGAAACATCGGCGGATGCTCTTCAAAGTCAATCGCCATCGCATAATCACTGCGATAAGCAAACGCATCACCTTTGGGCGGTTGTATTAAGTTGGGCGGTGTTCCGGGAATCGAAAGAATCTCCTCGTTTTGACCGCTCATCGACGGAATACTGGATAAAAGACCCCAAGTATATGGATGTTTCGGATTATAGTAAATCTCAGAAGCTAACCCGGTCTCAACGATTTTCCCTGCGTACATAACTGCGACACGATCAGCAACATTGGCCACAACACCTAAGTCATGGGTAATAAAGATAATCGCAACTCCGGTCTTCTTCTGAATGTCCTTAATTAATTCCAATATCTGCGATTGAATCGTAACATCCAACGCGGTCGTCGGTTCATCCGCAATCAATACATCCGGCTCACACGCCAAGGCGATCGCAATAACCACACGTTGACGCATACCCCCGGATAGCTGATGAGGATATTGATTGATTCGTTTTTCGGGTAAATCGATTCCAACTAATTCAAGTAATTCTATTGTGCGTCTCACCGCTTCTTTTCTACTCTTAACTTTTTTATGATCACGCATCCCCTCCATGATCTGATTTCCGACTTTCATCGTCGGATCTAAGGAAGTCATCGGATCTTGGAAGATAATGGCTATTTTATTGCCGCGAATGTTTTTTTGTAAATAGTCTTTTCCGCATTTGAGCAAATCAACTTCAATGTCTTTGCCATCTTTTTGATAACGAAACAGACAAGAGCCGACTTCAACCGCACCATTATCATCAATCAACCCCAAAATAGACTTGGTGGTAACGGACTTACCGGAGCCGGACTCACCGACAATCGCCAGTGTTTCCCCTTTGTTCAAATGAAAACTGATATCGCGAATGACGTGATTGACACCGAAGTTCAACTGAAAAGATATTTGTAAGTTCTTAACTTCAAGAATTGGTTTCTGTTCCATAAGTTCACCTAAAATCCTTTCATTTTCGGATCAAATGCATCTCTTAATCCATCCGCAACCAAGTTAAAACTGAGCATCAGCGTTGAAAGTACGATAACCGGAAACGTGACCATGTGCGGATATGTCAACATCGCCAAATAACCTCTAGATATCAGTACGCCTAAAGAGGCGATCGGTGGTTGTAATCCCAGTCCGATGAAGGCTAAAAACGACTCATAAAAGATGGCACTTGGTATGGAGAACATCGTCATGACAATGATTTGACCGATGATGTTCGGCAGTACTTCTTTAACAATGATAAAAAACGAAGAAGCGCCTAAAGATTTTGCGGCAAGGACGAACTCCATTTCCTTGATTTTCAACGTTTGAGAACGAACAACCCGACTCATCGAAATCCAACCGGTAATCATCAGAGCTAAGATGATCGAGGTTAATCCCGGTTTCAATACCAATACTAGCAGAATAACAACAACAAGGTTCGGTATTCCCGAAATAACTTCAACAACGCGTTGCATGACTAAATCGACTTTACCGCCAAAGTATCCGGAAATTAATCCATAAGTAATACCAAAGACGACATCGATGGCTACAGCCACAAAGGCCACAAAGAATGAAATTCTGGTTCCCATCCATACCCGCGCCCAAAGGTCGCGACCCAGATTGTCCGTACCAAACCAGTAGTAAACATCGGTCAATCCACGGCTTATATAAGGATTCAAACCGTTGACCGAACCATCAAAGAAACCAAAGTTTTCCAGAAACGGAACACGTGCCGGCAAGTCGATATGCTCAGCAATAAGCTCATTGTATATATGTGTGCCTAACATCGGCCCGATTAATGCCATCGACAAAATAAAGATAATCGCAAATAAACCAATGACGCCGCCTTTGTTTTTCTTAAATCGTTTCCAGGCATCCTTGAAAAAGGTAGCACCTGTATCAAACACCATTTCTTGAATCTGGTGGTCCTGCGTCAATACCGGATTGAACATTTCTTTAGTTATGTTTTCCATGTTACCCTCCCTTTGCGACGCGAATGCGTGGATCGATGATGCCATACAGAATATCGACGGCCAAGTTCATCGTTATATATAAAGCACTATAAATGAAGGCAATCATAACGATGACATTAAAATCATTCGTCAAAATCCCCTCTACCAGTAAATCGCCGATTCCCGGAACACCGTAAACCCGCTCAACGACCAATGATCCGGTCATAAGCGTTACGGTTAACGGACCAAGAATAGTGACTACTGAGATTAAAGCATTACGTATGCCATGTCGGAAAATAACTTTGATCCGCTTGACACCTTTGGCTTCAACCAATTTGATATATTCTGAAGATAACACTTCGATCAGTTCGGTACGCAGAAACCGGGTGGTTTGGGCCATGACAAACATCGAAAGAGAAATGGTCGGCAATATTGATGACCAAAACGGCATACCATGTCGATAAGTGATACTGAAAATCCGCCATTTATAACCAAAGAAATAGCTCAGTAATAGAGCAAATACATACGACGGTACACTAACGCCCAATACCGCAACAAACGTGGTGATCGTATCAACCCACGTGTTTTTATTCGCTCCGGAAATCACTCCATAAACTACGCCCATACTTGTGCCAAGCAATAAAGCTTGTAAGCCGATGCGGATGGAGATGCCTAAACGCGGTAATACAATGTCTTGAACCAATTGGTTCTTTTGTAAGGCCAACGATATACCGAAATCTCCTTCAAGAAGAATGTTTTTTAAATAAATACCGAAGCGCTGCCAGAAAGGTGCATCAAGACCATATTTAGCATACATGATGATTCGTTGTGCTTCAGTCAGTTTTTCATCATCAAACGGGGTGCCGGGCATAAATTGCAAGAGTAAAAACAAGATAAAAATAATGATTAATAAAGTAACGATTGACCAGAAAACCCGTTTGGAAATGTACTTTAGCATAGCGTACTCCTTTCAATGATAACAAAGGGCCCGATACGGGCCCCTTGAATACTACTCAACTTTCGTGGCGCGCTTGTAGGAAGGCATACCGACAACGTGATATTCGATTCCAGTGACTTTCGTACTGATCAACATAGCCGTACCTGTTTGCCATGCCGGAATGACACCGGCTTCACCCAACAACAATGCCTCTGCTTGTTTCAGCGTGTCCCAACGAACGTTGAGGTCAGCTGCCAAGTCTCCGCCTGGTGATACAGATGCGATAATTGCATCGTATTCAGCATTAGAGAATCTTGGATAGTTGTATGTTGAACCTGTTTCAAATAGGTCTTTTAAGTACGTCAACGGATCAGCGAAGTCAGGTCCCCAACGAGTTAAGCCCAATTGGTATTTGCCTGTATTCATCAGATCCAGACGATCTTTTTTGATGGTTGTTTTAATTTCAATAGTTAAACCCGGCAAATTCTTTTCAAATTCTGATTTCAAGAACTCAGCGGTACCGACAGCTAAGCCAGTATCGGTTTCAGGAGATCCGACCAACAGTTCAACAGTTAATGTTGTGACACCGAGTTCGGTTTTAGCAGCTTCCCAGAAACCTTTTGCCTTTGCAACATCCATAGCTTGGTATACACCAGAATCTTCACGGAAATCTTTTCCGTTTGGACCGGTGACTAATCCGGACGATACGATACCGGTTGCAACGATGGAACCATCGCCCAACAAGTTATCCGCAATTTGTGCTCTGTCAAATGCATGAGCCAATGCTAAACGCAAATTCTTGTTTTGCATGGTAACATCCAATTGGTTTGGTGATAAGAACCAGACATAACCAAGTTTGACTTCGGTATAGCCGGCATCATCTTTATAGCGATCCACGATATTCGATGTGATCGCAGTTACATCGACTGTACCCGCTTCAAATTCAAGTGCAGCACTTTGATAATCTTTAAAGATTTGGAATTCAAGTCCATCAAGTTTGACAGCAGCTTTATCCCAATATTTGTCATTTTTGCCAAATTTGATCAAACTGCCTGAGAGCCATTCTGTCAAAACAAACGCTCCGTTGGAAATCAAGAATTCAGCAGTAGTTGCATACTTGTCACCGGCAGCTACAGCAAAGGCTTCATTGACCGGATGAAATGACGGAAACGTCATGAGTTGTAAGAAATAAGGAACTGCAGCATCCAAGGTTACGACGAATTTAAATTCGCCATCTGCTTTGACACCTAAGTCAGTCACTGGTTTTGTTCCAGCGATTACATCTGCACCATTGACAATTTTCAATGATTCAACTAAATAGGAATATTGATGTGTTTTTACAGGATCTGCCAAACGTTGGAAACCGTATACAAAGTCAGCCGCGGTCACTTTCGTGCCGTTGGACCAAAGTGCATCTTCACGTAAGGTGAAAGTGTACACTTTACCATCTGCTGAGACATCCCACTCTTTAGCAACACCAGCGATGATATTGCCATCCGCATCATATTCGACCAAACCTTCTGTAAAGGCTTTGATGACTTCAAAAGAAACGCCGTCTGTAGCGACGTGGGTATCCAGAGAAATTACATCACTGCTCTTTGCAACTTTTAAAATCAAATCTTCTCCTTCAACTTTACCGCCGGTGCATCCGACGACTAAGAAGGAAATTAACAACAAAGCTAAACATTTTGTCAGAAATTTCATATTCTTCCTCCTTTGATATTGTAATTATAACTTCTTGAAAGAATATGTCAACCGATATTTTCATTTTGTTTTCATTTCACAAGTTTATTTACATATATAATGTAAATCTTACAAACAAAAAAGAGGTTTCCCTCTTTCGTTACCCGATAATCATTTTTGCATAAAGCAAATTAAACCGCAGCCACTTATCATCCTCCGTGAAATACGGATTATCCCACGATATCCCACGTCGTTTAATATATTTTTTACACTGATCAATCAACAGCTTTCGCTCTTCTCTGGAAAGTTCCTTACTGATCAGAACATTATTAACAACGATCTTTCTCAACATTAAATAATTGAGTTCTTTGACAAATAAATCATCAATATGTAATCGTTTATACAATTGCATGATTCGATCCAACGCTTTAAATATATCTTTATGACCCTGTTCAAAAACTTCATCTCCTAAAAAAAGTGAAAGCCAATGTGCGTAAGCGATCTTTGCTCGAAAGGCGAATGCCTGGCTAAGAAACGGTATCCCAAGCATCGTGTCAAATTCCAAGAAGTGAACTTTATTCTTTTTTAGAAAGCTTGTTCTTAAAATTTTTCCGTAAATCGTATCTGTAAAGGATGCTAATAGGGATGGATCATCAAAGATGGTACGAGCTTGTGTGAAAGCACGCGGATAAGCCCTTCGTTGATGCCATGGCAAACCTTCTGGCTTGACAGGTGCAACGACGATGTCCGCATTGGTTTCATTGGCTAACTTCATCATATCCTCAACATCTTTAGCACGAAATCGATGTTGTGCGGTCACAAACATCAGTAGTGGATATTTCGCCTGATAAATCATTTGATTATAAGCGTTGGCCTTCCCCTCAAGGGAAAACGAAATTACTTTCAATTGTACATGAGATTCAAATGAAAAGTTTGACAGTGTTTCAATACTTCCCGGTTCTTTTCGATCATCAACCACGATTAACTCAATTTCAATAGTTTTGAGACTGTTAATCCAAGTTAAAAATCCCTGTATTTCAACATGTTGTTGCTGACAATGATAGCCAATGGTGAGTTCCATGATTTCACCCCTGTTTCTTATAATTTCATTATAACTGAATGAGATTTCAATGAAAAGAAAAACGGCTGTTGCCGTTTAGCTTTTGTTAAATATAGTGGAAACGTCCTTTCCAATAGCAATGAAAGCTACAAAGTACACGACAATTTCCAATCGTCCGAGCATCATTCCGATGATTTCGACCCACAACACACCCAACGGTGCATTGATTGACGTTATTCCAATCGAAGTACCCACCGTTCCAATAGCGGACGAAAACTCAAATAGCGAATCTTGAAAGGAATATCCATACGAACTGATGATCAGACTGCCAATCAGAAACAGCAGAAAGTACAGAAATACAAACTGATAAATATCCAAGGTCATATGACTGTCCAAAGCTTTCGCGCCTTCCGCCTGATGTAAAATTACATCCTTTATGACTTGTTTGGGCAGAAAACGTTTCTTAATACTGAGTAAAAGTGACTTGAGCATGACGACCATCCGAAACTGCTTGATACCTCCTGCAGTTGAACCGCTGCCACCGCCAATCACCATAAAACTGATAAGTAACACGACAGCCACCGGACGCCAATGAGAGTATACCGTGACCGAGAATCCTGTTGTTGTTATGGCGGATGCCGCTTCAAAGAATGCGTGGCGAAGGGTGATTGTTTGAGTAACATAGCCAATAGCCGCTAACAATCCGGTTAACAGTATAAGTGCAAAGAAGACAAATCTGACTTCATCCATCTTGAATATCTGCTTGTAACGCTTGTTTACCAAAAGCAAATGCCCGGCAAAGTTGGTATTCCCTAATACCATCAGAATCACCGTGATGAATTCGATGGGGATACTGTCATAAGCAGCAATACTGTCCGGAGTAATAGCAAATCCGCCGGTTGAAAGAGCTGCCATTGAAATATTTATGGCATCAAACAGTGGCATACCAAAAATCACATACAAGATAACTCCGACAATCATGTATGCAGAATAAATCAACATCACGATTCGAGCGGATTTTGAAAGATTGGGCATAAGACGGTCGTTATGTCCTTCTGCTGAAAACAAGCGCATACCATAGGTTTCAGATAAAATTGCAAATACAACCAAGACTAAGCCGACACCGCCAAAGAACTGAATGACACTGCGATGTAAAAGAAACATAGCCGGGATGTTGGTTACATCAACGACGGATAGACCGGTGGTTGTCCAACCACTGACCGCTTCAAAGATGGCACCGGTAAAATGCAATCGTCCGGCAACCAGAAATGGCATGGCAGAGAAGATGACCGCAAATATCCAAGCAAGTACGACGATAATCGCATCCTGACCACTTACAAGTTTTCTTTGCTTGTGACTTTTACCGATTGATATACAAATCATAGAGAAACCATACGCAAATGCTGCTGATATCAGAAAATAAATGCTTTGATACCATTCCGACGGATAGAAAAACAAGCTGAGCATTGGTAATAGCAATACAAGTGCGACAAACCGACACAACACACCGATGTAATAAAGTACACATCGATATTTGTCACTAATGATTGACATGATGTCGTTCCTTTTTGCACAGTGCGCTTACCAATTCTTCTTTTGATCCGTCATTGAACAAACATACTAACTTGTCCTGAGGGTAAATCACCGTATCCCCTTTGGGTATAATACTTTCGCCATTACGAATGATACACGCGATTATCGACTGTTTAGGAATGTTGAGCTCACTGATAGCCTTAAAACAAATTTGAGTTCCCTCTTCAACAACAGTTTCAATCAATCCAACTTTACCCTGTTCAATCGGAATGTAGTTTTCAATGTTTCGCAACGTCGCTAACTGCTCAATCATGTTAGCAACGATATACGTTGAACTGATCACATTGCTTATCCCCAACATTTTGAATATTTCCACATTTTTCGGATTTGACACTGTACAGAAAACTTTTTTAACTTTAAAAATCTGTTTGGCCAATTGACAGGCAATCAGATTGTCAGCATCCGAAGGCATCATCGCAATAAAGATATCACTGTTTTCGATGTGCAAATCTTCATATAGAAAAGGCTTGGTTCCATCTCCACAGGCAACGATCGCATCGGGATACTTGTGCGACATTTCAACACAAAAATCTTCGGTGTCATTGATAAGTGATACATGCATTTTACGTTTGATCAAAGCATTGGCCAGAAAGTCTGCCTTTTTCCGTCCGCCGACAACGACGACACGATATAAACTCATATACAACTTCCTATGGCCTTTTCGAATTCCACCACAGACAATTTTGAAGTATCAATAAAATCAATATTGTACTGTTGACATAATGGTTCTTTCGATGAATCATAAATCCGACACAATACCTTATCCACTTTGAATATCCGTGAACATATTTCAGAAATCATCAGATTAATGTTGTCCTTATCTGTAACAGCGATAACCAAATCAGCCTGATCAACACGGGCATCCGTCAAAGTCTGAATATTTTCTGCATCGCCAACATACGTATATCCGCTGAAATCGTCGGAAAGTTTCCGAAAAGAATCCTCATCTTTGTCGATAACCGTTACAGCGATACCATCCGATGACATTCTTGATGCGATCGTGGCACCTAAGCGACTGCAACCAATCACAACTACTTGTTTATTACTAATTCTACCCATGATTAACTCCATTTTGCGCTTGATAGCGACGTTCTTCAAATGACAATTCATCCGCACCAAAACACGGATGTTTCTGACCGTGACAATTGTTATCACTGCAACGAATCATGTTTTCAATGGCCGGACGATAGGTTCCATCAAAAACATTGGCCGCCCGATAATGACGCATCGCCAACTCCTTGTTTCCTTGATATTCATAAATCACACCGAACAAATTGTGAACTTGCGGAGACCGGTCATTAATCATCAGTGACTTCACAAGTAACTCCTTTGCGGCAATATAATGTAACTCTTTAATCAATTCTTCTGCTTCGCGCAGATATTTATGCAATTGGTCGTAATTAATTTCTTCCATGGTATAACCTCCGAAGATATTGTAATAAAAATAAAATAAAAACGGTGTTAAGGAAATAGTACACCGCATAAATATTGCATAAAGATTTATTCGTCGTTGAATCGGTAACCAACGCCGGTGTGAGTCAGGATGTATATCGGTTGAGTCGTGGATGGTTCAATTTTCCTTCTTAGATTCGCCATCACAACTCTGAGGTTCTGCGCATCCCCTTCGGTGATGGTATTTCCCCAAATCTCCTTAATAATCATACGACTGGTACATACCCTTCCTTGATTTCGCGCCAGAAACAAGAGAATCTGATGTTCGATGGGTGTCAGATGCACTTCAATATTCTTTAGATAAACTCGGCTTTTATCAAAATCAATATGAAGATCACGATATAAAAATTCATCAGAAGCCGAACTAACTGAATTTTTATCGGCAACATGTCGAAATGCGACACGAATTCTTGCTAATAACTCACCGGAATTAAAAGGTTTGGTCAGATAATCATCTGCACCCGCATCCAATGCCGCAACCTTTGAAGGGTGATCATCGCGAGCCGTAACCACGATGATGATCGCATTGATCAGTATTCTGTAATTGTTTATCCAATCGACACCGTCCATATCTGGTAAACCCAGATCCAGAATAATCACCGCCGGATTATGACTCAATGCCAAAGCAAAGCCCGTTTGGCCATCTCCGGCTTCAATTACGTCATACTTCTGCGTTGTCAGTAAGGTGGTAACAAAGTGACGAATGGACAAGTCATCCTCAATGATCAGAATTTTACTCATGATTCTCATCTCCTTTGATTTTTAGGGTAAACACAAACCGACAGCCCGTAGGGTGATTATCAAGCACACGGATCGTCCCGCCATGAGCTTCGACGATGGACTTACATATGGATAATCCCAAGCCCAAACCCTGACGGGTTCGTTGACTTTTGGTTTTGAAAGAATAGAAACGATCAAATATTCGCAGTTTTTCACCATCACTTAACCCCGGACCAAGGTCAGCAACTTCAAAAATTACCATGTTTTTCTGCTTTTTTGCTGATAGCAGAATTTGCGTTGACTTTGGCGTATATTTAATCGCATTTTGTATCAGATTGATTAATACTTTGATAATCAGTTTGCTATCCACATAAACAAATACCGCTTCTTTGGGGATATCAATGGTAATCCGGTGCGTCTTCACTGACGAGAAAATGGATAATACTTCCTCGAATATTTCTTCAACAATGTGACGTTGAAAATCAAAACCGATCGTACCATCTTGAATTCTCATCATACTCAGAATGTTTTCAACTGTTTCCAATAACCACTGCGAGTCCGAACTGACGTTTCCCAATAAGTCGAGAATGATATCTTTATTGAGTGAATCATAATTTTCGACAATCGTCTGAACTGAACCGATGATCGAAGACAGAGGTGTGCGTAAATCGTGAGATATGGCTGATAGTAGTTGAACTCGCATTCTTTCTTGCTCAATTTCCAACAGTGATTCCTGTTGTTTTTCAATCCAACGCTGACGATCTTGAGCCAATGCCAATTGTGCACAACAAGCTTCGATCAATTCCTTCTCAGCCGCTGTCAAGTCAACTTGAGGAATAACGATAACACCAGTAGGCCCGGTTTTTGAGCGCACCGGAAAAAAGTGGTGACGTAACAAAACATCTTGATTGATTGCAATCGAAAGGTGTTGTGATTCTTTCAAGCAGTCATCCACGGCTTTTTGAAATTGGCGATTCAACTTGGTTGATGGATATACAACCATCTGCTTCTCTTTTAAAGAGTAAGTTACGATAAACACTTCGGTCCGCAGAATATGGGAGAGACGTGATTGAAGACTGCTGATGGCCTGATCAAGATTCATCGCCTGAAAGAACTCACGGCTGACTTCGATCAGCATTTTAATCCTTGCTTCTCTTTCATCCGCAAGCTTCGTCTCAATCGTGACTTTCTGAGTGAGAGTACCGGTAATGATTGAAACAATCAACATAATTCCGAACGTGTAGAAGTAATCCGGTGTACTTACCCGCAACGTGTAGTAAGGTTGAGTGAAGAAGAAATTAAACGAGATAACTGACCCTAATGATGCGATAATCCCATAAATAAACCCTTCCGAAAGACGTGAAGTAAAAAAGACGCTTAACAGATAAGTTAATATAATCGTTGCTTCCGGCCATTTTAATTCTCGCAACCAAAAGGAAAAGATCGTTGCACTTGCCAGAAACAGTAGAACGATCACAGAATTTCTGAAATGTTTTACAAACTTCTCTCTATTCATTTAAATACCCGCTCTCTTTTACATACTTTTAACCGAAGTGTATTCCAAGATAATGATAGTCTTAGTTATGAATTTGTGCAATAAAAAAAACACTCTTTGAGAAGTGCTGTTTTTAAAAATGGGGCGACCGACGGGACTTGAACCCGCGAGTGCCGGAGCCACAATCCGGTGCGTTGACCAACTTCGCCACGGCCGCCATAAGTTCGGTGCAATGGTAATTTTACTTTATTTAGCCTCTTTTGTAAAGTAAAATCCGTGATTTTCAGTTCACCTTTCTTCAATTCGTGAAAAGGTTGGAAATTGACGTGAGTAATCTTGTGAATATTATGGTATAGTAAGAATCTGTGGAGGTTAGAATATGAAAAAATATGTAGTTATGACGGATTCCGGGGCTGACTTAAGCCTGGCTGAACAACAGCAACTTGACATTAAAGTCGTACGTTTACCCTTAATGATTAACCAACAGACCATTATTGAAGAAACCGAAATTAACAGAGAACAGTTTATCCAATCCATGAAATCGGGCAATATCGTCAAAACCGCTCAACCCATCGTAGGTGACTTGTTGACCATGTGGGATGAAACATTACTTGAAGCTGAAAAAGTACTATATATTCCCCTCTCCTCGGGATTAAGCGGTTCCTATCAAAGTGCGAAAGTACTGAGTGATTCTTATGAAGGAAGAGTTGTTGTCGTTGATGCAAAACTTGTATGCTACCCCTTACAATATGTGTGTGTTCAAGCAAAGAAACTATTGGAAGAGGGTCGCAGTGTCGAGGAAGTTAAATATCTTATTGAAAAGCAGGCGATGATGTTTGCGGCATTGATACCTTCATCTCTTGAGTATTTGAAAAGAGGCGGAAGAATGTCCAGTGCAGCGGCTGCACTGGGTAGTCTATTAAAGATTACACCGATTCTCAAAGTTGAAAACGGTTCGATCGATGTTCTTGATAAAGTTCGCACGCATAAGAAAGCGATCGACACTGCTCTCACCGTAATCTCTGCCATCGATCATCCTCAAGATTATCATTGGTATGTAGTAGAAGCTGATGCCATTGACCTGGCCAATGAAGTTGCACTGCGTTTGGAATCGATTATTCATCAACCGGTCGTCGTACGCCCGATCTATCCAATCATTATGGCACATACCGGACCGGGAACCATCGGCATCGGTTATACGCGAATATTAAGATAAATCTGCATGGCAGATTTTTTCTTTGTTAAAAGAAAACCCACGTACGTGGGCAATTACTTCTTGATTTTTCGTAAGACTCGAACCAGCGGGATGCACAGGACAACCGCCGCAATCGCTTCAATAAAGGTATTTGATAGCAAGATACCCCAAATAAACAGTGTCCATTGAGAGAACTGAGTGAGCATGTCGCCGGTAAAGCCCAAGAAGAAATATAAGATACCCAATACAAATACTGCATGGACAACCGTTGAAACAAACGCTGTTACACCAATCTTGACATCGTCGTTTATTTTCAGTCGATTGATGGCATTCCATAACAATCCAACGGAAATACCAAACAACAATCGAGGCAGTACGGATACGATCGGATTAATAAACAGCAAATCGACCGGTGTTGCACCGCGAGTCATAGCTACAAACATTGAACTGAAACCGAAGGTCAAACCGGTAATAACGGCTGACTGAAAGCCAAATACGATTCCGGCCAAAATGACCGGTATGTGCATGATGGTCAGCGAGATCGGACCAATCGTAATGATCCCTAAATTAGGTACGATCGCCAAGAGTGCTGTGATAGCAATCAACATGGCATTGAATGTAATCTGACGTGTTTTCATAAACTCCCTCTTTTCTTTTGATATATTTCGTAAAGTCCGTTGTTTAACAGAAACTCATCATAAACGAATTTCGACATATGCGCATGGACAACTTTGGCATATCCACCCGTTAATAAGCGCGTGATCGGTTGACCCAGCTCGACTTCAATGCGATCAGCCAATCCTTCAACTGAAGATATCACCCCGTACAACAAACCCGACTGCATGGCCAGAATTGTGTTTTTCCCAATAACCTTTTCAGGTACTTTAAGTTCAATTTCAGGTAAATGTTTGATAAATCCAACGAGTGCCTCAACTGAAATTCCAACACCCGGGACAATGACACCACCCTCAAACTCACCCCAGACATTCAATACGCTGATTTTTGTAGCTGACCCTAAATCGGCGACGATGGCCGGTAGCGGGTAATCTGCCATAGCTCCATAACTGGTCGCAATAAAGTCCGCTCCCAGATGATCTCGCTCTTCTAAATGAATAACGAACTCCTTCACTAAATCAGTCGAAACAATCATCGGATTCAAACCGGTTTTGTCCTTGATGATAGAGACAATATCTTCCGTAATCGAGGGAACGACTGAAGAGAATATAACCCCTTCAATGGGATTCACGTTTTTCAGTTGAGCTAAAAGCCGGATCAACCATTCTTCATAATAAGCAATGACATTTTGCTTTTGGGTAACGATACGCTCGTCAAAAACCCGCTTGCGGTGACTGTCAAATACAACAGCGACCAGATTTGAATTACCTACATCAATGGTTAAAAGCATATGGTTCCTCCTGCTCACGTAAAGTTTACACTAACTACTCATATTTTTCCATGATAAAGATTAAAAAAGGCAGTTTAAACTGTACCCTTTGTAAAGGACACCGAATAAAAAACCCAGAAAGATCGTCTATAATGGCGATCTTTTTATATTCGAAGGACCAGTTCTGGCAATTTCATAGGTAATAACAGTTTTGAACTGGACCTTTCCGATAAAT
>JAUYTU010000023.1 GCA_030694975.1 Erysipelotrichaceae bacterium | reverse complement strand
TCTTCGATATTTTGTTTTCGCCATGGACGGCCCCCCGGTTTTTTTACGCAAAAAAGTAGTTCTGTGGAGTTAACGCATGCTCTTTACTCTTTATTCAAAGCCAGTTTTTTAAGCAGTCGGCCTAAGGTTTGCTGCTCGTCTTCGCTCAAGATTGCCATCCGTTTGACGATTATTTCGGCATGGATGGGGAAAATCCTCTTGATCAGATTTTCCCCTTTTCTCGTCAGCTGAACGGTGCAGTATCGCTTGTCATTTTCGTTTACACCCCGGAATACTAAGCCATTTTTTTCTAGATTATTAATAATCGTTGTTATGTTGCCAGCTGATTTTAAAATTTTCTCCGCCAACTCTTTTTGCACCATCGGCCCAAGGTGGTAAAGGGCCTCAAGGATTCCGAACTGGCTCACCGTTAATTTGCCGAGAAGATGGTCGTGTACCCCGGCTGATACGGTGTTGGTACAGCGCACCAGCTTGATAAAGGTGTTGAGAGCCAGTACCTGTTCTTTGCTGCCTTGAAATCCTGCCATTAACATCCCTCAAGATCAATATTTTAATATTAAACTATATTGTAATGTGGGTGTTGTCAAGAGGAAGCTGTGAAGTGGGTATAACTGAGAAAAGAAGGGCAGAGCGGAGGCTTACCCTGTTGACCGGAGAGCGATCAACAGGGCGGGAAGAGCTATTTCTTGTAATCGTTCACCGGGATTTTAATCATTCCTAAAAAAAACCCGAGCGTTCAAAAAAAGATTCTGTTACGTTCATTTTCATGAACGTTCCTCTCACCTACCGCAAAAGGGTTATCACCCAAAGCGACCTCTCTTTGATCGTCAAGGTTATCGACGAATATCGAAGCGAAGGTCGCAGTGCCATTTCGCGCAGGCTCTGTGAAGTCTGGGGCTGGCGCCAGGCCAACGGCCAACTTAAGGATGGGGTTTGTCGTGGGCTTTTACTCCAACTTGAACGGAATCAGCTGATAACCCTCCCATCTAGGATTATCGACAACAATAACAATTCACAAAGACGAAGAATAACTCCGGCGACCTTCGATTTTCAGCCAACTCCGCTCACGTCTGCCTTAAGTGATCTTACTCCCATTGAACTCCGCCAGGTGCGAAGATCGCCGGAAGAAAAGCTGTTCAATACCCTGATCCAACAATACCACTATCTGGGCTATTCGCAGCCGGTCGGCGAACATCTCAAGTATCTGGCCTACGCCAAAGGTAGGGTGATCGCCGGCTTCGCCTTTTCCTCGGCACCATACGCCATCGACCATCGCGACACCTTCATCGGCTGGTCGGTGGAAGCCAGGGAGTGCAACCGCCACCTGCTGGCCTATAATACCAGATTCCTTATTCTGCCATGGGTGCGGGTTCCGCATCTTGCTTCCCATCTGCTTGGCCGCATTTCCCGGACCATTTCCGAAGATTGGCAGAAAATCTACAATCATCCTCTCCTCTGGCTGGAAACCTTTATCGATACCGAACGATTTACCGGTACCTGTTACAAGGCTGCCAACTGGACCTTTCTCGGACTCACCTCGGGCCGGGGCAAATACAACAAGACCCAAAAGCAGCTCACCTCTATCAAAGCCATGTACGGTTACCCCCTGTCCCGCGATTTCAGAACGAGGCTTTGTCATGGATAGACAGGAAGCGGAACGCATCTATGAAGCCGGCAAAGAGGCGGCGGCAGAAACCCTTTTGCAAATGGATGCCCGCATCCGGGAACTTGAACAAATCGTCGCCCGATTGACGAGAAACTCTTCAAATTCCTCCCGTCCACCTTCTTCCGATCCACCCTGGAATACAAAAGAGTCCGGTCGGAAAACCCCGAGCAAACGCAAACAGGGCGGCCAACCAGGCCACAAGGGCAAGAAACGGGAGCTTCTTCCACCGGAAATGGTGGCTAAAACCCACAACCTCTTTCCTGAAATCTGCTCGTGCTGTCATCTTCGGTTTGCGCAAGAACTCAAGGTCCCTTCGCCAAATCCACTCCGTCATCAGGTCACTGATTTGCCCATAATCGTCCCGCAAACCACTGAGTACCGGTGCCATTCCCTCCTCTGTTCCTGCGGGCACAAAACGATGGCCACCCTGCCGGCAGAGGTCGCCCAGTCCGAGTTCGGCCCCGGAGTCCACGCCGTTATCGCCTATCTGATGGCGGCACATCGCGTCACTCGCCGAGGGATTACCGAAATTATGGGTTCCATTTTCGGTATCAGTATCTCAACAGGTGGTGTCTGCAATGTCGCCGAGCGGGTCTCCGAGGCCAGCATTCCGGTGGTCGGAGTTATCAAAAGGTATATCGCTTCCGCCACCGCTCTCAATATCGACGAGACCGGTTGGAAAAACAGAGGTAAAAGATGCTACCTCTGGACCTTCGTCGCCCTTCGCGCCGTCTTCTTCCTCATTTCTCCCAGCAGAGGTGCCAAGGTGCTGAAAGAAGTCCTGGGAGAACACTTCCCCGGGATCATTACCAGCGACGACCATTCGGCCTATCACTCCTACCATAAAAAGGGCATCCGCCAACTCTGCTGGCCGCATCTCATCAGAAAGCTGAAGGCCCTGAAAGACGGCCGTTCCAGTCCCCACGCCTACTGCTTCGCCAAAAACATGCTCAAGGAGGCCGGTGCCATCTTCACCCTTTGGCACGCCTTTAAAGCCACCGGCGGATCCCGAGATCAACTGCGGGAAAAAACCCTGCCGAGTCAGGAGCGAATCCGCGATTACTGCCAGATCTTTCTGGGGAGCAAAGACCATATGGTTCGTACCCGGGCAAAGAAGACGCTGGCCAACTTCGACCATCTCTTTACCTTTCTCAACTACGAGGGCGTCGATCCCACCAATAACAGCGCCGAACGGAGTCTTCGGCCTGCGGTTCAATGGCGAAAGATCTGCTTCGGTTCACAATCCAACAACGGCATGCGTTTTACCGAACGACTTTCCACAGTCGTTGGCACCTGCCGTATCAATGGCATCAATCCGTTTAAATTCCTGGTCGACATGGTTGGGGCCAGTTTTTCTAGAAAGCTCACTTTCCCAACATTACCCCCAGTTCTGCCGAACTGATCTTCCCGGCTTCAAACCCAAAGGATTGAATTCGCCCTGGCCATATTCAGTTCTATGCCCCCGGTGAACCTTTACGATAATTGAAGCTATATTCCAGCTTCATTTGTTAGAAATTATCGGATTTACAACTGATGAAATTTCCTCAGTCCATAAGAACAGTCAAAGTTTAAGAAATAAGATAAATTGATTTAACCACCGGCTTCACACGGAACCCGCCAAGAACGCGGGGGCCGATGAGCCGGAACGTTGTAACAGCAATTAAAAAGTAGTTTGGAGCTTGATAAATGAAGATATTTATTAGTCATTCGCACCAAAATAGTGCCGCCGCTAAGGCTTTGGTAGACATGCTGTTATCGAGTCTATCGCTAGAAGATAATGATATTTTGTGTACATCTGTTCCTGGTCATCAGCTGCGATTTGGAAAATCGATAGCGGAACTGCTAAAGAAAGATATTAATCTTGCTCCAGCTTTTATTGCTTTGATATCAAAACAAAGTTTGAACTCTGACTGGGTATTGTTCGAACTGGGTGCAGCATGGGGTCTTGATAGAGTTATTTATCCTATTCTTGGACCAGACTTGCATATAAATGATTTACCCGGGCCATTAAGTCACCTGCCTTGTATAGAAATCGGATCAACTGACGCTTCAAGTCGCATGTCTGATCTAATTCAACAGCTGGCCGAAGATCTGGGGTTGTCACGAAAGAATGGAGGCAAAGCTCAAGCTAACTTGGAGTCTTTTTTCATTCAATTCAGGCAGGTCACAACCGATACTCACAAATTAGGTCAGGTAAATAAATCACCTGAGG
>JAUYTU010000021.1 GCA_030694975.1 Erysipelotrichaceae bacterium | reverse complement strand
CCAAAACGACTCAAGAAGATTTAAGTGAAAAGCTAGCCCTACTAAACAACCGGCCTAGAAAATGTATTGAATTTTCAACACCATTGGAAATGATTGAGTCAAATTCTACTGAGTGTTGCACTTAATTTGACAAATTATCTGATAAAAAAAAGAAAAAAACTCGTTCATTATCTGCTATAATTAAGATAATAAAATGAGGTGATGCTATGTCGTATTTCAGTTATCGAGGCATCGACTTTCACTACGAGGTTTTCGGTTTGGGCGAACCCATCCTGTTTCTGCATGGGATAGGTAATGATTTGTATCAGCCGAAGATCCACCAAATGCATTTGCCCGGACACATCATTATGCCGGATATCCGTGGGCATGGCTTGTCAGGTCACAATCATGATCCGATGAGTTATGATCTTTTGGCGGAGGATTTACGGCTTTTTGTCAAACACTTGGGACTTAAGGATTTTATTCTGGCAGGTATTGACATGGGAGCAGGCATTGCACTCAACTTCACATTGAAGCATCCTGAAAGGGTTAAAAAACTAATCCTTGTTCGTCCCTCGGCATTGGATATGCCCTGCGACCCTTACGTTCGTCAGATTTACGAGCGGTTATCGCTGTTTTTGAAATTGCATCATGGCATTGAGCAGTTTCGAAGGTCCAATGATTATAATGAACTTTTTGAAATCAGCCCTTATGCGGCGTATCACTTGTTGCGTCACTTTACCGATCCGGTGGCTCAACATTTTCCAGACAAATTCCAACAGATGATTGATGATGTTCCTTTAAGTTTTCTGGATGATCTTAAAAATATTCAATGTCCGGTGTTAACAGTGGTTACAGAAGATGATATGGTACATCCGGTTCATTTGGGTGACGTTCTGAATGAGCATATCGATGATCACACCTTGGTCAAAATCACACCAAAACCGCGGAATGAGCGTATTCACTTAAAAGAATTGGAAAATGCGATCATTGATTTCTTGAATCCGTTGAAGTAATGTTATGTAAACAAGCTGCCTGGCCGCTTGTTTTTAAAAGAGGGGGAACCTATGAAAATTACTTCGCTGATGGACAATGAATGCAGTAAGGAAGGATTAATCAAGCAGCATGGCTTGTCTTTACTGATTGAAACAAAGGGAAAGAAAATCCTTTTTGACACAGGGGCTGACAGTAGTTTTATTCAAAACGCAAAAGCGCTGAATATTGCTTTAGCTGATGTCGATATGTGTGTGCTTTCGCATGGTCATTATGATCATGGTGGCGGACTCAATGCTTTTTTCAAAATCAATAAAAAGAGTCTTGCGTATATGTCCGCATTGGCAAGCAACGATCATGTTGCCTTGCGTGCCAACGGTGAGTATGAAAGCATCGGGATTCACATTTCCCGCTCATATTTGGATCGTCTGGTGTTTGTGGATAAAGAACTGAAATTTGATCAGGGATTGATTTTCAGTGAAGTGTGGGGATATTTTCCGCTGCCAAGTGGCAATCGGTCGTTGTTTAAGGAAAAAGAAGGAAACTACATTTTGGATGATTTTGCTCATGAGCAACATTTGGTCATCGAAGAAGATGGCAAATATGTGCTGTTTGCCGGGTGTGCCCATCGCGGAATCATCAACGTGTTGACGTATCTGAAAGATAAATATGGCATTCTATGTGATGTTGTGGTGGGTGGATTTCATTTGCATAACAAAGTTACCAATACTTATGAAAATCCGCAAGTGTTGGATACTTTGGCAAAAGAGCTGATGAATACCTTCAGTACGTTCTATACGTGTCATTGTACCGGACTGCCGGCGTATGCTTATTTGAAGGTCATCATGAAAGATCGGATTGAGTATCTGAGTACCGGCGAATTCGTTGAAATTTAATTGAAAAGATCCAGAGCAAAATCTGGATCTTTTTTAAATCGATGGGATGACGTTGTTGATGATAAGGACCAGCGTGAAAGCACTCAGGATTGCGAAGAAGAAGAGTGCGGTCGTCCATTTTCTTTTCATGACATGCGGTTTGCTTTGAATGATGAAGTGAATGGATGTTGAGAATATACACAGCATGGATGTCCATGCCAGTGTCATTTGCGCATCGAGTAAATTGTACTCACCCAAGCCATTCAACAGCGTCAACACAAAGGCGATCAGAAACAGGAGTGCCGAAGTACTGCTCAGTAAGGCAAATAGGTTGCCTCGACCTTTGTACCATCCGTAGATTTGTCGGATGAAATTAAATAAGAGCAGAACAATAAAGCTGAAGATGGCTGTCCATTGCCAGAGCGGATCGCGCAGGTTGGAAACTTCAATGTAACTGAGGGCTGAGTCGGTCAGGATGACCGTCTTATCATTGACTCTTGCGACTTTTACTTCACCGATAATCGAATCGTAGAGATTTTCGCCAATGACGGCCATCGGTCGGCCGTTGAGTTTGTACTCATTGTTAAGGCTGCGTGTAATTGAAATGGTCCGTTCGGGAATCAACAGATTCAAAAATCGTTCGACAGTTGTGAAATTTGAGCGGGTTGCCTGATAAACGCCGGTTGGACGGATGGAAGTAATCTTCTCTTTTTCAGCAGATAAGCGATAGCCCAACATTTCATTACTGAACGTATTTTGAATGGAATGAATCGATGACCAAGGCAAGGGCGTATTGAAAGACATAAACAGAGCGGCTTTTTGCTTGGGATACAGAACCAACTGGGAGTTGAAGAAGGCTGTTTCGCCTTTTTTCTCAACGATCAGATCTTGGTTGTAGTTGTGAATATTGAAGGTGTAACTGATACCTTCAAAGTCTTCGCTGCCGGAGTACTGTGAGGTAAACAGCAGTTCTTTGGAGTCCGCTGATAATAACAGCGGTTCATCGGATAAGCACCATTCCATATACTTTAACATGTCGTTGGCGGTGGTAATTACCGAGCCTTCCGGATAGAGGTTTAAATAAGGTTCATTGGCGATGGATAGATCGGAGGCATAGGCTTTGGATACAAAGATGTTTTTTTGAAACTGATCGAAGGTCGTATGATCCATGGCAAGAGGGGTGAATATATTCGTTTGTGCATACGCGTCAAATGACATACCAGAGACCTTTTCGACGATGTACGCTGCGACGGCAATGCCGTAATTGGAATAAGAGATCACTTTTGTCGGTTCGATGAACTGTTGAGGTTGATAGCGCAGCAGGCTTTCCTTCAGCGTGAGAACATTTTTGGGATCGTTAACGGCGATGCCACTAATGAGATCTTCAAAGCCGGCTGTGTGCGTGAGCAGGTCATGAAGGGTTATCGGATATTGAAATTCAAAGCCATCGTCCTGTAAATAGAGTGAGATGTCTTGGTCAAGATTTAAGTGACCGGCCTCGACCTGTTGCAATACGGCGATGGCTACAAAGGTTTTCGAGATGGAGCCGATGTGGAAGGCGGTATTTGCGCCATCGGCGAGGATATGGTTTTCTTTGTCCGCATAGCCCATACCACCGGCGATTTGTTGGCCATCTTCAATGACAGCGTAGATGACACCTTGAACCGATGATCCAAGATGGCTTGACAACTGTTCAAACAGTGTTACTGCTGAGCCTTGAGCGGAAGCGGGCAGGAGTGTTTGTCCGATGAAGACAAGTGAGATAAGAAATAGTACGTATTTTTTTATCATAGGATCACCATACAAACGGGATGAACCGTTGGGTACCTTTCATATAGTTCAGATAGTCATCACCAAATTCGCGGATCATATCGGCTTCTTCGCGTTTGGCGAGGTTGTTATACATAATGACCATCACCGGAAACATGAGTAATAATGGAATCGTTACCCATTCAATCAACATGCCTAAGCTTAATAAGAGCAAGCCGGTGTATTGGGGATGTCGGATGTATCGATAGACGCCGACTTTGACGATTTTGCCTTCACCCGGCGATTTTGACCAGTAGTGTTTGTAAATGTTTTTCCAGCCGTTGATCAGGATGATGAGGGCGATGATTGCCAGAGCAATGTTGATGTACATTCCCCAATATCCGATGAGGGGGAATAGGGTGTGCCCCCAGAAGACGCCCAGGGGCATTTGTTTGTTAAATAAGTAAGAGATAACGTAGAAGCTAAACGGTATACCGTGCATTTCAATGGCGAAGGCGATAACGAAGGCGAGGTACGTGCCTTTCGGTTTGCTTTTCATCTTTCGGTAAAATGGGAATAAGAGCAGGACCATGCTGTAAATAAAAATAAAGAAGACGATACCAAACCAATCTTGATAGTGCATATCTGTGGAAATCATGAGGCGTTCCTCCTTTGTACTCGCTTATCTTATGACATGATTCTTAAGTCGTCAGGGGGGATTTTCTTAAATATTTCTTAAACATCGGCGAATTGGCCTTGGCTGCGTTGAAATGTGAGTATGGTTAACTTATAATGAGGGCAATGAATAACCGGGGGTGGTTGAATGAATATTCTGGTTGTGGATGATGAGCAAGATCTGCGCTATTTACTGGAAATTGAGCTTACGAAAGCGAATCATCTGGTCGTAAGTGCGGCGGATGGTTTGTTGGCATTGGAACAGTTAAAACAAAAAGATTTTGATTTTGTGATCTGTGATATTATGATGCCGCGGTTGGATGGATTAAATCTGTTGCGTCAGGTACGTACCTTTTCGATGGTTCCTTTTATGTTTTTGACTGCTCGAGGCGAAGAGATGGATAAGGTGCTTGGCTTTGGTTTGGGGGCGGATGACTATCTGGTAAAGCCCTTTGCGATGGCTGAGCTGTTGGCGCGGGTGGAGGCGATTGGCCGTCGAAGTGTGTATACGAAGCAAAACAAGCAAATCGTGATCGGTAAACTGGCCTTAGATGCGGATGGCTGTCAGATTACGTTGGATGGCAAGTTGTTGGAGTTGAATACCAAAGAGTATTTACTGTTGAAATTTCTGATGGAACATCCGGGTCATGTGTTTACCAAGGCACAGCTGTATGAAGCGATTTGGCAACAGGATGCGTATTTTGATGATAATACGGTGATGGTGCATATCAGTCATTTGCGTAAACTGATTGAAGATCAGCCGCGCAATCCGGAGTATATTCAAACCGTGTTTGGGATTGGTTACCGGTTTAAAAAGGCGGGGAATGGTGCATGAAAATCAATGTCGTTCGCCAATTGGTCATCAACTATATTTTTGTTATTCTGCTAATCATATTTTCGATTGTTCTGTTTATGGGAGTCATCGATTTTGCTAATCATGTGCTTACGGGTAATTTGGTACAAGATCAATACAATGCGCAGATGGTGGTTGACAGAAACTTTGATTCTGCACTTTTGGATGAGATTGCTTCGGTTAACGGTGGGGTTTACTTTGTTAATGATCAATTGGAGCCTGAACATTTAAAAGGGATTGATCCCTTTAAATTAACAACTTTTGATCAGGCGAGTTGGACGAAGTTTCTGACAGATTCAAGAAAATCCGGTGTGCCCTATAGTATCAACATTGTTTATTCGGATGTTCATCAGGGCTGGACCCTCGTTGTATTTCCGACATCGTTGCGCATAGAATTTGGTTTTGTCCGAAATCTTGACTATGTTTCCGTGAATCAGAGTGCGGTATGGAGTGCGATTATCGCCGCAACCATCACCTTGGTCCTTTCGATTACTCTTAGTGTATTTTTGCTTTCAAAGTTTACGTCGTATCAGTTTGTGCGTCCGTTAAAAACACTTAAATCCGCGGTGGCGCAGATTAAAGATGGACATTATAAACATCGGGTGGATATGAATGCTTCGAAGGAATTTACCGATGTGGCACAGTTGTTTAATCAAATGGCGGAGCAGGTTGATTTGAAACATCAGAAACTCACGTTCTCCGAGCAACAGCGCCAACAGTTGGTTCTCGATATTTCCCATGATTTGCGCAATCCATTATCCGTGATTCTGGGATTTTCCAATCTTCTGAAAGATGTCAATCTTTCGGATGAGCAACGTTTGGAATATGCATCGATGATTGAAAGTCATGGGATTCGGGCCAAAGAACTGATCGATCAGCTCTTTGATCTTTCGCGTTTGCAAAGCGTTGATTTTCGCATGATATGTGAAGAAACCGATGTGTTTGAGTGGTTGAGGAAGATGATGGCTTCGCAGATCGGGGTGTTTGAACAGGGCGGATTTGATTATGAAGTACAGATCAGTGAGGGTCGTTTGCTTAAGAAAATCGATGCTCATTGGTTGCAGCGCGTCGTTTTTAATCTGTTGGACAATGCGATGCATCACAACAAACCACCGATGACCATACGAGTTGATTCGTTTCAAGAGGGAAGTGAGTGGGTTATTTTGATCAGTGATGATGGTATCGGCGTTGACCCGACCTTGATTGAAAGTATATTTGAACGGTTTGTATCGCCTTCGGGTGGTTCGGGCTTAGGTTTGGCCATTGCGAAAAGAGTTGTTGAGGCCCATGGCGGAACCATTCGCTGTGTTAATCACGATCCTCATGGATGTATGTTTGAAATTCGTATACCTTAATACGGTCCGCACGGCGGACTTTTTTTATTTCTTATGAAAATGGCGAAAAAAGGACATCCCGAGTGGAGTGCGTTGGATCATCAATTCTGAATGAGTTCAGGATATTTCTTATCAAGCAAGCCATGGCATGATACACTTGAGTCAGGCAGTGAAAGGGGTTGAGCGTTTGACAATCAAGGAGAAGATCATTTATAAAGCACTTTGCCTGTTTGCTACGCGTGGATACGGTTTGGTATCGGTACGTGATATTTCGCGGGCGGTCGGAATCAAGGAAAGTTCGTTGTACAATCACTTTGCGAACAAGCAGGATATCTTTGATACGATTGTTTGCGTGTGTGAACAGCGTGCGTTGGAAAGTAATGTCGCTTTGAGTATGCAAGATACGTTAAATGGTGATTATAAGCCTTATGAAGGTATTGCAATGGAGCAGTTGCTCTTGGTCACAACGTCCTTATTTAAGTTTTATGTTGAGGATGACTACATGTCGAAGTTTCGTCAGATGTTGATGATTGAACAATTCAATTCGGAGCAGATGGGTGAGTTGTATCGAAAGTTGTTTATCGATGCGGCCATCGAGCACCAGACGCAACTGTTTAAATATTTGATGAATCAAGGTTGGTTAAAAGTGGCGGATCCCTCGGCGGTTGCTTTGGATTTCTATGGGCCGGTATTCATGCTGATGAACAAATATCGAGAATATAACGCGGAAGTCGCTATGTGGCTGATGAAGCACATCCAAAACTTTGTAAGCAAGAATTCCAACTGAAAACGCACCTCATTGGGGTGCGTTTCGATTATGCCTTTTCGATTTGATCGGTAAGTTCGATGATTTGATCGATCATATTTCCGATATGCTCAATGGTGTTAAGCAGGGGTTGATCGGTGGTGATATCGACCTTCGCCATCTGAGCCAATTCTACCGGTGTTTTTGTTCCTCCGGCTCTTAGCACATTCTTCCAGTCTTCAATGGCTGTAGGATCTTCCAACAGTCGACGGCTGACTTCTGTTGCGACGGTCAATCCGGCGCTATAGGTATAGGGATACAGTCCCATGTAATAATGCGGTTGTCTCATCCACGTCAATTCAGCGCCTTCGACGATATCGACGGTGTCACCCCAGAATTTCGTGAGGACTTCTTTCTTGATTTTGCTTAAGGTTGAAGCGACGACTGAGCCGCCTTGATCGATGATTCGATAGACCTCACGTTGGTACGCGGCTTCCAGCAGGTGAGTGACGAAGTTATGATAGTAGGTACGGCTGATCATGGTGGAGAGCACCCAACGTTTCAATCGGGGATCTTCGGAGGTCTTCATTAGGTGATTGGCCATCAACATTTCATTCATGGTCGATGGGGCTTCAATGAAGTACAGCGATGGGCGGGTATTGAGGACGTTTTGTGCTTGTTGAGCCATAAAGAAATGGCCGGCATGACCCAGTTCATGCGCTAGTACGAAGCATTCGCGCATCCGTTGGGTCCAACTGATTAAAATGAACGGATGGACGCCATACGGAGATGAGCAGAAAGCTCCGGTCGATTTTCCGATGTTTTGGACAAAGTCGATCCAACGTTCATTGTAAGCGCGCTTGATCATCTCAGAATATTCACTTCCCAGAACGGATAAACCTTCCAGGATGTATTCTTTGGATTGTTCGATGGTAATTTCCGGTTCAAAGTCCGGATCGACGGTCAGTTTCAAATCAGCGAACGTCATCTTGTCCAATTTATGGATTCTTTGCAGTAATTTGGCATATTTACGCATGTGCGGAGCCAGTCGTTCCATGATGACAGAGATTTGACGATTGTATAGGCATTGGTCGACTTCTTGTTCAAACAGTAAACTGTCGATGACTGATTCAAAACCGCGCAAGGAAGCGAGGATTTTTTCTTTTTGGACTTGAGTCTGATAGGCAGCACTGATGGTATGTTGATACTCGCCTAATTTTTTGCTAAAGGCCTCAAATGCGGCTCTGCGCGTTTCGGTATCCGTTTCAAATTCCCATTCGTTTTCAAATAATACAAAGCTCAGCGGATGTTCTTCACCTTTGGCCATAAATGTCCCAAAGTTCATATCGGCTAATTTGGCACGATTATAAATTTGATATGGTGAACTTAAGACCGGTTGAAGAGCGGATAGCATGCGTTCTACCTCAGGGTGGAGCATGTACGGTTTTTCGCGCAGGATATCTTCAAGATAATGAGCATTTCCTTCATTTTGCTCTTTGGCCAAAGTCAACACTTCGGGTTCCACTTGGGAGATTTGTGAGGAGATGAAGCTGACTTTGGAGCCGAACACACTCATCGCATTGCCCACTTTCATCTGACGTTGAACGTTGGCGCTGTTGGTTTGATCTTCGCTGACGTACAGTGAAGCATAGGTTGCGACGCGGTACGCTTTTTCCATTAAAACTTTCAACTGATCAAGACAGGCGTTGATTGTTTCGGGTTGGTCCAGACGGTCTTTGTATGTATCTTCAAGATCAACGGCCATTTGACTGACCTTGCCTAACGCGACCTCAAACTCTTCGTCATTCTGAAACAATGGGTTCAAATCCCATGTATCTAAGACATTGACTTCACTTCTTGCTATTATTTTCTTTGTCATAAGTTCCTCCGGATACCTATATTATACATCGGTTTGTCAAAGTTTCACGGATATATTTGTATTCACAATAATTCATGCAAAATTAAAAAATTAAGTAAAAGAAGGGTTCTGTACATTCGTTCATCATTAAAATGTAGGCCAAACAAGCCATTTGTGCACGTTGACCAAACGCAAAGTCAAATGTACCCTCAAAATATGAATTAATATATGAATAAACCTTCATTTATGTGTAATATGTTGAATCGTTTAAGTGATGGTAATTTTGCTGTGGATTGTGAAAAAAACGACGATATTTCTTTGACTTTCAAAGTGTTTAACTCTTGATAAATCGTTTAACTCATGATAATATACAGATGTAGTTATCTTTCCCCCAAGGATGATTACAGTACCCAAAAAGTGACACCGCAAGGTGTCATTTTTTATTTCATTGATACTTTTATGCATAGTTATTGTTGAAAAATGAATAACTCTCTGATATTATAATAGTGTGATTGCTCTATCCCCCCCACACACGCAATCATATAAGGACACACCGTGTCCTTTTTTATTTTCTGCGGTCTTCGCGTATCTGTCCGAGGGCTTTGATGAAGGACATTTTGTTGCCGTAGTTTAATGATCCCAAGCGGTAGATGTCGATGGATATGCGCGCAAACAGCCAAGCCGTTAACGTCATTAGGGTTAGTGAGATGCCCAGTTCAAGCCAGCTGACGGCCGTTAAGAAGTAGCGGACCGGCATCGCCAGAATGGCCGTAAAGGGAACATAGGAGCCGATTCTGACAATCACAGATTCTGGCATCTGTAATCCCAGTGTTGCGACGATATAGGCTGCGATAAATAGCAACGTAATCGGTGCAACGGAGGATGAGACATCTTCCATCTTGCTTACCAGTGATCCTAAGGATGCGTAGATAAATAAGTAGAGTAAGTAGCCGAAGAAGGTGAAGACCAGGAAGACGAGCATGGAATCCCAGCGTAATCCTCCGACCACGACTGACAGGATTTCGGCGGGGTAGTTGGCGCGGTTGATAACGATACCCAAGACGCCGACCAGCATGATAAATCCAAACTGTAAGACACCGGCCAGTCCATTGGCGAAAACTTTTCCAATGATCAGTGCGTCTGGCTTGGTGGATGTAATGAGTAATTCCATCGTGCGGTTGTCTTTTTCGCGGGCAACAGACGTCGATACCATCGCTCCATACATAATGACGAGCATATAGACCGCAAACATGAGTACATAGGCAATCATAAAGCTATCGCTGGCATCTTTACCGATGACTTCCTCATTAATAGCAATCTTGACATTGTAGGCTTCATTGACTTTTTGGGGGTCAAGCTCTAATTCGATCAGATTGCGTTGAATTTGTAACTGAGTTAAGGCATTTTGAATTGGGTAGGAAGCATTGGAGTATAACTCGCGATTGATGACAATCGTGGTCAGGGACGTGGGCGAGGTGACGATGAAGGCCTGCGTGATTTTTTCGTTGTTCAGCGCTTTGCGAAGGTCGGCCTCACTTTCGAAAATTTCAACATCCACGAAAAACAGATTCAGTTCATCTATAGTGACAGCTTCGTTTTCGATGACAAATCCAAAACCCATCATGGAGATTTTATCCTGGGGAATCGGAATAATTTCTCCTTGATCAAACAGGCTGATAATCGTGGGAACCGTGGTAATGATGACTAAAACGATACTGATGATCGCAGTGGTGATGATCATGCTTTTCTTAGATAGGATGCTTTTGAGTTCAAACATGAACACTTTGGAAATATTATGCATGTTCTTCACCTACTTTCTGAATGAATATGTCGGTCAGTGAGGGCCGGTAGGGGGATATCATTTCAATTTCGATCCCCGCTTTTAAGCACTGATTGAGAAAATTGTTTAAGTTGTTATTTTCGGGCAAATGAATGATCAGACTTTTTTTGTCTTCACTAATATCGTGACAGTTGGTCAGTTTGATCAGTTTGTCCTTCAGTTCGCCGTTTTGAATGTTGGATGATTTCAAACGGATTTTTGATTGTCCCATATCGTTTTTGATTTTATCGAGATTTCCGGTTAAGATGATCCGACCTTGTTCGATCAGGGTGATTTCATCGCAAAACTCCTCGACATAGGTCATTTGATGGGAGGAGAAGATGACCAGTTTGCCTTCTTCGATTTTCTCACGGATGACATCTTTGAGCACTTGGGAGTTGACCGGGTCAAGTCCGCTGAACGGTTCATCAAAGATCAGAATGTCTGGATCACCGATGAGTGATTGGGCGATTTGGACTTTTTGTTGGTTCCCTTTGGATAAGGTTTCGAGTTTGTTATTTTTGGCGTAGCCAAGTTCGAAACGGTCCAGCCAGTGTTCGGCCGAAGCTTTGGCTTGGGCTTTTTTAATTCCGCGCAACTGAGCAAAGTAGATGAGTTGGTTGATTATTTTTTCTTTGGCGTACATGCCGCGCTCTTCAGGTAAATAGCCAATGTTATATTGGCGGGGGTCGAAGGGTTTTCCATCAATCAGAAAGTGTCCTTCATCGGCTTTGAATACGTCCATCAAGGCGCGGATGGTCGTAGTTTTGCCTGCGCCGTTGCGACCGAGAAAGCCCATCGCTTTGCCGGTGGTGACTGTAAAGCTGACATCGTGTAAGATTTTTTTGCCCGAGAAACTTTTGTGAATGTTCTTAATTTCGAGTCTCATAATTTCCTCCCTTTGTTCTAGATTAGTGTAGGACATTAACCTTAAGTCCGACATGAATATTTCTTAAATATTCCTTAATTGAACGATTTATTATAGAATTTCATAGAATCGCTTCAACGTACTATTTTACTTTAGCTTTTGAAGGTTGATTTGTCAATATTTGGACAAGATAATGTCCGCATATCAATTTATTCGAATTGACCACAAATATCATCTAGAATTGATTGACATATGAAGATTATATTGTTATATTGTTTACGAAATAAAAAAACTTCAGGGCAGGGTGAGATTCCCTACCGGCGGTATACCCCGCGAGCCTCTATTGAGGCATGAACTGGTGTGATTCCAGTGGCGACAGTAAAGTCTGGATGAAAGAAGTTGAACGATTCATTTCGTTTTTTCGTGCCCTGGGATTCCTGGGTTTTTTTGTTTTGAAAGGAGTCTTCGATGCACGAATATTTCATGGAAATTGCTCTAAATCTGGCAGAACTTGGCAGAGGATATACATCACCGAATCCACTGGTTGGAGCGGTGATTGTTAAGGACGGTCGGATCATCGGTTCAGGATATCATCAGAAATATGGGGGTTGGCATGCGGAGATCCATGCGCTTAACAGCGTCCGTGAATCTTTGGAAGATGCGACAATGTATGTAACACTCGAGCCTTGCAGTCATCATGGCAAAACGCCGCCCTGTTGTGAAGCCGTTGTAAAGTCCGGGATTAAGAAAGTGGTTGTGGCTACCATTGATCCAAATCCGCTGGTTTCCGGTCGTGGGATTGAATATTTGCGTAATCACGGAGTGGAAGTGATTACGGATGTGTTAGGACAACGAAGTGTTCGGATGAATGAAATTTTTAATAAATATGTGACAAACAAAAAGCCGTTTGTATTAGTGAAAGCCGCGATGACCTTGGATGGAAAAATTGCTACGGTAAAATTGGATAGCAAGTGGATTTCGTCCGATAAGTCGCGGATGAGAGTCCAACAGTTGCGTAAACAGTTTCGTTCGATTCTGGTGGGTGTCGGTACGGTGATTGCGGATGATCCGAGTCTGACTTGTCGGTTGGATGAGGATGTGATTCAGCCGTTGCGAATCATCGTTGATACGCATGGTCGAATTCCATTGCATAGTCGTGTGCTGAATGATGAGTTTTGTGGAAATACGTTGATTGTGATGAAGGATTCAGTGGATCATGATTTACGATTGCGTATTGAGGAAAAAGGTGTTAAAACTTTGCTTCTGAAACTTCACGAAGGGAAAATCGATTTACATTATCTTATGGAACAATTGGGTGAAATGGGAATTGATAGTGTACTCATAGAGGGTGGCAGTGAGATTATCGCTTCGTCTTTATCAGCGAACATCGTGGATAAAGTTATGTTCTTCATTGCCCCAAAAATCATTGGCGGCAGACTTGCGAAGTCGGTGGTCGGTGGTGATGGTGTGGACTTGATGAAAGATGCGCTTGTCATCGATGAGTTAGCGTGTGAGATGGTGGGTGGCGATATGGTCGCAACCGGATATATCAAGGGAGGTCATAGGTAATGTTTACTGGAATCATAGAAGAAGTCGGCACGGTTCAACGTGTCCAACGAGGCAGTCGATCAGCGTCCTTAACGATTATGGCGAGTGTTGTATTAAAGGATGTTAAAGTCGGTGACAGTATTGCGACCAATGGCGTTTGTCTGACAGTTACAACTTTTGATGCTCATAGCTTTACGGTGGATGTCATGGCTGAAACAATGAGGGCAAGTAATCTGGAGTTGCTTAGCAGTGGCTCACGTGTCAATTTGGAGCGTGCCTTACGATTGTCGGACCGTTTGGGCGGGCATATCGTTTCGGGACATGTGGATGGCGTGGGTTTGATTACGAAGAAGGAAAAAGAGGACAATGCCGTGTGGATCACGGTCAAAACGAGTCGTGATTTACTAAAATATATGATTGTTAAAGGTTCAATTACGATCGATGGCATTAGTTTGACCATTCAAAAGTTAACCGATGATGGATTTATGGTTTCTATCATACCTCATACCAACGATGTTACGACACTGCTCGAACGGTCGGTGGGTACGAAGGTTAATTTGGAATGTGATGTCATTGCCAAGTATACGGAGAGGCTGTTGAGTGCATCCTCGTCTTCATCCGGTATAGACGAACAGTTTTTAGCCAGACATGGCTTTATGTAAGGAGAGAGAAATGAAATTCAATACGATTGAAGAAGCGGTTGCGGATTTAAAGTTGGGGAAGATGATTGTGGTCGTTGATGATGAAGAACGTGAAAATGAAGGGGATTTATTGATGCCTGCTCAAACGGTCACGCCGGCAGCCATTAACTTTATGGCGAAGTATGGTCGGGGACTGATTTGTGTGCCCATGCAAGAAGAACGTCTGTCAAAACTGCAGTTGAATCAAATGGTTTTAGCCAATACGGACAGTCAACAAACCGCTTTCACGGTTTCGGTTGATGTATCGACGTGTACGACCGGCATTTCTGCTTTTGAACGGGCAAATACGGTCATTAAATTGATTGATCCCAGTGCGGGGCCTCTGGATTTTAAACGTCCGGGACATATTTTCCCATTACAAGCGAAGCGTGGCGGTGTTTTAAAACGGGCCGGACATACCGAAGCGGCGGTTGATTTGGCGATCATGTCCGGATTTTATCCGGCAGGTGTCATTTGTGAGATCATGAAAGATGATGGCGAAATGGCTCGGGTCGGTGATTTGTTTGAGTTTTGTGTGGAGCATGATTTGAAGATGATTAAAATCGTTGATTTAATTGCTTATCGTCATAAACATGAGACGATTGTCCGTCGTGCAACACAAGCGAAGTTGCCGACGAAGTATGGTGATTTCACGATTGTAGGCTTTGAAAATACGGCAAATGGTGAGCATCATGTTGCTTTGGTCAAGGGGGATGTCAGTGATGGCGAGCCGGTATTGATTCGGGTTCACAGCGAATGTCTGACGGGGGATGCCTTTGGTTCAAAACGTTGTGACTGTGGCGATCAATATGCGTTGGCGATGAGTCAGATTGAGAAGGAAGGCCGTGGCATTCTGTTGTATATGCGTCAGGAAGGCCGTGGCATTGGGTTGATTAATAAGATTAGAGCTTATGAATTGCAGGATCAGGGAATGGATACGGTTGAGGCGAATATCGCACTGGGCTTTCCGGATGACATGCGCGATTATGGTGTAGGAGCTCAGATCTTGCTTGATTTGGGAGTTAAGAAGTTAAGGTTGCTGACCAACAATCCGCGCAAGCTGGTGGGTCTGGCGGGGTATGGTATTGAGATCGTTGAGCGCATTGGGATTCAGACCAATCACAATGAGCGTAATGAGTTTTATTTGAAAACGAAACAGTCCAAACTTGGACACATGTTACAATTTAACAAGGAGGTAAAATAACATGAATGTATTTGAAGGAAATTTGATTGCCCCAACGGGGAAATTTGCGATTGTTTGCGGGCGTTTTAATGAGTTTATCGGTGGTAAGCTGATTGGTGGTGCGCTTGACGGTTTGAAAAGACACGGTGTGGATGAAGCGGATATCGATTTGATTTGGGTGCCGGGTGCCTATGAAATTCCATTGGCCGCACTTAAACTTGCCAAAAGCAAGAAATATATCGGTGTCATTTGTGTCGGTGCGGTTATTCGCGGTTCAACGCCTCACTTTGATTTTGTGGCGAATGAAGTTTCTAAAGGAATCGCGTCGGTTTCGTTGGATACCGGTGTTCCGGTGATTTTCGGAGTGTTAACGACGGACACCATTGAGCAAGCGATTGAAAGAGCGGGCACAAAAGCAGGGAATAAAGGCTTTGATGCGGCAGTTACGGCCATTGAAATGGCAAATCTGCTCACCGTTCTGGCGTAAATGTTTTTATCTAAAACGATTTTTTTCGATTATGACGGAACGATCCATGATAGTTTTGTCATCTATGCACCTGCGTTAAGAAAAGCGGTCGCATGGCTAGTCGATGGTGGACATATTTCGCCGATGGAAATCGATGACGATTTAATTCGCAGTTTTTTAGGGAAAAATCCGATGGCGATGTGGCAGGAGTTTTTGCCGGATGTTGAGGAAGATGTGCGGCAGAAGGCAAGTGCGATTGTTTCTGTGCATATGCGTCAGTTGATCGAGGATGGACATGCGATTTGGTATCCTAATGCTAAAGATACGCTTTTGTATTTGAAGGATAAAGGATATCGTCTGATTTTTATCAGTAATTGTAAGACGTATTATAAAGAGGCACATGATAAAGTCTTTAATCTCAGTTCACTGTTTGACCAACTGTTAGCATCCGAAGACTTTAATTACATCGCCAAAGAGGCCATCATCGATGAAGTCATGGGAAGTTTCGAACTTCCGGCCATCGTGATTGGGGATCGTTTGGTGGATATTACGGCTGGAAGAGCTCATGGTTTTAAGACGATTGGCTGTTTATATGGATATGGTTCAAAAGATGAACTGAAGGATGCGGATGTTTGGATTGATGAACTTGCTCAATTGAAAGATCTTTTGTGAATCGGTGTTACTTAAAGGGATACAATTCTAGAATAATTAAAACGAATTCCTGCTTGAGGAATTCGTTTTTTATTTGTTTAAAGCTTGGATGCGCTGACTGATGGGCGGATGAGAGTACGTCATCTTCACCATCAGCGGATGCGGGGTCAGATTGGCGAAGTTCTCCTGAGCCAGACGCTTCAGTGCGGAAATCATCGCATCTTTATAGCCATGCTCCTTCGCATAGCCATCCGCCCGATACTCTGCCCAACGAGAGATAGCGGAGAGGGGGACGTCCAGTAAGATGTCGATGGGAGACAGAAATACGGAGAATAGAATCAGTCCGAAGCCGATGTGAATGGTTTCAAAGCCAAAGGAAATCGATAGGGCATTCCATGATAAGAACAGTTGGAGGAAGTAGAGCATGATGCCCATTTGAACCAATCCCATTAACAAATTGCGTAGGATGTCTTTGTGTTTGCCGTGGCCGATTTCATGGGCGAGTACGGCCACGATTTCTTCGTTGCTCATTTTTTCGATGAGGTTATCATATAGGACAATGGATTTGAATTTACCGAAACCGGAGAAGAAGGCGTTGAGTTTTTTGGTGCGACGCGAGGCATCCATGACGGAGATGTTTTTGATGGCGGTATCTGTCTTCTTTGAAAATTCATAAATCTTATCCTTCAACTCACCATCGGGAAGCGGTGTGAGCTTGTTAAATATTTTGATAAACACTTTGGTGTAGAGAATGTTGGTGAAGATTATGACGGATACCATAAACAACCAGGTATAGAGAATGAAGTTCTCGCTGTTGAGATAGAAATACAACATGAGGTATAGGACTCCACCTCCCAGGACAACCATTAAAAGCAGAGATTTCAATAAGTCCAAAACAAAGGTTTTCTTGGTGGTTTTATTAAAACCGTATTTTTCTTCGATTATAAAGTTCTTAATGTAGGAAAAAGGTATGTCAATCAGTGATCCAAGAATCATGTAACTGCCCACAAAGATCAACGTACTCAGAATCGGGTCCGTAGATATCGTTAATGAGAATTGGTTGAGCAGGGGGAAGAATCCGAAAAGCAGAAACAAGACAGTCAATATCGTGGATAGTACTTTCGAAATCATGCCCAATCGGAAGTTTTCCATGGTGTAACTTAACCAACGGGCGTAACTTTCACTGTCGTAAATGTCGTTGACGTTGTTGGGGATCGGTTGGGTGCGGTGATTGTAATTAAGGATGGAAAGCCACAGATCGAAGGCGAAGGTGGCGAGGATGATGGCTATCGTGAGGATGTTGATCATGGTTGGTCTCCTAAAGTTGGATTTGTACCGGTATCATCGAACAGATTTTTAATGTATTTCTGGTAAACTTGAATCGATTCTTTGGCGAAACCATCCGCATCCAGTTCAACATATTGATTGCGATAGCGGACGATGTCATCATTAAACAAATCGTAGTTATAGTAGTTCTCGATGCTTTCTTTGAGTTTGCGTTCATGTTCAAGACTTTTTGAGGTTTGAGCAAACGGTGATGTCCAGTCGATGCTTTGAATGAGGTATTCCTGGGTGATATGGCGGCCTTCGTGCAGTACCGTGTAGAGCATGATGCCGGCATACGGTTTTTCTAAATGGTAGGTATTGAGGATAATGATTCCACTGTAATAGAAGTGTTGGCCATAGTGATAAATGGCCATGGATTTGTGAGTGATTTTATAGGGAGGTCGCCGTTCCAAATGAGCTTCGATGTATTCGACTTGTTGGAGCACTTCAATGCGCTCTTCGATATTCAGTGTTTCATATACACTGTTTTCCAGCTTTCTTAAAATCTTAAAGTTTAATACAACAAAGTCCGGGCGGTTGCGATGTCTTTCAATGGGGTTGTCTTCGATGGAAGGCAAAACGCCGAGATTGAAATATTGAATCGTCAAGGTGACGGGAATGGTCAGCGTCAGGATAATCAAAGTTATTTTCATAACTTTTCGAAATGCTTCGGGTGTGGTCGGTCGAAAGAAGAACAGTTTACGGCGTTCGACGACGTTAAGTTTGATTGGTTTTGTGCGTTTGGTTAAAGTAAGCATCACAAACATTGCGACAGACGCAAGTATCAGGTAGATGGCAGGAAAAAGGTATATATTACGGAAGAGGTAGATGCTCAGTGCGGATGTCAATGTCAGATAGGCGATGTCATTAAATTCGGTTCGATCGTTGGGGATGTTTTTGCGAAACAGCGTAAAAAGTGCACCGATGTAGAGGGATAGTAAGGTGATATTAAGGAATTCGGAGACAAAGATGACAAAGTAAAAGCCGCGCATCCGCAAGACGATGCCGAAGTACAATATAATCCACAGAATGGCGGAGGTGAGGAGGTATTTTCGCATAAGCACGCCACCTTTTCTTTTATTATAGAGCATTCTTTTAGTGTGTCAAAGTTTTTGAGTGAATCAGCCCTTACCCTTTGGGTTAATCTTCGGATTTCCAGCGTTCTATCCACTCTTTCGACAAGAGGGTGATTTGTGATCGGTTCACTATAATCAATTGTTCGTCGCTCATCTGTTTGAGTTGTCGGGAAATGGAGGTGCGGGCAACCCCTATGGATTGAGCCAACTGCTTTTTGTTGGTGGGTAATGTAATACGCGATGAATTTGTTTTTTGGTATTGTTTTTTAAAAATGAGAATGAGTTGATTGCGAATGGTCTGTTGGGTGGTTTCCTGAATTTTCTGGCTGAGCCGCTGCGTGTTATCGCTGAGCAATTTCAAAAAGGATTCCAGAAAGATAATGTTTTTCTGACACAGTTCAAGGATGGTGTTGCGATCGATGCTCACACAGTCAGTTTCTTGTTTGGCAATTACATCACCGCTGTATTGTCCGTCATCACAGAAGAGCAAATGTCCGCCGATGATGTCATTTTTCTTTAAGGTCGCAATGGTCAGAAGTTTGCCGGTAATGTCCGTGCGTTGAATGATGATGGAGCCGTGCAGGATGATTTCCAGATGATTGGCCTTGTCGTTTTGATGATGTAAAATGTGGTCGTGTTTATAGGTGTGAAACAGAAGTTTGGCGGTGTCCATCAGGTGTTGAAGGTCTTGTTCGCTAAACTTTAGAAATAGCGGATGTCGTTGAAGGGTCTTTATATTCATAATTTCTCCATGTGTGACATATGTGACACTTTTTCTTTGATTATAGTCCTATAATGACAGTAGTTCAAGGAGGAAGATATGAAACGTTGGGAACATTGGGTTAGAGCTCTGGCCTTTGTACTATTTACGCTATTGATGATCACACAGAAAGTTCAATTGTGGTTGGGGCTGTTTTTAGTGACGTTGGTGTTGGCGCGTTGGTTGGGTCGGTTGTATTGCGGGTATCTTTGTCCACTCAATACGTCGATGCTGGTGGCCGAGAAGGTGAAGAAGTTTTTGAAGATCAAAGAATTTAAACAGCCGAATTTACTTTCTTATAAGCATTTGTCCTGGATTTCACTTGTGCTTATGGTTGGATTTATGGTTTTTGGTCAGGTGGTACTCAAAAAGCAACTACCAATTTTACCGATTCTGACCGTACTCGCATTTACTGTTGCCCTTTTCTATCATCCGTCCTTTTTCCATAATTATCTTTGTCCGTACAATGCGCCGTTGAAGTTGTTTGGTTCCAAGGCGACGTTTAGTAAGCATGTTGTAAAAGCGGGTTGTATCGGTTGTACCAAGTGTGAGAGGGTGTGTCCTTCGCATGCGATTGTCGTAGATAAGACATCACGAAAAGCAGCGATTGATCGGGCGTTGTGTCATCAGTGTCAACGTTGCACGTCGGTGTGTCCGACGCATACCATATCGTATCAGAAAGTCCGTTGATTCAACGGCTTTAACCTTGTGCTGACACTGTGTTTTTTTCACTATTATATTATATTGGATGAAGGTGGAGTATAATAGGAATATAGAAGTCTTGTATGCGCAATCCATCAACAACCGACAACCAAAGAAGGAGGTTCTTTATGATTGCGAATAAGGATATTGAGATGCTTAAAAATAAGCATGATGTACTTGCGTTGGATCGGATTATGCTTAGGGGTAGTGGTAATAAATCGGAAGATGCCGCCATTGCTTTGGTCGAGTTGGATGATCCATCCATGGAAGATGATATTTGGCACTTTGCGATGGAAGATCCCGACCACCACATTTCTTCACGGTTCATTTCCGTGTTGGAAAAATCGGGGAATCCAGTGTATCGCGAGTTGGAGGAAACATTATTGAATCGTGCCTATCGGAATACACATAAAGCTCGTTAGTCATGATTTGAAGATGGTTGATTTTCGTATTGTCACAAGGTGATTGTGTTGTTTTTTAGTCTAAAAACTACAGGAGGGTTAGAATATGAGAACGTATGAAGATATTCACAGCATGGTGCTTCGAAATGATGTGAAGGGGTTGATATTGGCGGCGTCCGATGCGGATGAGACCATTCGTGAGGAAGCTGTGAAAGTTTTAAGAGCGTTGAATCCCCCGGAAGCCAAGGAAGTTTTGACGTTAGCACTCGATGATCCCAGTCCGAACGTGCGAAGTGCGGCTTCGGGGATTTCTCAAGAGCAAGTTGTTCAACAAGCGATGGCTGAGATGGCATTGGAGTCCAATGAGGAAACCGACGATGAAGATGATGATGTTATTAAGGAAAAGGAATTAAATGCAATTGAGGATCGAAGGGATTCTCTTCAATGGCTGTGGACCTTGTTTACGATTATCGGAGTGTCCAGTATTCTGTTTGTGATGTTGATTTTGATATTCATGTTTTCCGGAGGGGACTTTGGTAATACCGGTCAGATGATCGGGATTTTAATTATCGGTATTCCGGGAATTGTCCTTTTATGGATTTCTTTTAGGAAGTTGAGGGAAAGAAAAGAGAAGGATGTCGATTAAAGATCTGAGTTGATCTTAATGGGGGTTTTATGAAGGTACGATTCATCGCGGTCTCAGTTATCTTGTTTATCCTTTGGGGTTGTTCATCTTTACTTTCCGTAAAATTAGGAAATACCAATGGCAACATTGCGAATTTCGGCTATCGGGTGAAGGTGACGGATGGCGTTGTCTTTGCGAATTCACGTGATCACTTGCGTATTTATCGAAGCAAAAGTGATGGATCTGAGATTAAGAAAATATCATCAAAATCAGGCGTTTATTTAAACGCATTTGAAGATTGGGTATATTTTATGAGTTTAGACGATGATTATAAAATCATGAGAATACGAACCGATGGCTCGGATGAGGCGTTTGTCTCTCAGAATACCGTCTATCCGTATGGTGGGATGATGATTATTGACGGATGGATTTATTATGTCAATAACGATGATGAAAATCGGATTTATAAGATGTCGATGGATGGAGAAGAGAATGATATGTTTATTGATGTTTCAGCTCTGAAACTAAATGCCTCGGATGAGGGTTTAGTTTTTATTTCGGTTAAAGACAATGGAAATCAGCTCATGATCTCCGATTATAAGACCGGGGAGATGAGGGTGCTTGCGGATAATGTCGATCAGTTAACGTTGGTCGTGCAGGATTGGGTGTATTTCAATAAGGCGTCCGATCAAGAAAAGCTTTATCGGGTGAAGGTTGATGGAACGGATGAAATGAAGGTCAATGACATTCGCGCATTTGCCTTGAATGAACATAATGGTCGACTGTATTTCTCGGATTTAACTCATAATTACCGTCTGAGCAGCGCAAAATTGGATGGGACAGATATCAAGGTTCTTAGTAACGATATGACCACAGATTTGTTATTTTTTGATGGTTGGCTGTATTACTTGAATCACAGTGACGGGGGTCGGGAATATCGGTTAAAGGGTCAGGACATTGAGAAGGTGATCTCCGTACCGAAGGCAACGCCTCTCGCAAGCAATGAATCGGAGATCATGATTGCCGGTAGTACCAACAGTAATCGGATGAGCGGTGGGTTTTTTACGAAGCTAGATAATAACCTGATCTTTGTGGGGAAGTCAGTGGAAATGAAGGGCATTTATAAAAGGAACTTAAGTGATCCAGAGGCACCACCTGAACAAATATCCATCGACCAGGCACGAAATCTCAACGTCTGGAAAGAGTGGATTTACTATATCAATGAATCGGATTATTCCGGGATTTATCGGATGAAGTCTGATGGCAGTGACACGCAGATTGTTTTGGATCAAAGCGTAGGAAATTTGATCATTGTTGGAAATTGGATGTACTTTCTCAATTACAATGAGAATCAAAGAATCTATAAGGCCAAGATTGATGGAAGTGAACTCACTTCCATCAGTGGGACGGAGGGAATCTTCGCTTTCAGTTTGGACGAAGAGTGGTTGGTGTATGCGAATGGTCAGGGTCAGACGATGGTGAAGGTAAAGTTGGATGGCAGTGAGGAACAGGTCATAACAGCGTATTCATCGACCTTTCTGATGACCCACGAGGGATGGATTTATTATGGCGATGACAATACAAACGTAGCCCTAAGCAAAGTGAAGGTGGATGGATCTGAGAATCAGAAACTGATCACAAACTTTGCTTCCCATGTTCATATCGTTCAAGACCATATCTACTATTTTGATGGGGTGGAGGATGCGATCATGAGGATGGACGTAGATGGAAGCAATGTAACCAAGATATCGGAAAAAGGGGATTTTGGGTGGTTTCACAGCATCCATGACAAGCTTTATTATCTTGATAACCGTCTTTTTGAGTGGTTTGAGATGGATTTACGTTAGTCAGAATCAGACATTCGAATAATAAGGGATAAACTTTGCGATTGGAGGTAAACTTCAATCTTTTTTGCTTGACAAAAATTTAATGTAAGCGCATTCTATAGGTAACGGATGTGTCATCAGTAAACACATGTAACTATGTTTGGTCATACATAGTGCGCAAGGAGGCGTTGCATGAGCACAAAAATTTATCGTGATCTTGAAAGAGAGATGAATAAGGAGACCAGTAAGAATAATATTGTTGAGGTGTCTAAGGCGTTGTTTTTAGAAGGAGGATTTTCGCAGACAAACATGGCTGATATTGCCCAAATGGCTAAAATTAGTCGGAAAACACTCTATCGGTATTTTCGTTCGAAAGAGGAAATTGCCATGGAGATTGAACTTGATGTGTTCAGGACGTTTGTATCCATTCAAAATAAGTATGTTCCGACACTTAAGGGCAGTGGCTATGATAAGCTTGCAAGTTATCTTGAGAAGCTGGATTCCATGGTGGATGAGTTGAGTCAATTGATTCGTTTTACGGGTATGTTTGATTACTATCTCGTCGGCGAATATCCAAATACGGGGAGTCATAAAGAGTTTGTTCAGCTGATTGAAAAAGTGGATGAACCGTTTTTTGCATTTTTGTCTGAAGGAGTAAAGGATGGATCGATTGTTACAGATGTGGAGATTGCTTATTTGGCTCGTACCCTATCGAATTCATTCTTGGCTTTGGCCCAACGGGTAGTAACTCGTCAGACGAATTTAAATGAAGAGTTGAATATTGATTCACGGAAAATCATATCGGTTCAAAGGGAGTTATTTTTAAGGGCTTTAAAAGGGAAAAACTAACTGATAAACAGTTACAAAGGGGAAAAATCATGAAGGAAAAATTGCCGTTATCTAAGCAAATTGCTTACTCACTGGGCCAATTCGGTTGGTCACTGCTTTCTGGGATTATTGGTTCATATTTGATATTTTATTATATCCCTACAAAAGAATCGGGGATATCTATTTTTATTCCCCAAGTGGTCTTTATCGGATTCATTACGATCATTGGGGCAATCACGATGTTGGGTCGTTTGTTTGATGCGGTAACCGATCCTTGGATTGCGACGTTGAGTGATCGCAGTAAAGCGAAAAAGGGCAGACGTATTTCGTTTATGCAAATTGCTTCATTTCCTTTCGCATTAACGACCGTCCTGGTTTTCTGGTCACCGGTCAATGGGGAGAGTACGATTAATGCAATCTTTCTAACTATAACTTTGCTTTTGTTCTATTTATTCCTAACCATGTATGTGACTCCATTCTTTGCGTTATTATCGGAGTTAGGTCATACACCGGAAGAACGTCTGAATCTATCAACGTATATTTCGGTTACGTGGTTCTTGGGTGCCGCGGTTGCTTCGCAAGCTCCGATTCTTTGGAATATATTCCAAGGGATGGGATACAGTACGGTTGTATCGATGCGTATCGCTTTAACTATTCTTGCCCTCATCGGATTTATCTTCCTGTTAATTCCGGTTCTTGCGATTGATGAGAAACGTTATTGTGAATCGGTTCCTTCAGAATTGAAAATGTTAGATTCTATGAAGGCGACTTTCAGAAACAAAGAATTCCGTATGTTCGTTTTCTCTGATTTAGTCTATTGGGTTGCGATTACGATTTTCCAATCCTCACTTCTGTATTACATAACGGTTTTATTGAAATTGCCGGACACCATGTTTGGGGTTCTGTTTATGGGACTGGGGGTTGGTTCGTTTCTGTTCTATGTTCCCATTAATATCATTGCTAAGAAAATCGGCAAGAAACTATTGCTTATCATTGCCTTCTGCATCTTTCTGCTTGTCTATGTCTATGGAGCGTTCTTAGGAATGATGCCATTTGACACAACCATTCAAGCGTATGTAATGGTGCTTTTAGCGGCGATTCCGATGGCGATCTTTGGGATTTTGCCCAATGTCGTCGTGGCCGATATTGCGGAATATGATGCACGGAAAACAGGCATTCGCAGAGAAGGTATGTTCTTTGGGACTCGTACCTTTATGTCGAAGATTGGGCAAATGTTTTCAATGTTGATTCTAAGCGGTCTGCTTTTATCTCAGGGGGATGTAAGTAATGAATTGAGTATTCGTTTAACCGCTGTTACAGCCGCAGCATTTTGTATCGTCGGTTTGATTTTCTTGTTGATGTACGATGAGAAGAAGATTCTTGAAGGAATTACGGATAAATAAGGAGATCAAAACAATGGATCGATCTACGAAAATTTTTGGAAATGTGATCAGTGAAGAAGTGGTCAAAAAGGCGAATAAGTCGAAGCAGAAATACCTTAAAAAATTTGGGGATGATTCTGAAATGATTTATAAGTTGAGTGTGGAGGATAATAAAGTCTTATTTCCGTTATTGGGAATTAAGAATATTGTGACCCAACAGACATCGGAGAAAATTATTAAAGAAAAGGGAATCATCATTGGTAATATCCGTATGGGGTTTGGTCATTATCGGATTTCTATGGCTATTGCCTCTGCGGCTTATTCCGTGGGTCTTACGCCTTATTGGTTTGATTTACATGCGTACAGTGAAACGACCGGTGGTAAAGTAATTAAACATCTGAACGATCTTTATTCGATGGGTTCGCGGTGGTCTCAGAAGTATCCTTTGTTTAACAAGTTTTATTGGGAACCGTTAAATTCGGAAGGTTTTAAAAAAATCAGTTACAATGCGATGGATCAGAAAATGACGGAATTGATGACACCTGTTTTTAAAGAATTGCCCAAAGATATGCCCTTTGTGGCAACGCATGTTTGGCCGGCACAAGCGGCTGTTCATGCGGGTGTACAACGGGTTGTGAATGTGATTCCAGATAATTGGCCCATGGCACTCCATCTTGCGGAAGGGTCAATACATACGGTTCAAACGCCTTCTTCTTTTATTGGCTATAAAACCTTGAGGGAGATGGGTGGTAAGACATTATTGAATCCTATGCCAAAGGATCAGTTGTTTGATGTTGGGCACTATATTGATCACGAACTTGTGGTCAATATTGATACAGATTGTGAAAGACGATTAAATCGGATCCAGCAGAAAAAGGCGAAACGTATCTTACTGACCGTGGGTGGAGCCGGTGCTCAGAAGGAAATATTTTCTGAAATCATTAAGTATCTTTTACCAAAAATTGCGAAGAGGGAAGTTGCTTTGTTGATTAATGTAGGTGATCATCTGAGTGTGTGGGATGGTTTGTGTGAAGAAATAGTGGAGTTAAAAACGTTATCAGAGACTTACTTTGATGATTGGAGTAAGACAAGCACATTTGCACAGGATTTGTTAGACACAGATGTTTCGGGTATTCATGCGTTTTACAATAAAGACATATTTGCGGCGGTGTACAGTTCGAACCTTCTGATGCGTTGTGCGGATATCCTAGTGACGAAGCCAAGTGAACTTGCTTTCTATCCGGTTCCTAAACTCATGATCAAACGCGTGGGCGGTCATGAGGCTTGGGGTGCTATTCGTGCGGCTGAGGTAGGCGATGGAACCATTGAATGCGAAACCGTCACAACGACATTACAAATGTTGGGCTTACTGTTAGAAGATGATGAAATATTATCAGGACTGTGTAAGAACATCGTGCAAGCCAATAAAATAGGTGTTTACAATGGAGCCTATAAAGTTGTGGAGTTGGCTATACAAAATCTAGGCAACGAGTGAAAGAGAACTGGCAATCAGCGATGATTGCTTATTTTTCTTCGGGATTAAGATAAATTATTGAACAGAGGCATTCTGTCGTTTAATAAAACGTTAAAATGGGCAATGTTTGCGGAAAGTTGTGATGACAAAACGATCATGTAAGATTGAGTATATGGCCATAATAGATTATAATTCAAATGGCTTAATAACACATTTCAGGGGGAAATTATGAACGAAATTAAAAAAATGATTCCATACTTATTAGCGATCGCGACTTCTTTTTATCTTTTACCATTGTTAGGCAGTTCCACCGGAGATTTCATGATGATTATGCTAATAGTAATGCCGCTAACTTGCTTTGCAATATCTTTTATCTACGGCTATAAAAACGGGTGGAGTTTGCTTTTCCCAGTAACTGTAGGTATTCTTTTTATCCCAGCGATTTTCATTCATTTTAACAGTTCGGCTTGGGTTTATATTGTTGGTTATGCAGTAATATCATTCGCGGGTGTGTATTTTGGTAAAACGTTCAAGAAGTAAAATTAGGGATTGCGATAGGGATTTAGATGGCGGAAACGTCAAAAACATAGCGTAAAAATCACATTAGCAAAGGCATTCGCATGCCTTTTTACGATTTATATTTGAGTGTTTTTAACTCGAGATAAACATACAATGTGACGATCATTGGCATCAGAATCAGTCCGATTTCTACACCCGTCATAAGACCTACGTAGAGGGGAATCGGTAGGGACAGGATGAGCAACCATATCATCCTTTTTTTAGTTTTGTGCTTTTTTAGAAAGGGGAACAACTCGATTTCTTTGAAGTGATTCAATCCGTATTCAACCAGTAGCATAACCGAAATCACATAGATGAGCATCAAGCTGATAAATGTCAGTTGTGCCCAAGATGTTAAGGGTGACTGTAAGATGATGGCATATCCGGATAGCGAATTACCTCCCGAAGCACTGAGCCAGTTTTCACCGAAGCCAAACATCGCATATCTCTCCATCATGGGAAGAAGGTAGATCAGCGGCACTGATCCTAATAGAATCATTCGATAGATTAAGTTCAAATCGATTTTTTTTGATACCTCATTCTTTTGAAAGGTGGATCCCAGCAAGTCATCGACACTGATCACCAATACGGATGATATATCACTTAAGATCGATATATCCGGATATCCTTCTCCGGTCTCCCATTTGGATACGGCTTTGTTTGTTACTTGTAATTTTTCCGCCAGTTCTTGTTGTGTGAGATTGAGTTCAGTGCGTCGTTGCTTGATTCGTTTGCCGATGTCTTGATAGTTCATTAAAGTACCCCCGATTTCAATGACATTATCATAACATTGAATAGAATAATTGACTACCTACGTCATAGTGATGTGGTCTACGGAACGTGGAGTAGCAAAAAACGAAGTGTTTTGTCTTTTCTTAGGTTAATTTACTTAACAATGATCACTATAAAGTACATTGGAATAAAAGCACTATCTTAGAATAAGTCTCAATATGGAGGTACAATTATTGTGTAAAGTTAAAACCTTAAAACCGCTAAAGAAAAACCGCTACACATGGTGTACTTTAATCGTGTAAGCTGTGTAATTTTGGATAAGATTTTTCAGGAGGAAAACAATGAAAAAGTATGATCTGATTGTCATTGGTATAGGACCTGCAGGAATGGTTGCGGTGGGTATGGGAACCAAATTGGGTCTCAATGTCTTGGGGGTCGAAATGAACTCGATCGGAGGAGAATGTTTAAATGTCGGTTGTATCCCATCAAAGGCAATGCTTAAAATTGCTCAAATGAAATACAACACCGAGATTTTGGATGAATTTGGTTTAAAACTAAATGGACATGTGCAAGTTGTCAATCCACTTGAAACAGTACGTGAACACGTCGCTTCGCAAACGGGAGAAGTTTTGCATAAGATGTTTTCAAAAGCTGATTTGCTGTTAGAAAAAGGACCAGCGACCTTTGTGGATGAGCATACCGTTGAAGTGGATGGAGAGAAATATCACGGAGATCTGATTTTTATAGCAACAGGGACTGAACCAATGATTCCTCCGATTGAGGGATTGTCGGATGTACCCTATTTGACCAATGTTGACATCTTTAATTTGACGGAAATACCCAATCGTTTGACTATTATCGGTGGTGGAGCTATTGGTGTAGAAATGGCCCAAGCGTTTAGTCGATTAGGTAGTAAAGTAACCATCGTGCATATGGATGAACATTTAGTTCCTTCAGAGGATAGTGAAGCAGCAGCTATATTAGAAGAATCGTTTAAGAAAGAAGGAATTGTTTTTTACAATGGTGAAAGAATTAATTCTGTAAGTAAAGAGTCCGATGGATTCACCACTAAAACAACGGCTGGCACATTTGTTTCAGATCAACTATTAGTTGCTACCGGAAGAAAGCCAGCGTTAGCTTCTTTAAACTTGGATGCAGCCGGTGTTAGCTATGATAAAAAACATATCAATGTTGATGAGTTCAATCGCACCACTATCCCGCATATTTATGCTGTCGGTGATATTAATGGCAAATGGCTTCTCACGCATGCTGCCATGCACCAAGCGATGCTATCGTTGATGCAAGCCATGAGTAAAAAAGAACCAACAAGGCTAAATCGTAGTAATTATGTAGTTCCTCGTGCAATATTTACCAGTCCTGAAATAGCACATGTAGGATTAAGTGAAGATGAAGCAAAGAAAGAAGGACTTGATTTCTTTGTTGTTAAAAAAACGTATGATACTTATGCAAGAGCAGCAACAACAGGAGCATCAGTTGGTTTTGTTAAAGTCATTACAGATGATGAAGGTACAATTTATGGTGCAACAATTGTTGGAGAACAAGCTTCAGAAATGATTACTGAATGGACATTGGCAATGCAACATAATTTGAAAATGATGGACATAGCAATGACTCAACATGCCTTTCCATCGTTGTCCTTGCTTAATAGAAACGTGGCAGAAAAGTGGATGATGATCCAAGTAACTAAAGGAAACCTAAGTTCGCTTTTGGGTTAGTAGAATTGTATAACATCACTTCAAGAAGTGGAGGGTTTAAAATGGGTTGGAAAACGCGCATATTAAAAAAAGGTGGTAAATTCGTGATTGGATTAGTTTCACCGGATCTATTAGAGATTGGGACAAAGATTGGTACAGAGTTTTATGAACAGCAGAAAGCGCTAGTCAAAATTCCTGACCTTAAAGATGTTCACTATGAAGAAGCCATACGAGTTCTTAGAGATGAGCTTCACTTGATTACTACATTAGCGATTGCAAATCCGAATATTGCATATGCTGATGAGAGTGAATACAAAGTCATGTACACCAAACCTAGATTTGGAATGAGAGTTAGTCCTGGATCAGCTGTCAAAATTTACTATCTTACACAGGATGTTATTGATAAGAGTAAGTACTTATTAGGAAACGTAATTCGTGAATTTAAAGTGCCCATTGTAATAGGACTTAATATATATGAAGCACGAGCTGATCTTGAAGGACTAGGTTTAAAGGTCACTCCAAAGTTAGAACTTCCGATTGTTTCTCTATCAAAAAAGGAAGATGGTCAAGTTACCAGAATTACTTTTCCTAATGGTCAGAAAGTTGGCTCTAAATTGAAAAGTGGTGATAGAATTTGGGTCTACTATGTGAATGATGAGATTATTTCTGAAAGCAAAGCAATGCAAATCAAAAGAATCAATGACAAACAAGAGATGATGGATAAGTTTGGTAAAGTTACTAAGGATCTATCAAAAGGAATATCGTCAGGAGCTGTTAATGCAACAAAGAATCTTTCACGAAATTTAGGAAAGTTTGGAAAGAATAAGAAAAAGTCTGATATAGAGGAACAGTAATTGCAAACAAAAACAACATATAGTTCTGGATGTTAGATGACTAGTTTAATACTCCTCATCTCAGGGTAGAGGAAATTTTGAGAAAAAACCCTTCGCAATATCTTATGACAGTTATCAGTAGCTAACAGTGTTTGTTCAGGGAGGACCCCAAGCCGATGTGTTTATCAAGACACGCAATCTTTGGGGGTCTTCGGATTCATAACATTGCAAATATGATGTTGTTGGGAACCGTCGATTAGATCGTTAAATAATAAAATTAAATCTAAATTGGAAAAGCTGCATGGTTGTGCAGCTGATTAAATCAAAGTTCACTGGTTTTGTTTTTCGTTATTGCAATTTTGAGGAATGATTCATCTAAGATAATTTTTGCTATCACACTATAATCTTCTTATCAAAATAGTGTGTATTAATGTATTTCCACTAAATATAAAATCCAGTTACTATTTTCTCAGTAAGACTCTAACAATTTTTGCGTTATTTTTTACAATATATGTAAATGCTCCAGCTAAAATTAAACCTGCACCTGCTAGAAATGAATCGCGTTTCTCATCTCTTTTTGACTGACAGTCAATACAGTAGTCACCCTGATTGCTTTTTCTAAGTTCACAGTGACATTTCTTATTTTTACAGTACCTCACATCTATAACTTCTACTGTTTCATTTTTCTTAAATATTTTCATTTTCATTCTCCTTTTCTACAATCGAATCTTGATTATAAAAGTCAATTTGCTTTAAGTCATTAATGTTTGCTATTCTTAATGCGACTTCTGAAAATTTATCAACTACTTCAATTTGCTTTTTCTCTAAACTTTCATTTAGTAACAATAAGGTATCTCTTTCATTTAATTTATTATCAAATATGAAATTTCTAAATTGCGAGAGAGATTCCATGCATGCATCATATTCACCTAGCATTGCGTAACCTACAGTCTCAACTTGAACGGTATCAGTTATTGTCTTTAATGCTAACATAGAATCCAATGCTTTTTGATTTATTGGTTTCTTTCCTCCGGGTAAAATCATTCGATTTGTAGTATTTGCATGTTCATCTAAATATTTAAGATTCTGTGAAAAATTCCTCATTAGAACACACTTTGCATCTGTAGCTGAATTAACTACATTTAATATAGCGAGTTCCCTTAATCTTGAATCCTGAATGTTTCGAGCTTGAAGCAACTTAAACTTTGAACTTTCTGCCAATGCAATTCTATCATTTTGTAACTCAACGTGGATTTCACTAATCGCATTCCCCAAATATTTGATCTCTTTAATAATTTGGTCAAGTGCCATTTGTGTTACTAAATTGTTTACAGAATTAGAAAGATCAGGAGATAGATCTTTTTGCTTGAGCCTTATATTCTTTACAAATCCTTTCGGACCCCTAAGAGTCGCCAATAGTTTACCACTTTTATCAATAACTAACTTATATTCTCCTGAATCAATCATTTTCTTCAAATATGGACTTATATCAGCAACCAACTCACTTTCCTGTTTTGCCATTTCTTTAATTGCTTTGGCTAAAGTTGGCAATTTGTTTTTGATATTATCCCATTTACCATAATATTCATAGAACACCTTATTATTTTCATATGATACTACAGTGTTTTCTGATCTGTTTGAATTCCAATCTTCAACCTCAAACTTGAAAGTAGGAACAATTTCGAATTTCTCTTGTACACTTATTGCTAGTAAAGGATCAAAACTTATGTACCCGCAATGTGGACATACTTTTGCTTTCTGTGAAATTTTACTTCCGCATTCAGGACATTGTGACAGACTCACTTATTTCCCCTCCAATCTTATTTAGATCTCGTTCGTTAACACAATTATAGACTATCAATACAAATTAAGAAATGCATATTTCTTAATTAAGAATAATCAAATGACAGTCAATAGCTTCGAAAATTTGGAAATCTACTATATTCTTCGAGGTTTAATTGAGCCTTAAAAGGCTAGAATTCAAATTTCGACATTAGTTTATAGAAGTTTTGAATTACGATCAAAGTTTTTCTCTCATAAAGGCAAAGTTAATGGTCAAACTGAAATGCACTGATAATAAGCATGCATAGCTCAAAGATCGCTTCATAACATATTAAAGTACAGTATCATAACCAATATCTCGTATTTAAATACTGAACTAATTCTTGGTATGGAAGTGAAGAAATCGGTGAAAGGAAATCTTTGGGGTGCACAATCCTGTATTTACTTTGATCTTTCAGATGATTACGCCAAGTATTCTCCATGACCATACCACTACAAGGATAAATCTTTTTAAGTAAATCAACATTTTCAGTTGGAATAACATGTATGTGGATAAAGTCATCTGCTTTAATGGTCTCAGAATCTTTGTGAGCGACCATTTGCTCAGCCCATAAAGTCTGACGCATCAACTGATAGAAGGGTTCAAAGTAATAGACCTTATGCGAAATTGATTTCAGCTGAGATGAGTTATTAATCAGGTCGGTGTATCTTGATAATCGAGTTACTCCTTTGTCACCCTTAGCCTTATCGTCGTTACCATAAGATTCAACATATTTCCACTCGATTGGAAATAAGATCTTTCTTCCATCAAGATGAACTCCCCATATCAAAGCATCTATGGAGGTACAGTTACTACCTCGAGTGGAACTCAGTTCATTTAGATGGTCAGCATCACTTACACTTTCTAGCAGAATATAAGCCGGGGAATGTTTATCTGTTAATATAGGAAAAACATCAATAATATCAGGACAAACTCCCTTAATCACAGAAAGAACAGCTTCTTTATCATTTCTAATAGGAAATAAATGATTAGCACAAGCGACTTGTGACGATAGTGGATGGTTAGTTAGTTTCCCATTCCACCAAGCAATTCTGTTGCTAGAGAAGTAATCAATGACATCACTTCGATATTGGTTAACTAGGTTGTTTTTGTTGTCATTTATCATAAACGGATATGATTTCTTTTTAAATACTCCATGCCCTGGATCATTATTGAAGATTATCCCATCCTTAATCAATTGCTCAACTCGTAAATATTGTGACTGTTTGTAGTTCATTTTTCTCCTTTTATATGGTAATTGTAAAAACTATATGGCAAGCGTTATATTTTCAATAGTTTATTTGGATTGTAGTGATTCACTTATTATGACTTTTTATATTCCGCGATATACAATAGCATTACTCGGTCAATAACATCTACGACTTGTATAACATCATCATTGGATACCATTTCCCTAGAAAGTGTGACTTTGAACCCATCTTTGGTACTTGAACACATAGAAACAATCTCAAATTTTCCTTCAATAGAACCACGAATATCACTGATAATTTTGCCTTGCAAAACAAACTCTTCTTCTGATCTGCCCATAAATACTGTCTTACTTACGATAAATTTGATTTCAGATTTTAAATCAAAATCGAAAAAAGTGTGATACTTTCCTGAATTTTTGTCATGAATGGCTGATAAATTCGAAGCTAAATTGTATCTAACTCCACTCTTAACATCGCTTTTCTTTATCAGATTCTCAATACTATTGCTTCCATCTTCAATTCCTATGTTTTTTCCATTGTCGCCATTTTCATCTTTTTTGATTAATGGTGAATACCTTGATATAACTGGTTTCATGGCCTCATGAAATGCTTCTGTAAGATTACTCGGCTTCTTAGGTAAATATTGTCTCATTACTGTTATAAGCAACACCACTACAACCATTGTGCCGGCAATATCCTTTACTGCACCAGCAATACTAGTAGTAGAGACTCCGCTAGAATACATCTCAAAAAATGCCGCAAGAATAGCTACAACACCAAAAATCCCACCCCATAACTTCTCTTTCAAATCTAATTTTTCCATTTTATGTTTCCCCACTTTGTCGCGCAATGCGAACCTATTAACCTAATAATAGCAAAAGAATAAACATTATGAAATAGCAAGTTTCTAGTACTCTATTTAATAGTTTAAATTTATCATTTGAAGTTCAGAATATGGTTCAACGACACAAAAGTATCTCGAAAATTGCCGCGTTTTTTGTTAACTTTCGCTCTCTCTTGACTATCAAGATACATTTTTTGGACACTAATTCAGATATAGCATTCATTAAATAGGAAATATAGTTTCTTTGGATGAAATAAACGAAGTTTCATCAAATATCATCATGGATTTGCCGAAAAGGGTTTATAATACGAGAAACGAAACGGAGCAATTAAATAATATGAATGAAGAAATTGAAAAGGTCAAAAGCAGTTGGGCTTCTTTTTATGATTGGGTTGATTATTCGACTTGGAAGAATCTATATGGACGAGAAAAAAAGTATGATTCCATAATAATCATTCGCTTTAAAGAAAAAAATCTAAGTCTCGAATTTGTTCAGGATTATCTCATGTACTCAGATTACTTTTGGTTTGGGAATTACTTGGTTCTTAACTTTGCACATGATTGTATAAGTACAATTATTTTTGATGTAAATTACAGGTTAAGAAAAAGGGGAATGAAGATTGATGATGAGGATATTATGTTTTTCTCATACAATGCCTTAAGCAACATCCAAAAGAAAACAGACATTCTAAAGTTCGGTCGACTGATTCTTTTGGAGAAAGAGAATCATTACAAGTTTACACAGATTGACAAGCCAGATGATGTAGAGTTTGCGAGCTTACTTTATGCAGCATCAAGGTACCGCTTCTTTGGATTTGAGGGTATAAAACGGATTATCGAAATCATAGAATACAAGCAGTGCTATGAAGCTTTGTATGTTGTGATTACTAATGGTCTTCAGACCTGCTATCCAAGTTTCGACTATATACTGAGTTACTTAGAGTATTTGAGCGATCGGAGAGACTATGTCAATTTGGAATTACTTAGATTATTAATTATTGATTCCAGGTACAAAAATGAACCGGAAAGAGTTGAGAAAATTATAAGAACATTTCCTAAATTTTTGAGTCTTGAGGATAGAGAAATCGATATGGGTGATGTACATTGGAAGACTAAGCATTATTTGAAGATATAAGTAAATCTTTAAACATTATTTTCAAATTTTGATGTTTAGTAAAACAACCTATGATAAGATTTATTCAATTGTATTCAAGAGAAAGTGGGGGGAAGTATGGTAGAAAATAATCTTCTCAATTATCTTATGGGGGAGAACGAATGAGAGTATTGAGTAAACAATTCTTAGAAGACTTAAAATTTGGATCATTGAGTCGATTAACTAAAGCTGTGATTCATGATGAAACTTTGAGTCTAGAAATCCGCAATAACTACATCAATATCTATTACAGAGGTGGTAGTCTGTTTCGAATTGAGAGTAAAAAGGACTATACATTATCTTTTGATAAAAAATATCTTAATCATGGAATTGATTGTGGGTTTGAACCACTTGATCTATCGAAGTTCCGAACAGTAGACGATTACGTGGATGGAATAGCAATATTTAAACGTGAAATGGATCTGTGGTTTAGTGTTCACCGTAAGCAAGAAAGAGAATATCAACAAGTTATATCACGTGAGAATAATTTCAGTATTGTTTCCAATGATACGGATTATTTCATTTGTGATATTGAGTATGCGAAAAATGAATCTATTCAAGAAAATAATCAAGTTACAAAAACAGGAAGCCGATTTGATATGGTTGGAGTTAAGTGGCTGTCCAATAGTTTGGACAGAAGGAATAACAAATCTGTTTCCTTAGCAATCTTTGAACTGAAGTATGGTGATGGTGCTATGACAGGAAGCGCCGGTATTATGAAGCATTTTAAAGATTTGGATGATTTCATGTCTAAAGGCAAACATGTAGAATTGATGGATGAAGCTGAGACTCAGTTCAATCAGAAGTATTACTTAGGACTGATTGAAGTGACTAGAAGTAAAAAGGAAAATGAAGTTGAAGGCATGTATAAGAAAATCGAGATCAATCGAAATATCAAACCTGAGTACATTCTTATATTTGCAAATCATAAATCAAAGAGCACAAAATTGCTAAGAGAGTTAAGAGAAGCAATTAAAACTTATCCTCATTTACTTGATAAAGTAGATATCAAGATTGCTCATTCATCAATGATGGGATATGGCTTATATGCAAATCATATGATAGATATAAAAGACTTCATGGGATTTTAGAGTTCTCTCATGATAAAAACTAACTGAAAAGAACAAAAAAAAATGAATGTGTCTATAAGCAGATTGTATCATAGACAACGAAACTGTATAATCAAAGGAAGATGTAAAAGGGGAGGACAACATAATGTCAGAAAAATTGGTTTTAGATAATCTAGCTCTTCAGAATTTTATTCAACAGTATAAGAGCTCTTTTAGTGAGCATCGATTAGGTAAGGATTATGAAATCTATAAATGGATTGCAGTTAAGCACTTTCAGGACAACTGGGATATTGAAGCAGTTGATTTTGCTGCAATGATTCAGAACGCACTTCTACTTACAACCAACTTGTTAGCTTCTAAGCAGTTTTATCCAAGAGGTACGATTGAAATGTTCGCAAGAAGTCATCCCGAAAGAGTTAGACAGATGTTTAAAAAACTCTTCGATGAAAGCAGAGATTTGATTACTAGATCGATGGAATTTGAAAATGAGGCAATCGAATTATTGCAGTACTACCCCGACTATAAGCAGACTCATCAAAACCCCAATTCAATAAGCACATACTTGTGGTTAAGATATCCTGATAAATACTATATTTTTAAATATTCAGTCCTAAATGACATTGCCCAGAAAATTTTTGGCATATCATTACCTGCGGGAAAATGGGATCGAATGAAGTTCGGATTTGAAATGCAAGATATAATTGCTGATGAAATTGGGAAAGATTCTGAGTTACTAATTCTTTCACAAAACAGTTTAAACGAGAAATGCTATAATGATCCTCAACATAAAATTCTGACTATTGATGTGGGCTATTTTATAGGAAAACATAAATTGTCTGTTTCACATTCTAAGGCAACTGAGAACTATTCTCATCAGCTTAATATGATTCTTTATGGTCCTCCAGGTACAGGGAAAACATATCATACCGTCCATTATGCAGTAGCGATTATCGAGAAGATCGATGTTGAAAAGGTTAAAACTGAGAATTTCAACAATGTATATCGAAGATATATGCAATATAAAAATAATGGATTAATTGCTTTTACCACATTCCATCAATCATTTGGATATGAGGAGTTCATTGAAGGTATACGACCTATACTATATACAGAAGATTCAGAGCAAATCAATGGAGAAATAGAGTATATCATCCATAGTGGTATCTTTAAAAGCTTTTGTGAAAACGCCAGAATTTCACAATACATTAGCGAAGGAATGGATCTAGAAATAGGAAAAAGCCCAACTATCTGGAAAGTGTCTTTAGAATCCACAGGTGATAATCATACTCGGAAAGATTGTATGGATAACAATTATATACGAATTGGTTGGGATGCGTACGGTGATAATCCAACGGATCAAATGGATTTCAGTTTTGGTGGAAAGAGGGAACTGGTCAATTTTTATAATAAAATGCAAATTGGAGATTTGGTTTTTTCCTGCTATTCAGAAAGTAGCATTGATGCAATCGGGGTCATCACTTCTGAACCAAAATGGAATGATGATTTCACAAAATATAAAAGAGTACGAGGTGTCAAATGGTTAGTAAAGGGTATAAACAAAGACATTGTAGAAATTAATAATAACAAAGTCATGGCTCAGTCAACCGTGTATAGACTTTCGGTTTCGATTGCAGATTGTTTAGATTTGCTAAAAAAAGTTAATCCCGCTTTATTTAGTAGGAATGTAGAACATCCTAATCATGTATTTATTATAGATGAAATCAATCGTGGTAATATTTCAAAAATATTTGGTGAGTTAATTACCTTAATAGAACCTTCAAAAAGACTAGGAAACCGTGAACAGCTTCAAGTAACTTTGCCATATTCTGGATTGCCCTTTGGTGTTCCTGGAAATGTTTATATTCTTGGGACAATGAACACTGCAGATCGATCGATTGCTATACTTGACACTGCGTTAAGGCGTCGTTTTGATTTTATAGAGATGGAACCTCAATCTTCACTACTATCAGACATTATTATTGAAGGCATCGACGTTGTTGAAATGATGGATACAATCAATCGTCGCATTCATGTATTGCTCGACAGAGAGCATACGATTGGACACTCATACTTTCTTTCTTTACGAGATAATCCTTCAATTCAAAATTTGTCCGATATATTTGAAAATAAGATTATACCTTTACTTCAAGAGTATTTTTACGACGATTATGAAAAGATTCAGTTAGTGCTTGGTGATAATCAAAAAAGCGATGATGTAACCAAGTTCATAACAAGAAAAAATGATGTAAATAAGTTGTTTGGTAATACAGAAGTGGAATACCCAAATTATTATCAGGTAAATCATGATGCTTTTCGAAGGATAGAAGCATATGCTTATTTCAAATAATACTTATACGATAAGAGAGTATGAAAGTTTTGTTCGTGGGGGAAATGCTAGTAGCAGTTTGAAACATCTGCCTGAAAAAACCTTTGATTCACTTGAATCTTTCATTCTTGAGAATAGTGTTATTGTAAACAAGGGAGCTTCAGATTTTTTCACATTAGGCGTAAAACGTGGTATAGGTAAAACAATCACTGCTTGCAATTATGTGGGTTTAATCGCTATGAAAGATGGAACTATCATTGAGATATTGCCTAAAATTTACTTGAAGAACGATCAAAATTTAGATGAAACAAAGAAGATTTTATTAACTTTGCTAAAGTCTTTAAAAGACATTACTTTTAAAGACTTTGATATGGCTAGATTAAAAGTAGAAAAGACAACACTGTTTGAAATTTTTATATCCATGTTTGTTCAAGAAGTAATTGCATTAACAAAACAAGGATTACTTTCATCATATCAGACAATTGAATCAAATGAACAATTCATAAAAGGGAAAATTCAACATGCAAACAATATTAAAGAAAATTTGATTCACAAAGAAAGATTTGCACTTCAGTTTGATGAGTTTAATTTGAATCGTGCTGAAAATCGTCTGATAAAAACAACCTTAAAATACATTCAATCGATAACCAAAAGTGAGAGAAATAGACATAACATAAGAAATCTAATTGATGTTTTCTCAGCGGTTTCATTTTCTGTAAATATTGAAGCCGATTTTAGTCTGTGCCAAAGTGATCGAAGTATAACCCATTATAAGAAGTCACTAGTTTGGTGCAAAATATTTTTGTTAGGTAACAGTTTCACATCTTACTCAGGAAGCGATGTAGCTATTGCTCTACTCTTTCCGATGGAGAAGGTTTTTGAGCAGTTTGTTGCTTCGAAGATTCGACGTTTGATTGGAAATGATGTTGAAATCAACACTCAACATGCTAAGTATAGCCTGTTTGTGCAGCCTAAAAAGTCGTTTGCACTAAAACCTGATATCTATCTCAAAGCTAACGAAAAGTGCATTGTAATGGATACAAAGTGGAAGATACTAAATCTCAATGAAAGTAATTATGGAATATCACAATCCGATATGTATCAGATGTACGCTTATGGTAAAAAATACAAAGCAGATCGTGTTGTATTGTTATATCCTTTGACTGAAGGTTTCCAAGATTCAAGATTTTCATTCGACTCTGGAGATGGTGTTCAAGTTGATGTGCGTTTCGTGGATTTGAGAGAATCCGAAACTAATTTGAGCAACATCCTTCAGGAATACTTATAGACTCATTAGAAGGAGGTATCTATGGTTGAAATCCTTGAAAGTAACTTTGATTTGAATGGTTGCAATTCGTTACAGAAGTGGAAGTACGGTAAGAATTGGCCAGTTGTTTATATTATACATAATCAAAAAGAAGCGTATATTGGTGAGACAACAAGTATATTTGTTCGATCACATACGCATTTTAATAATCCAATTAGACACAATCTGGTTAAGTTGCATGTAATTGCGGATAAGGACTTCAATAAATCTGTAGTTTTGGATATTGAATCGTTTTTAATTAGACACATGGCTTCTGATGGAGTGTTCAGTCTGCAAAACAGTAATAGCGGTATCCAATCTCATGACTATTTTGATAAACAAAAGTATAACTCAACAATTCACGAAATTTGGAAAAAGCTAAAAGAGTTGAATTTAGTAAACCAGGATATTAGAAGTATCGAAAATAGTGATATATTCAAATTTTCTCCTTACAAGTCTTTAACGAACGACCAATACATAACAGCTAAAAATATTCTTGATGAAGTTGTAGATAACATCAAAAACAAAGAGAAAGGCACGATTGTTGTCAAGGGAGGAGCTGGAACTGGTAAAACAGTTTTAGGTATCTTCTTGATGAAACTGTTGATAGACTTAAAACCAAACGATACTGAATTTGATGATGAGGAAAACTTACTGATGGATGGAATTGCCGGGATTAGAGAGTCCGATTTAAAGTTATCTATTGGCCTTGTAATTCCAATGGAGTCACTGCGAAACACATTGAGGAAAGTTTTTAAAAAGGTTAAAGGCTTGAAATCTTCTATGGTATTAAGTCCACATGAGTGTGTGGGAAAACATTTTGATATACTTATCGTTGATGAAGCTCACCGTCTTCGTAGAAGGAAGAACCTCACACAATATAAAACATTTGATGAAAACAATTCGAAATTAGAATTAGGTCAAGAAGGAACAGAACTTGATTGGATAATGAAGTCCAGTGATCAGCAAATTTTGTTTTATGATATTAAACAATCTATTAAGCCAACTGACATTAGCAAAGATGCAATTGACCACCTTCTTAATAATCGCGTACAAAAGGAGAAAATGTTTAATCTTGAAACTCAATTGAGATGTATAGGTGGAGAGGAGTATATTAATTATATCTATGCTATCTTTAGTACAACACCTCCTAAGACAAAAACAACATTTAAGGATTATGATTTAAAGATTTTTGATGATGTTAAGAAGATGACGGAGAGCATTAGAAACATAAATGAAGAAATACAGTTGTGCCGAAATGTAGCCGGGTTTTCATGGAAATGGAAGACAAAGAAAAAGAAATCACCAAAAAATAAGAACGGTGGCTTTGCTGATGGAAGTATTGATATTCAAATTGGAGATTACACATACATATGGAATACAAAAGCAACTGATTGGGTAAATTCTCCTAATTCAATAAACGAAATAGGTTGTATTCACACGATTCAAGGTTATGATTTGAACTATACAGGAGTAATACTTGGGAATGAAATCAAGTATGATCCAGAACTCAAGAAAATCATTATAGATCGAAATCATTATTTTGATGTCAAAGGGAAAAATACTGCGAATGATGAAGAATTGCACAATTACATTATCAATATTTACACGACACTTATGACTCGAGGTATCAAGGGGACATATGTATATGCATGTAATCCTGATCTGCGTAAGTTTTTAAAGAAATATATCGACTTTGTAAAAGAGTAAATAAAGGGTATAGGATTGAGATTTAATATTGTATAATCATTATAGAAGTTCATAATATACGTGGGGTAAAATTATGATTGTGTATGAAGCCTTAAAACATGAGTTCGTACAAGATGTGTATCACCAGCGAATCGATGATAAGATTCGTTCTTTAGTATTGGAAAAAGCTGGGATACATGTGTCTATACAAGAAATCCACTCATGGGCAAATTCTTTAACGTTTGTTAATAATGTCATCAATACTCCGGAGATTCCGGATGACAGTGGGATTGCGATTGAGTATAAGATACCCAATACGTCGAAGCGAGTGGATTTGATACTATCCGGATATGATGAATCCGATAAACCCAGAGCAGTTATTATAGAATTAAAGCAGTGGAGTGAAGTTGAGAAAGTGAACGGACAAGATGCGATTGTACGTACGGTTTTGGGTGGTTCGAAAGTCAATACCACACATCCGTCCTATCAGGCTTGGTCGTATGCCAGTTTAATACATGACTATAACGAAGATGTGCGCAAGAAAAACATTGAATTGTTTCCTTGCGCTTTTTTACATAATTATTCGAGAAAAGTAGATGATCCTTTGTTGGATGATGACTATTCTTACTATATGGAACAAGCTCCAGTGTTTATCAAAGGTGACAATGATAAACTACGTGATTTCATTAAGAAGTATTTGAAAAAGGGAGATCAGAAGCAAGTTATTTATGATATAGAACGTGGACGAATCGTTCCTTCCAAAATGCTACAAGAATCTGTATTGGCTATGGTTAAAGGCAATCCGGAGTTCATTATGATAGATGAGCAAAAGGTTATTTATGAACGAGCCAAAGAACTGGCTCACCTATCGTTTAAAGACGGTCAAAAACGAATCTTCGTGGTCAAAGGTGGTCCTGGAACGGGTAAGAGCGTGTTGGCCATACATTTACTGGCCGAACTTATGAGTGCTCAGAGCGGTAAAGTATGTCGCTATGTGACTAAGAATGCGGCTCCACGTAATATCTTTAAAAGAAAGTTGCAGGAAGGTGGGTATAAGAAACCGTTTATCAATGCACTGTTCAGTGGTTCAGGTGAGTATACCCAAACCTCGAAGAATCAGTTTGATGTCTTGGTGATAGATGAAGCTCACAGACTAAATGAGAAATCCGGACTCATGGGAAATCTTGGTGAGAATCAGATTAAGGAAATCATACATGCCGTACTGTTCTCGATTTTCTTTATTGATGAAAGACAGAAGATAACAGTTAAGGATATCGGATCGATCAAAGAAATCAAAAAGTGGGCACAATTCCATAAAGCAGAAATCTATGGTGGGGAATTACAATCTCAGTTCAGATGTAATGGAAGTGATGGCTATCTGGCATGGATCGATCACATATTACAAATCCGAGAAACGGCGAATACAACTTTCGATAAGGACTTTGATTATGATTTCAGAATCGTGGACAGTCCCAATGAACTCAGAGATTTGATTATAGAGAAGAATAAAATCAATAACAGAGCACGACTATTAGCCGGATACTGTTGGGATTGGGATAGTCAAAATAAGAACAATCCGAGTCACTTTGATATCAAGATACCGGAACATGACTTTGCGATGGCTTGGAACTTAGGAAATACGGAAACCTGGGCAATCGATCCGGAATCAGTAAATCAGGTAGGTTGTATTCATACTTCCCAAGGCCTTGAGTTCGATTATGTTGGAGTAATTATTGGGGATGATATTCGTTATGAGGATGGTAAGATCATCACGGATTTCACAAAAAGGGCGAACACAGATGCAACTTTAAAGGGTTTAAAAACAATTGTAAAAACAGATCCTGAGAAGGCAAGAGGTGTTGCGGACGAGATTATTAAGAATACATACAGAACACTACTGACAAGAGGGCAAAAGGGGTGTTATGTGTATATTTCTGACTTTAACCTAATGAAATTGATTAAGAGTGTTGATATGTTTCAAATGATTTCTTAAGTGTTGGAAAATTAAAATTGTAAAAACTTGAGAGGAACACGTATGATTGAAGGAATTAGAATAAATAAACAACAAAATATAACGATTTGTATAATCGATTATTTATCTAATCAATTCGAAGGGATTCTCCGACGGAGTTTAACAAATATTTGTTATGGGAGAAAGCAATCAGAAGAGGATCCGACATCTTACTCATATGAATACACTCTTAAGCAATTGTTACTGAGATTTTCGAGCAAATCAAGGTCCATTCAAATCGGAATGATAGGTGAGCTTCTATCACATATATTATTAGTTGAACTTTATACTAATCTCACTTCTGTGAATCTCTATTTCAATTTGGAAGAAAGAAGTATTAAAAAAGGATTTGATTTGATTTTATATGAAACTCAAAAACAAGGTATGTGGATAACCGAAGTGAAATCGGGCGAGATTGATACTAATAGAAATATAGATAGAAAAAACACTGAACTACTTAACTCTGCTAAGCGTGACTTGACTAAAAGATTAAATGAAAGTACGGATAATCTATGGCATAATGCCGTTCACAGTGCATTAATTTCGTTAAAGGAGAATGATGAGAAAAATGCAGTAATCCAAATTTTAAGAGGTTCTCTTAAAGAGTCCCAAAACAACTCATCAACAAGTTTAAACAAGAATGTTGTTTTGACCTCAGTAATTTTTTGTGATACAAGCAGAGAGGTGACATTAGACAACGTTGTTAAGTTCCATTCTAAAACGATTCTAGAAAGGAAGTTTAGCGATTTTATAGCAATTTCTATGCAAGAAAAAAGTATCGATGAGATTGTCAATTTTCTTGTGTCTGAGGTCAGTAAATGATAGAGCTTACTTTAAAAAGACTTAAGAACACAAATTTTCCAGAATTTTATAAGAAGTTCATTTTAAGTAGTGAAATTGAATCGATTGATAAGCAAAAGATTCTAGAACTTGCTGTTCTGTTTATAAATAGTTCAAATCAAGATGTTAATAAATTAGGTTATAGAATAATTCTAAAATATTGTAATAAGTTTGAAGACTATATCCCACTATATGATATCGCGATAAATGAAGGATTAATGCCAATAGTAAAAACAATAGAGTTAATGAACCTAAAAAATTATGAACACCAAGGCAGATTCTTCTATGAATACCAATCAGCATTTACTGAAAATTTTAGAAGAGGGGATAAATACTTGACTGAGGAGCAAATGAATCTTATATCCTTCTTTGAAGAAAATAACGATGAATCAATTGCAGTAGTTGCTCCAACTTCATATGGTAAATCCGATTTAATAATGGAACTTATTCAGAGAAATCCTTGTCAAAACGTTTGCATTTTAGTACCGACGAAATCATTATTGGCACAAACCAAAAAGCGCATTATAAATCATAATGATTATAATAAGAATAGAAAAATAATAACTCATCCTGAAATGCATATTATAAGTGATACTAATTTTATTGCTGTTTTAACTCAAGAGAGATTGTTGAGACTTTTGCAGCAAGATAAAGATGTACATTTCGAATTTTTAATTGTTGACGAAGCTCATAACCTTCTAGACAAAGATAAACGATCGGAACTATTAGCAACTTCGATTATCATACTCAAGAAGAGATATCCGTCAATTAAAATAAAATATTTAACTCCGTTTTTGTTGGATACAAGTAATCTGAAACTTAGATTTGTTGATTTAGACTATAAATCCTACAGGGTAATCGAAAATATCAAATCGGAGAATTACTTCTATTATGATTTTTTTGGTGAAAATGTCTTACGACAGTATGATCAATTTATGAACGAGCATTATTTGGTTGATAGTAAGAAATATATCAATGATGTTTCGTTTGTTACAGAGAAATCTTCATCTAAAAACGTAGTTTACTTGAATAAACCTGTTGATATAAACTCATTTTCGCGAGAATTGATTAAATCTGTCAATAAAGTGCAAAATCATGTAATTTTTAAAGCTATTGAAGATATTTCGAGCTATATTCACCCTGATTATTCATTAATACCTCTACTCGAAAAGGGTATTGTATATCATCACGGTTCTGTTCCTGATAATGTTAGGTTATATATTGAATATTTGTTTACAACTGTCCAAGAAGTTAAGTATTTAATCACTACATCAACACTTCTTGAAGGTGTTAATATTCCCGCAGATACAATTTTTCTTCTCGATTACAAGAAAGGACGTTCAAGATTATCACATGCACAGTTTAAGAATTTGGTTGGTAGGGTATCGCGTTTTGGTGATATTTTTGATTCAGTTAGTGGATCCCTACAAAAACTTGAACCTAAAATTTACATAATCAAATCTGAATATATGAACTCAAATGCAAATCTTGAAAACTTCATAAGTGATTTGGCTAAAGTAAACAAAGAACACCAAGACGAAACGGAGAACGTTCTTCTTTTAAATAACGATATCTCTAATGATAATTCCAAAACATTTAATGAAGCACTTGAGTTTATTGAGAATCAAGAACCTGGAACTATTATCGACAACTCGGTTAAAAGAGCGAAAACAGAAGTTGGGAAATTGTGCTATAAATACTCAATCACAGAGTTCAATATAATAATGCATGAAGAATCAATTCAGAACAAAATTGAATCTTTAGTTGCAGAAGATTTTATAGCTAGCTCAAGCAAACAAGTTATGGATTTAATAGCTTTGTTATTTGTTAAAAGTGTACCCAATGACGATACTAATTTAAATATCAAGAGACTTGAAGAGAACGCAGCACGGAACTTTTATAAAATGATACTAGAGTGGCGAATTGAGCAGAAATCATATAGAGAAATGGTCTCAAGTTTTACAAACTACTGGTCAAAACTAATTAAAGATAACGAAGATACAATTGTATATGTTGGTAAATGGGGGGATGAGACCAAGAAAAGTCCAAATACAAATCAAAGTGCTTACAGAGAACTCTGGACAGATATATCTAAGAAGTCACGGTTTGAATTAGTGAATTTAGCTATTGTACGAATAAAAGAAGAACAAGACTTTTTTGAAAATATACTATTGAAATTCATTGAAGTTTTGTTTGAACTTGGATTAATCGAAAACAGATTATATCTGCTTATAAAATATGGAACGGATGATGATGGTCTTGTTACAATCTTGAAAAATGGAATAGGTCTTCAAACTGCGAAACTAATTAAAGAGGTATACAGTGAGTTCATCCGAATTGATAATAAGAATTATACAATTTTTATTGATGAAAGCATCATTAAAGCAATGATAGAGAATAAAGAAAACGAGTTAACAATATTTGAAGTTAAAACTAATACGAGAAGTTCAGAAATCGACAACGAAAAAATGTTTTAAGGAAGATAATTGGTTTATTGAAAGGAGAAAAAATGGCTGGATACGTAATGACTATGAATAGTGAAGATGCTTTGAGAGACTGTATTGAGAAAGGTTATTATAGTACTAATTTGTCTGAGCCGATTGGAGGTTTTTGGAGGATACCTCACGAAGGAACTTTTGCTGATTACATGAGTATGAAAAAAGGGGATAACATCTATTTTTTCATTTCAAGAATGCTCTATGGAATCGGAGAATTAACAGAAATTAACGGAATAGATTGCAAATTTTTAAATTATCCTGACGCTATGATTCCAATGAGTCAGAACTTCTTGGCCATAAAAAATCAAATGATTCTAGATGAATATGAAAATCGCCTTAATAATCGGCTCGTTTGCTTTTTCCGAGCTTCACCAATGTTCTTTACTGGGGGTATCGACATGGACGATTGCTTAGCATATAGACCTGAGTCTTTTAGGATGCTTAGGGCTTTGTGGAAACTTTCGTTTGTTAAAATTGATGATGAAGAGAATAAAGCTCTTAAAGATATCATTTTGAAGAGAAATGAATTATTTATAAATGGAGCTAATGGAGTATACAATAATCGTGAAATTGTTCATCAAAGAGCTTCGACCATAATTCATGAAAATTATAGAATAAACCCCAAGAATATTTTAAGCAGCTGTTCAGAAGGTGAAAAAATTAAACATGAAATGGCACTTGAAGCTGGGGTAGTGTACGAACTGAGTACAAATCCAAATAGTATTTTTGGTGCTTGGGATTATGTATCGCATCAAGTTATCGCCTCACCATTTAAAGCAATAGATTATATGGACAAAATGGATGTTTTTGGATATCGCTTTATACCAAACTATGACACAATTTCAAGATATCTTATTATAGAAGCTAAAAAAGATTCCGCTTCGACTGAAGTAGTTGATCAAGTTATGAAATATGTTGATTGGGTGAATCAAGAGTATTCAAACAGAGATTACTCATCTATTGAAGCTTTTATTATTGCTTATCATTTCCCTCAAGATGTTATAAGCAGGCGAGATGAGATATGTATAAGAAATTATATTAAAGGTAGAAGGCCAACTGTTGCTGAAACATGGAGTAGCGTCAGACTTATCCAATATAGATTCGATTCAGAAGCACAAATACTGATATTTTCAGAAATTAATGGGAATGTATAGTAGATTTGAATTTCCATCAGCATAAGAAATATCTGAAAAATCATCTTCAACTACAATTTATATACTCTAATTTCTTATATCTTTAATTATCATTCAAACTTAATAGGCTTTACTATTTTCAGTACAAAATTCCTATTGAACCAAAAACACTGTTTTGTTAATTCTCGTCCATCTGGTAGCGGGTAAGTATCATCTCTATTTGTTGCATGAGGTCTGACATGCATGACCTCACTCTCGCTTGATTTTGGTAAGTTCGTGATTATTCTGCCGTTGACTTCAATGATCTCTAAACCTTTATTCAATACGTTAACAGTTTTTTCCCAAACTCTTTGACACTCTGATTTTTCACTTTCAGAGATTGACCAAAAGCGAATATTACTTAACGTGTAATCTTTCTTTCCTTTAACTCCAGTGAAAATTATGAACATGAACCTAGTTTCGGTCAGTAATTGAATTAGATCTGATTCTTCCCAACTTTGAACTACTATTTCACAAAAACGAAATGTTGGAAATGACATATGCTCTTTTATCAATCCATCATGCTCAATGCGAACTGTTTTTGGTTTGATAGCTGCTTTTCTGAATTCATCTGTTTTCTCAATATCTATTGATACACCCAATATTCTCTGAATAATGAGGGAATTAATAGCTTTCGAACTTCGGCTTTTTTGCAGATTGAATTTGATAATGAGTTCGGATTGAGTCATGCCATAATACGGTTTAATTTTAGTAACGATGTACTCCTCTAAAGTCAGACTATTCAAAGCATTAATATCTCTTATTATTCTCTCATCAGCTTTATTCCCTAATACATAATCATTAAAAACTGATGTCATATAGGATTGCTTCAGACTATATGCTCTTTGCTTTGCCATAATGCTTGAGAATGGTTGATTTCTTACAGTTAGGCTGTTAGCTCCTTTAGTACATGCTCCTAAAAAAATGCCATCAGATTCACTTAACTCGTGTGCGAGTCCGGATTTTACTTTACTAGCTATTTTTGACCAATCATTGATAATTATCCTCAAATCAATTTCTGGGAAGCTATAAATAATCGAAGCAAGAATTTTAAAATCACTTCTATTTACGCCTTCTTTACTCTCATAAAAAGTGATCAGCAATTTTTGGTTCTTTCTCCATAATGACGACTCGAAAAAATCATCCCAATTTTCATCACAATAGTTTATAATGTTCAAAACCAATCTTTCTTTAGAAATGAAACCTTTACTCTTTTTTATTACCGGAGTGACTTTAATTTCAATTCCAAGATGTAGGATATCGGCACTGCTTCTAGGACCGACATTATATCCTAAAAGAGTTTCCTCTACCAATAATCCGAGTGACCCTTTTTTATCAATACTTTTTTCACTTAAGTTCAAATCACCCAATGATTTTCCGTTGAGTTTTTCTAACTTTGAAATAAGTTCGTCAAAAGTGAAATTTGTCATACTATTATCCTCTTATCTCTTGATCGGTTATGTTTATTATAGTATAATAAATACATTATTTATAGGAAATAGGTGAACTTAATGTCGATAAAAGTGGTAGAGCTGTTTGCCGGAGTTGGTGGGTTTAGAGTCGGGCTCGAAAGAAGTTCAGATGAATTTGTTTTTGTTTGGGCAAATCAATGGGAACCTGGAAAGAAAACTCAGCACGCATTTGATTGCTATGTCAAACATTTCGGAAATTCTGTGAGCCACGTAAATGAAGATATATCAAAGGTTAAAGACCAAATACCAGATCATGATTTATTAGTTGGTGGCTTTCCTTGCCAAGATTATTCTGTTGCAGCAACTGGTGCAAAAGGAATTCAAGGTAAGAAAGGTGTGCTATGGTGGGAAATCAGAGACATAGTTGAGAATAAAAGACCAAAGATGCTACTGCTTGAAAACGTGGATAGATTAGTTAAATCACCTACTAATCAAAGAGGTAGAGATTTCGGGATAATGCTTCGAAGCTTAAGTGATTTAGGTTATACAGTTGAATGGAGAGTCATCAATGCTGCTGATTATGGTAATGCACAAAGAAGGAGGAGAGTATTCATCTTCGCTTCTAGAAACGATACTGAGTTAAGCGACAAGTTATATGCTTACGAGAAAAATGTGATTATTTTAGAATCGGGACTATTAGCAAAATCGTTCCCATGCGTTAAAAGCACAAAAAAAACAAGAATTGTCAGTGGTGATTTCGCAGAATTTGCTGATTTAGTTCAGATGTCTGAGGGATTTGCAGAAAGTTTCCAAAATGGTGGAGTAATGAGAGATAATGAGTATTACTCCATAGAGGTTGAACCTAAACATGAACCTCCAATTCCACTTCGTAATATTTTGCATAAGGAATCAGTACTTGAAAGATATTTTCTTTCTAGTGATCTTGATAAATGGGAGTTTCTGAAAAACGCAAAGAGGGTTCCAAGAATAAAACCCAATGGAGAAGAATATTTCTATAGTGAAGGTCCTATTTCATTTCCTGAGAATCTCGATTTACCATCAAGAACGATGTTAACGAGTGAGTCAAGTTTGAATCGTTCAACACATGTAGTTAAAGACCAGGCAACAGGAAGACTAAGATTGCTAACAGAAATCGAATGTGAGCGCTTGAATGGATTCGATGATAACTGGACGAACACAGGAATGCCGAGTAAGTTTAGATATTTCGTTATGGGGAATGCTCTTGTTGTTAATCTTATAGCAAAGATAGGCAAGGAGATTTTAAATATCAATATATAATAGGTATATCTAGGTCATATGATTTATTGACTGCTTAAAGCAAAGAAATGCATTTATATGTTTTTTGAAAAAATAGCCTTAATAATCAGTCAATCGGGAGATGTCCGTTTATTTTTCGGGTTCTACATGATAAAATCAATGTAATAGGCTGAGTGGAGGGTAAAATGGTTAAAAATCATAGTTGGGACAGCTTCAAAAAAGAGTATATTTTAAGTTCGGAAGAGTTTAATACATTAAAGCAGCAATATTATTTCTATGATCAAGCAAATAAAGTCGTGAATTTGAGTAAAGATTTTTCAAAAAAGCTAGAAATGCTTAAACTTGGAACGTCAAATCAAAGTGTAATGATTAATACGGTCATTAGCATAATTGGAGATAGAGGGTCGGGGAAAAGTTCATTTATAAAAACGATAACTAATCTGCTTAAAGAAGAGGAATTCTATGTTTTTGATGTTGTGAATCCAAGTATATTTGATGATCAAATTACTATATTAGAGTTATTCTTGAGTAATATTCACCAATATCTTAGGGAAAATAACGAAGATAGTTACTATAAAAATGATTCAAAGTCGAAAACTATTAGATTTGAGTTATTGGACAAACTGAGGGGCATTTCAAAAACACTATCAAATTTTAGGCTGAGTGACGATAACTTCATTTCTAGTTACACAGATTTTCAAATTCTTGATGATATAACTGACAGAACTCAACTTGAAAGAATATTTGAAGAGTTGATAGAACTATTCATTGTTTTTTTAAGACTACAAGGGAGACAAGTAAAATCTTTAGTGGTATGCATAGATGATTTAGATTTGGTTGAGAATAGAGCTGTAACTAAAATAGTTGAACATATCCAAAAATACTTGTCTTCTAAATTGATAATAATTATGGCATATAGAGAAGAACAACTGTTTAACTCCTTATTGGAGACGAATCTATCTGATAATAAGGAACTTTTGGGCATAAGTGTCATAAGTTTAGCTGAGGTTCGTCTTCAAACAGAAAGAATGATTAATAAAGTTTTCCCATTCAGCAATTGTGTTTTCCTAAGTAACGGAGATATAATTTCTAAAAACGTTCCAACAGAAATCAAAAACTTAATTTATACACAAAAGGAGAGTAGTAATAAAAAATTAACTAATCTGGAGATTATCGTTGAGTTGATAGAAGTTAAGACGGGCTTAATGGTATTGCCAATCGATGATAAAGAAAAGGTTTCTGGAATTTTTCCTTCTAATTTAAGAGGTTTAATACAATGGCTAGAGTTCTTGACAACAGAACTTGATGAAACATCGAATAGTGACTTTTATGAACAAGTAAGACTTATTGGTAACAATATAGATAAATATAAGCAATTTATGATGTCCTATTGTAGTTCTTTAATTGACAATGCTGACTACACTCTTATAAAAGAATGGGATTTTGCAAATGCAAGTGTGAAGAATAGTTATATATACTCAATTCTATTTAATAGATTGAAAGAAAACATTACAATCTATGACTTTAAAGAAGAGTATAGCTATTTATTGAATCCATCAGAAGTTCAATCATACAATTTCCATTTGGGAGATGTTTTCTTAATTCTACAGGTTTACAAGTCCGCAAATGTAGGAGATATTAGATCCTCTAGACTCAGTTACTTCATTAAACTGTTTTATTCAGTATTCTTGTTTGCGAAATACATTGGGCACTTGGGAACAATCCATAACTCGCAATTTAACAGTCCTACATTAATTGAAAATGATTCTTCATTTTTAAGTGAATATAAGAAAGTCACAAATTCGAAAATTATACCGGACAACTTTGTTTTCCTAGAAAAATACAGTAAAACAAACCCCAACGAGTTGAAAATACCCAATGTGTATGAGTTGTTTGAGATGTTAAGAGATACCGATTATCATTACTTGGCTATCGAAGAACTGAGAAATATAATTAATGATTTATTATCAAAGATAATTGTATTTAATTCTCCTGCAAGAGGATATGTTTTTGCCGGTGCGAGAAAGAAAGTTAAACTTACCCACAAATCTTCTGAAATTGATAGCTTCAGATATCGGAATCTATTTGAGAATGAAGTTTATTCTGAAATTTTCGACGCAAGGATAGATTCAAAATCCAATGTTCAAGAAAACAGATATTATATTATTGATCCATTATCATTATTAATAAAGAATGGTACTGCAGTTTATTCAGAGTATGGAAATCAGTATATATTCTATTCTCTCTTTGATATTGATGTTTTCATGAGATTGAATTATTCACGAAGGTCTGAAGAATCACCACTGTATTACTTGATTAACAGGATAAATCGTTTTATTGCTAATCAGAAAGAAAATTCAATTTCTGATAAGGAGAGTTTCAAATTATTATCAACATCATTTCTAAAAAATATGGAATCTATAGGATATGATATGCTGTATACCGAAAAAGACTTGTTGGCAGCTAAAATAATAGATATATATATGCTATCAGAATTATCTGCTTTTAAGAAGAATATAAGTAAAACAGTCGAGGATAACTATTTCAGCAAGTTGAATGTGTTAGCGAGAAATAAGAATGGTTACATAAGTATTGCGTCAAATCTATTAAGTAGCAGGAAATACAGTATTGGCATTGTTGATATGGATGAGTTGAGATTTGAAATTTCAAAAATTGGAAAACCTAGGGGACGGGTTTCAATTAGTCAAATTAAAAAACTGTATTTAATTATAGAGAAGCATAATGCATTCAGAATTATTGACGAATATGAAAAATAAACTTAGGTTAATAGAACTGGCATATAAAAATAGTGAAATTTATACTTTACATGATATATACCAAAATGGTATAGCTAAAGATAACGGGGAATACATTATTGATGTTTTTCAGTTATCAAGTGAGGTTGAAGTGCAATATTGGACTCGTGAATACATCAAATATTTCGAAGGCAATTACTCAATTGAGGAATTAACATTGATTATCAATGGCGTAAAACATGAGTTGGAGAAAAATTTTAGTAATCCAAATGTATTACATTTAATAATGTTCTTAGCTAGATTCTTTTTTCATTTATGTGATCGTACTGTCAAACTGAAATATGAAAATTTGCTAGTTTGGAATGAGTTATCAAGTGTTTTAAATTATGAGATATTAATCTCTTCATTTATTGCGTTGCATCCGGAACCCAGCGAAATAGTCCATGAAATTGGCATACCGTTTCATGATAACAACAAATTGAATTCAATAATTGAAAAAGGTGTTTCGGAAAATCACATGCATTTGAACGGTTCTGGTTATTCATTTGAACTTAATTGGTATAATTTTATTTATGAGATTCCAATCTATAGTAAACTTCTGAAAAATTTTGCCAGCTTCATAGTGAAAAACTTAAATTCCTATGAAATCAATGCGAATGAAAGACAAGAACTTGTACTTGTAAAACTAAAAATAATTAGAATGCTACTTGATGTATATCTTGACGATAAAAATTTACTCTTGGACATAGTTCTTTGGACAAAATCAGCATTAAACTGTAAAAAGATTACTGAAATTATTGACATGACATATCAAAAAGAGTTTGTAAATCTCACTACAATACATAGTAGAATATATTCCAACTATGACAAGGAATCTTTTTATAGTCAAGAGCGAGTTTTTCTGATAAAAGTATTCTATGAAATTAATAGAAACTCAATTGATGCTTTTTTGCTTTACTTGTTCAATCTATACTTAATTGGCTTTAATCAGTTTACATTTCATTTCATTCAAGATAATAATGGTATGGGGTTTTCTAAATTTTTGTATAAAGAAAAGGTCAAAGGTCATTTTATTCGAAAAGATGAATGGGATAAGATACACGAATCAGTATTATTTAAATACTATTCTGAATATTGCATTAAGAGTATTGAGATGAGAATTGCTCCGAGAAATCCAAGAGAACTTGAAAATTTAATAAAAAAGATGACTACATACAATGATAATCTTCATAATAAGAAATTCCATTTAAGTGATAAGATTAATTTTGGGTTCATTATTCACTATATCAAGAACGATGAAATAGGATTGGTAGAATATCCCAGAAATTGCACAGTTCGAGCTAAAATCGAGTCCGAAAGTGTACATGCCTTTGAGTGGTTCTCCGAGGACAGACCACTTATCAAAAGTGTCGTTGGTATTGATGCTGCAAATACAGAGGCAAACTGCAGGGCAGAAGTGTTTGGTGAGGTATTTCGCTCGCATAGGACAAAGATATCGAAAAGACATAAGTTTTGTACGACTTACCATGTCGGTGAAGATTTTCCAACACTGTGTGACGGATTAAGGGCTATTGATGAGGCAATAGATTTTTTGTGTCTAAATAAAGGAGACAGAATAGGACATGCAACTGCACTGGGTTTTGATTTATCAAAATACTTTAGTATCAAAATGAATAAGATAATTACAACACAACAGTCTTATTTAGATGATATTGCTTGGATGATTCGAATCATACGTGATAAAAATATTGAGTCATATTCATATAAACAGTTTTTAGAGAAAGAATTTTCAAAGAATTCTAGTTTTATCCTAGAGATGTCAGTCGATGTTTGCGATTATATCGATTCAATGAGTTTAAGAGGTGACGATCCTAAAGTATACGCAGAACCATCATCTCCCTATAAGATAAATTATGAACATTTGTGTTATCAAGACAAAATCAATTATAAGGACATTAAACACAAGGGGTGTTATCATAATGAGAAAGCAAGATACTTAATATTTAAATATCACTATTGTAGAGATTCTCGAAAAAAAGGAGATTTACCTTATATTGAAGAGGCCCCCCCAATTTACATAGAGATTCTTAGTGTTTGCCAATCATATTTAATCGAAAAGATTCTCAGACTGGGTTTAATAATTGAAGTTAATCCATCTTCGAACTGTAAAATTTCGGCAATAAGCAGAATTAATGACTTGCCATTCTTAAATTTAAACAAGCATTTCTTGGAAAGTAATAAAGTAGATTTACCAATAGTAATTAACACAGATGATAGCGCTATTTTTCAGACTAATCTTAGAAATGAGTATTCATTAGTCTGCGCAATTCTTCAGTCCATACACAGCAATTTTGATTCAGTTTATCAACATCTAGATTATTTGAGACAATTATCCAATGATACAACTTTCCTGTCTAGTTGATTAGTTTGCGATTTATAAATAGCGAGTATCCGGTTGTTGCCGGATGTCTACTCATACAAGTCTTTCAGAGCAGTGAAACAGACAAAGCTAATGCGGAGAGTGATTTAAGGGGGTAATCATCCCTCAGATGCTACATATCAGACGCTTAGCCTATGACATCGTTAATCTGGATGAAGGATTTGGATTATCAACGATGTATGACGCATTAAGGAAAAATTGTTTACAAGTTACATAACTGTTATGGTATTAGTCCCTAATGTTTATACTTGAGTACTTATAAAGACTTTAGTCCAAAGTGAAAATCGCTGTTAAATAATGAGTTCAGATAAAACAAGTGTTTTCAATATGCTTAAAAATAGAATATAATATTTTCAAGAGGTGTGATGGAATCAATTAGGGGGCAATCATGAAAAATAATCATAGACTAGTTAAGCTGATTATAGTATTTTTTCTAGCAATTGGTCTTTTTGGCTGTTCCGAAGAAACTGAGTTGATCCAAAACGAAATCAAACTATATGAAGGACAGAATTTTGATTTGAAAGAATACCTAAGTAATTTGTATAGGAACGATGAAAAAATAGAAGTTATAGATAATAAAGATACAACTACTTCTGGAAACTACGATATTTTATACAAGCTAAATGGTGCTAATGCGGTTCTCAAAGTAGTTGTTCTGAATGATCCGATAACTCTGAAAAATCAAGAAATTGTTTTAGTGGTCGGAAGCCCTTTTAATCCAAAGGACTATATTTCTGAAGAGGATATTGGTAATGACATTAAGATAAATAGCAATGTCAATACTGAAAAAGCTGGTGAATACAGAGTTGTCTATACATTTAGTGGTATCGAAAAAGTTTTAAAGGTAATTGTGAAAAATGTCGACATCGTTCTAACTCAATCTTCGATTTCAATCGCTCTTGGCAGTACATTTGATCCTCGGGATTATCTTAGTGAGGATTTGCTAAACAGTTCAAAGATTTCAGTTCAAAATAGTGTTAACACAAGTGAGATAGGGACATATAAAGTTGTATACTCAATGGGGAATATTTCTAAAACTCTTACAGTAACAGTTAAAGATGTTTCTCCGATACTTACAAAAACTTCAGTGTCAATTAATCAAGGCAGTGAGTTTAACCCATCCGATTATTTGATTACTGCGGATAGAACTAATGAGAATATTGTTATAACTGACAAAGTTGAGATTAATGTACCTGGCACTTACTTGGTTACATATCAACTTGGACAAATAGTAAAAACACTATCTGTGACTGTCATGAAAGTTGTGGTGGTAACACCAACCCCAACGCCTGATCCAACCGAATCCGATCCAATAGAGATAGTTTCGCTAACTAGCCCTGTAAAAGCCGGGGCAAATGCTACCATTGTCATCAAAGGTAATCCAGGTGAAACGTACTATATTGAAGTAATTTACAAATCAGGGCCTAGTAAGGCAAGCGGCCTAGGATCGAAGGTTGCTGATTCTAAAGGCAAAGTGTCTTGGACGTGGAAAGTCGGAATAAATACATCACCCGGAGAATGGGATATTGAGATATCAGGTGAAGAGGAAACAATAAGTACTTACTTCACTGTTTATTGATCCTAATTATGGGGATCACCATATTAAATTTTCACGTCATGTTAGAGATACAAAGTCAGTTTGAAAGGGGGTAGGAAGTACGAAACAAGCTAGACAAGAATATAATGCAGAATACTTAAGTTATATCAGAAACGGAGAATCAGTCGCAGTTTACATAGTAAGGGATATCGTAAAAGAGATTGATTCAAATAGTATGTGGATTGATGTAATTGAACTTGATGTAAGAAAAAAAGACGAACATTTTGATTTTTCATTTATAGCCGTCGAGCTTTTTCACAGAAGAATCAAGCCAATTTATCCAAAGAAAGATAAGCTGTCCGATAATGATTACAAAGGCGTTTGTAAATACATAACATGGCAAACAGCAACAAAGGATATCGCAAATCAGAGAATTCTCAATATCAAAGGTCCCAAGTATTTGATTAAGTGTACTTTGATTAACAGAAACAAAGGGAAAGTGATCGTAGAAGATGCAGTTTGGAATACTACTTTCCAAAGATGGGTTCCGAGAGAATGGATTATGACAACCTTCGTGTGTAATAAAAAAGAGAAATCGGTATGTTCCACCCGAAGAAGATGACTGGTATTATCAAATTGATGAGGTAAAACAGTTATGAGGTTTCTCACGAATAATTTATTGATTTAGTTAACTACTTTTTAGATAAAAACATAGGAGATTTTGTATCATGATTACAGTTTTGAAACCTTTACTTGAATGGATTGTAGGTAGTTATAGTTTATTTAACAATGTATTTGTTGACTCATTGTTCATGGGTTTCGTAGTAGTTGTATCAAGACTAGTTTCTAGGGAAGTAGTGGGTTCTTTCTATAATGTAGGATTCATCAATGGTCGAAGCGGGGGTTCATTCTTATATTGGATGTCACATTTCTTTTTAACGACGATGTTATTCCTTCTAGTCGCACTTTTTATTAATGTTGTGAAATTTATAAGTTCAATTCACTTATTGATTACGTTGTTCAAATAGAGCCATCGCATCGGATGTACAGAGCCACGACGTCGCAAAGAAAGAGCCACTCATTTTGAGTAGCTCTATTGGTTCAATTTTCCACTTTTGCTCTCATAGAATCACCTTTGAGCAGTAGCGT
>JAUYTU010000020.1 GCA_030694975.1 Erysipelotrichaceae bacterium | reverse complement strand
AACTGATATACAAACGCTCTTTCAGATATGGTAAGATGATAATACCTCATAAATCCTCCTGTTTTTGTCTGTTTGGTCACTGACATTATAACATTGGATTTATGAGCCTTTTTAATGTTGCACTTGTTATGTTAATTCATCCGCAAAAAAAGCAGGAATTCCCCCTGCTAACAATTAAAGTAAACAAAGCACATCCGATCTTTTCCGTTGATGTCCTTTTTAAATTCAATACGTGAATCAGGGAACCTCATTTCAACTTCATTTCTGAGAGATTCCAGTTGGTCAAACCCCATCTCAAAAGCCATCATCGAGCGCTCTTTCATCAACAAAGGTGCCTGGTCCAACAATCTGCGATACAAATCTAAACCATCATATCCACCAAACAAGGCGACATGTGGCTCAAAGTCAACAACAGAGCGCTCAACATTCTCACTATTCTTTATATACGGCGGATTACTGATGCAAATATCCAATTTCACCTGAAGATCGATCAACGGTTGAGCCATATCTCCTAAAACAAAGCGAACTTCTGAACTTAAATCTTTCGCATTTTTTCTTGCGATACCTAGTGCTTCCTCACTGATATCACTCGCCCAAACAAGGCAACGCGGCTCTTCTGCTTTTAATGTGATGGCCAAAGCTCCGCTTCCCGTACCGATGTCAGCACAGACAAGTTCGCCTTGTCCAAACAATTCATCGATATCCGACAGAATATGTCCTATAAGCTCTTCTGTTTCATCTCGTGGAACCAAAACATCTTTACTAACTGAGAACTTACGACCGAAGAACCATTCATAACCCAATATATGGGCCAATGGCTCGTGCTGACAAAGTCTTTCAATCCCAATCTGAAACTCAGTAAATATTATAGTTTCGATTTCTTCATCATCAACCAAGTATAAATTTAAATGATGTTGCTCCGTCAGTTCCAACATTAAACGGCGGGCTAACATTTCGTTAATTCCCGCCTGTTGACAAACAACGAGTGCATTCTTAAGTGTCTGACGATAGGTCGCCATATTATTCTCCGGCCAGTTTTGAGCGTTGTTCTTCAGCAATAAGCGCATCGACGATTTCTTCCATACGCCCTTCAACGATCCAATCCAACTTTTGTAAAGTCAAACCGATACGATGATCGGTCACCCGGTTTTGAGGATAGTTGTACGTACGAATTTTTTCAGAGCGATCGCCCTTACCAATTTTCGAACGGCGTTCGATTCCTTTTTCTTCATCGGCCCTGCGTTGATATTCGTCGAATACCCGTGCATAAATCACTTTAAGTGCACGATCACGATTATCATGTTGTGAACGGCCATCCTGACAGTTGACAGAAATTCCGGTAGGAATGTGAGTAATGCGTACGGCTGAGTCTGTTTTATTAACATGTTGTCCACCAGCTCCGGATGCGCGATGCGTTTCAAAGGTAAGATCCGCCGGATTGATATCAACTTCTTCTACTTCAGTTTCCGGTAAAACCAGAACGGTTGCGGTAGAGGTGTGAATACGTCCTTGTGTTTCAGTCTTTGGCACGCGTTGAACACGGTGTGCACCGGATTCAAACTTCATAAAGCGATAGACTTCATCCCCTTTGACAATAAATGAGATTAATGTATAACCACCAGCGGTCGCTTCGATAGCTTCATAAATTTCGACTTTCCAACCACGCGATTCCGCATATCTTGAATACATACGAAATAAATCTCCCGCAAAAATATTACCTTCATCGCCCCCGGCAGCTCCACGAATTTCAAAGATGGCATTTTTATCATCATGTGGATCTCTCGGAATCAACATAACCTCTAATTTAGAAACCAAATCAGCGATTTGCGGTTCCAGCTCTTCAATTTCCATCTCCGCCATGGCGACCATTTCATCATCTTCGTCATGATCAAGCATTTGCTGGGCTTGTTTTAAGTGCCCTGTCGCTTGAACAAGCTTATCAAATGACTCAACGACTTGACGTAATTGAGACTGTTCTTTGGCCAGTTTTCCCATTTCTTTTGGGTTTGACAAAATGGCCGGACTCATCAAAAGTTCGTCCAACTCATTAAACCGACCCAAAATCTTCTGGCAGCGTGTAAATAATGCTTCCATTCTAACCCTCCAGCGCAATTTCTTGCGTTAAATTTTTTAACCATGTACCTTGAATATAACGTTTCATGCCGATAACAACGCGAACGAGCTGTTCGCTTTGAACCAGTAAGAATACAAGGGCAATGTTTTGAATATTGAATACTCCAACTAAGATAAAGGCCATCGGTAAGCCAACCATCCATAGTATTCCGGCGTCAAGGAAGGCCAGAAAGCGCGAATCTCCGCCGGCTCGCAACGATGAGAAGATGATAACATTGAACATCCGAAGCGACAATCGCAAACTAAATACTTGAACGATTAGGATAGCTCCTTGAATAACTTCAGGATCACTTAGTCCAAACAGGCTGACCAGAAAGCGGGCAGAACTGAGGATAATGACAGAAGTAATGAGTGACATTATAAATCCCAGACCGATAAAGTAATTCCCTTTTTTGCGTGCTTCCGGTAAATCACCCTTACCCAACTCCGCACCAAGCATGGAACTATTGGCATTGTTTATTCCCATAATCACAAACATAAAGACGTTGGCAATCTGAGTGCCGACATAATAACTGTCCATCGCTTTGGTTCCTAGGGTTCCAAAGGCACGGACATATAAGGTTCCACCGATTGCAAAGAAGAATTCGTTGATGATCAATGGGTAGGTGCGGCAAAACATCTTGTTAAACATATCTTTCTTTATATAGAACATTTCTTTAAATGTCCCGACAAAGGACTGTTTGCTACTGTAAGCATAGATCAAATGGATCATAAAGCCGGTCAAATTCGCAATCAAAGTGCCAATGGCGGCTCCTTGAACTCCTAATTGAGGTAGTCCGAAATTCCCAAATATCAGACCATAGTTCAATATTACATTGATTAGCATCGCAATGATACCAACGACCATCGGAACGATTGTTTTTTGGATGGAGCGATAAGCAAAGCTGAACATCATGGTCAGTGCTCCGGGTAAGTAAGAAAATAGAACAATACTTAAGTATGAGACACTTGCCGAAATAACGGCCGCATCTTTAATATAAAATCGCATAAGGGCGGGTCCGAAGAAATATGCAGCCAGCATCCAAGCAATAGAAATCAATGAGATGAGCATTACCCCAAAGCCAAAGGATTTTCTTTGGTTGGTGTGGTCGTTGGCACCGTAAAACTGGGCCATATATATTCCTGCTCCAGCAGCAGCGCCATAACCGATGGTCATCATCAGAATTTCGATTTGAGCTGCCGTTCCTACGGCAGTCACTTGGTTAATGCGGGCGACCATGATACTGTCAACCACACCCATCGCACTGTTGAGCAGTTGTTGCAAGGCCAAGGGAACCGCAATCCACACTACTTTATTAATAAATTCTTTCGGTCCGACGTACTTACGCAAAGTCATCGGAAGTTTCAACATGTTACAGTTCCGGCTTGTCTTTCACTTCATGACAATGGCGGCAGCGAGCTTCATAACTCTCAGCAGCACCGACCATAATGATCGGATCATGATAGGATGCAGGTTTATGGTTGACCAAACGTTGGGTACGAGTCGCAGGTGCTCCACAAACCGTACAAACCGCGGTGAGTTTTGTAACAAATTCGGCCGTCGTTACCAGTTCCGGCATGACTCCGAAAGGCTCAGCACGAAAATCGGTGTCCAGTCCGGCGGCCATGACACGTTTACCGGCTTTGGCCAGTTTATTACATACCGCAATGATGTCACGGTCGAAAAACTGTACTTCATCAATAGCAACCACATCAACATCGTTGGTGATGAAGTCCAAAATATCTTTGGCACTTTCAACAACCAAGGCATCTACCGATGCTCCGGCATGGGATACGATTTTTGTGTTGCTGTAGCGATTGTCGACGGCGGGTTTAAAAACCAACACGCGTTGTTTCGCAAATTCCAATACTTTGATCCGTCGGATCAGTTCTTCTGTTTTCCCCGCAAACATACATCCGGCAATGACTTCCAGATAGCCCGGGCGATACTGATGATACATCATGCGCTTTTCACCTCGTTACCATTTTAACCGATTTTACGCAAAAAAATAAGGGTTGCAACCCTTATTTAATTCCGTATTTTTTATTAAACTTTTCAACGCGTCCGGCTGCTTGCGCAAAACGTTGTTTACCTGTATAAAAAGGATGGCAATTGGAACATGTATCGACACGAATTTCTTTTCTGATCGAACCGCTCTCGAATTGATTACCGCAGGATGTGCAAGTAACCATCACATTGTTATATACTGGATGAATGCCTTGTTTCATAGTTCATCTCTCCTTCCGCCTTGAATGTCGTCATTCAAAGTAAGTGCATTAGTAGTTTATCACAAGCCTAATGAGATTGCAATAAGCAACATTACACATCCACAATATTAAATCCTGCCGCCTTCTTCAGACGATTCATCAGAGCTAAACCCATCTCATCTTCCGCAAATGCTTCCGCGAAAATCATGTCCACTCCAATCTGATCGAACTCGCGCAATACCGCAAATAAATTCGATGCTCCTTGATCCAAACGATGAGCACTGCCAATAGAAATCACGTGTGCTCCTTGATATTCGGACTGTGTTTCATCGCTGCACAACACTCCGATTAATTCAGCTGAAGAGGCTTTCTCAATTTTGTCTTTAATATAAGACAGGATGTTCTCTTTGTTCCCACGCACGATTTGTAAAGGTGCGTTGGGGGCATAGTGTTTATATTTCATGCCGGGTGAACGAGGTTTATCAACAACACCGTTGATCATGTTGTCCAACATGACACCGTCATTCCCAAGCACTTCTTGTAATTGTTCTAATGTAACTCCACCCGGACGTAAAACAACCGCCTTGGGAGATGATATATCCAACACCGTCGATTCTACACCAATCCGGCTGCGATCGGCACTGATGATCATATCCACACGGCCATTCATGTCTTGAATCACATGTTCAGCCATCGTGGGACTCGGCTTTCCTGAAACGTTCGCACTCGGTGCGGCGATGGGCACATTCGCCAATTCAATCAGTTTCAATGCGATGGGATGATCCGGCATACGAATGGCCACCGTATCTAAATTTGCACAGACTTCTACTGGCACTTTGTCGGAACGTTTAAAAACGAGGGTCAGAGGACCGGGCCAAAAAGCTTCTATTAACTTTTTTGCTCGTAAGTCTAAGGGTTCACTTAATAAATCTTCCATCATATCAACGGAACACACATGCACAATCAACGGATTATCGGATGGACGGCCTTTCGCAAGGAATATTTTCTTAACAGCTGTTGAGGATAGGGCATTTGCTCCTAATCCATACACCGTTTCCGTGGGTAAAACGACGGTCCCTAAGTTTACAATAATCTTAGCCGCTCTCATTAATTTCTCAATATCAATATTTTGCTCGTTCAATTCAACGATTTCAGTATTCATAACATCACTCACTTCCGACATGTACAACAATATCATATCAACACAAACATTTCATCCGATATTTCCCAAAGAGACGCGATTAAGGAATTTTGAGGCAATTGATTTAAGCCGAAGCAAAGTCTCTTTCGAAGTAATACTCTTATCTTTCCACAAATAGTCCGGGAAGAAGCGGTTGATGTGCAATGGTATATCTGAATCTATTTCCGCCAACCACATCGCCATTTCTTCCATCTCTTCATCCGAATCATTCTCACCTTCAATCACCAGAAAAGTTACTTCCACATGCGCAACCCTAGAGGTTATCATAATCGTACGTTTCACCGATTCAAAATCACCACTGATCTCATCGTAGAATCTCTGGCTAAACGCTTTTAAATCGATATTGTAGGCATCAATAAAAGGTAATAATCTGCGTAATGGTTCTTCCTCAATGGTCCCATTGGTTACCAACACATTGATCATTCCGGCATTTTTTATTTCAACCGCACAATCCAGAACATACTCAAAGTTAATAAATGGCTCATTGTACGTATAAGCAATCCCGATATTCCCATCTTTCTTAAGAGATTTAGCTAGCTCCACCGCATCTGTAACTGACAGTTGGCCCGTAAAGATTTTCTCATCGGCCATTGAAATCGAATAATTCTGACAGAATGGACATCGCAGATTACAACCAAATCCACCCAACGATAGAATCATACTTCCCGGACGGAAGAATTTAAATGGTTTTTTTTCAATCGGATCTAAAGCGATTGAGGTTACTCAGCCATAGTTTAAAGGAATGATTTTCCCATCAACATTTTTCCTTCCTCGACAAAAACCTATCTGCCCTTCCTCAAGTTGGCATCGATGAAAGCAAAGGTCGCATTCAGTCATGATGCCGGACCACCTCAAAGCGATACAACTCTACTTTCTCATCCATTTCGATTCCGGCTTTACGCTTTGCGATTTGGATTTGTTGATCAACGGAATCGATACCATCTAAATCGGGCAATAAAAGTCCTCGTCTAGATCCTGCGACCACGATGACCCCAAAGCGTTTGACATCCAACTCACTCTTAGATGATATTTTTTTAGGCTCAGTTAGTATATCAACCGAGATATCCAAATCTTTCAGTTCAGATACAGATACCGGATAGAACCTCGGATCTCTAGCGCACGCCGCAACCGCATTGAACATAATTTCAAACCCAAGATTCTTACGTACGGGTTCGATCGTGCCGATACAACCACGTAAACGACCCTGTCTGTGAATCGAAACAAATACACCGGACGAGGATTGAGAAAGCAAGGAATTATTGTCATTCTCCTCTATTTTCAACATCTCTCTTTTCTTGACGTAATGTTCAATGGTCCTGCGCGCCAAATCTACATAAGGATCCTTTTGTTTGAGAATATACGATGCTACCGCATAACCGACACCAAAAGGGCCTTCATAGGAAATGAGTTGAGATACATATGTTTGATTCTTTAAAACACCGGATAGTACATGCAATCCCAATAATCCGCATTCTCCGGCTTTCTCGCATAACTCAGCATCCAGCGAATCAAGCAACTCAAATCTTCCCGATGCTAGGATATCAGTTATCTTCTTATCAAATATCGCGCCTTCTTTAATGTAACCATAAGGACCGTCATGTTTTAACCGATGAGACAAATCACCGCTGGCAATAAACACAATTTTCTTGCCAGATTTCTCACTGACACTCAAAATATCAATTCCTAGCTGTCTGTGTTCTTCTTTTGATAAGGTCGAAATTCCCAAGATGACCCAATGATAAGAGCCTTGTTGATGAATAAATTCCAATGGAACCAAAACCCCATGATCCACACCGAGATCACCGCTATCATACAGTCGGACATGATCGTTCACCTCGCGAAGTGCAATCGCAAACTCTTTGTCAACATCAAAAGAATAGCTGATTTCCGGATGATTGAAACGCGAAAAATCACCATTCGCCTTTTCAGATGAACCCACGAAAAAACCATCCCTTAAATAAGGAGCATGTGGCGAACTGATGATAATGGTGTCCGGTTGGATATCCGCAATGATTTTGGATATCTGATGGTAAGCGTCGATGGTGGATTGGATGTTTCTTTCTTCTCCCCGACCGATTTTCTCAATAGCTATCGGTGGATGGGGGAGTGCAAAGGCAGCGAGCATACTCATAAGCATCCCTCCGAATTCAAATATATTATACCCTTAAAAGCAAAAAAAAGATGCACTCATGTGCATCAGTCAACCTTGATTGTACAATCTCCAACCTTGATTTTATTCATCTTAACCAAAATCTCATAAAACAGAACACTTAATATTCCAGGTAACACAATGTATAACACCAATATTTTAATTAAGACGTCTACTGTAAACCCCATCGTCTGTAATGTGAGTAAAATTCCTACTAAACCACTGGTCCCCATACCGGCACCAGCCGCCACATTTTCCATTTTAAAGACTACCGTGGCCAACGGACCGGTGATTGCCGCCGCTAAGGTTGGCGGTACCCAGATCCACGGATTACGGATAATATTACTTACCTGCAACATCGAAGTTCCTAAACCTTGAGCAATGACTTCGCCCGATTTATTATCCTTACGACTCATTAACGCAAACCCAACCATCTGAGCACAACAACCCGCTGTCGCAGCTCCAGCCGCCAACCCGGAAATCTGTAACATCAGCGCTAAAGCAGCACTGGAAATCGGCGCTGTTAGAATCATTCCCATCAACACCGAAACAATGATCCCCATTACAAAGGGCTGTGCCTTGGTAGCTTCCACAATCACAATTCCCAATCCGGACATTAACACACCAATCAGCTGACCCGCGGAGATCGCCACCAAAAATCCGGCAATCATGGTAATGGTAGGCGTAATGATAATATCTAAAGGCGTTTTCTTGGATACAAGGGACCCCGCTTCAATGGCTAACACGACCGAAAGATAAGCGCCTGCCGGACCGCCATACACCGCACCTAATTGACCGGCCACCATCGAGGCAACCAATACCAGTAAAGGTGCTTTCAATTTGTAAGCAACCGCAATTGCAATGGCCGGGCCCATCATGGCAATCGCTGTACTGCCAATTTCTTGTAGCGAACTTAAAAAGATTCCGTCTGGCCATACGTTTAACAATTGTTCGGCACTTGTCCGCAAAATTAACCCGACAATCAGTGAAGCAAACAAACCCAACGCCATTGCCGAAAGTCCGTCCAAAATATATTTCTGATAAATCACCTGTAATAATTTTTTCATGTAACCTCCAAAAAAAAGACTTAATCGCTTCTTTCGATTAAGTCTACTAAATAATTATCATAAATGTCAATGCGGTCGTCTGTTTTATAGGTAAGTTGTCGAATTAAATCGTACACAGGACAAGAAATATTATCAATCATCTCATGTAATGATTTAGCCACATCAATTTCTTTTTGATGGCCGATTTCACAATTGCGCAAAATCGATTTCGCGACCAAACGTTGATCAATCGATAAGTGCGAAACAGACTCAATGACCGGCATCAGATTCTCCTCGAGTTTCAGATTTCCATCAATAACCATCTCATACTTAAGAAACGTTTTCTTAATGGTTTCAAGATCTTCTTTTTCCAATTGCAAATGCATCGGCTTCAACCCATTATGAATATTCTCCTTCATGATTCGCATCGGATCACAAAAGGATTCCTTCAGATATTCGGATAACTGATCGATTTTTAACGACCTAATAATAATCTCAACTTGTTGATTGTTCATAACTACCCCTCTACGCCATTGTAACCATGTTTGATAATTATTTCATCGGTTATGCTACTTCACGCCAGATAACCGCCCCTAAACCTTTAAGTTTTCCATCCAAATCGTCATATCCTCGGTCAATATGGTAAACTTCATGAATCTCAGTCACACCTTCCGCAATCAATCCGGCAATAACTAACGATGCTCCACAACGCAAATCTGTTGCCGTAACAATATCCCCAAACAATTTGGTCGGGCCTTTGATTGTTGCTTTTGCTGTTGATAAATCGATATTTGCACTCATGCGCTGCAATTCAACACAATGCTTGAACCGCTCTGTGTAAATCGTTTCTTTTACGGTGGATTCGCCATTGGCTTGAGTCAACAGTGGCGTCAACGGTTGTTGCAAATCCGTCGCAAACCCTGGATAAGGTAGCGTCTTAATATCAACACCCATTAACTCTTTACCACCACGAATCGTAACTTTATCAACCTCAATATCCATATCCACACCCATCTCCTGAAGCTTTGATAACAACGCCTCTAAGTGCTGTGGAATAATGTTCTCAATAACCATTTCCTCTGCGGCTGCGGCTGCCAAAATAATAAATGTACCCGCTTCAATACGATCAGGTATGATTTCATGAAAACACCCCGACAACTCATCCGCACCATCAATCGTGATAACATTGGTTCCGGCACCACGAATGTGCGCACCCATCTTATTAAGCATGGTTGCTACATCAATAATCTCCGGCTCCTTCGCCGCATTCTCAATCGTAGTTCTTCCTTTGGCATAAACCGCTGCCATCATGATATTAATCGTTGCTCCAACCGAGGAGATATCCAAAAATATTTTAGCACCGACCAACTCATCCGCAAAGATATGATAACTGCCCTGTGTATATTCTACTGTAGCACCTAACGCTTCAAAACCTTTTAAATGTAAATCGATGGGTCGCGGACCCAAATAACATCCGCCCGGCATCTTCATTTTGACTTCTTTATATCTGCCCAAAAGTGCACCCATAAAATAATAGGACGCTCTTAGTTTGGTTACTGCTTGGGTTTCCAACGGTTTATTATACATTTCAGTCGGATCAATAACAATGTGATCCTGCGATTTTTGAATGACGGTCACATTTAACTCTCTCAATAAATCCGATAGTGACGCAACATCGGAAATATTAGGCACACCGATAATCGTAACCGGACCACGCGCAGCTAAAATAGCCGCCGGAATCAGAGCGACTGTCGCATTCTTTGAACCGCTGATTCGTACTTTCCCGTTAAGTTTATGTCCGCCTTCGATTTTTATTACTTCTGCCATAGCATTACCTCTTATTCGTATCCTTATTTTACCAAAAACTCCTATAAAACACAAAAACTCTTTCATTAAGAAAAAGTTGCCCGAGGGGCAACTTCAATTAAGCTTTTCCTTCACTTCCCAAAACTGTTCTGATTTTATGGGAAACCAATTCTTTAATATACTTACGACCTTGAGTCAAATAGCCGCGCGGATCAAATAAACCCGGCTTGGCATTAAATACTTCACGGATACCGGCAGTCATTGCCAAACGCAAGTCAGAGTCGATATTGATTTTGCATACAGCTGACTTCGCTGCTTGACGCAACATGTCTTCCGGAATACCAATCGCATCCGCAAGTTGCCCGCCGTTGTCATTTATAATCTTCACATATTCTTGTGAAACACTGGAAGCGCCGTGCAAAACGATCGGAAACTCGGGTAAACGATGTTTAATTTCTTCCAGAATATCAAAACGAAGCTTCGGATCTTGACCCGGTTTAAACTTAAATGCTCCATGGCTTGTTCCGATCGCAATCGCTAACGAGTCAACACCGGTACGCTTAACAAAGTCTTCCACTTGATCAGGATTGGTGTAATTTGCATCCTCATCCGAAACATTGATATCATCTTCAACGCCAGCCAACTGACCCAACTCACCCTCAACGGTTACACCGTGAGCATGTGCATAATCAACGACCTTACGGGTCAGCGCGATATTCTCTTCATATGGTAAGTGCGATCCATCGATCATCACAGACGTAAAACCGGAGTCAATACATTGTTTGCACAATTCGAAAGTATCCCCATGATCCAAATGCAAGGCGATCGGAATATCACTTTCTAAAACAGCAGCTTCAACCAATTTTGTCAGGTAGGTCGGATTTGCATATTTACGAGCACCTGATGAAACCTGTAATATGACCGGAGATTTCAGTTCATTAGCGGCCTCAACAATCGCCTGAATGATTTCCATATTATTTACATTAAACGCACCGATAGCATAACCGCCTTCATAGGCTTTTTTAAACATTTCTTTAGTAGATACTAAACCCATCTTATAATCCTCCTTTTATCAAACTTTATTTTACGACATTTTTCGAGAAATTGAAAGACGCGCGCACAAATCCATAGAACAGCGGATGAGCACGGTTGGGACGTGATTTAAATTCCGGATGGAACTGACAGCCCACAAACCATGGATGATCCTTTAACTCAACGATTTCAACCAATCGGCCATCCGGAGATACACCACTGAAAACAACGCCTTTTTCCTCCATGATAGAACGATATTTGTTATTGAATTCATAACGATGACGATGACGTTCCAATATTTTTGAAGATTGATAAACCGATTCTGTCTTCGAACCCTCACTAATCAAACAAGGCCAATTGCCTAAACGCAATGTCCCACCCATATTCACAACACCGTTTTGATCCGGCATCAAGTGAATAACTTGATCCGGTGATTGTGTATCCCACTCTTGCGAATTAGCAAAAGGTAATTCACATACATTACGAGCATACTCGATCATGGCAATTTGCATACCTAAACAAATTCCAAAATACGGTATATTATTCTCACGAGCATATTTCGCCGCGGCGATTTTACCTTCGATTCCACGACCGCCAAATCCACCCGGTACCAAGACGCCATGGACGCCATCTAAATGTTTCGTCACATTCTCAGGACTCAACTCTTCCGAATTAATCCAACGAATATCAATTTTCGCACCTACCGGATAGCCGGCATGTTTCAATGACTCAGCCACCGATAAATAAGCATCATGCAACTGCACATATTTGCCAACTAATCCAATCGTAACGGTATAAGGCAGGTTATTGGCCATATCAATCATGGCTTTCCACTCTGTCATATCTGCCTTCGGCACATCCAGTGAAAGTTTGTGAACGACGTAGTCATCAAACCCTTGTTTTTGAAATGACAATGGAATTTCATAAATATTATCAAAATTCACGGATTCAATAATTGCATGTTCACGAACATCACAGAACAAAGCAATTTTCTTTTTCATATCTGGCGTCAACGCTTCATCTGAACGGGTAACAATGATATTCGGTTTAATACCCAAGGACATCAGCTCTTTAAAACTGTGTTGGGTCGGCTTGGTTTTCATTTCATTACTGGCCGGAACCTTCGGAATCAATGTTGTATGAATAAAAACAACATCATCTCTTTCATTATCCGAATGAACCTGACGGGCAGCTTCAAGAAAAGGCAAAGACTCAATATCACCAACAGTTCCGCCAATCTCAGTAATTATGACATCTGCTCCCGACTCGCGGGCCGCTTCGTATACTTTTGATTTAATCTCATCCGTTATATGAGGAATTACTTGAACCGTTGCTCCCAAGTAATCACCACGACGCTCTTTAGTTATAACGTTCATATAAACACGACCTGCTGTAATGCTCGCATTTTGTGTCAATTCTTCATCCGTGAAACGTTCATAGTGACCCAAATCGAGATCTGTTTCAGCGCCATCCTTGGTCACAAAGACTTCTCCATGTTGATAGGGGGACATCGTTCCTGGGTCAACATTGATATACGGATCAAATTTCTGCATGAATACTTTTAATCCGCGGTTTTTAAGCAAACGTCCCAAGGACGTTGCGATGATGCCTTTTCCTATACCGGATACTACTCCACCGGTAACAAATATGTATTTAGCCATAAACTTACCTCTCTTTTTGAAATAAAAATAAAAAACGCCCCCTAAAACCAGGGGACGCTCTGCCCTTTATTATTCTAACAGAAGGCACACGTCGTTTCAAGAAAAATCAAAAGGTCTCTTCTTCGTTTTCTTCGACATACCCGTCATAATCGTCATCTTCTTCCGCTTCTTCGGCATCATCTCTGACTTCATCATCCAAATCAATGTCATCATCAATCAAGATTGAACTAGTGTCAAAGTGCGTATCTTTATACTTATAATTCTTACGTAAATCCCACTTGTTATCCGGTAATGCTGTAAATCGTGTGTCCAACATCATCGCCGAATAAAATTGAGCGATTTTATTCTCTGCCTGAGACTGTGTAAAAGCTAAACGGCTACACACCTCTGACCATAATACTGTAAATGGTACTCCATTTTTGCTTTGCATATACTCATATGCAATATCTGTCATCGATCTATTACTCATCTTTTCCTCCCATGGGCTACATTCGCTCGACAGGTTCAACTCCGATTAAATTCAATGCATTATGCAAGGTGATCTGAACTGCCCTCACCAATGCCAGACGCTGCGCAGATAATTCCGGTTTCTCCATATCCAATACATAGCACTCATTATAGAAACTATGGAACAATTGCGCAAGCTTTTGAATGTAATTACATAGCTTATGCGGCTGGCGCGTAAACGCACTATCCGCAACCACTGACGGAAACTCATTCAATTGCTTTAATAATTCTACTTCTTTTTCATGATTAATCAACTCAAAGTGATTCGCTGGTATAATTTTTTCTTGTTGACGCAAAATCGAACATAAACGGGCATGCGCATACTGCGCATAGTAGACCGGATTTTCGTTGGATTGCTTGGTAGCCATATCCAAATCCAAATCCATATGAGTGTCCGCAGCTCGTGATACGAAGAAATAACGAATCGCATCTACACCCGCCGTCTCAATCAAATCTTTCAATGCTACGGCCTTACCGGTCCGCTTCGACATCTTAAATTCTTCGCCATCCTTAATCATCCGAGCCATTTGGATGATATCAACATCCAAATCCTCAGCTGGATAGCCCAATGCCTGAATCGCTGCTTTTAAACGCATAATATAGCCATGATGATCTGCACCCAAGAAGTCCACAAGCTTCTTGAATCCACGGTCTTTCTTGTTCAAGTGATAGGCAATGTCAGGCATCAGATAGGTATACAATCCATTTCCACGAACCAACACGCGATCCTTATCATCACCAAACTGCATCGTCTTCAGCCATACAGCATCTTCAGATATATATGTCATGCCGTTATCCGTAAGTTGTTGTAAAGCTTTTTCAACCAATCCACGATCATAAATACTTTGTTCGGAAGTATAAACATCAAACTCAACTCTAAACAAAGCCAAATCATCCTTCAATTTCTGAAGCTCAGCAACCAGTCCATATTCCTTAAAGAATAACACATTATCCATTGGATTTTCCTTGGATCTGATATCACCGATTTCAGACTTTAACGTTTCCGCAATTTCAATTAAATCTTTACCAAAATATCCATCTTGAGGTAAAGGAAGATCAATTCCACATGCCTGGTAATAACGAGCTTGTAAAGAAAGCGCCATATTATTGATTTGATTTCCCGCATCATTAACATAGAACTCCCGAGTAACATCATAACCCGCAAACTTCATGATTCGCGTAACTGAATCACCAATGGCTGCGCCTCGTGCATGACCGGGATGTAAATCTCCCGTAGGATTCGCCGATACGTATTCAACATTGACCTTTAGACCATTTCCGGTATTTATTTTGCCATAGTCATCCCCGGCTTCGATGATTTTTCCAATCAACAATGCCAAAGACTCTTTTAAAATAAAGAAATTAATAAACCCAGGTCCGGCAATTTCAGCTTTCTCAACATCCGCAACCGAATGATCAAAACCACTTAAAAGTGCCGAGGCAATTTCTTTTGGATTTTTCTTTAAGATTTTCGTCAGACGCATCGCAACATTGGTCGCATAATCTCCATGCGCTTTATCCTTCGGTAACTCAATCACAATATCATCCAACGATAACTCATGGTCAAACACGTTCTTCACGGTTGACTGAATCATCGATTTTAGATTAAGTTCAATTTGATTCATTGTTATCCTCCTTAATTTCCCACTTCATTTCAATGCGGTCTATAACATCCGAATCGACCATCAATTCGTAATCGACCAGTATCAATTCCCGTTCAATGATGACCCGGTGGGACATAACATTGAAGATATGATGACCAAACGATGACTTAGTTGATATCGAAGTAGGTATAAGGTGTTGCCAGGTACACATTGTAACTGACTCCCCTTGGCGAAGGCAAGTGATGGTTTGATCATTGACTTCCAACGTGACTCTACAGTTCTCTTGGTTGGCTGACTCATGATAAACCAATGAAATCCCGTCGGAAAACTGGGTCAGATAGGCTTTACCCAGGTGAATGACTTCGCTTTTTCCATCACTGACGGATTTGCGTGTAACTCTACAGATGACAGGATGCAAATGTTTCATATCATACCTTTTTCTTCTTGAATTATATAGAAACGTCAATGATTGTCAAGAGGAATAACGTGTTTATTTGATGAATTATGAATACCTAATAGTTATACTTACCAGTAATACACAGATAAGTGTCAAAATTCATACTTTTGTGCATATAATATTCAATAATAAAAAAATAACGGTTGTCAGCCGTTATTCATCAATGCTTCAATTTTTTCCACTGTCTTTACGATACTTTCGCTTAAATTGCGATATCCGTCTTCAGTAACAAGCACATCGTCCTCGATTCGAATACCGATGGATTCTGCTTCGACATATAATCCCGGTTCTACCGTAATAACATTCCCGGCAACCAGTACCATATTCTCAATCTGACCCACATCATGGACATCCATGCCCAAGAAGTGTGATACGCCATGATAGTAGTAATTCGATATCTCACTGCGCTCTTTGATCAAACCAATCTCCTTTAAGCGCTTTTCATATAAGTTTACAACAACATCGTTTAGCTCTTTTAACATAACTCCCGGTTTGATCTTTTCAAAAACAGCCTCCATAGCCTCTAAGACAATGTTGTAAAGGAGCTTCTGACGATCGGTGAACTTCCCGGATTTAGGAAAGGTTCGACTGATATCGGAGTTATACAACGCTACAGACGCTCCCATATCACACAGAACTAGTTCATCCTCACTCAGAGCATCGTTATTTTCAACGTAATGCAACACTGTTGAACGCCCTCCGCCAGCCACAATCATCTCAAAAGCAGGTGCGGCACCAATACGTTTCAGTTCGTATTCAAACTCCGCCTGTAACTCATATTCAAAATTGCTGTTGCGAGCGTTTCTAACCATACGTTCAAATGCTGATTTTGTAACAGATATACAGTTTTCGATCTTTTCAACTTCCACATCGGACTTAACCGTTCTCATTGTCGCAATCATCGGATAGATGTTTTCCAGAGTCAGTGCCGGATATGCTTCTTTGATCTTCTTAGCAAACGGCTCGCCCGCTAGCGGCCGGTCCGTCAGATTTAAGCGCTCAAGATCCAAGTAAAGTCTATTTACTCCCGCTCTGGTCAATTGTGATACAAACGTTGACTCAAACGCGGACAGATATGTAACGGAATCAATCTCACTTATTTTTTTCGTTTCATCGATGGAAATATACTTGCCATTCCACTTCTGTAAAGCAAGGTCAATATCCCGTATAAACAAGGTCGCAGTTGTACGATGTCTTATTTTGACAATCATTAAAACTGCTTCAGGCTCATCGATACCGGTCAGATAGGCAAAATTATGATTAACCGCAAAGGGGTAATCCGCATCTGCAGAACGCTTGACTCCTTTTCCCGCAAACAACACGACCATGCTATTTAAAGGTAACTCTGCCAGTAGCTGCTCTCTTCTGAGTTTAAATTCATTCATGGTTTACCTCGACACACGATTTAGGGAAAAACATTTTCCGATCACTCTTATCCTCACCTTTGACAATCGCTTGTACAATGACCGAAACATCCGACAGTTCTCGAATCCGCCCATCTTTCAACATGACCCAAATCATTGAGCTGTCCTTACCTCGATAGGGTTGATACGGTTGTTGCTTCGCACGATCGACCGAAAAATAATACTCTGAATTAAATCCGCAGAATTCTACCTTCTTCTTCATTTCAGCAACTGACTTTTCATTGTCAATATCCAAATACCCGAATAAATCCCGAGTAAGTAAGCGTCGTGCCAAATCAGAAAGGATTGCGTCCGGATGTTTTTTGCACAAGGACATTCCGTACATAAATGCCGGTTCATCCATTGAAACATAATCTTCAATACTGACGACTTCATCTTTTAAGAAAGGTGTAAACATGTCATATCCGGTGAGCGATAGCGGATTGTTATGATACAGATCCTTCATTCTTCTGAAAAAACTGATCAGTACCGCCTCGAAGCTTCTTGATACCGGATGATAATACACTTGCCAGTACATATGATAGCGAGCCATGATGTAATCTTCGACGGTGTGCATACCACTTTCCTTTACGACGAGTCGATCATCCGCAACTCGTAACGTGCGAAGGATACGCTCTAAATCAAACTGACCATAACTGGTCCCTGTAAAATAAGCATCTCTTAATAAATAATCCATCCGATCAGCATCCAGTTGACCGGAAATCATTTGTGTTAACAGCTTTTTGGGGTGGCGATGAGCAATGATATCCGCAACCGCTTTTGGCAGATTTACATCAGCCTTTGATAGGATTTGGTGAACAGCACTCTCACCAAGCAAGATCTGTTCAGTATAATACTCATGATGATGATTTTGAATTAATTCAAAGGCATGCGAGAAAGGTCCGTGTCCAAGATCGTGCAATAATCCTGCAAGCATCACAGCAACCCGCTCAAACTCACTTAAATGCTCCTTTACACCTTCAACTTCCTCAACCATCCGTCGTACGATCTCATAAACGCCAAGCGAATGAGAAAAACGGGAATGTTCCGCCGTGTGATACACTTGAAACGTCGGTCCCAATTGATGAATTCGACGCAAACGTTGAAATTCCAAAGAATCGATGCTATCCCAAATGACCTTGTACTGAATGTGGATATATTCGTGAATAGGGTCACGCATGACCTTCTTCTCTGCCAACAACTCAAACATGCGACCACCTCCCGCTATTTTTAACTATATCTGATTTAATCGTTTACTTACTTCATCTTTTCCTAAAAGGAATATCGTACTCATAAGGTCAGGTCCGTGACACTGACCGGTCGTTGCGGCCCTTAATCCCATAAACAACGGCTTCCCTTTTATTTTGGTTTCATTTTTAACCGCGTCCATCGCTAGTTTAAGGTTTTCAACGGTCCACTCCGAAGGCAAATACTCTATAAATGCTTTCGCAATAACCGGTGTCGTTTCCCACGCCAGAGCTTCCTTCGCATCTTCTTCCAACGTTTCCGGTGCACTGAAAAACAGAGCTGCTAATTCGGTGATTTGATGTCCATAGGATAATTGGTCATGGAATAAAGCTACGAGTTTTTCAATCCACACTTCACTATGCGAACTTAAGTCGAACTCCTTCTGCAAAAAAGGTTTGCAAAGTGCTACGACATCCGCAAGCGGCATTTCCTTGATGTAACGATTATTGACCCATGTCAGTTTTTGTTTATCAAACATGGATGGTGATTTTGAAAGACGTTTTTCATCGAAAACTTTAACCAATTCTTCCGGAGAATAGATTTCCTGCTCGCCATCGGGTGACCAACCCAACAAGGCCATGAAATTAAACATTGCCTGTGGCAAGTAGCCCAAATCTTTATACTGACTCATATATTGCATAATGGAATTATCCCGTTTAGAGAGTTTCTTACGTTGTTCATTCACAATTAACGTCATATGAGCAAATTGCGGCACTTCCCAACCAAACATACGATACAGCATCAACTGTTTTGGTGTATTGGAAAGATGTTCTTCCCCGCGGAAAACATGAGTAATCGCCATCAGATGATCATCAATGACGACCGCATAGTTATACGTCGGTATGCCATTGGCCTTTACCAGTACCCAATCCCCGATGTCCTTTGATTCAAAAGTTACATCGCCGCGAATCATATCATGGAATGTATAGGTATCGTTATCCGGAACCCGGATGCGAACAGTATATGGCAATTGCTTTTGATGATTATCTTCTAACAATTCTTTACTTAAATGTAAACATTTACGATTGTATCGTGTAGCCGCAACCCCGGCTTCTACTTGCTTTTGATAGTCTTCATCCAACTCCTCGGATGTACAATAACATTTGTACGCAAAGCCTTTTTCAATCAGCCATTCGGTATGTTTTTGATAAATAGCCAAACGCTCCATTTGACGGTATGGGCCATAAGCGCCTGGATTTTTTGGGGATTCATCGGGATCAATACCCAACCAATGCATATAATACAGTTGAGATTCTTCACCACCCTCGACATTACGCTCCAGATCGGTATCTTCAATTCTCAACACAAAGTCGCCTTCGTAATGTTTGGCAAACAAATAGTTAAACAATGCGGTACGTGCATTCCCGATGTGTAAATGTCCGGTCGGACTTGGTGCATAACGCACGCGAACTCTTTTCATTTTATAATTTCCTTTCTAATAATACGATGGCTTGTGCCATCACACCTTCCTGGCGCCCAATAAATCCTAGCTTTTCACCACGCGTAGCTTTGACATTCACTTGCGATAATTCACAACGCAAAACTTTCGAAATATTCTTCTTCATATCATCGATATATGGCGCAATTTTAGGTTTCTCAATCAAAAGCAGACTGTCTAGATTGACCAATTGATAGCCCTCATTATCCATTAACTGCCATGTCTTTTCTAACAGGATCATCGATGATATGCCTTTATAAGTTGCATCGGTGTCAGGGAAATGTTTTCCGATGTCACCCAACCCCATGGCCCCGATAAGGGCCTCACAAATCGCATGTAAAAGCACATCCGCATCCGAGTGTCCCAATAAGCCCAGCGGATAATCAATGGTTACACCGCCCAGGATCAACGGTCTGCCCTCGATCAATGCATGGATATCTGTGGATTGTCCAATACGCACAATATCACCTCATTCATTCAGTTCGTTTCTATTATAACATTTTCAGATTTTTTTCACATCACACAACAATGATTGAAAATCCAACATTGAAAATCCAACATTTTCTATTTTTTTCACAAAAAAGATTTTCGGTATGTTATCATACATTTACAAGGAGGCGCTTATGAAATCAATTGTAATTTTCGGAACTTTTGCCCAAAGACAGATCTTCAGCACGCAACATTCAGCGCTTCTTCCCTACCAACCAGCCAAGATTTTCACCGAAACCGGTGGATCAACAACGCATTTGGTTAACAGTTTTTTAGCCAAGGGCTGGCAAACACACCTCATGACTAAACTTGGCAATGATATCGCATCTTTAACATGCCAAGATGAGTTGGAAAAAAACGGTTGCTTTGTGTATGCCAAGCAAGAAGACATCCCTTTAACCAGAGAAACGGTTATCCGCACGATCGATCATGAGTATGTATTGTCACTCTATGATTCTGTTTCTGATTTCAGCATGGACGATGACTTACCCCTTTCCGCAATCGCTCATTGTGATTACGGCATACTAAACGAACATAATGAAAAGTTCATTGACGGAGTATTTCGCAGAGCGCCGCAAGTAAAGTGGATCTTCAATCACACCTTCCCCAATGCTAATTTATTACGTACCGTCCATGGCGTTGTACTTAACGAAGGCGAGTTTAATGTTCTGAATAAAGGGTATTCCCTAGAATTAATGGGTTTAATGATTACAAGCATTGGTGTTCGTTGGTTAATTGTACTGATGGATAATGGCGATATCATGTATTATACAAGTAAAGCGGATGACACGTTTGCGGGGTTAGATAACTATGGAGCAAACGAGGAAAAGCGAAATGATTTTCTATTGGCATTACTCGAGAAACTTCAAGAAAAAGAAATCGAAGAAGCCATCCTCGATTTCGAACTAAAACTAAGATAAATAAAAGGCGGAAATTTCCGCCTTTGTTATTATAATTTTACGTATTGCTCAATATCTAACACAAATATCGTTGCCCCGCCAACCTGTACTTCAACAGGAAATGAAGCATATCGTCCAATATCATACGAAGCCGTGGAGGGAACAATTTCCGTTCTGCGTTTACTTTCATTGCCAATCAGTTCGATGGCATGTTCAACACGGTCATCTTCTGTCCCTACGATGATCGTCGTATTTCCAGATCGCAGAAAACCGCCGGTCGTAGCCAATCGGGTTACGGAATAATTCTCTTTCGTTAAAGCTGCAGAAACGCTAGAACTGTCGTCGTTGGATACAATCGCCAGGATTAATTTCATGATTACTCCTCCTTATCTGTACATTCATTTTAGCACAGATATTGGAAAACTTCATCCAATCAAATCACACATTAAACCTAAAATGCATGACATCTCCATCTTGAACCATGTATTCTTTACCTTCAATCCGTAATTTCCCAGCCTCTTTCAATGCTGACTCCGCTTTATAAACCACAAAATCCTCAAAAGAGTAAGTTTCAGCCTTGATGAACCCCCGTTGAAAATCAGAATGGATGATGCCAGCTGCGGCAGGTGCTTTAGTCCCCTTAATAAATGTCCACGCGCGAACTTCCTGAGGACCGGCAGTGAAAAATGTACATAATCCCAACAGTTTGTACGCTGACCAAATGATTTTATCCAAACCGGATTGTTGAATACCTAACTCTTGAAGAAAAACTAGCTTTTCATCTTTTTCCAACATCGCTAATTCTTCTTCAATTTTAGCGCAAATGGGAATGACTTGATTATTCTCCAAGCGAGCATACTCAACGACTTTCTGATAATGACTGTTGGTATTTGGATCAACGATATCCTCATCGGACATATTGGCTATATAGATAACCGGTTTCGCGGTCAGCAGATGGAAACTTTTTAAGACATTCTCTTCTTCTTGTGTCAGATCCATACTCCTAGCCATTAGCCCGGCTAAAAGAAGCTCTTGAAGACGTTTTAAAAGTGAAAGTTCTAAAATAGCTTCCTTGTCATTGGTCTTAGCTTTACGCTCAACTTTGCCCATCCGATTTTCTACCGTAGATAAATCGGCTAACGCCAGTTCGAGGTGAATGATTTCAATATCACGGATAGCATCTACTTTACCTTCAACATGCGTGATTTGATCATCCTCAAAACAACGGACGACATGGCAAATCGCATCCACTTCACGAATATGCGACAAAAACTGATTTCCCAGACCTTCCCCTTTGGAAGCACCTTTGACAAGACCAGCAATATCGGTGAACTCAAAGGTTGTAAATATCGTCTTCTTTGGATTAAATTGTTTCGTTAAAAAATCCAAGCGGTCATCCGGAACTTCCACAACACCGACATTGGGTGCTATCGTCGCAAAGGGATAGTTAGCAGCTTCGACTTGAGATTGCGTAATGGCATTAAACAGTGTGGATTTACCGACATTGGGCAAACCGACGATTCCAGCAGTTAGAGGCATAAGATCATCCTTTCAAACAACTTCTATAGTTTACACAATATCCAAGCAAACTTCAATCATTGCTTTCTGTCGATGCTCTTTTCACGACTTTTTTTAACTTTTTCTCAAATTCACTACGATCAAACATGATTGCAGCTCCACAGCCGAGACATTTTATCTTGATATCTGCACCCATGCGGATAATCTTCCATTGTTTCGACTTATAACACGGATGCTCTTTTTTCATCTCAACAACATCATCCAACCCATACTCAATCATAAACATCATCCTTTCAAATGCTGTTGGTACGCATCAAACGTATTTGACAGCAACATAGCAATGGTCATCGGTCCGACACCTTTTGGAACTGGAGTCATAAAAGAAGCAGATTCCATTGCATCCGCAACGACATCACCGATGATTTTATTATCTTCACTGCGATGAATACCCACATCAACCACAACCGCGCCTTTTTTAATCCAATCCTTTTTAACAAAGTGAGGCACTCCAACAGCTGCAACGATCAAATCTGCACGTCGACAAATTTCATCAATGTGCTTTGATCGTGAATGACAAATAGTTACCGTCGCATTCGCGTTAACTAATAGCTGAGCAATCGGGCGGCCCACCAAATGACTTCTTCCTAAAACGACTGTATTCATTCCGGCAACATCGATATTATAAGCTTCCAACAACTTCATAACACCCAGTGGTGTGCACGGAACAAACGTTCTTTCATTGCTATGTAATTTACCGACATTGATCGGATGGAAGCCATCCACATCCTTTTCTGGGTCAATCGCCATAATCACCGCTTTACTGTCCAAGTGCTTTGGAATCGGCATCTGAACCAAAATACCGTCCACGGTTTCATCCTCATTTAAACTTTGAATTAACGCCAATAGCTCTTCATTGGTCGTTTCAACAGTTAACCGATGAACCTTAGAGACAAAACCTACATCTTTGCATGCTTTCTCCTTTGCATTAACATACGTATGCGATGCTGGGTCATCGCCAACCAAAACAACTACCAGTTTTGGCAAACGAACACCTTTCAACTGATCGACCTTTTCTTTAAGTTCTTCTCTGATCGTGGATGATAACCACTTTCCATCAAGTATTTCTGACATGTCTGTTTCCTCCTATTTATGATTGATGATGAAAGTTACGGGTCCGTCATTGACCAGCGTAACTTCCATATGTGCACCGAATGTACCGGTTTCAACCTTAATTCCAAATGATTTTAAGTGCTCATTAAATAAATCAAATAACGGTATAGCCGCTTCGGGAAGGGCTGCTTGATCAAAACCCGGACGGTTGCCTTTATCCATGTTTGCACATAAGGTAAACTGTGAAACACTCAGTATCGCCCCGCCTGATTGCAATATACTTAAATTCATTTTACCTTGTTCATCTTCAAATACCCGAAAATTCGCTATCTTTCGCGCATTTTTCTCAATGATTTGCGCAGTATCCGTATTTTCGATTCCGACCAAAAGTAAAAAACCGGCGTCAATCGAACCAACAATCTGTTTATTGACACAAACACTAGCACCTTTGACTCGTTGTAATACGATCTGCATGATATACCTCGTTAATTTCCGTATCTTCATTTTACTATCTTTTCGCTTCTGTTAAAATACTTATAGGAGTGATTTTTATGAAACAACCCTTAGCCTATCGAATTCGACCGAATCATATCGATGAAATCATCGGACAAGACCACTTGGTTCAAGGTGATGGCGTTCTTCGCCGTTGCATGATTTCATCCCAATTGTTTTCAATGATCTTCTTTGGTCCTCCAGGTACAGGCAAAACAACCGTTGCTATCGCTATGGCAAAACAGCTCAAGCGGCCGTATCGCATGTTCAATGCGGTAACAGGCAATAAAAAAGAGTTGGACCAGATATTTGCGGAGGCCAAGATGACCGATGGACTTGTTGTCATAATGGATGAAGTCCATCGTCTTAACCGTGATAAGCAGGATCATCTGTTACCTCATATTGAAGATGGAACGATTACATTAATTGGTGCCACCACTGCTAATCCTTATTTTGCGATTAACGCCGCCATTCGTTCTCGCTGTCACATTTTTGAATTCTATCCGCTGACTGAATCTCAATGTAAAGATGCTCTTACCCGTGCGTTAACTCACCCTGAAGGATTGAACAATGAATACACCCTTGATGAAGATGCTGCCGATGCCATCGTCAGGGCTTGCAATGGAGATATTCGTTACGCACTCAATGTTTTAGAGATAGCAGCAACTGCGGCTGTTGATTGTAAGATAACCTTACCAATTGTCTTGCAGTATGTACGAATTGTATCCAGTGCCAGCGAGGATGAAGGCGATGGATACTACGACTTGCTCTCCGGCTTTCAGAAATCCATTCGTGGCAGTGATGTTGAAGGGGCTATGTATTATTTGGCAAGACTCATTCAAGCCAACGATATCGACTCTATTGAACGCAGACTGTTGGTAACCGCCTATGAAGATGTCGGATTGGCTAACCCTGCGATTGTGGCACGAACGATCACCGCCTGTGATACGGCCCGTCGAGTCGGTTTTCCTGAGGCAAGGATTCCGCTAAGTGTTGCGGTAATTGATTTGTGTCTGTCGCCAAAATCAAAAAGCGGCATCAACGCAATTGATGCCGCCCTACGTTTGATTGAAAAAGAAAACCATCAGATTCCAAAGTATCTTCGATTGACTCCCCTTGATTTAAAAGAAGAAGACAAGTATCCTTATGATCGTCCGGATGTTTGGCCTAAACTGGCATACTTACCGGAAAAGATCCAAGATGTCCGCTTTTTTCAACCCGAATCCTCCAGTCAATATGAAATTATGTTAACAAAAAATCTTGATGAACTAAGAAAGAGAAAACGTAGTTATCAAATCAGAGCATTAAAAAAGGAGAGATGATTCTCTCCTTTTGAGTAAACTATTTAGCAGCTAAATCTTTAGCAACGCCGACCGCTTTTTCGAAAGCAGCCAAGTAGTCAGTAACATTTACAGATACGGAAGATTTCAAATCTTCGCCGTCTTTAATTTTGCCTTCGGTTAACGGCAACGCTTTGACTTCTGTCAATGTTTTGCCAGCCATCCAAGCTTCAAGAGCAGCAATTTGTTCGTTCGCTTCTTTGCCAATAGCCGACACACTTTTCAAGTTATAAGCTGCGCCTTTTTCTTTTTTGGTGCCAGCAGCTTCAGCTTTGACGATTACGCCAAGAATATCGAAAGTACCATCGTTTTGAGCAGTGTCAACCACAGCAGCAATGACTTTACCGTCTTTATCCAAAGCAACAGCTGCAAAAGTTACGTTAACGCGGATACGACCAGCAGTTTCAGCAACAGCAGCACGCGGTTGAATGGAAGATACGGAAGCACCACCAACTTTAGCAACATTTTCTAATTCAACAGCATTAGCAACAGCTTTTTCAACTGCAGCCAAGTAATCAGTAACAGTGATAGTTACGGAAGACTTCAAATCTTCGCCGTCTTTGACCTTACCCTCGGTTAATGGTAATGCTTTGACTTCTGCCAACGTTTTACCGATCATCCAAGCTTCCAATGCCTTGACTTGTTCGTCCCATTCTTTACCGATAGCCGAAGCCTTTTTCATGTCATAAGCAGCGCCTTTTTCCTTTTTGGTAGGAGCAGCCTCAGCTTTAACAATAGCACCAACTACATCGAATGTGCCATCTTGTTGAGCAACATCGATTTCTACGGATACGAATTTGCCATCTTTGTCTAAGACAACGGTAGCAATGGTTGTGTTAACACGAATGCGACCAGCAGTTTCAACAACTGCAGCGCGCGGTTGTACGGTAGTAACGCTTCCTACACCGACTTTGTAAACAGGTGCCTTGGTGCATCCAGCCAAAACGGTTATTGCAACAATAGCTAATAATAATAATTTCTTCATCTAAATTTCCTCCTTGCAATGTGAATTATATACACAAATGAAACAAGTGTCAATGAGTTCGTAAGACAATTGTCCTACATTTCACAAATTATTTAATAACTTGTGATTATTATATTATATTGTGAACATTATACTTCATTTTTCACAAATGTGCTCTTCGTACTGCCTTTAAGTAAGTTCTTACGATAGTAATCTTCCCCTAGAATTAAGAATATTATAAGTGTTAAAAGGGCTATCCCTAATGATAAAACTAACTCGGAAATCGTGACATTTGTGCTTAGTAATCTCGATGGCATAAACAACATCGATAGGATTGGTGTATATGAAAATAGGTAACCCCATCCTTGATTTAGTTGTTCAGATGAGTTTATAAAAATAGCCATGTAATATACGATAAGCATCCCCAAATAGAACGGACCTTGAATTGCTGCAGCTTCTTCAATGCTGTTTATATGAACCGAAACCAGAACCATTAACAACTGAACAAGCAATATCCCCAGCATCAAAAAGATCGCACACAGAATAACCGTGCTTATTTCCGTTATTCCAATATTGTACGAATGTAACCATTCTTCGATGGATTGATATTGAACCAATATCCATTGCCATCGGTAAAGCAGCTCTAGCAAACCCCCTCCACTATCAAACGCAACGCGAACCATCAACCAAAAGATCAGACCAAAACCATGAATCACCAACTGAGATAACATCGTGAACCAACCAATCAAAAGCTTACTGTAATAATGCTCTTTATGGCTTACTGAAGTAAGAATGACCTCAATGACATTTGAAGTTTTCTCATTAACAACTTCATTGGCAACCGCCGTCGAAAAACTCAACAACATGAAGTAAATCGATGTAATAACCATAAACCCTAAATGATTACGTGGCTCTTCAACGATATTCTCCCACTCAATATTTGCAATCATCACTTGATCAAGCAAAGAAACCAAATGATCGGGCATTTTCTCTACCATCGAAATTCTGTGATAGCCATGAATTAAGTGATCAATAAATTGCTTATCCTCAACACTAATATGTCCAACAACTAAATATCCATCATCCTTTAATTGAATCTGAATATCTGCCTTCATCAGATCTGACTGATATATGAAGTTAGCAGGTAAGTATTCACCTACTACCTCGAGCATCTGCCAATTCATGTGAATTGAACGTGGCACTACGAGTGCAGGAGCCAATGAAACGAGTAAAATGTCAGCGAACAAGACCACTCCGAACAGGATGAAACTAAAGGCAAATAACATCCATGACACCGGATTATTCAAGCGCCGATTCAACGAAAAAGCTATCAATGCTTTCAATGTTGATCACCTACCAATTCTTTAAGAGTCAGTGACTCCACCTTAATTGTCCTGCCATCTCGATTCTTCAGGGCTAAAGTCGCAATGTTAAGCGCATCGGACTCATTTTTGCATATATACTTCGTCGTATTCCCTTCTTGACGAACATCGACGACCCCCTTTTGCAATGCATAAATCATATGAGCATCTTCACTTACTGACACCGTCTTGGTCGGATGATTCCTTTTTATATCTCGCAGTTTCCCTTGAAGGATTACTTTGGACTTATCTAGTACTGTCAGATAATCGCAAAGAGGTTCGATTTCTTCGTACTGATGACTGGACAACAAAACGATTTTATCACGATGAGCATAATCAGCAATCACCTGCTTAAACAATCGGACATTTGAAACATCCAATCCAGTCAGCGGTTCATCCAGAATCAAAACATCCGGACGATGAATGAGCGAACAAATCAATTGTACCTTCTGTTGATTTCCCTTTGAACATTCTCGTAATCTCTTAAACTCCAAATGTTCACATTCCAATTTCCGTAGCCACACCGCTTTTTCATCTTTTTTCTCATTTTTACTCATCTGTTTCAATGAAGCAAAAAAGTCAATCATCTCAGTAACGCGCAAATCAGAAATTACACTTCTCTCTTCCGGAAGATATCCATATTGACGAATCGCAGGCATTGAACTATCAAGCCTCACCTCACCATCGTCACAAGGTATTAATTTGAGTAAACAACGAAATAACGTCGTTTTACCACTGCCGTTTCTACCCAATACACCATGAATCTCGCCTTTTCTGCACATTAGCGAAACGTTATCACAACCACTATTCAACGAAAACAGTTTTGTCAGTCTTTCTATTTCTAGCATTCAATCACCCCTTAACTTATACGATGTGATTTGCTTTTCTCCAACAAAAAAGCAGCTTTCGCTGCTAGAATACATCTTTTCGCTCTTCTGGTTTCAATAATCCCATATTAATATGGCAGTAACCGGTCGGATTTTTAACCAGATACAGCTGATGATAATCCTCTGCATTGTAAAACTTCATCAATTTGGATACTTCCACAACGATTGGCTTTTTATACTTCGGTTGTTGCTCAGCCAAATAATCACGAACCACTACCTCATCCGCATCATCCACAAAATACACACCGGTACGATATTGAGTTCCAATATCCCCACCTTGCTTATTCAATGAAGTCGGATCAATCATCCGAAACAGATGTTCAAGTATTTTTGGCAATTCGATGACGGTTTCATCGTATTGTAAATAAACAACTTCAGCGTGATGCGTCATTCCTGTGCACACTTCCTGATAACTTGGGTTATCTTTGGACCCTTGTGCATAACCGACTTTACTTTCTAAGATTCCTTTGGTACGACGGTAATACTCCTGGACTCCCCAGAAACATCCGCCACCTAACACGATTTCTTTCATATTGTTTCCTCCAATAGCTTTCTGATTACAAAGGACGCACAAGCTAACCCTGCCGCATTGGGTACAAAAGGCGAACTGGCCGGTGGCATCCGTACCTTACGGACTTCACTGTCATTAAGTTCTACCGTTTGTCTGATGGGTTTCTCCTCTGAGAAAGCTACATCTATTTTATCACTAAGACCTCGCTTACGTATCTGATAACGCACTACTTTCGCAAGCGGATCTTCAAAGGTATCCTTTAATCGCACGATTTTTACCTGAGTAGGATCCATCTGATTGCTCATTCCCAAACTACTGATTATTTTGATTTCATTCTTTTGACAATGTTCAATCAGATCACATTTACTCCCAACGGTATCAATCGCATCGATGACATAATCTACGTTATGTTCAAACATTAAATCCAGTGATTCCTTGGATACAAACAAATCCAACCCAACCAATTTACAGTCCGACTTGATTGAATGAATCCTATTAATCATTGCATCCACTTTTTTCATTCCAACTGTTTCCAATGTGGCATGCATCTGACGATTCAGATTACTATTGACCACAACATCATGATCGATCAGAATCAACTTTCCGATGCCAAAACGAGCCAAAGATTCTGCGGCAATAGCACCTACACCGCCCAAACCAACGACCATCACACATTTTTCAGATATGAACTTTGTGTTTTCATCTCCAATTAACAAACGAATCCTTGCTAACGACTCATCCATACATCTACCTCTTCTATTGTTTGACTCACATCATTTTCATTACTCATATCCACCCAACGACAAGACATTTGGTGTTTAAACCACGTGATCTGGCGCTTCGCAAATCTGCGTGTATTGCGTTTGACCAAGCCAACGGCAGTTCCTAAATCACTATCACCCTCAAAAAAGGACTTAAACTCTTTATATCCAATCGCAGCCATCGCAGGATGATCCCATCCGGCAATAGTTATTGCCTGTCTGACCTCTTCAAGCAACCCCGCTTCCATCATTTTCTCAACCCGAAGATTTAGTCGCTCATATAAATGTTCTCTTGGCATCATGCAAGACAGTATGAATGCATCGTAAACCAACGAATGTGACTGTTCTGAAATAAGTTCAGTCTTACTCTTTTGACTGGATTTGGTAATCGAGAGTGCCCGAATTACACGTTTTCGGTTATTTTTGTGAATCAAGGCCGCTTGTTGGGGATCAACGATGCTTAACTCTTGATGTAATTCATCGTTTGACAATGTTTCCATCCAATCAAGATCAACTTCCTGCTCATCTTGAAATTCATAATCATACAGTAGCGCTCGGATATACAGCCCGGTACCGCCCACAATAATCGGAAGTTTACCACGTTCAATGATTTCATCAATTTTCTCTCGGCCATATTTCTGAAAATCACGCACATTAAACGTATCCTTTAACGTCAGAAGATTGATTCCGTGATGATTAATATTATCCATCTCATCTGAATGGATTTTTGCGCTGCCAATTGTCAACTCTTTATATAAAGCAACAGAGTCACCGCTAATAATCTCCCCATTGAAAAGTTTCGCCAATTCAACTCCGAAAGCACTTTTACCGACGCCGGTTACCCCGGCAACGACCAACACCTTCTTCATCGATTAAACTCCTTCAAAAGTCGGTTCGCATCAATTAAAACAAAGGTCGGACGACCATGGGGACAATGATACGGCTGTTGACAGTGACCTAATCCGTCAATAATCGTTTGCATCTGCTCGACACTTAAGTTTTGATTGAACCGAACAGAACTATGACAAGCCAACGAGGCAATTGCAGCCTTACGTAAAGACTCTTCATCTTGCCAAACATCATTTTCAAATGACTCGAACAGATCCTCGATGGCTGCTTGTGCATCAATTTCACTCATCCAAACCGGGAGCTGACGGATGATAAACTGTGAGTCAGAAAATAATTCCACCTCAATTTTAACAGTCGATAACATCCTGACCAGCTCGTCAAAACGCATTTGCGACTTTTTTCTACCCTCAATAATCACTGGCAGAAGTAGCGGTTGCATGCTTTGATCACCATGCAACAACTGTTTTTGAAAATGTTCATAACGAATTCGTTCCATCGCAGCGTGCTGATCCAATATATAGAGTCCTGCCTCCCCTTGAGCTAAAATATACTTTTGGTGGAGTTGCGCCAGTGCGATCATTTCAGAAAATACATTGAACGTTGGATTTGAGTTCTGTACATTCGAACTCTTTTCCTCATCCAACGAATCAGAATCATAGTGATTTTCATCTTCCTTAATCATTACCACCGGCGTTTCGTTCACAGTCGGAAATAATGAAATGATCTCCGTTACCGTCGGGCGGAAAACTTGCTCACGTGCCAACGCCACATTCATATGTACTTTCAATAATTCCTCAATCGTTTCCGTAATGAACAATTCAGCCTGCTGTTCTTTTGATAGACGAATTTCCCATTTTGACGGATGAACATTCACATCAACCAGTTGATGATCCATATTTACATTCAATATGACGATGGGATAACGATCATCTGGCAAATAATATTTAAAAGCCTGCATAATCGCACGTTGAAGTCGAATGGAACGAATCAGACGCCGATTAGCAAACAAAATCATGTCATTTCGGGACGAACGTGAAACGTGAGGTAAAACAATGGCTCCCGACAAAGAGAAGTCGTAACTTGTCTTTGAAAATTCGACTACATTTCTGGCGATTTCACTGCCATACTTACGATATATAACTTCTTTCAGCGAGCCACTGCCATTGGTCATAACGACCGATTTTTGATCGCACGTCAGAACAAACGCAATATCCGGATAACATAACGTGAACTTCTCCACAACATCAACAATCATCGCAGTTTCATACTGAACACTTTTCATATGTTTCAATCGTGCCGGCGTTTTTAAAAATAAACCCTCAACCGAAATATGTGTGCCTGAAGCACATGCATACGGCGTTACACTGACCAACTTGCCAAAATGAATCTCGACCCGCGTTGCGGCTTCACCATTATTCGTCATACATACGACACGAGAAACCGAAGCAATCGATGGTAATGCTTCCCCGCGGAAACCCAATGTTGAAATCGTCCACAAGTCTTGCGATTGCTTGATTTTACTGGTTGAATGACGTTCAAATGCACGGCTGGCATCTTGCGGATCCATCCCCAAACCGTTATCACTGACCACAATTGATTGTAATCCACCTTCAGTTACAGAAATTTCAATTCGTGTGGCCTTAGCATCAATGGCATTTTCAACCAATTCTTTCACTACACCCATTGGACGCTCAACAACTTCACCCGCCGCAATCATATTGGTAAGATGATCATCCAGTTTTAATATGATACCCATTACTTCACCCCTTTCGACTTCTCTTTAAGTTCATCAAGCAAAGTCAACGCTTGAAGAGGTGTAATTGTATCAATCGATATAGCATCCAAAATACGTTGTATTTCCTCCAAATGTTTAGGAACATGAACAATTTCAACCACATCCATGGATTGTTGGACAACACGCCGGCGACTCTCGAGCTGCTTTAACAAATCTTTGGCGCGATGAATGACGGCATCCGGCAAATGCGCCAACCTTGCCACATTAATTCCATAAGACTTATCCGCCTTGCCTCTTTTTACTCGATACAAAAAGGTAATTTCTTCATCTTTTTCATATACCTGAACAAAAACATTGACTACCCCTGTCAAAGAATCCGCAAGCGCAGTCAATTCATGATAGTGCGTAGAAAATATCGTTTTTGCTTTTGTAATCGTCGCTATATATTCAATAATTGACTGAGCCAAAGCCATTCCATCATAGGTTGAAGTGCCTCGACCGATTTCATCAAACAAGATTAAAGAAGATGGGGTTGCTTTCTGAAGCGCTGTGTTTGCCTCATTCATCTCAACCATAAACGTTGATTTCCCACCTAAAATATCATCGCTTGCTCCCATTCGTGTAAATATACGATCAAAAACCGGCATAACTGCTTTTTTAGCTAAGACATAGCACCCCATCTGCGCCATGATAGCTGCTAGAGCAACTTGTCTCATATACGTACTTTTACCGCCCATATTCGGACCAGTTAAAACAAATACGATGTCTTCTATATTCATATCTAATGAATTAGAAACAACCTCATGTTTTAGTTGAGACGAAGCCAACAGCGGATGTTTACTTTCCTCAATATGAATCGCTCTTTCTTCACTAAAGGTTGGCAGCACAAACCCACTTTGACTGCTGGTCTGAGCAAGTGCGACTAATGCATCCACGGTTGCCGCAAAAGCAGCGACAATTTGAATTTTGGGTAAGTAAGCTGATACTTCCGTAGTCAGTTTATTAAACAATTCTTCCTCGAGTCGAATCGATCTTTCCTTAGCATGTAAAAGTTCATCTTCTTTGCTTTTCAACTCTTCACATATATAACGTTCTCCGTTGGTCAGGGTTTGTTTGCGAATATAGCCAAACTCATCTTTGACCAGCCCCATATTGCCTTTGGATATTTCGATATAGTAGCCAAATACGCGATTGTACCCGACTTTCAGGTTTCTGATTCCCGTACGCTCTTTCTCACGGCTTTCAAATTCTAATAACCAACGATTTCCACCCGTTGTAACATCCCGGTAATGATCCAACAATTCGTTAAATCCGTCCAAGAATATACCACCCTCTTTTGCGGTTATCGGAACTTCTTCAGCTAAACAATTTTCCAATATTGTGAGCAGCTCCCCTAACGGATCAATTTTATCCACCCAACCAAATGAATCCGCAGTAAGCAGCAACTCCTTCATAGGTGTAATCTGTCGCAATGATCGCATGAGTCGCATCATGTCTTGGGGTATCGCACTTCGAAAAGCAATTTTTGCACAAATCCGTTGTAAGTCATATATACCTTTACAGTGTTGTATCAATTGATCCCTTAACAAAAAATCCTCAACTAATGTTTTCACTTGATGTTGTCGATAGTGAATTTCTGATATCTGAGTCAACGGTTTTTCAATCCAACTTTTCAACAGTCGACTGCCCATGGTACTTTTACATTGATCCAGATAGCTGAATAATGTCAGATTCTTACCGTTGGATCGAAGCGGAGAGACTAATTCCAAATTGGTTATTGTTGAAAAGTCCAACTCACAGTATGTTTGTACATCGTCGACTTCGACTCTTTGTAAATGTGTTAATGTTTTAAACTGTGTAGACTGTAAGTAATTGACCAACCGTCCGTATGCTTTTTGAAGTGATTCGCGTTGAACGTGCTCGATTAACGGTTGATAATAATCATCCGCTTGATATTCGTCACAGAACGAAATCATCAGATTCGGGATTTCTCGAATGCGCTTTAAAACACGTTCGCCGATCAAATTGTGAAAGACGATTTCCCGAATGTTGTTTCTAAGACAATATTGTATCAATTCAAATCGTGAATGTTCGATTCTTCTAACCACTGTTTTTCCACTCGCCATTTCACAAGCAGCAATCGCATAACCCGTAATATCATCTTCAACTGCAGCGATGTAAACTTCACTTTTTTCATCCGCATTCTCATCCATGACTGTACCCGGCGTGATTATGCGGATAACATCTCTTTTCACTAAACCTTTGGCAAGTGCCGGATCTTCCAATTGTTCAACGATTGCAACTTTATAGCCTCTGCCAATCAGTTTCTGAATATATGGTGTTACCGCATGATGAGGTACGCCGCACATCGGCGCTTTCTGATCATTACCTGCGCCACGTGAAGTCAACACTAAATCGCACTCTAAAGAAACGAGTTTTGCATCTTCGTAAAATAATTCATAAAAATCTCCCAGACGATAGAATAACAAAGCGTCTGGATAATTGTTTTTAACATCGAAATATTGCTTCATCATTGGGGTCAATTTTTCCATAAGCCACCTCAATTGTACCTATTATAACACAAAAAAAGAGCACTCCGATGAGCGCTCTATCATGGTTTTTGATCAGCTTTTGCCAACATTTCATCGGTAATGGTTTCAAAAGCCTGCGTATTATCGAGTAACTGCCGTTGCTGATCTCGCATCATTTTCACCAAATCACTCCGAAGCATAAATGAACAAGCGCCAAACGCCATAGAATATCCTGCCCGTGTTTCAACGATTTTATGAAGGCCGACCAAATGGACTCGCTTAAAGTCGACCAACGTTTTGTCATAAGGCAAAATGGTTAATCGGTTGGGTGTAGAGTGTGCCATTCGAATATTATCTAAACCGCCAAACGCTTGTATGATAGTCTGTACTTTCTCGGCTTTTACCCCGATATTCATTGCATCCACAGCAATCCGTCGATAATAGGTTCGGGTGATAAAATAATAGAATACAAACATTAAGATGCCGACTATCAATATAACAGTCAAACTACGCTGCATACCCGGATTTCGCCAAAATATAGCCAAATCGATCAGACTGGCGGGTGTTGCAACTAACTCAAGACCCGAGTAAGTATAACCAACCGAGACGCTGAACGCTTCAAAAGTCGCAAATAGCAGACCCGTTGTGAAAAGGTGGATTACATATAACAGGGGTGTAGCCACCAGCATATAAATCTCTACCGGCAATAACGTACCAAATAGTATGGATAAGAAAATCGCGAAGAGTAAAAACGAAAAGTATCTTCTTTTATTGATTTTATCTGTATATGTCTGATACGCAGCAATCAAGAAGGCTGGTACAGCGAATATATTGAGTACATAATACGGTGTGATCAGACGGCCAAACCCAAGTGAATACACCCCATTGGCTCTTTGTGCTGTCCAAACAGCCACATCACCCACAAAATTATTTCCAAGACCATCAATCCAGGAGCCTCCGAAAATCCCGAACCAAAACGGCTCCCGAATCAAACGACTCAAGCTTATTGTACTTAAAATCCGCTCAGTAATACCATAAAAGAATAGATTTACGGGGTTAGTAATATCCGAGGCAATAAACTTAAAAATAAAATCGGTTATCTGCATAATAAACGGCCATAAATAACTGATTCCGATGCCTCCTAAAATGCTAAAGAAAATTACTTCAATAGCCGCCCAGGTATCTTTATCAACAAAAGGCAACAACCCGTGATCAGAAGCAACACGACTGCGATGATAGCAGAATCGGGTAATATTAATCAGGTATATAGCCGATAAGATGCCCGTTTGAATCGGATAAATCACGCCACTCCCCGGAAGAAAAATGTCAGTTAAATTTACTGAAATTCCTAATACTGGATAATAAGCCGATGGCAGTAATTCTCCCAAAGAGAAGAACATTGTGGTAATATGTAAAGCGACATAGCCCACGATACCAATATATACAGGCACTGAGTCTTCATATCGCTTGGATAAGGCCTTGATTAGTAACAACAAAGGAAAAAGCATGATCATCATGCCACCAAAATAACGTAACAATTCTGCAAATGTCAAAATCCAACGGTTCTCAACCGAAACGATTGTAACTAAGTTTGGATTTAACAACAGTCCGCCTAAACCCATGAAAATGGTAGAGACGAACAGGGTTTTTAATGGGAATTGTACGATTTCTAATAAAGAATGCCATCTCCGCATACACTCACCTCGGATTCTATGATACCATTATATTTAATTATACACAACGAAGGAAACAATTCATCAAGGAGTATTGCAGTGACAATCCAAAAACTAGAAAAAACAAAGAAATCCTTTAAAATAGACATAACATTAACTATCCTTTTACTGACGATGGCTGTTTTTAGCATCGTCGCAATTCAAGGGGCCATCCCATTAACATCCAGCACGGTCAATGGTCAAGATATTCTTATTAAACAAGGCATATGGTTTGTCCTTGGCTTTTCACTGCTTGCCGGATTACTTTTATTTGGCATTGACCGACTTTTCACCGGCGCAAAAGTCTTCTATTGGATTCTGATGTTTTTGCTTTTATTGCTGTTTCTTGACCGTTTTATCGATTTACCTTTTATCCGACCGCTGAATGGAACACGAGCATGGATTATCTTACCTGGAATCGGTACCTTGCAACCAAGTGAATTTATGAAAATCGTATTGATCATCATCACGGCAAATGTGGTTGATGAGCACAACCGCAATCGAACGATCATCAGTTTTAAGACCGATATGTTACTTTTTGCTAATGTTGCTAAGTATGTACTGCCACCACTGGTCATGATCATCCTTCAACCCGACACCGGGATCCCGATTGTAATTATCATTACAATTCTGGCTATACTTGCTATTTCAGGTATCAAGCATCAGTGGATTTGGGCAGGATTGATGGTTATGATCGTTGGTTTAGGCGGAGCGGTCTTCCTATACAGAAACTCCCCCGAAACATTGGCAAGTATTTTGGGAAACTCTTACCGCTTAAATAGATTTCACGGATGGCTGGCAACGGACAAATACATATATTCTTGGGGGAATCAACTTTATACTTCACTTATAGCCGTAGGCTCGGCCGGTTGGACTGGTCAGGGCAATGAGGATGTTTTGATTACGCTGTTGGAACCACAAAACGACTTTATTTTCGCGGTCATAGGGAAAAATTACGGTTTCATTGGAACCGCCACCGTCCTAATTGTTAATTTGCTGCTCGACTTAAAGTTATTGGCTATTGCCTTAGCCTATGAACAGCCACGCGAACGTTACATGGTCGCAGGATTGTTAGGGATGCTGTTGTTTCAACAATTTCAAAACATGGGTATGATCGTCGGATTATTACCAATCACCGGAATTACATTACCAATGATCTCAGCTGGAGGGTCTTCTCTATTATCCTATATGATTCCATTTGCCATCGTTTATCATATGAGCAGTGTAAACAAAAACAAAACAATCCACTAAAAAACCCTCAAACAGAGGGTTAGTATAAGTTATTTAAGCGTTTAATAAATGATGTCGGCCGATACCTGGCAAACCGGGCGGCCTTTTTACATAGTCGAAACTCAACCGCATCTACCCCATCGAGACGCACATGCAAATGATCGTAACAAAGGATTGAATCGTTATATGAATTGCTTTCGAAGCGAATGACGTTACTTTCCGGTATTACTAGAGAAGTTGATAGCGAGCGTGAGAGTTTATGGTGAATACCCGCAACTTCAGTCAATTGTATGGCTCGAATCGAAGGCAACAGTACGGCCCCGCGTAGCGAACGATTATAGGCTGTTGAACCAATCTGTGTGCTTACACACAAACCATTACCGCGAAAGGTTTCCAGATACTCATCACCAATCAGAACTTCAATACGCATCGTTTTTATGATATTTTCCACACGTGCTTCATTGATTGCATAAAGTGTTTCAAAACTTTCCCCATTAAAACGCTTAACCTCTAGCAATTGAACTTCTTCTGTAATCGGTTGATGATGAATTAAGTCTTCAAGTAATAATTCGACTTCTCCCTCTTCATAATCTGTAAAAAAACCAAGTGTACCGGTATGGATACCAACAAAATGAACGTCTTCTATCTGATGCATGCGTTGATGCAACGCATGAAGCATCGTTCCGTCGCCACCGACGCTGATTACAATCTGAGGGTTCTCATCATCGAAAATCAGACCTTTGACCGATAAGCGATCGATGATTTTTTCACCTAATGAAAGCGATAACTCATCTTCGCGGGTTACAACTGTGAATCGTTCCATGGCAAACACTTCCTTTTCATATGACTCTATTGTATCATAACGATAAGGGGTTGAGAACATGAAGGAAAACTTGGAAATTGAGCTTAAGTGTTTACTGAATAAAAACCAATTTGAATGTCTCTTGGGTAAAATGAATTTTTCTGTGCCCAAGATTCAGATAAATACGTATTACGACACCCAAAACGGTGACCTACAGCAGCGATTTTGGATGTGTCGCATACGACAGATAGTGAATAAATACGAATTTACACTTAAGACACCTGGTGATGGAGGACATAACGAGTTTGAATGCTCACTTGAAGAGCATGATATCCACGACCCTGTGATTTTAGATTTCTTTGCCAAATCAAATATTCATCCACCCTTGTATACATTGGGTAATACCACGACTCATCGCAGGAAATTTGTGGATGAATATGGCGAATGGTGTTTGGATTATAACGAATTTGATGGGATTTTCGATTATGAGATTGAATATGAGTTATTTAAGTATCAACCGGAAGCTCAACAGCGATTTACAGAAGTACTCAAATCATGTAAAGTCGAATATACGCAAGCGAAAACTAAGTTTGAGCGTATGCTAAACTATAAAAAAGATCGTGAATAACGATCTTTAGTCATTTTTTAGGATGTCACTGATAATTCGGAGCTCTTCTTTTGTGAATTGAGTATGATTTAGAGCATCAAGATTATCTTCAATTTGTTCTACTTTGCTTGCACCGATTAGCACGGAAGTTACATCCTTACTAACCAACCAGGCAACAGCCATTTGTGCTAAGTTTTGACCTCGCTTTTCAGCGACTTTATTCAGTTGAAACAATTGTTCTTTAAGTTTGGGGGTCAGTCTTTCTTCCTTCAAAAATCCCGTGCCTTTTTTAATGCGTGAATCCTCAGGTATTCCATTGAAATATCGATCAGTCAATAATCCTTGTGCCAATGGACTGAAAACGATCGAACCTACTCCCAACTCTTCCAATGCACCTTTCACTCCATCTGTCTCAAAGCGAGTATCCATCATATTGTAAGGGTATTGACCTAAAACGATCGGAACATTTTGCTCGCGAAGTAATTTGACAGCTTGCTTAAGAGGCTCTTTAGGGTAATTTGACAAACCCACGTATAGTGCCTTCCCTTGGTGAACAAGCTGAGCCAGTGCGCTGGTCGTTTCTTCCAAAGATGTCTGCGGATCATAACGATGGTGATAGAAAATATCCACATATGACAGACCCAGCCGAATTAAGCTTTGATCACAGCTTGCGATAAGGTATTTTTTGCTTCCCCAATCCCCAAAGGGACCTGGCCACATTCCATAGCCAGCTTTTGTCGAAATCAGAAGCTCATCTCGATATGATTTAAGATCCATTTGCATAATCTTACCGAAATTTATCTCCGCAGCTCCTGCTGGTGGTCCATAATTGTTTGCTAAATCAAAGTGTACAATCCCATGATTGAAACTGAATGATACCATTTCACGCATATTCTTAAAAGACTCGTTCGTTCCGAAATTGTGCCAACAGCCCAAAGAAATTAGCGGTAACTGTATACCGCTTTTTCCTGCTCGGTTATAGGTGATTTTCGAATAACGATCACTCGATACTTGCATTTTTATCCCTCGATTACTTGAATGTACATCCGTTGGATTTTATCCAACCATTCAGATGATAGTTTAATTTCGCTAATAATACAATAAATAACTTCAGAATTTTCAAATTCTGGCTCATTTTTTAAACTGTCCTTCAACACGCTGATTTTCCCTATTAATTCAAAGAGGACTTGTTCTTTGCTCTTATGACTTGCTTCCAAAGGTAAATAGACGGTGAGCGGTAATTGTTTCAATAATGCCTGTTTGCTTCCTTTGATATATTCAATAGAATCAGTTTGGCTTAGCATATAACGCTTTAAAATCTTTGATGCCGGTTTCGTCGGATCAATCACTTGCGAAACTTGTTTAGCTAAAATATGACTGACGACATCGTCTTTAAAGATATCTTTGTTAATCGTGTGATCCATGGCAGACTGCCAAGCATCAATTCCGGTTTCTTGCGCTTTTTGCAAGATTTTGACCGTCGAATCAACCCCAAACTTATCAAGATACGTATAACTTTCTAAATTTGACGGAATTTGAATGCCAATTTCGCTCGGATATACCGGTGCTTGGAAAAAAACCACATCTTTCAATAGTAAACAATGTATGCTTTTACCTACTTCGTGATTCTTATTAACCCTTGAAATTGCTTCTGCCAATTCATCTTTCGAACTGTAACCATTGTAAGTGCCATACTGATTCCACATTTGACGTAATGACATGGTGTGGGCACTGTTGTACTTACCATAACCGACGATTCCTTTTTCTTTTCCATTAAAACGTTCAGTTCCCTTGGCAAGGAAGAACAAGTAATCACCGGGATTAAACTGAGAGAATTGCTTCATGCTGCTTGGACGCCAAAAATTCATCATTTGATTACCATAAGCACGATGAAACTCAATCATTTTTCTGTCGGTCACATAAGCAATCGAAGCCATACTCTACCTGCTAGAATAATCCGTAGATATTCCCTTTCTCATCAATTCCCATATTGTTTGCAGCTGGTACTTTTGGTAGTCCAGGCATTGTCATAACACTGCCAGTCAAAGCAACGACAAATCCTGCCCCGGCACTGATGCGAAGTTCAGAAATGTGAATCTGAAAATCACGCGGACGTCCTAATTTCTTTTGATCATCCGTCAGCGAGTATTGATTTTTAGCCATACAAACCGATAAGTGACTCCAACCGTTGTCAGTCAATCGAACTAATTGCTCTTTTGCCTTTTCTGAATAAATAACACCATTTGCACCATAGACTTCTTTACAGATTCGATCGATTTTCTCTTCTACACTATCTGCCTCTGTAACTAATGGCTTAAATAGACTTTCCTGTTCACTGGCCAAAATAACTGCTTTTGCTAAATCTTCAGCTCCGGCACTGCCCTTACCCCAAGATTCGTTGATAACCGCGTCATGACCATGGGTTTCACACCAATTCATTAGCCATTCCAATTCAGCAGAGGTGTCATTGACAAAACGGTTGATTGCGATAACATATGGAACGCGATATTTCTTAATGGTTTCAATATGCTTAGCTAAGTTTTCAACACCATTAGCCAAAGCTTCAATATTTTCCTCTTTAAGTGAGTCATAAGCCATTCCGCCATGCAGTTTCAACGCACGAATCGTAGCAACAACCACGATTGCATTTGGGACGATCTTAGCCACTTGACACTTTATATCCATAAACTTCTCAGCACCCAAATCAACACCGAAACCCGACTCAGTTACCACGTAGTCCGCAAGTTTTAAAGCCATTTTGGTTGCTAAAATAGAATTACATCCGTGGGCTATATTTGCAAAGGGACCCCCGTGGATAAGAATTGGCGTCTTTTCGAGAGTTTGAACAAGATTCGGCTTGATAGCCTCCTTCATGATCATTGCTACAGCACCACCAACACTTAAGTCCTTAACGGTAATTGGTTTGCCATCCATATTATAAGCAACAACACAACGTTCAACTCGTTGTTGAAAATCTTGAATAGATGAAGAAAGGCACAATATGGCCATAATTTCAGAGGCCACGGTAATATTAAAGCCGTCTTTGCGCTCAATTCCGTTTTTCTCGCCTAAAGCGACTTTAACCTGACGCAAGGCACGATCATTCATGTCCATACAACGCTTCCAAACGATATGCTCGGGGTCAATGTTCAATGCATTGCCGTGATACATATGATTATCGATGGCTGCACTGATTAAGTTATTGGAAGTCGTTACCGCATGCATATCTCCATTAAAATGAAGGTTGATATCTTCCATAGGAACTACTTGGGCCATTCCGCCACCTGTCGCTCCACCTTTAACACCAAAAACCGGTCCTAAAGACGGTTCTCTCAAGGCACCGATAACCATTTTATTGAGTCTTGCCAGTCCATCGGCCAGACCGACGGTCGTTGTTGATTTGCCTTCACCTGCTTTGGTCGGATTGATGGATGTTACCAAAATCAGTTTTCCATCTTTCTGATTGGTTAACCCTTCCATAATCTTTAAATCAATTTTTGCCTTGTACTTTCCGTAATGTTCCAAATACTCATTGTCAATCTTTGCTTTGCGGGCAATCCGCTCGATTGGTTCCATTACGTTTTCCTGGGCTATTTGAATGTCTGTTTTCATGGCTCCTCCTAAATTTTCTTTCGGCCTTCCATAGCTTTTATTAACGTCATCTCATCGGCATAATCCAAATGACCGCCCATCGGTAATCCAGATGCCAAACGAGTAACATTCGCTCCTTTTAATTGAAGTTTCTTTGCGATATACAGAGCGGTGGTTTCGCCCTCGATTGTCGGATTCGTCGCAATAATAACTTCACTGATTTGATCATCGACGCGATTGATCAGTGTCTCAATATTGATATCCTCAGGAAGAATCCCTTTGAACGTCGATATGACCCCGTTAAGTACATGGTAAACCCCATGAAACTCACCCATCTTCTCCATAGCAATAATATCTTTTGGATGACTCACCACACAGATTACCGACCGCTCCCGATGCTTATCTTTACATATATCACACAATGTATCTTCTGTGATATTTCCGCATATCGAGCATGCTTTCAAACTGTCCTTGATTTTTAACAACGCATGAGCAAAATCTTCAATATCTTGATGGTCACGGCTAATAATCTCAAATGCGTAGCGTTCAGCAGTCTTTGAACCCACACCCGGCAGTTTCTTCAACTCTTCAATAAGATTTAACAATATTTTAGGATACATATCTATTCCTCATGAATGAAATCCACATTCCCTTCCCCAAATAAACTCACGAGCCGTTGGTCAACAGTGACCTCTTCTTCCAGTTTGCTTATTTTAGGCAATGGTTCTGTGTGGATAATCATTGGTTCAGGCAATCTTCCAACATTCCTTAATTCTTTAAACATGGTAATTGAACGATCTTCCTGATCTTTGGTAATCGCAAATACCTTGCGTGGTTGTTTCACAATTTCAACCATAAGTCTTCGCAAGGCGATTTCATTGGCTTTTGCGTTAATTTCTCTGGCAATCTCTTCGTAGGGCACAGATAATACGACAAATTGTTCATTAGTTACGACTATATATCCATCGGATATCATTCGAGCTACTTTCGCCCACTCAATTTCATTGATATAATCGTCAACCCGACTCCAAAGCGTTGCTTCATTTGTCCGTCTGACTTTATCGCCAGCAACCATAAAGCGGACGATATCAAAATCGCTCAACAATAACTCTTCATTGTCCTCAGTTTCAGTATTTTCAACTTCTATATCCAATTGCAATAGACGTTGGTCCTCGGGTGATTCTAACACAACAGGCTCTTCTACTATTTCTTCATCTTCTGCATCAACATCGAAGAGATGTTCTGAAGACTCTGTATTTTCAATGATCGGTTGCTTAACAGGAACTACTTCTTCCTTGACTTGTTTTGTAACCAGTGTCGGTTTTAATGGCATTGGTTTCTCAGTCTTATTCACTACTGGAATTGCTTGATCACCCATAGCCATCATTTTGAGCAAAGCAACCTCAAAATATGAGTGAATATTAGTGGCATTGCGATATTTGTCCATAGTTTCAATAAAGATATCAATCATCTTTAATAAATCATTTGCATTCCTTTTGGCAAGAATATGTTTCACTTCATCCACAGTCGCTATTTGAAGCAATGATTCATCGCGTGTGTATTGAAATATGATACACTCCTTTAATAAATCAATCATATCTGAGGTCAAACGTTTGATATCGAAACTCTTTTCACTGATAAATCGGACATTATCCAGGATTGCTACGACATTTTTTGAAAAAACCGCATCCAGCAAATCAATTTTCTCACTTACAGTCGTAATCCCGTAAATATCATGAACATGTTGAACTCTCAGATCATTTTGTGCATACGCAATGCACTGTTCCAAAATACTTAAAGCATCCCTTAATCCGCCTTCAGCCAGTTGACTGATCAGACGAATGACACCTTCCTCATATTTGATTTTTTCGGTATCTAAAACCTCTTTGACCCTAATCCCAATCTCCATTTGAGGTACCTTGGTAAAATCAAAACGTTGACATCTGCTGATGATTGTAGGCAATACCTTATGAGGTTCTGTGGTTGCTAAGATAAAAATAACATGAGAAGGTGGTTCTTCCAGTGTTTTAAGAAGAGCATTAAAAGCTCCTTGTGAGAGCATATGTACTTCATCAATGATATATACTTTGTATTTACCTTCAATTGGTGAATATTTTACCTTTTCAATCAAATCTCTTATTTCATCGACACCATTATTACTGGCAGCATCGATTTCAATAATATCCGGATGTGTTCCAGCTTGTATCGATAAACAACTGTCACATACATTGCATGGAGCTTTGTCAGTAACTGGACAATTGACTGCTTTAGCCATCAGTTTCGCAACCGTTGTTTTACCCGTTCCGCGTGGACCGCAAAAAAGATAAGCATGGGCTATTTTATGTTTCAAAACCGCATTTTGCAGGGTCTTAACGATATGTTGCTGACCAACCACTTTTTCAAATGATGTTGGGCGATATGTTCTGTATAATGCTTTATATGCCATAATAAGCCCTTCTTTCCATGTTATTTGTACTTAATCAAACAATTTATTGAAAGATTATCGAACTATATGCTCAAATTCCTCTATTCGTTGAAATTTGATAAATTGAAGAAGTCTCTCCCCAGGGATGAAATCCAACACCAATCTTTATAAATCCAAATTTTTCATAATAACCAATATGATCTGTGCATAAATAGCAACTCTCAAATCCACCCTCTTTTGCATCGCTAATCGCCGCATTAATGAGCAGTTTTCCTAAATTTCTACCTCGATGGGTTTCTTCAACAAATAGCGCGCATACCCAAGGATACAAATCCATTCGGCTAATAAAATCATTCGTTACCAAACCTGCACATCCGATAATTTTATCCTCATCATACAATAAGTACCACCGAGGGAGCGCAGATGGTGTACTCAAAGAGTGAAATATACAATCTTGATAAACAGCCTTACTTTGCTCACTTGCCCACGTTGACTGTATGTATGAGATAGCAGAATCAACCGTTTCTGGTTGATTTCTCACTGAGATTACTTTCATGATATCTCCTTTTTGTTCAATGTTGTCTTACTTATTATACCATAACCAGCGACTTTTATACTCAATATAAAGAAAAGAGGAGACATCTCCTCTTGGTTTATTCACGATCTTTTTGCCTTTTGACTTTAAAGAAATCTTTTAACAATTCGCCACACATATCTTTCTCAACTCCACTAGTAATCATTGGGTAATGATTAAGTCGCGGCACAGAGTTCATATCAAAATTCGAACCATATGCGCCTCCTTTGGGATCAAATGCCCCAAAGACGACCCTTTTGATTCTTGACAGAAATATTGCGCCAGCACACATCGGACACGGTTCTAAGGTAACATACAACGCACAATCATCCAATCGCCAATCGTTTAGCACCATACATGCTTGTTCGATTGCCAATATCTCTGCGTGGGCTGTTGCACGATTTAATTGTTCTTTGCGGTTATGTGTGGAAGCAATTACCTTATCTTTATGTATTATGACACAGCCGATTGGCACTTCATTTTCCTGAAATGCGGCTTTTGCTTCATTTATAGCCAGATTCATGTAGTCTTTATCGTTCATAAGGCTCCTTTTGTAAAATAAAAGCTATCACACACGTCAGAGCCACCTTAAGGCTGCTGTCTTCCGACCCTGACCTGGTTCAGTAGGTAACGTTGTGATAGCATGTTTATTATACCTTATTTTTTATTAATTGCAATCGTTTCTAACCCACCCATATAAGGACGCAATACCTCAGGAACTGTTACCGTCCCATCTGCATTCTGATAGTTTTCGAGAATTGCAGCAACGGTTCTGCCTACCGCCAACCCAGATCCATTAAGTGTGTGAACATATTCCGGTTTGCCTTTTAATTCTCTACGAAAGCGGATATTTGCGCGACGAGCTTGGAAATCTTCAAAGTTCGAACACGAAGAAATCTCACGATACGTAGCGAACGCCGGCAGCCAAACTTCGATATCATACGTCATTGCGCTACTAAACCCCATATCTCCGGTACATAGTTCGACAACTCGATATGGCAACTTCAATTGTTTCAATATTTCTTCAGCATTGACTGTCAATTTTTCGAGTTCATCATACGATGTTTCAGGTGTTGTAAACTTGACAAGTTCCACCTTATTAAACTGATGTTGTCGAATGATCCCACGAGTATCACGCCCTGCAGCTCCGGCTTCCGCGCGAAAACACGGTGTATAAGCTGTATAGTAGATTGGCATTTGATCCAAAGAGAGAATTTCATTGGCATGCATATTGGTTACAGGAACTTCAGCTGTTGGCACCAGATAATAATCAAACGGTGTCACCTTAAACAGATCCTCTTCAAATTTAGGCAACTGGCCGGTTCCATACATGGATTGAGCATTAACCATAAACGGAGGCAACGTTTCCATATACCCATGCTTTGTTGTGTGTAAATCAAGCATAAAGTTTATGATTGCACGTTCAAGTCGAGCTCCTGATCCTTTATAGACTGTAAAGCGAGCCCCTGTTATTTTTGCTCCTCGTTCAAAATCAAGAATATCCAACCCCGTACCAATATCCCAGTGTGGTTTTGGTTCAAAATCAAACGAACGAATTTCGCCCCACTTACGAACCTCTTTGTTATCCGCCTCTGTTGTCCCAACTCTAATTGTTTCACGTGGAACATTGGGTAAGACATTCATGACTTTTAGGATTTTCTCTTCAAATTCGGTAACTTTGGCATCCAACTCCGTAATCCGGTCGTTAGCATCGCCAACTTCCTTCATTATGTCCGTTGTGTCTTTGCCTTCGCGCTTTAAAAGTCCGATTCTTTTGGACGATTCGTTACGGAAATTTTTCTTGGCTTCCACTTCAGTCAAAAGCAATCGTCGTTCTTCATCCCATTTGACAATATCGCGAATGACAGAAAAATCTGCACCCCGAGTTTGTAGTCTGCGAATGATTTCCTCAGGATTCTCCCTGATCAGCTTAATATCGAGCATAATTACCCTCCTTAAAATAAAAAAAGACAACACAAGGGACGATTCTCCGTGTTGCCACCCTTTTTGCATTGTTTCACGTGAAACAATACCTCTCAAACAGATAACGGCTGTTACCGAAAGGACATTACTCCTTCACTCATGGGTGGATTTTCTGGTACTCGGCGCAACTCTCACCAACCGTTACGTCTCTGGATCCGACAACTCAGTACTTGTCCCTGTCTTCGTTTATAGGTATATTCTAATAGTGTCTACAAACATTGTCAACATGATTAGATGCCATAATCCTTGAATAAATCCGATTCTATGCCTTGTTTTACGCGAGTGAGTAATTGAGGATGATAAATTGCTATCTCTTTCAAGACACATTCTCCATACATGCGATACTGCAAGATGGCACGATTGACCAAATCTAGGTCATCTTCAGGAATACCGTTAATTCTATCGGGATAGAGACAAACTTTGAGTAATCCTCTTTCCACTAACTCAAATAGGTAATCAAACATGTCATTAATTATTTCCTCGTCGGCTACTTCACAAGGCAGATCTACCGCTAAAATATCCACACATAGTGAAAAAGAACCTTTTAACTCATAAATAGATGCTCTGTTACCTTTAAGAGCTGTATAAAGGCTATCTTGAATCCGTTCACAAATAAAATATTGTCCATTTCTCGAGTCTTTCCCTACAGAAAACTTAAACTCATTGTTATGTGCGATGTAATTTAATAAACTTGGAATTTTACCTCTATTTCCATCGATTTTAAGTTTCTCAAACGCATCCAAATGTGGAGTTATCACTTTCAATCCACTTATACTACAACAATAATAGATTGTTTCCATGTAATTGCCTCCAATACATTGTTGTTATTTTCTCACAGACCAATGACTTATACAATATTTTAAATACCTGTGTTAAAATACCTGTGTTTAGTGTAGAATAGCATGCATAAACCTAGTAAAGAAGGAACCTCTATGAAACAACGCGATGGATCACTGTTAATATTTATAGCCGCGGTTATGTGGAGTTTTGGTGGACTTGCCGCAAAAATTTTAACTTGGAACGCTTTCTCAATTGCTTGCGTTCGGGGTCTGATAGCTTTTGTTGTAATCTTAATATATCGCGGTAAAATGCGTGTTTCATTCTCGAAATCAACGATCTTATCGGCAATTTCCTTAACCTTAACGACTACATTGTTTATGTTAGCCAATAAACTGACCACTTCAGCCAATGCAATCGTCCTTCAATATTCTGCACCTGTATTCATTCTGCTATTTTCATTTATATTTCAAAAATATACCCCTTCACGTAAAGATGTAATTGCGGTTACATTAACATTGTTTGGTATTTCGCTTTTCTTTATCGAAAGACTTCAAACCGGCTACTGGCTTGGTGATTTCATTGGTCTACTTTCCGGTGTAAGTTTTGCCGGTGTGTTTTTTGCTAATAAACTACCTAACGCAAATCCCGTTGATGCTTCTTTATTAGGTAATTTATTCAGTATATTCTTATTGCCGTTTCTGTTTTTTGACAAAAACTTTCTTACTTTCAGTGCAATCAACTGGACTGTTATATTGCTTATGGGGACCTTACAACTGGGTGTGCCCTACATTTTATTCTCATTAGGAATAAAAAAGACTTCAGCCGTTAAAAGTTCAATAATAGCAACCATAGAGCCTATTTTGAATCCAATTTGGGTATTTCTGGCAATCGGTGAGATACCCGGAATACTATCTTTGTTTGGCGGTTCTATCGTTTTGCTTACGATCGTAATATATAACATTACGAAAACCAAAGAAAACTACAAAATAAACGGCGAGCCCGCATGAGCTCGCCGTATTTTATGATTTAGGCTCTTCTGATTCTTGTGAATCTTCACTTTCTTCTACCGGGATAACCGCAACCGAGGAAACACTATGCCCCTCACCCAGTTGGATTAATTTAACTCCTTGGGTATTACGCCCATAAGTTCCGACATTTTTCAATGAGATTCTAATTACGATTCCTTCATCTGTAACAATTAGCAATTCTTCACTTCCTGTAACTGCACGCATAGATACCAACGGACCGTTTTTCTCCGTAATATTGATGGTTTTAACACCTTTTGCACCTCGGTTAGTGAGTCGGTAGTCCACTAGAGCTGATTTCTTACCATATCCGCCTTGAGTAACCGCAAGAATGTACTCACCTTCTTTATCTGTTGTCATTCCAATGACCTCACTGCCATCGACATTGAATCCACGAACACCAGCAGCATTTCGTCCCATCGGACGAACATCGTTTTCGTTGAATCGGACCGCTTTTCCATTGGCTCCGGCGATAATGATTTCATCATCCCCTGTTGTTTGCTTAACAGCAATCAACTCGTCACCATCACGCAGCGAAATCGCTATCTTACCGGTCTGACGAATCGACTCAAACTCTGACACAGCTACTCGCTTAACCAATCCTTCTTTTGTTGAGAATACAAAGAATGCATTTGTAGAGTCGGTACTGACCGCTGACATTGCTTTAACTTTTTCTTCTTTATCCAAATTCAAGAGATTAACCACCGGTATTCCTTTGGCAATTCGACTCGCTTGAGGCACGCGATAGCCCTTAATGCGATACACTTTGCCAAAATTAGTGAATAGCAGTAAATAATCATGGGTCGACATCGTAATGAACTGATCAACAATATCGTCTGAATGGGTCGCCATTCCCTTAACACCTTTACCGCCACGATTTTGAACATGGAAAGTATCGATCGTTGTGCGTTTGATATATCCGTTGAGCGTCATTGCTATTACGACATCCTCTACCGGAATCAAATCTTCATCTTGCATATCCAGATCCGCTTCAATAACTTCCGTACGACGTAAATCTTTGAATCGGGTTTTAACTTCAATCAATTCATCTTTGATAATAGCCATGATTCGCCAATGATTGGCAAGAATATCCTCGAAATCAGCAATTGCTGACATTAATTGCGCATATTCCTCTTCAATTTTTGAACGTTCTAATCCGGTTAACCGGCGCAAACGCATATCCAATATCGCCTTTGCCTGAATTTCAGTCAAACCGAATCGCTCAATTAACGAAAACATCGCAGTAGAATCATCTTTCGAAGAACGGATAATCGCGATAACTTCATCAATAAAATCCAAAGCAATTCGTAGTCCTTCCAAAATATGAGCCCGGTCTTTAGCCCGGTTTAAATCATAATTCGTTCTTCTGACGACTACATCTACTTGATGATCAATATAATGATTCAACACTTCTTTAATGGACAGCTGCTTAGGTGCATTATCAACTAAAGCCAGCATATTGACACCAAATGTCGTCTGTAATGCTGTCATTCGGTATAATTGGTTTAAAATAACTTCACTTTGCACATCTCTGCGTAATTCAATAACCACACGAATCCCATCACGGTTTGATTCATCACGTAAATCGGTAATGCCTTCAATTAACTTATCTCTGACCAATTGCGCGATTTTCTCAACGAGATTGGCTTTATTTACTTGATAGGGAATTTCAGAAACGATCAACTGCTTTTTCCCGTTTGCCATTTCTATTGTATCTACTTTAGCTCGTACAAGGATTGAACCTCGACCGGTTTCATAGGCTTGTTTAATACCTGACCGCCCCAAAATATAAGCTCCTGTTGGAAAATCAGGCCCTTTAATAATTTCCATTAAGTCAACAACTGAAATAGATGGATCTTCCATGACTGCAATCGCAGCATCAATCGTCTCACCCAAATGATGTGGCGGAATATTGGTGGCCATTCCCACCGCAATCCCAGTAGTACCATTGACAAGTAAATTTGGAAAATGCGCAGGCATAACGACAGGTTCTTGTTCTTCGCCGTCATAATTATCCATAAAATCAATCGTATCTTTTTGAATATCGCGCAAAAGTTCCATGGCAATTTTCGACATACGGGCTTCCGTGTACCGCATAGCTGCAGCACCATCCCCATCAATGGAACCAAAGTTTCCATGCCCGTCGATTAACATGTACCGATAGGAAAAATCTTGAGCCATGCGCACCATCGTGTCATAAACAGCAACATCTCCATGCGGATGATATTTACCGATAACTTCACCAACGATACGGGCTGATTTCTTAAAAGGTTTGTCACTGTGCATTCCCAAATCGTTCATTGCATACAAAATCCGACGATGTACAGGTTTTAATCCATCCCTGACATCCGGTAATGCTCTTGCTACGATTACAGACATGGCATAATCAAGAAACGAGGTCTTCATCTCTGATGTTATATTGACTTGTCTGATTTTTTGTCCACTATAATCTTCCATGATTTACCTCCTTCTAGATATCCAAATTTTTAACAAAATGAGCATTATCTACGATAAAATTACGTCTTGGTTCTACTTCGTCTCCCATTAACATCTCAAACACAGCATCCGCTTCCATTGCATTTTCAACCGTCACTTGTATTAAGGTACGAACCATCGGATCCATCGTTGTTTCCCATAACTGTTCAGGATTCATCTCTCCTAGACCTTTGTAACGTTGAATGTTGTAACGATCACCAATTTCAGCCTTAATAACCTCTAATTGAGCATCTGAATATGCATATCGCACCATACTTCCCTTAGAAATCTTATACAACGGTGGCTGTGCAATATAAATATACCCACCCTCAATCAAAGGTTTTAAGAACCGATAGAAAAATGTTAGTATCAATGTACGAATGTGAGCACCATCAACATCAGCATCAGTCATGATGACGATTTTATGATAACGGAGTTTATCTGTGTCTAACTCATCTCCGATACCACAACCAAAGGCCGTAATCATCGTACGAATTTCATTATTATCAAATATTTTATGTAATCGTGCTTTCTCAACATTAATAACCTTACCACGTAACGGTAAAATCGCCTGAAATTCACGGTTTCGACCCAATTTAGCGGATCCCCCTGCGGAATCACCTTCGACCAGGTAAATTTCACTGATAGTAGCATCGCGCGTCGAGCAGTCGGCTAATTTTCCAGGAAGCGAAGATACTTCCAATGCACCCTTACGTCTTGTTAGTTCACGAGCTTTTTTAGCCGCAAGGCGCGCTTTTGAAGCAACAACAGATTTTTCAACGATGATTTTCGCTGCTTGCGGATTTTCCATCAAGAAACGTTCCAATTGCTCAGATAATATACCTGATACAATGCGTCGTACCTCGCCATTTCCCAATTTTGTTTTGGTTTGTCCTTCATATTGCGGATCTGGGTGCTTGACCGAAATAATCGCAGTCAATCCTTCCCTGACATCTTCACCAAGCAAACTTTCTTCTTCTTTTTTTATAAAATTAGCCTTTACAGCGTAACTATTGATGATTCGCGTTAATGCAAGACGGAATCCCTCTTCGTGGGTTCCACCTTCATGAGTATTGATATTATTGCAGAAACTGTAAATAGACGGAATATATCCGTCATTATATTGCATTGCAACCTCTACGATTATACCCTCTTCTTCACCTTCTACATAAACCACCTCTTGATGAATCGGAGTCTTATTTTTATTCATAAACGAAACATATTCTTTGATTCCGCCACGATATATAAATTCCTTGACTCTTCCCTCTGAATCCAATCGCTCATCAATAAACACGATTTTGATTACTTTATTTAAGAAAGCCATTTGACGCAGACGGTCACGAATGGTTTCGTGATTATACTCCGTAGTTTCTTTAAATATAGTAGGATCTGCTTTGAAAATTACTTTGCTGCCTTTTTTGTCCGTTTTTTCTAATTCAGTAACCCCACCAACCGCGGTTCCGCCATTCTCGAAACGCTGAAAGTAGGTTTTACCTTCATTATAAACATACACTTCCAACCATTCAGACAGTGCATTAACCACAGAAGCTCCAACACCATGCAATCCGCCGGATACTTTATAAGCTCCGCCGCCAAATTTACCCCCGGCATGAAGTATAGTAAAAATCGTTTCAATTGTTGATTTTCCCGTCTTCTCATGAATGCCAACAGGCATCCCGCGTCCGTTATCTTCAACCGATACGATGTTGTCTTGTGAAATTGTCACTGTAATCAGATCAGCATGTCCTGCCAACGCTTCATCAATGGCATTATCGACGATTTCCCATACCAAATGATGCAAACCACGTTCCGAGGTTGTGCCAATGTACATCCCAGGACGCTTACGTACGGCCTCTAGTCCTTCAAGGACTTGAATATCATTTGATGTATATGAATGTTCAACTCTATTGTCATTCATCTGTAATCCTCCTTGTATGGCGTTATGACACCGTTGTTAACTAAAAACACATCGATTTCACTCGCCGGCCACCCTTTGATCTCATTGATCTCGGTGGTTGTTATCATAATTTGCACATCCTTCGGTAGAAGTTGTGCGAATTTAACTTTCTTTTTTGTATCCAACTCTGAAAACACATCATCCAACAACAATATGGGGTAGGTGTTGATTTTACTGACAATAAACTCAAGTATAGCCATTTTTAAAGCCAATATCAACATACGTTTTTGACCTTGCGATGCAAAGGCGCTCACATCAAACCCATTCAATGCAAATTTCGCATCATCTCGATGAATTCCTACGTGTGTTATTTTAAGCGCTAAATCTCTTTTGAGTGAAGCCGTCATCTTCTGATTCAAATGCAATGCCAAATCCGTGTGACTTTCACTTTCAGACTCATATTTAATATCTATTTCGAATTTTTCTTCCATAAACTCACAAAAAAGTGTTGATATTCGCTTTGTGACAAAAGCAATAAATTCTCTTCGACTCTCAATGATTGGAATTTGTAGAGCAATCAATTGATCACTTAATACTTCAAGATACTCTATATCCGGGCGATCTTGCTTAAGATATGTGTTTCTCTCTTTTAAGACTTTGGCATATTGATTGAGATTTTCCATATAAACAGGTGAAAGTTTAGATAGTTCCACATCCATCATCCTGCGCCGCACTTTCGGTGGAGCTTCAAAAAAATCCATGTCCGCCGGGGTAAATAACACTGCGTTACACTGCCCAATAAACTCACTTGTCCTTTTGACAGGATTTTTGTGGATAAGCAGACTTTTCCCTGAATGACCAATCATAACTGTAAGTCGCTTCTCCCCCACAGAAGATTGAATCATTCCTTCGATTCTGGCGATGTCACATTCTTTTTTAATTAAATCAGTCTCATCTTTAATACGAAATGACCGAACTGTTGAAAGAAAACTAATAGCCTCAAGCAAATTGGTTTTCCCTTGGGCATTGTCACCAATCAACACATTGATGCGCTTGTCAAAACGTAACTTTAAAGAGCTGTAGTTACGAAAGTTATTCAAACGAATCTCGTTTATTCTCATTTTTCAACCTTAAATATCTTTTTATCAACATTTACAACATCGCCCGGATACAGTTTTCTTCCTCTGCGGTCTTCTTTTTGAGCGTTAACAAAAATCTTCATTTCCTTAACGGCCATCTTCGCTTCCGCGCCTGAATTGATAACGTTTGTCATTTTAAGTAATTGTCCTAAAGTAATATATTCGGTGTCGATTTTAACCATAAACTTCCTTCTTTCATACTAAATATAAAACGCACACTCATGAAAATGGCCCCTAAGGGCCGTTTATCACTTTTAGGAATACGTTCTCACTGGTAAAACTAATTGTAAGACTGAATCATCATCCATATTCCGAATGATGAAAGGTTTCATTTCACCGCAGAACTCAATTTTAACGATTGGTCCATTTAAAACGCGGATGGCATCAAAAACATAACGTCCGCTGAATGATATTTCTAAAGGTTTTCCCTTATACTGAATCGCTGTAAGTTTTTCTGTTGATGATCCTACTTCCTGTGATTTACTGGAAATTACAATTTCTTTTTCAGATGCAGAAAGTTTTATAATGGATATACCTTCACTTTTTATAAATGATGCACGGTCAATGGCATTTAACATATCTCTGGTATCGACCGTCAATTCATACATAAATTCACTCGGAATCAAACGGCCGGTTTCTGGATAAACACCATCAATCAAACGGGTTTGAATAACTGTGTGATCAATCCAAAATTGAGCTTTTTTATCTGAAACACAAACAAGAACGTTGCTGTCACGTTCGATGGTTTTAACAATCTCACTTAACGCTTTTGATGGAATTGTAATGTTGAAATGATTTGATTCAGACAAAGAAACGATCTTTCGAGCTAATCTGTAACTGTCAGTAGCAACACATTCCAAACGGTTTCCTTCTGCTTTGAAATTAACGCCGGTTAATACCGGTCTGGTTTCTTTGTCACTGGTAGCAAAGGATGTTTGATTTATAATTTTTGCTAATACATCCGCTTCAATCGTAAATTGCTTTTGCGGTTTTGAGAAATCAATCATCGGGTAATCCACAGCTTTCATACCATTGATATTGAATTCAGCTGAATGTCCGCTGATTTTTGTCAGAGATCCATCAATAATCTCTACATGTATCTCATCAGCATCGATTTTTCTAACAATTTCCAATATGTATTTTGCTTCAATAACGATAGATCCCGGTTCTTTGATATCCAATACAAAATCATCTTCACCTTTGAGTAAACGTTTTTGAATCGAAATTTCCGAATCGCTGCCAGTCAGAACGATTTCTTCACTGGATACTTCGATCTTTATACCGGATAATGACGGCAATGGCGAATTTGCGGAGATAGCTCTTGCTACTGCAGACAAGGCATTGTAGAAAGCCCTCTTAGAAATTCTGAAATCCATGTTGTTGACCTCCTGTTATCTTCTTTAAGATAATTATAATTAAGCCTGTGGAAAAGTTGACAAAATCCAAAAAGCCTATTATTTACTATATTATTTTACCACTTTTTCCTGTTAAAATAAAGAGAATAAATCTGTTGATAACTAAATTAAGGAACGTTCTATCTCTTTGATCGCCAGTAGAAATACTTCATCATTTTTACATTGCTTATCAACTTTGTCACAAGAGCTTATAACTGTTGAATGATCGCGCTTACCAAACTCTTCACCAATCTTAATAAAAGGCAAATCTAAGTGTTTTCTGCATAAATACATAGCAATGTGTCGGGCGTTAGCGATATTTTTTGTTCTTGATTTTGATATAAGTTGCTGCTTGGTTAAACCATAGTAATCAGCGACCACTCTTTTAATTTTATTTGCTGAGAGCTCGTTTTTATCACTGACGGCTGTTTGTCCTTTAAAAGCACTCACAGCTGTTTTAAAGTCAATTCGGCCACTATTTGAGAAATTTATGGAATAAAAAAGCAAACGATTTAACGCACCTTCCAATTTCCTGACATCTTTGGAAAAGTTTGTTGCAATATAGGCAAGTACATCATCTTCGATAAATGTAGGATCAACACTCTGATACTCCATTTTTTTCTTCAAAATAGCTAACGATGTCTCAAATTCAGGTGAATCAACTCCAACAGACAAACCGGATGAGAAACGACTGATCAGTCGTTCTTCCAAACCTTTGATTTCTTGAGGGTGCCGGTCAGAAGTTAACACAATTTGTCGGCGATTATTAACAAGATCATTAAAGATATAGAAAAATATCTCGTGAGACTTTTCTTTGCCAGCTAAAAACTGAATGTCATCCATCAATAATACATCAACCATTTGCATGCTTAATTTAAATTCTTCTATGGAGTTATCTTTAATCGAACTTACGACACGAGTTACAAAATCAGCCCCAGAAGTATATAAAACACGCTTATCAGGATAGTTTTTCTTAACATAATTTCCAATTGAATTTAGTAAGTGAGTCTTACCCAAACCGGAATTACCGAAAATAAACAAAGGATTATAAAATTTACCAGGGTTGTATGCACAAGCCAAAGCGGCTGAATGAGACTCTTTATTGCTTGGACCTACCACAAAATTATCGAATGTATAAAAAGACAAGACACCATCTTCATCTAAATTATCTATAATGTTTGGGTGGACCAAGGATGCTGACGGACGCTTGGCAAACTCAAATTGCGTATAAATATCACAGTCTACATCTTTGTCTAAAACAGATTTAAGAGAAGACACAATAAAACCGGTCTCCTGCAATAATATTACCTTTTGAATCTGTGTTGGAACAACAATAACAGCCTTGCTTTCAGATAGATCCTTTAAAGAGGATTCATCGAAGTAGGTATCATATACAATTGCATCTACATACCCACTGTTTTTCATGAACTGTTTTGTCTTGCTCCAGATATCCTCAAGATATGTCTCTACGTAAGTCATACACTTCTGCCCCAAACCCTTCTCTGTGAACTCATTTTACATAAATATCCACAAGATTTCCACACCTAATTTCAATGTAACAATTTTCTCCACAAAACAAATAGTTGAAAACGTACTAATCAAGCCTTTATACATAGTTTTCCATAATAAGTAACAAATTAAAGATTGTTGATAAAATGTGGGTAAATCAGTGTGGATAGCGAACTTGTTGAATTTGTGTACTACTGCTCGATCATTTAAAAGTTTCCCACAGATATTCAACACACAAATAAGGCTTAAACAGTACGTTTATAATGTTTTTTAACACTTATCACAAATGTTGATTAAACAACCGATACAGTTGTTGATAAATATGTGAGAAAGTGTTTGATAGTCCACATGTTTTTGTGTGGAAAAACAGTTGTTCACAACAATAAAAACATCACATAATCTTTCGCTCCACATGATAAGTTGTTATCTATGCGAACGATACCTTTATATTCACATGCTTTTGTTGACTTTAATTAAAGAATTATGTATAATCTACTAGCAATTGCTCAATATTGTATAAAGAACTGGAGGTGGCTCTTGTGAAAAGAACTTATCAACCGAGCAAAAGAAAACACCAAAAGGTCCACGGTTTCAGAGCCCGTATGAAAACGGTCGGAGGTCGCAAAGTGTTGGCCCGTCGTCGCGCAAAAGGCAGAAAGATCTTGTCGGCGTAAAAAGTCACCTTCGGGTGACTTTTTTTAAGTTTTATGAGAAAAACTCTACGCATCAAAGATGCACGTGAATTTCAATCGATTATTGGCAAAAGGCACTTTTTTACCAACAAGTGTTTTGTCCTTTATCATGTGAAACGATCGACCGATCTGGCTCGAGTTGGTATCACTGTATCAAAAAAATTAGGCAATGCCGTGGTAAGAAACAAAATTAAGCGACAATGTCGGATGATGATGCAAGAATTACTGACATTTGATGAGGGATTTGATTTGATTTGTATTGTAAGAGGCGGCTATCTTAGTCAAAGTTACCATCAAAACAAAAAAGAGTTGGAAACATTGTTAAAAAAGATTAAAATATACTATGACGCACAATCTATGAAGGAGATTAAAGATGAACGTATTTAAAAAACGCAAGACACTTATCGGAGGCGGGGCACTGCTGTTATTCTTAAGCGGATGCACAAGCGTCCTGGATAAGAATGGCAATGTACTGCCGGACAAGATTATTTCCTCGACGACGACACTGGCAGAAATATGGAAGAATGAAAGCTGGTTTTCTGCTTTATTCGTATTCCCGCTGGCAAAAGCCATCAATTTCCTGCAACCTTTCTTAGGTATTGCATTAGCGATTGCGGCTGTTACGATTTTTATTAAACTGCTGACACTGACATTTACAATCAAATCAACGGTCGCTACCCAAAAAATGCAAGTGTTACAACCGGAACTCAACAAAATTCAAAAGAAGTATGAAGGTAAAAAGGACGACCAATCACGTATGGCTATGGGTCAAGAGATGCAAGCATTATACACAAAGCACAACGTCAATCCTCTAGGAACGATTTTGGTTACCTTCATTCAGTTGCCCATCATATTAGCTATGTGGCAAGCAGTTCAACGTTCTGAATCAGTTCTTAATGGCACATTGTTTGGGGCAAGCCTAAGAGTAACGCCAATGACAGGCTTTCTTGAAATGAATTTTATTTATATTATTATCTTCTTACTGATGGGCGCTTTCCAATTCGCATCCATGATGCTTCCTCAGTATTTGGCAAAAAAGGCCGCGAAGAACCGTCCGGGTGACAAGCCGGCACCCAACAGCCAAAAAGGTATGATGTACGGTATGTTTGCAATGATTATGTTTATTTCGATCAACTGGCCGACCGCAATGTCCTTGTACTGGTTAGTTAGCGCATTTGCTCAAGTTGCACAGACATTATTTATTCAATGGAAGTATATCGATACTCCTGCAGGAGCGAAGTGATTATGAAAAAGTATACCGCTAAAAACTTAGAAGAGTTACTCGATAAAGTCGCTAAGGAAAAAGGTGTACGGGTCGATGAACTTACTTATTACGTGCTTGAAGAAAAGCAAGGATTTTTGGGGTTTGGAGCTCAGGTAACGGCAGAAGTCTATTGCCTAAACGATGTAAGTGAATTTCTCAAAACTTATCTTGAAACTTTCTTTAAAAACATTGAACAATCAATCGAAGTAATCGTAGAACGCCAACACGAATCCTTTAAAGTAATGATTAATGCCGAAAATAATGCTATTTTGATTGGACGAGGCGGTCAAACGCTTCAAGCAATCAATACCGTGGTTCGTGGCGCTGTTAATTCTTATTTTAAACGTCGTTTTCAAGTGTTAGTTGACATTAACAATTATAAAAATGATCGCTATGATAAAGTAAAAGCAATGGCAACGAGAATTGCCCGCACCGTTCAACGGACGAAAATCAGTGCAGTGCTAGATCCGATGCCCAATGACGAGCGCAAAGTGATTCACCAAATGTTAACAGAGATGAAAAACATTCGTACGGAAAGTGAAGGGGATGGCAGTCATCGCCGCTTACGCATCTTATTCGATAAAAACAAAAACTGACTTTTCCCAAAAGGAAAAGTTTTTTCTTCAAAAAACATGTGTATAATAGAAAAGTAGGTGATGATATGAAACTAATTGTCGGATTAGGGAATCCAGGAAAAAAATATGAACAAACCCGCCATAATACCGGGTTCTTAGTCATTGATATAGTAGCTGGAAAATTGAACACCCAATTCAGTCAGACCAAATTTCATTCGTTTTACACGGTTGTTGTGTTTAATAACGAACAAGTGATGTTATTAAAACCACAAACCTATATGAATTTGTCGGGTGAAGCCGTCAGTGCAGCCGTACGTTTTTTCAAAATTAAGCACGAAGATATATTGGTTATCACAGATGATCTGGATTTACCGGTTGGAAAAATCCGCGTTAGAGCGAGTGGCAGTGCCGGAGGGCAAAAAGGATTGAAAAGTATCATGGATCACTTAAGTGATTTAAATATACCGCGACTTCGAGTAGGAATCGGAAAAAATCCACAAATTGATACAGTCGACTATGTTTTAGGTAAAGTAGAACCGGAAAATCGGGACTTATATCAACAAAGCATCCATGAGGCAGCAGATACGGCCTTATTATTTATCAAAGGCGGAGTAAAAGAAGCCGTCGATCGGAATAACGGTAAAAATAATGCAAGCAATACTCCAACGATTAAGCCATCATCCGGCGATTGAGGCATATAGCCGGCACATTGAACGATTTGCGAATGTTTCTTTAGCCCAAGAAGCAATTTTAATAGCGTCTTTTTACAGAATTCATCCGCAACCGTTGATCATTGTTAAGTCCAATTTGTTTCAGGCACAACAACTCTACGAGAAAATTGCGGTTTTACTAGGACATCCGGATCACGCTTTTTTGTATCCGCAAGAAGAATCGCTGCGCGTGGAGGCCATTGCGTCATCACCACAAATGCATACAACAAAAATGGAAGCATTAATGAAGCTGATCACCGTTGAAAACCCATTATGCATTACCCACACAGCCGCAATTATTCGTAAAATACCCAAAAAAGACACCTTAATCAAACTAGTTCTCGATGTATGTGTTGGGGAAAACAATCCACCAGCAAACATCATCAACAAATTGAGAGAAATGGGATATACTCAAGTCAATCGTGTCGATCAGCCACTCACATTTGCGGTGCGAGGAGGGATCATTGATGTATATGCCATTAACTATGAACACCCGATTCGAATCGAGTTTTTTGATACAGAAATAGAAAGTGTGCGAACATTTGATATTCACACACAGCGCACGATTCAAAATGTTGCTCAAATACGCATACCATTGGCTACCGATGTTATTTTTACAGAGGAGTCCATCCGTCAAATTGAGTTAAAAATTCATACGAAACTTGAGGTATCGGGGACTGAGCGAGATACAATGGAACTGGCAGCACTGCAGGAGATCATCAATCAAGATTTGTCATACATAAAAAAGTTTATTAAAGAGCCAAGGCTCTATCGTTACTTCGGTTTATCGGATGATGTTGGCAGTCTTCTTGATCTGTGTGATGCAAAGGTTGTTGTTTCAAGCATTGAGGAGATTAAACAACAACAGCACCATATCATTAGTGATACGGTCGAATATATTCAGGAGTTGGCTCAAGATCATCGTGCGTTGGCGGCTTTTGATGTATTTTTTGATGCAATGACAATACTTGCGCCTAAAAACCCACTTTTTATCCATCAGTTTGATGTGAAAGATGAGATAAAACTGTCTTGGCATGCATTAAGCAAGATGAATCAGCCATTACCTATGCTTAGTCAAAGAATCAAACAACAATCAGAATCATCAGATGTTGTTCTAATATTGCAGGAAAGTGAAATCCGATTGATGATTGAACAGTTTATCAATCAGAATACACCATACAAGATGTCGGATGGAAGTGTAATTCATCCTGGGATTACGATTATTCACGGTCAATACGATGAGGGATTTGAGGCAATCGATGAAAGATTGATCGTATATACATCAAAAGAATTGTTTTCAACGACCGTACGCCTAGGTCGCTTTGTCAACCGTTTCAAAGAAGCCGAAGTTCTCAGTAATTATGATGAACTGTCGACCGGAGACTATGTTGTACATCAACAACACGGCATAGGTAAGTATATGGGCCTAACCACCCAATTAATTGATGGAGTGCATAAGGATTTTCTTCATATAGCATACAGGGGAGACGATGTCCTTTTTGTTCCCTTAGAACAATTCAGACTGGTTCGTAAGTTTGTATCTGGAGAAGGGGCATCTCCCAAGTTAAACAAACTTGGTTCAAATGAATGGTCAAAAACTAAAAAGAGATTATCTGAGAATATTGCTGAGCTTGCAGACAGGCTGATTGGACTCTATGCATCTCGCAGTGAACATATTGGATATGCTTACAAAGAAGATACGATGATGCAATTGGAATTTGAGAACGAATTTGAGTATGAACTCACCGACGATCAAAAGCAGGCCATCATTGAAATTAAGGATGATATGATGAAGGCTAAGCCAATGGACCGATTGTTGTGTGGTGATGTCGGTTTTGGTAAGACGGAAGTAGCTATTCGAGCGGCTTTCAAGGCAATTAGTGAAAACAAACAGGTGGCATTTCTTTGCCCGACAACGGTGTTATCCAGACAACATTATCAAACATTTTTGAAACGGTTTAAAAACTACCCGGTCAATATAGCAGTTCTCAACCGCTTTGTGATCGAGAGCAGACAGAAAGAGATATTACGAGATGTTACATTGGGAAAAGTTGATATTCTGATTGGAACTCATCGAATTCTTTCAAAGGATGTTAAGTTCAAGGATCTGGGGTTTTTGATTATTGATGAAGAACAACGTTTTGGCGTAGAACACAAAGAAAAAATTAAGGAATTACGCAATTCCATTGATGTCCTTTCGTTAAGTGCAACTCCAATTCCAAGAACACTTCAGATGTCATTGATTGGGCTTCGATCGTTGTCCCAGTTAAACACTCCACCATCCAACCGTTTGCCTGTTCAAACATACATTATCGAAAAGAATCGAAGTTTGATCAAAGAGATAATTGAAAGAGAACTCGCCAGAGGGGGTCAGGTGTTTTACCTCTTCAACAATGTCGAACAGATCTTCTCACATGCTTACCGGTTACAACAAGATATTCCTTATGCGAAAGTCGCAGTAGCCCATGGGCAGATGAATCGTGAAGAGATTGAAGATGTTATGTTTCAATTTACTGAGAATGAGTGCAATGTCTTGGTATGCACGACAATCATCGAAACGGGGATTGATATACCCAATGCCAACACCATGATCATTGATCGTGCGGATACTTTCGGCTTATCACAGCTATATCAAATCAAAGGGAGGGTGGGACGTTCAGATCGATTAGCTTATGCATATTTAATGTATGAACCTAAAAAACAGCTGTCTGAAATTGCTTCTAAGAGATTAGGTGCAATTAAAGAATTCACAGAACTCGGCAGCGGTTATAAAATAGCGATGCGCGATTTGACGATCCGTGGAGCGGGAGACTTGTTAGGTCCCGATCAATCAGGATTTATTGACACAGTTGGCATCGATATGTATATCGAAATGTTACAAAAAGCGATTGCCGAAAAACAGGGAGTCGTTGTAGAACCGGAACCCGAGGCTTTACCCAAAGTCATGATGAAAGTAGATGCTTATATTCCTAAAAACTTTGCCCCTGAAGATCTTGAAAAGATAAATATGTACAAGCGAGTCGATGCCATACGTACTTTAAAGGGACTTAATGAACTTATCGATGAAGTATCTGATGTATACGGACATTTGCCTGCGGTGGTTGCGCTGTTATTCGAGAAGAAACGTTTGGAGATTCTGTTAAGTGAACAGCGTGTTCATTCTTTTAAAGAGCATTCGATGGCGATTGAGCTCGTATTTACGAAGGAGTACAGTGATACGATCGATGGAGTAGCCTTGTTCACGCTGGTTAATCAAGTTTCAAGGGATATTGAGTTAAAATACATACAGAGACGGATAATGCTGAAGTTTAAAAAACATCCGAGATGGCTATCAGAGGTTACGCAGGTATTGATGCAAACCAAAAAGCTGGTTAAGAAGAGCAGCTAAAGGAGATAACATGAGAATTGACAAATTTTTGAAGGTTGCCCGCGTATTAAAAAGGCGTACAGTGGCTAAAGAACTTGCGGATCATCAACGCATTGTCATCAATGGGAAAACGGTAAAACCTTCCGCGGAGATTAAAGAGAATGACATCGTCGAGATTGTTTTCGGACATCGCAAACTTACAATAAAAATCCTGGCAGTCACAGCGCATCCAAGTAAAAAAGATGCCGCGATGCTCTATGAAGTGTTAGAAGAGACCATTACCAACACACCCACAGAGTGAATTTTTGTGACAACTCTTGCATTTTTTTGAAATGGCAGTATAATAAAATTCTCAAGAGGTTGGTGTTTTAATGAAAAAAGAGAAGAAATCGCGCTTAAAACTCAAAGGGTTCGTATTAAATATCATCGCATTTGTCGTATTCGGGGTATCGTTGGTACTTCTTTATCAGGTTTCCTTGCAAATCGTAGAGACTGTCAATATGACGGCTCGATTGAATAGTGTTCAAGAGCAAATGACGATTCTTGAAAGTGAGAACGACTTTCTTACGGAGCAAAAGGACAAATTAAACGATCCTGAGTATGTTAAAAATTATGCACGCTTCGGGTACATGCTCTCTAAAGAGGGCGAGCAAATTTTCTATCTTCCAGAAAAACAAAAGGACGAGTAACAACGGGAAACCGTTGTTTTTTGTTGGTTTATTGTAAGTGCAAAATTTCGCAAACAATGGTATAGTAGTAGCGTAATTACGGAGGAAGTAAAAAATGTCAAAAAGACCTTTAGTATTTGTGGTTATGGATGGTATTGGCTTATCCAACAACCTAGTGGGTAATGCAGTAGCGGCCGCCTATAAACCTCATTTAGACAAATTTATGAAAGATTCACCGATGACGCAACTAAAAGCACACGGAACAGCTGTTGGGCTGCCAAGTGATGAAGATATGGGCAACTCTGAAGTCGGACATAACGCATTGGGTTGCGGTCAGATTTATGCGCAAGGTGCAAAATTAGTTAATCATTCCATTAATACCGGAGATATTTTCACCTCTCAAACGTGGCGTGAGCTTGTCGATTTTTCAAAAAACAACACCATGCATTTTATCGGATTATTATCGGATGGAAACGTTCATTCTCATATCAATCACCTAAAAGCACTCATTGTTCAAGCCAAGAAGGCTGGCATCAAAAATGTTCGCATTCATGCTTTGTTGGATGGTCGGGATGTACCGCAGAAATCTGGACTGATTTATATTGAAGATATCGAATTGTTTATGGCTGGATTGAATGACTTAACCTTCAATGCCCGAATCGCCAGTGGTGGTGGGCGTATGAAAGTTACGATGGATCGGTATGAAGCTGAGTGGGGTATGGTCGATATCGGTTGGAGAACTCATGTCCTGGGGATTGGAAGACAATTTGCCAGTGCAAAAGAGGCTATCGAAACACAACGTTTTGAAACCGATGTGACAGATCAGTTCTTAGAGCCGTTTGTCATTGGTGAAAAGGGTGAAGCTGTCGGCAGGATCGTTGATGGCGATGCCGTTGTACTCTTTAACTTTAGAGGAGACCGTGCATTGGAATTATCACGTGCCTTTGAAGAAGACAATTTCACGAAATTTGACAGAATTTTCCGTCCGAAAGTCATGTTCGCCGGAATGTTACAATATGACGGAGACCTACAGATTCCTAATAAATTCTTAGTAACACCTCCGCGAATTAAAAATACGATGTCAGAATTTTTGGTTCAGCTAGGTGTTAAACAATATGCCATTTCCGAAACCCAGAAATTTGGACATGTGACTTATTTTTGGAACGGTAATCGTACGGAAAAGTTTGATGATGAACTAGAAACATTTGTGGAAGTTACATCGGATATCATTCCTTACGAACAACGTCCGTGGATGAAGTCGGCTCAGATTACGGATTTGTTAGTTGAAGCCATCGAAAAAGGTGAACACGACTTCTATCGTGTCAACTTTCCGAACGGTGACATGGTCGGTCATACCGGCAACTTCCAAGCTACACAAATTGGAGTAGAATCGGTTGATCTAGCCATTGGACGGATCAAAACAGCCGTTGATAAGGTCAATGGTATTTTGATTCTTACGGCGGATCACGGTAATGCGGATGAAATGTTTGAAAAGAGCAAAGATCCACTTGCACTGCCAAAGCCAAAAACGGCACACACATTGAATCCGGTACCGTTTATCATACTTAATGCGGATGTTCAGTTTAAAGAAGGAAATTTCGGCTTAGCCAATGTTGCTTCGACGTTGGTTGAGTTGATGGGGTACCAACCGTTATCGATTTGGGAAGAAAGTTTACTCACTAAATAAGTTAAACCAGGAAGTCTTACGGATTTCCTGGTTTTTTCATGCTATTTCTTTTTTTTAAGATAGTTTGCCTTGATCCAATTAAAGTTTAGGACAAGGTGTACAATGACCAGGGCAATTAAGGCGATTCCGGTTAGAGGATGGGCTAACCTAAATGTTGAGTAGGGAATCAATCCCGGGAAAAGAAAAGCAGTCAATCCTGAAATTGCGATACCAAGAAACACAAGAAACAGCAATACATTAACGACTCTTAAAGCTTTGACTCTATTCATAAAAGAACCTCCCTTTTCATGGTATTATCCAATTGAAATTCCATTCTGTAAAGCATATCGCATGACTAAAACAGCAGTTTTACTATCTTTTATCTGCCCACTGACGATCGCCTTAAGCAATTCAATAATCGGTGTCATATAGACCGAAAGATACTCACCATCATCAAGGTGTTGACCGACATAGGTCAGATCTGTTGCTACATACAAGTGGATCACCTCATCCAAATAGGCAGGAGAAGGATAGACGACACCAAAATCCTGCCATAAGGATGCAGTATATCCGGTCTCTTCCAATAATTCTCGTTGGGCGGTGAACAAAGGTTCTTCATTGGGTTCTTTCTTGCCCGCTGGAAGTTCTTTAAGAACCTCTTTTTGAGCATAACGGAATTGATCGACAGTCAATACATGGTTGTCTTGGGTGATGGCCAGCACGCACACGCCACCGGGATGTTCAACGACTTCCCTAAATCCCGATCGATGGTTGACCAGGATTTCATCATGACGTAAACGTACGATTTTACCCTTGAATTTCTCCTTTGATGAGATTGTTTCTTCAAAAAATGTCATACATGCACCTCTGTTAATATTATACCCGCTTTTTGATAGATAAACATCCTTTACTGTTTGGGTGAAAAATAATATGATAATTTCAGGTGATAACATGAGCAAAAAAACAAGCAATACCCAACGTCAAGTCACTTGGGTAATCATACTGATCTTCTTAATTATAACCACGACTATCGGAGGTTTCTTTTGGATTAAATATGAACTCGATAAGAAGAACAATAACAATAATAATGGCAATCAGGGAGAAATCGAAAAGGAAAAGGCTCGTGAAGTAAAACGTGTGGAATTAATCAGCAAGGCGGGTGTGCTTGTTTCGGGTTACTTTTATGAAGAAGCCATCGAACTGCTAAAGAGTGATTCGGATATTTATAATGACAAAATGAAGGGTGAGGTTAAGAAGATAGAGGATTTCGTAGCTGATCTTCAACCGTATACCGGTCGAATCGAACAAGTGTTTTTCCATAGTTTAATCGTTTATCCACAGTTGGCCTTTGGTCCAACCAGTGCGGAACCGCAAGGATATAACTATTGGATGACGACGGAGTTGGAATTTCAAAGAATGTTACCATTATTGATGGAAAGAGGTTATGTTTTGGTTCATATCGGTGATTTGTATGATGTGGATGCTCAAGGAAATGTAACCGAAAAAGAGTTGTATCTTCCTGAAGGGAAGCGCCCGCTCTTAATATCTATCGATAATGTCGGATATCCGGAGTCAAGGAAGAAGGATGGATTTGCATCGAAATTGATTCTTGATGATAAAGGGGAAGTGACCGCGGTCATTCGAAATCTTGAAGGTGTTGAAGTTGTTTCAAGAACGGGTGAGGTATTTCCGATTGTGGATGATTTCGTAAAAGCCAACCCGGAATTCTCTTATCGAGGAGCTAAAGGAATGGTAGGGATAACCGGCAGTTGGGGTGTTATGGGATACGATCCCAAAATTGCCTCTGAAGCGGCTGAAGCAAAGAAAATAGCCAATCGCATGAGGGAAACGGGATGGCAGTTTGTCTCTCACAGTTACACGCATGCGGCAGGGAAGTATTTTAGTGAAACATCAACCCTTGAAGGAGTAAAGGAAGATACGGAGTTGTTTAAAAAGTGGATTGTTCCGATTATCGGAGATTCCAATGTTTTCATTGCACCTTTTGGCGTTACGGTGAAAGGTGATTTGTATCAGTATTTTATTGATGAAGGATATTCGTTCTATCTCAATGTCGATCGTCGTTCTCAACCGAAGATTTTAGGGAAAAGTGTACTTATGCCTCGTATCAATCTCGATGGATTTGTTATGAATCGGGATAAAGCGTATATTACCGAGCATTTCTTTGACGTTGACAAGGTTTACGACTCACGCCGACCGGTATTTCAATAAGGTCAATTAGGAGCCAACGCTCCTTTTTTGTTTGAGGTTTCAATGGTATAATAGTACTACATTAGAGGGAGTCGCTATTTTTATGAGAAAAGGATTGTTTGTTACATTCGAAGGTCCGGATGGCAGCGGGAAAACCACAATCAGTACCAATGTGTATCAACAGCTGTTAACCGAGGGCTATGATGTTATTTATACAAGAGAACCGGGCGGAATCGATATTGCCGAGCAAATTCGACGTATTATTCTTGACCCTAAAAATACAGCGATGGATGTTAAAACCGAAGCTTTGCTTTATGCTGCTTCAAGACGGCAACATCTGATTGAAAAGGTGCTTCCGGCACTTGCTGAAGGCAAAATCGTTATTTGTGATCGTTTCATCGACAGTTCATTGGCTTATCAAGGCATCGGCCGTCAAATCGGATTAGATGCTGTTTTGGCGATTAATGAGTTTGCAATAGAGGGCAACTATCCTGATTGTACGATCTTTTTAGATATTGATCCATTGGAGGGGTTAAGTCGCATTTCTAACCGTCATTACCGTGATCGTTTGGACAGGGAAACCCAGGAGTTTCACATGCGGGTTGCTCAAGGGTATCTTGAAGTTTTGAGCAAGTATCGCCATCGAATGACCGTTGTCGATGCCAATCGACCAGTTGAAGATATTGTGAAAGATGCGCTTGTTGTTATTTTGAAGAGGATTGAGTCCAATGTTTAAGGATTTATTGAAAGAACAACAGCCGATCATTTATCAGATCTTATTGAATTCATTAAAATCAAAGCAGCTGGCTCATGCCTATTTGTTCAGTGGTCAACGCGGGTCTCGAATGAAAGAGGCAGCGATTTTGCTTGCGCAGACGTTGGTTTGTCCAAACCGTAAAGACTTTGCGTGTGAACAGTGTGATGTTTGTCGGAGGATCAAAGAGGAAACGTATGTTGATCTTATTGTAATCAACGGTAAGGATCGCACGATTAAAAAAGAAGAGATTCTGGACTTGCAACATCAGTTCATACAAACAGGTCTGGAGATGTATAACAAGAAAATTTATATCATTGAACATGCCGATCGGGCGACTCCGGAAGCTTTAAATAGCTTATTAAAGTTTCTAGAAGAGCCTTCGGGTGAAGATACGACGGCTATTTTGATCAGTGAAAACGCTGATCGACTGCTACCAACGATTATTTCACGTTGTCAGGTCTTAACATTTGCTTCATTAAGTGCTAAACTTTGTGAAAGTGAGGCAATTGCTAACGGAGCAACACCGTTACATGCGTATATTACTTCGCAGTTTACCAAAGATGTCGATATTGTTCTAACATTAACGCAAAGTGAGGCATATCAAACAGCCTTTGATTTGTTTGCAGGGTTTATCGATGAAGCTAGGCCGGGTCTTTATCACGGATTGGTTTACTTGCAAAAAGAGGGAACTCTGACGAAAGCATCAAAGGAAAAAGATAAAGATTCTGACGAACCGAAAGGTAAAAAGAAAACCCCGGAAAAGGATCCAAAAGAACTGTTTTCCTTATTTTTAGACATTGCACAAGTATTCTTTAAAGACGCATCCCAAGGGAAGACTGTTGGGGACACATGGTGGAATCATCACATCGCATCGGCACGCTATCAATCGATTGCCCCCGCTGCCATGCGCGTCTTCAGTGAGGGCAAGGATAAAATCTGGCGCAATGTAAATCTGAGTCTGTTATTGGATCAGATGATTATCGAGTTAGCAAAACGCTAAAAAGCAAAAAGGAGGGATTTATTCGTGGAAGAACACGTTAAAGAGTTTAATGGAGAGTCGAATGAGCAAGTGAATGCTCAGACGTATACCTATGCTTGTTCCATTCGTTTTAAAGGCGCAAAGAAAGCCTATACCTTTGGAACCAATGATTCACAGTATGTAACGGGCGATCAAGTGATTGTGGATACGATACGCGGTTTAGAACTTGGCGAAGTCATTGCCGAATTAAGACCATTGGAAAATGTATCGTTGTCAACACCGTTAAAACCGGTCTTGCGTAAAGCAACCAAGCAAGACTTGGACAATTTCGCAAGAAATAAAGCCATGTCGGTGGAAGCATTGAAGACATGTGATGATTGCATACAAAAATTGAAATTGGATATGCATCTGATCAGTGCGGAATACACATTGGATCGATCGAAAGTTATTTTTTCTTATGTTGCAGATGAACGTGTAGATTTTAGAGAATTACTGAAAGAATTGGCATCAATTTTTAAGTGTCGTATCGAACTACGTCAAATCGGACCACGTGATAAAGCGAAATTCATTGGCGGATTGGGTACTTGCGGTATGGAAACATGCTGTTCAAGATTTTTACCTGATTTTGATGTTATTTCGATCAATATGGCAAAAAATCAGTTGTTAGCTTTGAATATTCAGAAGTTGTCGGGTCAATGCGGGAAGTTACTTTGTTGTTTGAAATATGAAGATGAGCAATACAAAGAACTACGGGCAAATCTACCCAAGATGAATGAACTTTTGGAGTATAAAGGAAAGAAATACCGTGTATCATCGATGAATATGCTTAGCGGTACAGCACGTCTGGAGAATCGCGAAGAGTCGTTGACACTTACACTCAATGAACTTCGTAATGATACCAGTTATGTGAATAAACAATAAGGGAGTGGTTGTGTTGAAACGTCAGAAGAGTTTTGAAAATGAAATGCCTACCTGTTATATCGTGGCAACACCGATTGGTAATCTTGATGAAATGACACCCCGGGCGATCGATATTTTGAAGAATGTCGACGTCATTGCCTGTGAGGATACTCGTCATACTCAAAAACTGTTGAAGCATTTCAATATTGAGAATAAAATCATTTCTCATCATGATCACAATGAGCGTGAAAGCGCAAAAGGTATCTTGATGTTATTAATGCAAGGCAATAGTGTTGCTTTGGTCAGTGATGCGGGGTATCCGCTAATTTCTGACCCCGGATACTTGTTAGTAGAATCCATAACTGCTAACGGATTCAATGTTGTTCCCATCAGTGGCAGCAGTGCATTGCTGGCCGGGTTAGTTGCGTCCGGACTTATAACACAGCCCTTCCTTTTTCAAGGGTTTTTACCGACCAACGACAAAGAAGCTCGAGGAGTTTTGACGCGTATCCGTCATTATGAAGCGACCATCGTGTTGTATGAAGCGCCGCATCGCATAGAGAAGACGCTGAAGTTATGTTTTGAAGTCATGGGCGATCGAAAGGCAACACTTGCCAGGGAATTGACAAAAAAGCACGAGGAGTTTCTGCGCGGAACGTTGTTTGAGTTAGTTGAAGAGGTTAAAGATTTAAAAGGTGAGATGGTTTTAATTATCGAGGGTAGTAAAGCAGAGAAAGAGCCGGATATCAGTATGATGGACATCCGAACTCATATTGAAGAATTGATTCAATCGGGGTTGTCGACGAAAGATGCAATTAAGCAAATTGCCAAAATGACCGGAATGTCAAAAAACGAAATTTATACAATGTATCATAATGAGAATAATGTGAATCACTAAAAGCGCTTCGGCGCTTTTGCTTTACATTTAACTTTAGAATGTTATAATTATGGCATTCGAAAGCTTAGAAAAGAAGAGTAATCAATGGTCCGTTTCAGAGAGTGCATGGTTGGTGGAAATGTATAGGGACAGTTGGTGAAGATGGTCTTGGAGCTGTTTGTCTGATAGGTAAGACAAGACGTTTCCCGCGTTAAGGGTCAAAGAGCACGCAAGTGAACTAAGGTGGTACCGCGCAACGTCGTCCTTGGTCTGGCGTTTTTTTATTTAAGGAGGAGAAATAAAGTATGGAAAAGAAATCTTATTACATAACCACAGCAATTGCTTATACCTCAGGCAAGCCGCACATTGGCAATGTATATGAAATTGTATTGGCAGATAGTATTGCTCGGTTTAAACGTGCCCAGGGATTTGACGTCTTTTTTCAAACCGGAACAGATGAACACGGTCAGAAAAATGAGTTAAAAGCATTGGAAAGAGGACTGTCTCCACAACAGTTTGTGGATGAGATTGCCGGTGTTATTCGAAGTTCGTATGATTCGATTAACACATCTTATGATAAGTTCATTCGCACAACCGATGATTATCATCAGTTACAAGTTCAAAAGATTTTTAAGAAACTCTTTGATCAAGGGGATATCTATAAAAGTATCTACGAGGGCTGGTATTGTACGCCGTGTGAATCCTTTTATACCGACGGTCAGCTGGATCATGGAAAATGTCCGGACTGTGGAAGAGAGGTTCATCGTGAGAAAGAAGAGTCGTACTTTTTTCGCTTATCGAAATATCAAGATCGCTTGATGAAGTATATTCAGGACAATCCTCATTTCATTCAGCCGGAATCACGTAAGAATGAGATGATTAATAACTTCTTAAAACCGGGGTTGAATGACTTGGCAGTTTCTCGTACATCGTTTAAATGGGGAATTCCGGTCGATTTTGATCCGAAACATGTCGTTTATGTCTGGATTGATGCATTAAGTAACTATATTACCGGTCTTGGTTATGATGTGGATGGTAATCACGGGGATTTGTATAAAAAGTATTGGCCAGCCGATGTTCATCTGATTGGTAAAGATATCCTTCGTTTCCATACCTTGTATTGGCCGATTATGTTGATGGCTTTGGATGTTGAATTACCGAAACAAGTGTTTGGTCATCCGTGGCTGTTGGTGGGTGAGGGTAAGATGAGCAAGTCGAAGGGCAATGTTATTTATGCGGACGATTTGATTAAGTTACTGGGGGTTGATGCGGTGCGCTATATTATGTTGCATGAAATGCCGTTTGCTCAGGATGGAACCGTGACGATGGAATTAATGATCGAACGAGTGAATAGTGATTTAGCCAACATCATGGGGAACCTTGTTAATCGTACATGGGCAATGAGTCAGAAGTATTTTAGCGGAGTTGTAGAGAATACAGAAGTACGTGAGTCACAAGATGATGAGTTGATTGAATTGGCATCTGCGTTGATTGGTAAAGTTGAAGAAGCGATGGAAGGATTGCATGTGGCGGATGCGATTGATGAGATCATTACGGTGCTTCGTCGTTGTAATAAATACATTGATGAAACAACCCCCTGGGGGCTTGCGAAGGATGAGGCGAATTTACCACGTTTGAAGTCGGTGCTTTATCATCTGTTGGAGAGCATCCGTATATGCGGTGTTGCGTTGGGATCGTTTATTCCTGAAACTTCAGAAAAAATTCTTAACTTACTGAATACAAGCGAACGGAGTTTGGATAGTGCTCGTTCTTTCGGGTTATTAGAATCCAATCACTCGCTAAGCAAGGATAATGTTATTTTGTTTGGACGTTTGGATGTTAAAGAAACATTGACAGCTTTTGAAGAGTTGACTCAACCAAAAAAGATTGAAGTTACACCCGGTAAACCTGAAATTAGTTTCGATGAGTTTGGCAAGGTAGAGTTGAAGGTTGGTGTGGTGTTGTCGTGTGAAAAACATCCGGAAGCCGATAAACTATTGGTCAGTCAAATCGATACCGGGGATAAAGTCCGTCAAATCGTTAGCGGTATTTCCCCACAAGTGAAGCCGGAGGATATGGTTGGAAAGAAGGTCATCGTTGTGACCAACTTGAAACCTGCGGTCATTCGTAAAGTAACTTCGGAAGGTATGATTCTTGTGGCAGAAGAGGGGAAATCCCTTGAGGTTGTGAGCATCCAACATTTACCGAAGGGCAGCATTGTGCGATAATTAGCTCGCACAATGCTTTTTTCTAAGGAGAACACCATGAGCGTACGTAAGAAGTTATCAAGGACAGCCAATATTTCGCTTATGACTAGTTCGCTGGGTCTTTTGATAATGTTGATTTTTGGTGTTTTTTACGGGCGAGACGCATTGCATCTTTTAGCTCTAGACAGAATTCAATCATTTCAACAATTGATCTCATATTCTCATTCAGAGAAGAGTTTTGCATTTATTCGATCGACGAATATTGTAAATACTGAGATATATGTAACTATAGATGAATGGTTTGGGGAAAAGAATTATTATGGATACATCGCACAACTGGATGATAAATACTTTCTTTTCTTCAGTTCTAAAGGGAGTGATATACCTTTAGAAAATTTAATCTTAAGTAAATGGTGGTCTCAATCCGATAGTATGGATGTCTTTCGACAAATGGTCGTCGATGATTTAACCAATTCTTCAGATTACACGAAAGATGAAGTTGAAAATATGATATTTTCAAAAGTATTCTTGAATGTTGAAGACACCATACAATCATCCTTGGCTTTTGGTTTGATATGGGGATTCCTGTTGTTTGTTATGTTGTTGTTCTTCTATAAATCACTCCGATTGAGACTGGGTATATTCTCTGACAAAGATGAATCTGTTGTTTTGGACTATGATTTGGATTATTTGAATATTCTTTATTCAGATAAATCTTGGACTGTGGGTGAGAGGCATTTGATTTATCATGGAAAGACTTTAAAAATCTTAAATATAGATGAAATTAGGGAAGTGCATTTCTATGAGAATAGAGTGACGGTGTATTTTAAAAAGTACAAAGCTACATTTTATGCTTCAATGCAACAGATCAATCTTTTGGCAGAATCTTGGAAGATTCAAAGGAGACATCATGATGAACCGGTCAATCAGCTTTGAATCTCATGAGATAGAACAGTTATTACAGAAGGAACCGCTTTTTCTGCCGTGGATAGCAAAAATAGGTGGAGTTGTTCGTAATGGCAATGACAATGCTTATACATCACTGATGGATAGCATTCTTGCTCAGCAAGTATCAGGAAGTGCTGCCGCATCGATAACAAAGCGGTTTGCGGATAAATTTAACTATGAACCCAAAGCGATTGTGAGTGCTTCAATTGAAGACTTGCGGGCTTGCGGATTATCTTCTAATAAAGCAAAATATGTTCAGGGCATCGCGAAAGCACGGTTGGATAAGACCGTTCCATTTGAGCAATTGCATGAAAAAAGCGATCAGGAGATCGCGAATTACTTACTTAAATTGAAGGGTGTGGGTCCATGGACCGTCGATATGATGTTGATATTTACATTCTTTCGAAAAGATGTACTTAGTTTCCCGGACTTTGGTATCCGAAAAGGAATTTGCCGGTTGTATGGTATAGATACCTTGGATCAAAAGTGCTATGAGCAAGTTAAGTTAAAATTGTCGCCGCATCTGACATTGGCATCGTTCTGGCTTTGGGAGATTGCTGGATTTAAAGAGTAGAGGGTAACTTCTGCTTTTATTTTTCCTTAAAATCTTTTAACTGAATGTTGAGTGCATTTACGGAAATCTGAAGTTCAGCGATTAATAAGGCTAAGGATATCAGAAGCAGTATTAAACTGATGCCAAAACTCCATTTCGCAAGCAAGATGGCCGATGCAAACAGTAACAACAGACTCAGTACACTGAAAAAGAAGGAGAAAGCACCGAAAACCTGCATGTTTCGAATAATAGACATGCGCTTTCGCAAGTTAACCAACTGTTGCTCAGTGATGAGTGTAGGATTTTTCTGATGCCGGTCATAGAGATCGCGAATTAGATTTGCAATGACCACAAATCGGTTGGTATACGCAAGCATTAGTAATGAAATAGCTGAAAACAGCAATGTTGGGGTTTGTAAATTGAAGTCCATATGAATTCCTCCGTGTTCATTTTAGTCGATGGTTGTATGAGTTTCAATGGATATGCAAATGTACCTTGGGGTGGTATGATGTTGATAAATATGATTCTAGGGAGGATGTTATGAAAACAATCGGACTAATCGGAGGCATGAGTTATGAAAGTACAGCGGATTACTATAAAATCATTAATCGATTGATCAATCTGCACTATGGAGGGCATACAAGCGCGAAAATCGTGTTGTACAGTGTGGATTTTGGTGAGATCGAGCGATATCAGAGCGAAGGAAAATGGGAAGAGAGCGCACGCGTCTTGATTGATGCGGCTGTGAAGCTAGAGTCCATCGGAGCAGATATGATCGCACTATGTACCAATACTATGCACATCGTAGCTGATGATATACAAGAGAACATTTATATTCCCTTTGTACATATTGCGGATGTGACAGCGAGAAGAATTTGTAGTAAAAATATTAAAAAAGTAGGGTTGATGGCGACTCGATACACCATGGAGATGGATTTCTATGTTGAACGACTGAAAAAGTTCGATCTTGAAGTCGTTCTTCCAGATCAAAATGAAAGAAAAGTAATCAACGATATTATTTTCAATGAACTGGTCCATGGAATCATTGATGAACAATCAAAGGAAAATTTTATAGCTATTGCCAACGATTTAGTAAGTAAGGGGTGTGAGGGAATTATCTTGGGTTGCACGGAGATTGGAATGCTTGTTAAACCCGAAGATCTTGATATTTCATTGTTTGATACAACACAGATTCATTGTGAAACGCTGGTTCAACTAGCAATCCAATAAAAAAGGAGCGATAACTCGCTCCTTTGGTCTACTCAACTTTCATAAGTATATTCGAGAAATTATCTCTTTTTACTTCAAATTCGCTGCGCCACTGTTGTAACAATGGTAAGGCGGCTTCATCCAGTAAATAGTATATATGCGGTGTGTTGCGTTCATTGAGAACAACGGATGTTTTAACAATTAAGACACCAATTGCCTTCTTGCTGATTGCGTTGATCCGAATGTACGGAAGTAACTCAGCAATTCTTTCTTGAGGAATTTCCACATAATCAACCGTTCCAGCTTCCGTTGGTCCAGGTTTTGATTCGTCATAATATTCTTGGAAATAGAAGTCTGTGTTTCCAAACAGTGACTGAATATGGAAGAACGGTGCTTTTTCATTGGTTGCATCCGGCAGAATAATGAATGGTATAGACTCAAGTGTGGTTAACGCTGGTAGTGTAACACCTGAAGATGCTAATAATGACAGTGTTTGAGTGTAACGTGCGTCGATCGGTATTCCTCGAGTAACGCACATATCCGTACTCGTACAGGATGTCAGATTGATGATTCCCAAAATTGGGGTATCCGGTTGGTTGTGTTGTTGCTCGTTGAGCGACAGATAATCACTCTTATAAGCAGAAGCGAACAGTTTGAAGTTGACTTTGCCACTGAGTGTAACAGCATTGCTCATCAACGGATCAAAGATTTCAAATACTGTATTTCTTACAACAGCATCTGGATTGGCCAACATCGGATAACGATTTTTAAATACATTCTCGCTGTTGACCAGATTTAATAAGTCAGTCGTCCAACCAAAGGGCACTGTGTAAGATCGAGCAATTTTTGCTCCGGAGTTAAGATAATAGACGATTCTGATATTCGATGATTGTTGGAATAAACTTGAATCCAAATCAGTTCGAGGTGTCGACGTGAGTTCTGTATAACCGTCCCACTTTTTATAGTCGATTGCCTTGAACCCTTCTAAAATGATTTTATGAGTATTAATAATTGTCTCGATATCTTCCGCGTCCGTATACATCGTCTGAACAGGGAAAGTCGTTTGATCATAGTAGTACGATTGATATAAGTAACCATATGGATCATAATATTCTAACTCGACCTTCTCAACGTTACTTGCATCAGGGACGCGGGTAATATAACCGAATCCGTCAAACAAGGTTCCAAAGGTAAATGTCCCCAAGGAGAGAGCTCCGATGATCGCAAAGTTGATGATGCCACGAATCAAATGCTTAAATCCGCGATTGGCAATGACATCAAGAATCAGATACATGACGAAGGTCAAGAAGAAAGGGAAGATCAAAGTTCGGAAATCCAATCCGCGGCCACTTAGTGTAATAAATGCACTATAGAGGAAGAATTGAACGATGAAGGTAAAGAATGAACTGATAACCGGGAAGAACCACTTGTTTGTAAACGGTTCTTCAGCTTTTTCGGAGCGTCGAATCTGATAGAAATACAGAACGACCCACGAGGTAATCAATCCAAAAGCAATCCAGTATAAGGAAATCAGCATCGGATTTGGGAAGATTCTTGTTGTGTTGAACGTTAATTCAAAGATGGCCCAAATCGGCGAAGCATACAGTAAGAAGAGTGACGGATCTGCCACCGAGAACCCCAATAAAACCGCACTTCCAAAAGTGACATACGCACCGTAAAGGATGCTAGGTATAATGTGTAGCAGTAATCCGTAGAGTAATCCATCAACTCCAGTACCGGTATTCATCATGGCGAACAAAATCGGTGTCACAATGGATAAGGTTAGAGCAACGGAGAAGTAGTATTGCTTAATCAGTAAGATAGTATCAACATCGGGGATAACGCTAAAGTAATAAACATTACCAATGATGAATACAAGGGTGTAAGGGATCAGGATGATCGCAAAGGCTCCCAAGAGTGTCGTGAAGTACAAATCGCGACGCTTAATGGGTAAGGCATGGTAAACATCCAGATTTTTCTTGCTGTTCAGATAGGAGAAGAGCAAGAAGGGAACGATGAATATAGACAGGACAAGCAATATTAAGATAAATACACGTCCGGTCGTAAATACGAATTGATTGTAACTGCCGTCAATCAGATAGTTGGTGAAAGCAAGGATTGGGAATAATACTGTCATTGCGATACCGGTTAGAATCATAAAGCGGCTGTTACGTTTTAGTAGGAAGCGAAGGTAAGCACCATTGATTCTGAAACTAAATAGTTTTGCCATATCCGCGTCCCTCCATTTCATAAACAAAGATTTCTTCAAGGTTTAATGGTAACTCTGTGACTAAGGCTGGGTTGAGTTTCTTGATACTTTCAAGTATTCCCTCAATTTCGCCTTTCGCTACCACCATAAATACATTTCCCATCTTATCTACGTGTAATGGATTTAAGAATGCAAAGATATCTTCGTTGACATCATGCGAGAATCCGACTTGAATTTTATGGAAATCTCCCTTGATTGTATCAACATCACCGCTCATTACGACTTTTCTGTTGTCGATCAATGCGATTTGATCACATATGTCCTCAAGTTCACGTAGGTTATGGGATGAAATAACGACAGTCATATCTCTATTCAATATTTCCCGGGAAATAAAACGTTTCAATGTCAGTCGCATAACCGGATCCAATCCGTCAAATGATTCATCAAGTAACAGAACATCAGGATTAACAGAGAGGGCCAAAATTAAGCCGGTCTGACGTTTCATGCCTTTTGAGAATGTATTGATTTTCTCGTTTTCCGGGATTGGGAAGTTATTCAGCAACTTTGAATACATCGTTTCATCAAACGAAGGATAGAAGATTTTATAAAACTCCTTCATTTCCCGTAAGGTCGATTGATGTAAGAAGAATGGTTCATCCGCTAAAAACAAAATACGTCTTTTTACCATGGGTTCATCATATACAAACTCCCCATCGACAGTTACCTGTCCGGAATCGGCTTTGATGACTCCGCTGATGATTCGTAGCAATGTTGATTTGCCAGCCCCGTTAGGTCCGACCAATCCAAAGACACTGCCTTTTTTAACGGTCCAGTCGATGTGGTCCAATACCAGTTTGCTTTCAAAAGATTTGCTTACGCTGGTTAGTTGTATCATTGGACATTAACTCCTTTCTCATATATTTGGGTCATACAGCCCAAAATCTCACTATACTCGATGCCAATCTGTTTCATTTGGGTTAAAAGATCACAAAGTTCATCAAACCTCTGCTTGCGTGTTAGCAACAAGGTGTTTTGTCTCTCATTGATAAACGATCCTTTTCCCACTTGGGAATAAATGTAGCCTAGACGTTCCAATTCTTGATAAGCTTTTTGTACGGTATTGGGATTAACTCCTAAGTCATTGGCCAATTGTCGTACAGCGGGTAGCTGCTGATGGGGTTTCAACAGCTCTAAGGCGATAAACTCAATCACCTGTCCCTGAATCTGCTCATAAATCGGAAGACGGCTCTTATAATTGAGCGTGAACATCGAATCCTCCTTTCACTGTACTAATTACACTAATACAATAATACAGTTCACAGGATTTGTCAATTAAAAACATCTGACGAATCAGATGTCGATACCTAATGCTTGTTTGATAAGCAATCCAATGATAAATGCAAAGCCGGCAACCGAGAAACTGATGATCGCCATCTCCCAGAATCTTTGTTTGAAAGGTAAATCCTTTGCGACCGAAATATAGAAGGTAAAAACAAAAATTATTGTAAGTACAATGACCAACATAATAATCAATGCGGGAAGGTAGGCATCCTCAGGAAGTAATAAATAAGGGAGCACAAGTAAGAATACCGCAACGATATACATGATACCGGTATAGAATGCGGATTTCATAGCGTTGGCATTTCCATCACTGCGCGCCGAGAGAAACTCGCTGCTAGCCATAGAGAGAGTTGCGCTGATTCCGGTTACCAACCCCGACAGTGCCACAAGTTTAGTGTTTTGTAAGGCGAAAGAGAGTCCGGCAATGGTTCCTGTTAACTCAACCAGCGCATCATTTAGCCCTAGAACCATACTTCCGACATATTGTAAGCGTTCTTCATCGAGCATGGCAATTAAAGAATGTTCGTGCTCTTCTTCCTCATCCGCAATCCTCTTTGCCACAGGGAGCACCTCAGCGATTTCATCATAATATTTATTTGCTTTATCTTCGCCTTTTTCCATGATTTTTAGGGTAAAAGTATATCCAAAGATGATATTGAGAATGTCATAAAAAAGAATGGTCAGTCTTTTCGGTTTAATCTCTTCATTGGTGAAGCTTTTCCAAATGTTGGAGTGTGCCAGCTCATCATTAGCGATTTTAAGCAGTATGTTTTTATTATGTTCGTCTTTAAGCTTATTGGCTAAATGCGAGTAAACAACATATTCAGTGATTTCATTGGTTTGTAATACCTTGATTTTATCAATTACTTCTTTACTTAATTGTGTCATAGGTTTCACCTCTATAAAATGATATCACAAGTATCATTGATAAAAGCACTATTTTGAGCAAAATACTCATCTTTATGATAAAATGACAACGCGAAGGAGGGCAGTTATGTACGATGTATTGGTCATTGGCGGTGGACATGCCGGCGTTGAAGCCGCATTAGCTTCTGCCCGAATGGGTAGTAAAACCGCATTAATAACAATCAGCATAGAGAAGATAGCTTCGCAACCGTGCAATCCTTCCGTAGGTGGTCCGGCGAAGGGTATTGTCGTGCGCGAAATAGATGCTCTGGGTGGACAAATGGGGATCACAGCCGATTTGACAGCCCTTCAATTTAAGATGTTAAACACCAACAAAGGTCCGGGTGTGCAATCTCTACGCGTGCAGTCCGACAAAGTTGCGTATAGTAAGATGATGATTGACGTTATCCAAAAACAAGAAAACCTTGAAGTTATCGAAGCTATGGTCGAAAAAGTTGTAGCTGATCAAAATAAAATTGTTGGGGTGTTGATGGCTGATGGGACAATGATTGAAGCGAAAGCCGTCATTTTGACCACAGGCACCTATATGAGTTCTAAAATCATGATTTCTGACAACGTAAAAAGCAGTGGTCCGGAGGGACAACCAACAACGAACAAACTATCTCAAAGCATCCGTGATTTAGGATTTACGACTTTTCGACTCAAAACCGGAACTCCGCCAAGGGTCAAGCGTGATTCCATCGACTTCTCTAAAACGCAGATCCAACCTGGAGACATTGCCCCGTATTTCTTCTCAACAACCACAAATAAAGAAGATGTTATTTCCGAACAATGGCCTTGCCACCTTACGTACACAGCAAAACCTACCCATGACATCATTCAGTTGAACTTACATCGTTCAAGTATGTATTCCGGTGTTGTGGAAGGGGTTGGACCAAGATATTGTCCGTCAATTGAAGATAAAGTCGTGCGGTTCTCGGACAAAGAAAGACACCAAATTTTTCTTGAACCGATATCAAAGTCACTCGATACAATATATGTTCAAGGATTTTCAACTTCACTTCCAATTGAGGTGCAGGAGATGATGATTCGAACATTACCGGGACTGGAAAATTGTGTAATCACGGAGTATGCGTATGCGATCGAGTACGATGCGATCGAACCGACACAGCTTTATCCAAGTTTGGAAACGCGTATAGTAGAAGGATTGTACTGTGCCGGTCAGATCAATGGTACTTCAGGATATGAAGAAGCGGCCGGTCAAGGTCTGATTGCGGGGATCAATGCTGTATTGAAGATTCAAGGCAAGCAATCGCTGATTTTGCGTCGAGACGAGGCTTATATCGGAGTTATGATTGATGATCTTATAACCAAAGGAACTTTAGAACCATACCGTTTATTAACTTCACGCGCTGAATATCGACTGTTGCTTCGCCATGACAATGCGGATGTACGTTTGAGTGAGTACGGGTATTTGATCGGGCTATTGTCGAAAGAACGGTATGATGATTTTCTGAAAAGACAGACGACGAAGGCTCTATTAGTTGAAGAGTTGAAGATTAAGCGCATATTACCAAAAGATTCGCTTCAACAGCTTCTTTTGGATAAAGGATATACCAATCTAAATGAAGGATTGTCGTTTTATGATGCTCTTAAGCGCCCCCATGTGGAGATGATTGATTTAATGCCATTTATCGAAACATCGATTGAGGCTTTGGATGCTCGACAGGTTGAAATTGAAATCAAGTATGAAGGATACATCGTCAAGGCGAAAAAAGAGGCTAGTAAGCTGATGGCTATGGAACAATGGAAAATCCCGGAAGGTTTTAACTATGATACAGTCGCTCATTTATCGATTGAAGGCCGTCAGAAACTGACAAAGTATAAGCCGTTGACCATCGGAATGGCTTCACGGATATCCGGCGTAAACCCAGCGGATGTATCCGTTCTTTTAATGGCATTGCAAGCAAATAAATCGTAGACTACCTGGCAGATGAAACATCTGCCTTTTTTATTTACATTGCCTTTTTGCCTTTTTTAACCATGTCAAATTTGGTATAATGCCAATACGGAGGGCGAACCATGAATATGCAAGAATTTCAGATGCTTTGCGAAGCGAAGAACATTTCCATCAGCGAACATCAGTTAAATCAGTTGTCACGGTATGCCCAATTGTTACAAGAGTGGAATGAGAAGATCAACTTGACAGCGATAACCGGTCTTGAGGATATATTTATCAAGCACTTTTATGACTCACTACTCATCGCTCCTTATTGTTATGAGGCAAAAATGTTGTGTGATGTGGGCAGTGGAGCTGGATTTCCGGGTTTAGTGCTGAAAATCGTTTTGCCTGAAGTTAATATAACATTGGTAGAACCAACACTAAAACGAGTTAATTTCTTAAATCTGGTGATTTCAGAACTCAACCTCGAGAAAATCTCTGTTCTCAATAAGCGCATGGAAGACTGCATTGAATTAAAAGAGTCTTTTGACATCGTGACGGCCAGAGCTGTAGCCGCCTTGCGAGTTTTAAGTGAATTATGCTTACCATTTGTCAGAGTCAATGGATTTTTTATAGCAATGAAAGGCTCCTCCGGTCAGGAAGAGTTGGAAGTATCTAAGAATGCTTTGAAGGTTCTTGGCGGAAATGTTTCGTCAGTTATCAAGGAAACGTTACCGGATGGATCTGCACGAATGAATATTCTTATTCAGAAGGTGAGTATTTCACCCAGTAAGTATCCTCGCGCTTATGCGCAAATTAAGAAGAAAGCTTTGTAGGAGGAGCCAATGACAACAACAAAGGATATCGCTATCGATCAAATCAAACCCAACCGTTACCAACCGCGAACGGATTTTAATCCGGATTCACTTTTTGAATTGGCTCAGTCGATTCGTGAAAACGGATTGATTCAACCAATCACTGTTCGAAAAAATGATTCCGGTTACGAAATTATTGCGGGAGAACGTCGTTATCGTGCTATGATTTTAGCGGGGTACACAACAGTACCTTGTCTGATTATTGAAGCAGATGAGACACAGACGGCTGAGATGGCGTTGGTTGAAAATATACAACGGGAAGATTTATCCGCAATCGAAGAAGCCAAAGCTTATTTATGGCTGATGAAAGAAAATGATTGGACTCAGGAGCGAATGGCGGAGAAAATTGGTAAGTCTCAAAGTGCTGTAGCAAACAAAATCCGATTGTTGGGATTGCCTATGAAGATTCAGGATGCAATCATCAGTAAAAGAATCAGTGAACGGCATGCTCGAGCACTACTAGCCGCCCCAGAAGAAATTCAAAATGAAATATTTGATCAAATCATCCAAAAGAATCTGAATGTGAAGCAAACAGAGTTGATGGTGCAACATAAAACCATTGATTTGCCACTTAAGCGTAAAGTAAGGACCAAAGGTGCGACCCGTCACATGAAAATTGCTTTAAATACGATAAGTCAGGCCGTGGATATGATTAAAAAGACAGGCATCACGGTAATTAAGGAAGAAATCGAAACAGACGATGATATAACCATCGTTTTACGTTTCCCAAAATAGAGGAAGTGAAGATATGGGGAAGATTATTGCAGTTGCTAATCAAAAGGGCGGCGTAGGCAAAACGACCACAAGTATCAACTTGGCGGCTGGCTTAGCCTATCTGGGAAAGAAAATTTTGTTGGTTGATTTTGACCCGCAAGGAAATACGACTCAAGGAGTCGGCGCATCCCGCGATTCCATCGTGAAAAGTGCCTATGACTTAATTCTGAGTGATTCACCTGCCAGTCAAGTAATCAAACATATCAAACAGCCACCACTGGATTTGATTCCTGCGACCATTGATTTGGCCGGTGCTGACTTAGAAATGGTCGAGTTCAAAGTCGGTCGTGAGCGCTTATTGAAGAACAAACTTGAACCCATTCGGGCAAATTATGATTTCATCATCATTGATTGTCCACCATCCCTTGGATTACTCAATACCAATGCTTTGACGGCAGCAGATAGTGTTATCATTCCGGTTCAGTGTGAGTATTACGCATTGGAAGGACTGACGCAATTGTTATCAACGATTCGTCTGGTACAAAAATTATTCAATGAGAAGTTATTGATAGAAGGTGTCTTATTGACGATGTTTGATTCTCGGACACGATTGTCCGTTGAAATCCAACAGGAAGTACGTAAGTACTTCAAGGAAAGAGTATATCGTAGTTTTATTCCTCGAAACGTAAAACTATCGGAAGCTCCTTCTCGGGGTCAATCGATATTCGAATATGATGTTCGGTCAGAAGGGTCAAAAGCGTATGCATCGTTGGCGAAGGAAGTCTTAACTGCGAATAAAATGGAGGGATCTCTGTGAGCAAAGATAAAGCCCGGTTGGGTCGTGGATTAGATGCAATTTTTGGGGAGAATGTTAATTCCGTTCTGGAAGATATTCAAAAGGGAACCAGTGATCTGTATGTAAGTTCTAAGACGGATATTCCTTTGGATGAAATTCGTATGAATCCCTATCAGCCGCGTAAGCATTTTGATGATGGGAAAATAGAAGAACTTGCCCAATCCATCCGCGAACATGGTGTTTTTACGCCGGTTCTTGTACGTCAAAGCAAACACGGCTATGAACTGATTGCCGGAGAAAGACGCGTTCGCGCGTCAAGAGTGGCTGGAAGAGATACGATTCCGGCGATTATTATGACATTTAATGATGATGAAATGTTAGAAATCTCTTTGATTGAAAATATTCAGCGAGAAGACTTGAATGTCATTGAAGAAGCAACGGCATACTCAAAGATGACTCAACGTTTCGGATACACACAGGAAGACTTGGCTAAACGCGTTGGTAAATCACGTGAACACATTTCGAATACGTTACGTTTGTTGCGTTTGCCTCAAGTCGTTCAACAGATGGTTTCGGATAATAAATTACAAATGGGTCATGTTCGTCCTTTGATTACGCTCAATGATGATAAAGAAATCATTGAAGCTGCGAAAAAAGCTGTAAATTTGGGTTTGTCGGTCAGAGCCGTTGAGAAGATGGTTAAAAAACCATCGGATAAAGAACCTAAAAAAGAAGTCGGAATTGACTTCTCCTATGCTCGAAAATTGTTGGAATCAAAAGTACAATCCAAAGTAGTCATCGATGACTCAAAAATCACGATCGTTTATTATGGGATTGAGGATTTGAATCGAATATTGGAAGCTTTAGATGTATTGGAAAAGGAAGATTGAGAGGCGAAAGCCTCTTTTTACTTGTGGAAGACGCAGCGACGTCCGTTGGTGGTAGGTAATACAAAGCATTGATTACATAAAATACAACGTGCTTTAAACTGGCCGTTTTTGAACTTGTCGAGAAGATCAGGTTCACAGATAAACGGCCGACTCATAGAAATAAAATCGATGTTGGCATCCATGACTTGTTGAATATGTTTCGTGTTACGGATACCGCCAACTAAAATAATCGGGATGTCCACCTGTTTTTTGACTTCAATCGCCTGATGGATAAAATAAGGATGAGATATTTGCGCTAATTGTTGAAAACCGGTGCCACTGAGTTCAACTGCGAGACAACCTAAAGATTTTGCTTCTTTAACCATTTCAACTACGTCCGCAAGAAAAGTTTCGTTTTCATCTTCAATAAAGTGATTTCCGCGAATCAAGTTGCTATTGAGTTTTATAATGACAGGAATATCCACTTCACTTACTATTCTCTTAATGATTTCTTCGACAATACGGAAACGGTTTAGGGCAGAACCGCCATATTCATCTGTTCGTTTGTTAGTAATGGGTGATATAAATTGAGAGAGCAAATATCCGTGAGCTGCATGAAGCTGAATACCGTCAGCATCGGCTAGTTTTGCTCGTTGGGCGGCTTTTACAAAATCATCAACAATTAAATCTATATCTGATTTGCTCATTTCTTGGGTAAACACGTCGTCATTTAGCTGAACAGAAGTCGGACTGTAAATCATGCTCTCGGCTTCCAACAGACTTCGTGCACCCCCATGAGCAAGTTGAACGAACACTTTGCTGCCATAGCTATGTGCGATATCACACATCTTTCTTGTCGATTCAATATATTTATCGTCATCCAGCCGATTTTGATTTTCAATGCTTATCCCATCGGCTCGAACGGTTGTAATCGCGGTTATGATAGTACCAACACGGTGTTGGGCGAGTTCTTCGATGATATCGAGTTGTCTTTCGCTGATGGACCCATCTTCATTTGCGAAGTAATCATGGGTGGCTGATCTGAAAAAACGGTTTTTGAGGGTAATATTTCCAAGTTTCGCTGATTGAAACGCACGTTGCATACAAATACCTCCAGGTAGTTTCAGTATATCACACGGTCGAGTCATTTCTCATCTCAATTCCAATGTGGAAAAACCGTGTTATAATAATTTCGAAAGTGAGTGCATCGCATGGAAATTATGGACACGATTGCGGCTATCAGCACAGCCAATCAGGAAAGTGCTATTTCGATGGTTCGTATCAGCGGAACGGATGCTATCCAAATCGCAGATGAATTGTTTTCGAAATCCGTAAAGGATCAGCAAAGTCACACGATGCAATACGGTTTCATCAAAGATCCGCAAACCGGTGCAATCGTTGATGAGGTCTTGTTAACGCTTTTTCGCGCGCCGAAAACCTATACAACGGAGGATATCGTTGAAATCAATTGCCATGGCGGTATCGTTATTACACAACGCATACTTGCACTTATTTTATCGTTGGGTGCACGACTGGCAAATCCGGGTGAATTTACACAGCGCGCGTATATCTATGGAAGAATCGATTTGACGCAGGCGGAATCGGTCATAGATTTGATTCAGGCACATAGCGAACAGAGCGCATTTTTGGCTATAAATGGGGTTCGAGGAAGTATTTCAAGACTGTTACAACCGTTGATCGAGGAGTTATTGTCGATTATTGCTCATATCGAAGTGAATATCGATTATCCGGAGTATGATGATATTGCTCAATTGACCCAACAGGATATATACCCCAAGTCAAAAAAGTGGTTGAGTGACCTTGAAATGATCATTGATCGATCCAAAAGTGGAAAAATCGTGCGGGAAGGGGTAAAAACCGTTATCTTGGGAAAACCGAATGTCGGTAAATCAAGTCTGTTGAATGCTTTATTGGAAGAAGAGAAGGCGATTGTTACGGAAGTCGCCGGAACCACCCGAGATTTGGTTGAAGGGTGGATCCGGCTTAAAAATGTGACATTGCATCTTGTGGATACAGCGGGATTACGCGATACGGAAGATCGTGTTGAGATCATTGGGATCAATAAAACAAAGCAAGCGATGCAAGAAGCTGATTTGGTCATCTTGGTGTTGGATGCGTCTGTGGATGAAGATGAATATGATCGTCAGTTATTGGAGTTGACCAAGGATAAGTCACGTATCATTGTTTATAATAAATCAGATATTAAGAAATTGGATGATGGCTTGTATATCAGTGCGCTTAATCAAGACATCGGTCCTCTGATTGATACGATCGAAGAACTTTTTGTTCATCATCAGGTCGCCATAAAGGAACCGACACTCAGCAATCAACGTCAGATCGGATTAGCCATGGTTGCTTATCAGTCAATGGAATCCGCAATTACAGCGATTGAAAATGGTATGGAAATAGATGTAATTACCATTGATTTACAAGCTGCTTATGAATCGTTGACTTCAATTTTAAACAATCAAAACCAACCAAAACTGTTGGATGAAATATTTGGACGTTTCTGTCTTGGAAAGTAGGAACATTATGGAACTTGCGGTTAAGCGACTTATTGCATTTATCATTGACGGATTGATCATATCCGTTCCCACCCTGATTCTGACAGTACTATTTGGAATTCTTCGGCTGATTATCAGTCTGATTCCAATTGTTCGAGTGATTAGGGGCTTTTTTGCGATATCAGCCATAGGAATATTCTTGTTTTTTATCTATGAAGTAGTGTGCATGGGCCTATTTCAAACCACGATTGGTAAAAAGATTGTCGGACTTGAAATTTTAGGTTTGCAACCCAGAGGCGAAACTGATATTTGGACGATTCTGTTGCGCAGTTTTGTCAAGGCAATATCCATTTCAGGTCCTTTGGCGTTTTTGACCGTCATTAACGGTATTTATATGTTGGCAAAGGATGAACATGGTTCTATCCATGACATCATCGCAGGTAGCAGTGTATGGGTAAAATAGGATGGATCGACTCACACGCTCATTTGGCATATCAGGAGTATGATCAGGATTTACCTCAGATCATTACGAATGCCAAAGAGCGAAATGTATCGAGAATCATGATTGTTACGCTGACCGATGATGAAACAAGAAAAGCTTTAACACTTAATGAGCAGTATGGAATGTTCGATGTGGCTTATGGATTTCATCCCAGTGACTTAGATAAAATTTCAGAAAATGGGTTTGAGGTGTTGGAGGACTTTTTAAAGAATCGTCAATTAAAGGCGATCGGTGAGATTGGCTTGGATTATTATTGGCATAACGATAACAAGGAAGAGCAGAAAGCTGTATTCATCCGGCAAATTGATTTGGCAAATAAGTATGAAGTACCCATTATTGTTCACATGCGCGATTCTGCTTCGGACACGTTGGATATATTGAAAAAGCACCGTCCAATCAAAGGGGGCATTATGCACTGTTATAGTGGCAGTGTAGAAATGGCTTTTGAATATATTAAATGTGGTATGTATATATCGTTGGGGGGACCGGTTACTTTTAAGAATGCTCACACGCCGAAGGAAGTAGCTAAAGCGGTTCAAATTGAGTGGTTGTTGACGGAGACGGATTGTCCATATCTGACACCGCATCCTTTTCGGGGGAAGCGAAATGAACCGGCGATGGTGGAGTTGATCGGTTTACAAATCGCACAGTTAAGAGGTATGGACGCGGATGATCTCATGGTCAAAGTGGCTGAAAATTATTATCGATTATTTGACCAATCATGTGAAAGTTATGTTAAATAGCGCTTACAAGCCTTGAACAGCCTCTTTTTGCGTCAAAAATTAGACAAAGTATTTTAATTGTGTTATTATCCGAATGTCCTTGAAGAAAGGAGAACTATCAAATGTTCAAACGAACAAAAGGGTTTGTTGGCATTATCTTAGTTATCGTCCTTACATCATGCACTTCATCGAAAGTGGAATCTGACGCAGATTCGCAGATAATTTTGCAGACGTTAACGCCTGCTAATGCGACTGTCCGTCAGCCCTATCAAATCGAAGAGGTGACTGAGGAGGTCAAACTCGCAAATCCGAAGACCGTATACAGACAGGGTCCAACCGCTTCCGGTGGTGTGTCCTGGCTTGCGGCAAAAGTTGACAACGGTTCGCCAAAGCTAGAGCGGGTGCGGTACATGTTGGCATACGATCAATTTGGAAATTTATTATCTAAAGAAGTAATCCCTGGATCAGAAGAACTGATTCCCTCTTCTCCGATTGTTTATCAGTACGGAGCCAGACCTCAACGCGGGGCAGTGTTCTTTCCTAGCCGTATCACACGGTATGGAGCAGATTGTGGCGGTTGTAAACCCAATGCAAACGGAGAAGCCTATACAGCTTCCGGTGTCGCGGTTTCAAGCAACACAGCTGTTCGTCAAATGGATGGAGCCTGGCAAGACGGTATAAAGTATGAAGGATATTATGTCCTTGCATCAAGTAGCAGTCTACCCCTGTGCGCCATTGTCGAGATTTCTAACCATAAGTTTTCTGGAATGGGATTAAAACCCGGAGTGCCATTTAAGGCCATCATTCTGGACCGCGGCGTCAGTGGACGTAAATTAGATTTATTTGTGGGAACAGAGACGAATATCAGCAATGTTCGTGAAACTTCAAAAATGTACCCACGTGCGACAATTATCGGTTTTGCGAATTATACTAAGAATTCAATGGGACAACGAATTTGTAAAGTAAACTAAAAGGCGACGAAAGTCGCCTTTGGTCATTTATGATATAATAGAAACGGTGGAACTATGAAAATACAAGAAGTGATTGTTGTTGAAGGAATTCACGATCAAGATGCTATCAAACAAGCCGTTGAAGCGGATACGCTGGTGACTCACGGGACACACATCAGCAAGGAAATGTTAGATTTCATCGAACATATTCATAAGTTACGAGGTGTGATTATTTTTACTGACCCCGATACACCGGGAGATCAGATACGTAAGAAAATCATGCAGCGCATCGGCGGTTGTAAACATGCTACCTTAAGCAACAAACAGTCACGCAACAAAGGTAAGGTTGGTATAGAGCATGCAAGCAGTGCCGATATTAGGGAAGCGCTGCTGAAAGTTGTAAGTTTCAATCATCAAACAGAGAGTATTTCTTGGCATGAATTCTTAGATTTGGGATTGATGGGACTAGCTGACAGTAAAATTCGTAGAGAAAAGGTGTGTAGGGCTTTTGCACTCCCTTATGCCAATGCGAAAACACTTTATCAATATTTAAATATGTGTGGTTTAACCAAATATGAAATCGGGGGAGAATTATGAGCAAGCCAATTGCCAGTCTGAGTAAAACGAAGCAGATCTTAGAAGAATTTGATCGAGGAGCTAATAAGACTTTTGGTCAGAATTTCATTATTGATCCTAGTGTTGTGGATAAGATCTCGGATTTGGCTCAAGTCGATCAGAATACAGCAGTCATGGAAATCGGTCCGGGATTGGGTGGTTTGACAGAGTATTTGTGTTATAAGGCAAAGAAAGTCATTTCCATCGAAATTGATGGTCACATGATAGAAATCTTAAAGAAAACGGTGGGACATTTTGAGAATCTTGAAGTCATCCACAAGGACTTTTTGCAATTTGATAGTAGCAGTTGGATCGCTAAGGAAAAAGAAACAGGATCCTCGGTGGCAGTATGTGCAAATTTACCCTATTACATCACAACGCCGATACTTTTTCAGTTATTTGAAAGTCCGGTTTTGCCGGATAGTATAACTGTAATGATGCAGAAGGAAGTGGCGATGCGTTTTAGCGCTAAACCTTCAACGAAAGATTACAATGCACTGAGTGTAATCGTGCAATATTTATTCAATGTCCACTTAGTATTAAACGTTCCTAAACAAGTGTTTCTGCCAATGCCAAAGGTTGACTCTGCGGTCATTCGATTTACACCTAAAGTGAAACGTGAAATTAATAATCAGGCGCAGTTTTTTGAACTTGTTAAAGCTTGTTTTAAACAGCGTCGTAAAACACTGACGAACAATCTGTCAGAGTACATCAATGATCGAAACAGAGCCGTTGAAATGTTGAATTTAAGTTTAATCGACCCAGCTCGCAGAGCAGAGACATGTGATTTGGATGATTTTATCCGTCTGTACGAGGTGCTCAATGAAAACAAAGGCATACGCAAAAATTAATTTGTATCTCGATGTGGTAAAGAAGCGTTCGGATGGTTATCATGATTTAGAAATGGTCATGATTCCGATTGATCTTTTCGACGTTTTGGAAATCAACATAGCTGATGAGACAGGGATGGAGTGTGATAAAGCGTATATTCCTGTAGATGAGCGCAATACAGTCATTAAAGCGTATCATTTAATGAAGAAAACATTTGAAATTCAAGATCATCATCACATTCGTCTGGTAAAAAACATCCCTGCACAGGCGGGTTTAGCGGGTGGAAGCACCGATGGTGCGGCGGTCATCCGAATTTTTAATGAGATGTATCGATTGGAGTTAACAGATCAGCAGATGATTGATTTGGCTGTTCAAGTCGGAGCAGATGTGCCGTTTTGTCTGTTTGAAACAACCGCAAAAGTTGAGGGCATTGGTGAAATCGTCACGCCCATCGAGCGTACATTGGATTTTTATCTTTTCTTGATTAAACCTAAATTTGGGATTAGTACAAAAGCTTTATTTGAGCAGTTTAAGATCAATGATGTTAAAGGAACATCGTTTAAGTCGATAGTACACGCATTGAAAAGCAATGATTACACGGGTTTGTGTTCATCGGTTTATAATCGACTTCAACAAGAGGCCATCCGCGTGAATCCTCAAATCGGGAAGATTGTTGCTGAACTTTTGGATTTTGGATTCGACTGTGCGGCGATGACAGGGAGCGGCTCGGTCATTTATGGAGTTACAAAGGACGAAGATCTCGTTAATCGGGCAGTGGATGCGTTTGTCTTTAAATATCCGTTCGTGAAAAAAGCAAGAATTATCGGTTGAAATCAACTTTTCAACCGTTTTTTTGATAGAATAAAGGAGGAGGGATGCTTATGAAATCCGCGATTGTATTGGCTGCCGGTAAAGGCACGCGCATGAAGTCTTCAAAGAATAAGGTAATGCATGAAGTTTTAGGAAAACCAATGATCGGGCATGTTGTCAGCCGGCTTGAAAAGTTGCATGTGGACAATATTGTGGTCGTTGTTGGCCATCAGGCTGAAGAAGTAGAAACCTATTTGCAGCATCGCGCAACGTATGCCCTTCAACGGCCGCAGTTGGGTACCGGACATGCGGTCATGCAAGCTCAGTCATTGAAGGATACAGAAGGTCAGACATTGATTCTTTATGGTGATTGTCCGTTGGTTCAATCAGAAACGATGAACAAACTGTATGAAATTAATGAAGGAAAAGCATTAACTGTATTAACAGCAGTTTTAGAAGATCCTGCTCAATATGGGCGTATCGTTCGTGATGAAAAAGGAATTATTCTTAAGATTGTCGAATTCAAAGATTGTGATGAGAATCAACGTCAGATAAAGGAGATAAATACAGGAATATATTGTGTAGATAATGAGTTGTTGTTTAAACATTTAGGTGATATTTCGGATGACAATACTCAGAAAGAGTATTATTTAACTGACCTGATTGAAATTTTTCATCGCAACGGTTATGATATTCAAGGTTTGCCTGTTATGGATGTTAATGAAGTCATGGGAATTAATGATCGTATTGATTTAGTGAAAGCTACTGTCTGGTTGCAAAACCGCATCAATACGGAATGGATGAGACAAGGGGTTACATTCATTGATCCAACTTCTACCTATGTAGAAGAGGATGTCGTGATCGGGGAAGATACCATTTTGTATCCAAACGTATATCTTCAAAAAGGAACGATCATAGGTAAGTCAAATACGATATTACCTCAATCATTTATCGTTAGCAGTATGATTGGTGACTTCAACACGATTGACAGTTCACGAATTACGGACAGTCGCATCCATGATCATATAAAAATCGGTCCATTTGCGCATTTGCGTAATGGAACAGTCGTTGAATCGAAAAACCGCATTGGAAACTTTGTTGAATTCAAGAATTCACGAATAGGGTATGACAGCCGGTGTGCCCATTTAACCTATATCGGCGATGCTGATGTTGGAAGTAAGGTAAATTTAGGTTGTGGTGTCGTTACGGTCAATTATGATGGAAAAAATAAGTTTAAAACGATTATTAAAGATGGAGCATTTATTGGCAGTAATGTTAATTTGATTGCACCAATCACAATTGGTAAAGATGCGGTCGTAGCTGCCGGAACAACGGCGAATTTGGATGTTGAAGACGGTGAAATGGCCATTGCCCGGACCCGTCAGGTAAATAAAGTTAATTACGGATTTAAGTACAAAAACAAATAAGAGGTAAAAACATGGTGAAAGACACAATCGTATTCGCGTTGACCACAAGTATTGACTTGGCTGATGAGATTTGCGGCTATCTGGGTATGCCTCGCGGAAGATGCTCCGTCAGACATTTTGCGGATGGCGAAATTATCGTAGAACCGGAAGAGTCGGTTCGTGGGAAGCATGTGTTCTTGATTCAATCCACATGCAATCCGGTTTCAGAGAGTTATATGGAAGTCTTGGTTGCCCTCGACGCATTTAAACGTGCGTCAGCCGGAGAAGTTACGGTTGTTATGCCGTATTACGGGTATGCCCGTCAAGACCGCAAGGCACGTGCTCGTCAACCCATTACCGCAAAGCTGATGGCGGACTTACTTCAAGTTGCCGGTGCAGACCGAATCGTAACGTTGGATTTGCATGCACCACAGATCCAAGGATTCTTCAACGTTCCAATCGATGATTTGACAGCCGTTTCAATGATTGGTCAGTATTTCCGTGCCAAACACTTTGATGATGAAGTTGTTATCGTTTCGCCAGACCATGGTGGGGCTACTCGCGCTCGTCGTTTGGCGGATTCAATGCCAGGGACGACCATTGCGATCATTGATAAACGGCGTACAAAGCCGAATGTCGCAGAAGCGGTCAATCTGATTGGGGATGTAAAAGATAAGATTTGTATTATCATTGATGATATTATCGATACTGGCGGATCATTGTTGGGCGGTGTAAAGATGCTCTATGAAAAAGGCGCGAAAGAAGTTTATTGCGCATGTTCTCATGGCATTTTATCAGGGGAAGCGCTTGAGCGTGTCAAAGATTCGCTCATTAAAGAGTTGGTCATTACCAATTCAATTCCTTTATCACCCGAAAAGAGAGCTGAACCGAAAATTAAACAGATATCGATTGGCTATATGCTTGCAAAGACGATTGAAGCGATTCATAATCATACACCGGTCAGTGAGTTGTACAATATATTTAATGACTAGGGCGTAAGCCCTTTTCTTTTGGTCAAATCCATAGGTAAAATTCACGAATTACGATATTATCATAGCAACAGAACGAAGGTGATCGCTATGAGTGATTTGCTATTTGCATCGACGGTTTTCTCGGCCGGTGTCTTGTCCTTTTTGTCCCCATGTATTATTCCGGTTATTCCTATGTATCTTGCCTATTTTGCGGATGAAGATTTAGGTCAGAAGAAAAACCGCTTCTTTAGTCCGCCCATGGCTAAAGCTATGTTATTTGTGGCGGGACTATCCTCGGTGTTCATTATCTTGGGCTTTGGGGCTGGAGCCTTAGGTAGTGTTTTGTATGGTGATTGGTTTCTGATTGCCTGCGGGATCATCGTAATTATCTTAGGTATTCATCAGACGGGATTAATTCAGTTTACTTTCTTACAGGGTGAGCGAAAACTGAACTTGAAACGTTCGAGGAAAGCCGATTATTTTGGTTCATATTTATTGGGTTTGACGTTCAGTTTTGGTTGGACACCTTGTATCGGACCAGTTTTAGCGGCTGTTTTGGGATTGTCCGCATCCGAAGGAAGTATTGCTTATGGCGGATTTTTAATGGCACTTTATTCTTTAGGTTTAATGATCCCATTCTTAATAGTAGCGATATTCAGTGAAAGGTTGTTAGTAAAGATTAAAGGCATCTATAAGCATATGGGTAAAATAAAAATTGTCGGAGGTTTAGTAATAATAGTTATGGGCGTTTTGTTGATGACCAATCAAGTCGGATCTATTACTGCTTGGTTTGTAACAACGTTTAGCTAGGAGGAAAACAAATGAAAAAATTCCGTTTCTTAATGGTATTATTGTTATTATCACTGTTTATTGTGGGATGTTCGCCAGTAGATAAGGAACCGAATGAAGAGGAAGAAGAACAACAAGAAGAGATATTAAATGAAGGTGAGTTGGCCGTTAGCTTTGAGTTTTTGGATTATCAAGGAAATACAGTCAAACTTGAAGACCTTAAAGGTGAGAAAGTCTATTTGAAGTTCTTTGCTTCCTGGTGTTCGATATGCAATCGCGGAATGCCGGAACTTGATGAACTGTTCGCTAAAGACCGTGACTATATAGCGTATGCTGTGGTCACTCCAAATGCTAACGGTGAGAAGAGTGTTGAAGACTTTAAAGCTTGGTTTTCAACGGAGGACTTTCCGAATATTGTTGTATTATTTGATGTTAATGCCAAATTTTCTCGAAAATTAGGTGCAATTTCTGTGCCTACCTCCGTATTTATTGGTTCTGATGGTGTTTTGATTAAATCAAAAGCCGGTCATACCAGCAATGAGGAAAATGAAGAGTTTATAAAGACTTATCAATAGAAAATGCCCAGAAAAGGGCATTTTTATTTTTCTTCGGATTCAACAATAATTTTACGTTCAGTAAGTAATCGATGAACGACTTCTTCGATAAATATAAAGAAGACGGTTCTGGATTTTTCGTGTGCTTCCAGTTCACTTGGCTGATGGTATTTTGATAACCAGAACAAGCGATCACATGTGCTCATCAGCGAGCTGTTATACTCTTCGGCAATAACTAAAACTTTTCCACCCTTTTTGCGCGAAATGTTATAAATGCTTTCAAATGATCGCCAGGCTCCAGTCGTAGTAAAAACGACGAGTAAGCTTTTATCGTCAAGCATATTTATAACGGATAACTCATCGGGGAGGGCAATGGTGTATTTGTTTGTGCTAAAGCGCAATTTATATTCAAAATATTGAGCTACGATAAATGACGGACCATACCCGAATATACAGATTTTTTCGTGTTGATCCAATAACTCAACAAATTCATCGATAAGTGAGAAATCAAAATCATCCATATATTTTTTTAAACGGTCAAATTCATTTGAAGTCTCTTCTTTTGATAATTCCTTACCATAAAGAAAATCAACATACTGTTTATAATTTCTAAATCCCAATTTCTTAGAAAATTTAGAAATTTTCGAAATCGAACAGCCACACATTTCAGCCGCTTGCGTAATAGTTAAGTCATCCTGGGACTTTGAGCTCTCAAGGAGTTTGTCATAAATGCGTTGTTCAAGTGAGTTTAAGTTACTAAGATCGATTTTTATCATAAATAATGACTACCCCCTGCTCAGTACGGTTTTAGCATAACATTATAGTAGCATTGAAATGAATCACAGTAAAGAACTAAGAAAGAAGACTAGTCAAGTATTTGTTACTAAAAAAGGAAAACTTTCCATATATATCACATGAAAGCGCTACGAAAAGAAAACTTTCTTATTTTTTCATTGACATGACGTAATTAGGATATTAATATGTAAGCATAAACATAACCTTTTATAAGGTGTGTCGATAGTTGTTGGAGTAAAAATAAAAACGGAGGAATGAACTATGAACAAGAAAGAATTGATTGAAGGTTTATTGACTATTTTATCTGTAGATCAGATTAATACCAACGAAGATGATTTGTATGATGCGTCGGCGGATCGTTATAAAAAATATGCAAAAGCGAGAAAAGTATTGGATGTACCCATGCCAATAGCAATCGTTTATCCTAATTCAGCCGAAGTAGTAAGTAAACTTCTGATGTTCTGTAATGAGCATTTAATCAATGTCATTGCCAGAGGTGGTAAAACGGCTACGGAAGGCGGTTTAGAAAACTGGAAAGAACTTACAATCGTAATTGATGCGGAGAATCTTAATGAAATCATAAAGATTGATGCTTACAACATGCAGGCAACTGCTCAAGCCGGTGTTCGCTTACAAGAGCTGGAAGATGAACTTCGTAAAATCGGTTATACGACCGGACATTCACCGCAATCGAAACCGGTAGCTAAAATGGGTGGTTTGGTTGCCACTCGCAGTATCGGACAGTTTTCCACGTTGTACGGAGGAATTGAAGATATGGTCGTCGGTTTGGAATGTGTATTCCCTGACGGACATATTTCTCGGATCAAAAATGTATCTCGTCGTGCCGGTGGGCCGGATATCCGTCACATTGCAATCGGAAATGAAGGAACACTTTGCTATATTACGGAAGTTACCGTTAAGATCTTCAAGTATTTCCCAGAGAACCATAAATTTTACGGTTATTTGATTAAAGATGTTGATACCGGCATTAAAATTCTGCGTGAAGTCATGGTCAACGGCTATCGTCCTTCGGTCGCACGAACATATTCTGAAGAAGATGCTAAACAACATTTCTATCACTTCCACAAAGATAAATGTGTATTGATCTTTATGGCAGAAGGCAACAAGGAGATAGTTGAAGCAACGTGCAGAGGTATTGAACATGCGGTTGAGCAATTCAAAGAGGGCATCTTAGAATATGTCGACAGCAAGCATATTGAAAGCTGGTTCAACCATCTTAACTGGTCACAAAAGGATATCGATGATGAGTTTGAAGGTATGTTGGAAAAAGATTATCATGCCGGATTTACAACTGAAATATCTGCCGATTGGGAAACCATTCCGAAGATTTATCACAGTGTTATCGAACGTGTCAGAAATGAATTTGCTCGTGCCGAAGATTTGACGATGTTGGGTGGCCATTCATCGCACAGTTATATCAATGGTACAAATATGTACTTTGTCTATAACTACAACATCAACTGCGATCCGGAAGATGAAATGAGAATTTATCACCATCCGTTACAAACGATTATCGTTGAGGAAACGTTGAAATTTGGTGGTTCAATGTGTCATCACCATGGTATCGGTAAATTCCGTAATGAGTGGACGAAGGAAGAGCACGGTTCGGCTTACTATATGCTTGAAAAGCTTAAAGAAGCGTTTGATCCTAAGGGTATCATGAATTTCGGTACCATCTTCTTTCAAGAAGAAGGCGTCAAGTATCAGAAGTAAAAGGTGTTATAACTTCGAGCAGAACACATATGAATAGAGTTAAGGTCAGTCACATTTATTTGGGGAAATAATAGACCGTATAAAGTAACGTGTTCGATTGCCGAAGGGGTAATAAAAACAAGGAGGGCTATATGAGCCAAGAAAAATTCAGAAGGTATTTCCAATTTCTGTTAGTAGTTCTTGCGGCTGGAGCAATTTTCCCGGTCATCTACCTAAGAACAAACTATCAGGAAACCATTCTTCAAGTGTACAACATGACACTGCCTCAGCTGAATACGATATATTCAGTGTTGGGTATGGTGTTTGTCGTTGGATACTTCCCAAGCGGTTTGTTGAGCGACAGATTTTCAGCTAAGAAATTGCTTGCCATTTCATTATTTGGTACAGCATTGGGCGGATTCTGGTTTGCACAAGTACCGAGTTACACAAGTGTCGTATTGATTTTCAGTATGTGGGGTTTCTTCTCCGTATTCACATTCTGGAGTTCACACATGAAAATCGTTAAGCTGTTAGCCAAAGAAAACGAAGAAGGCAGATTCTTCGGTATTCTCGATGGCGGTCGTGGTGTTGTTGAAGCCGTTTTGGCAAGTGTTGCCATCTTAATTTTCTCCGGAATTTTGGGTGCCAGCCTTGCATTAGCTGACAAAAGAGCTGCGTTAGTTGGTGTTATTTACATGTATTCGGCTGTTCTGTTAATCACCTCCATCTTAATTATGATCTTTGTTGAAGATGATAAGAAAATGTTGGCAAACAGTGATAATGATGCTCCAAAATTCAAATTCTCTGATTTGAAGACATTATTCAAAAATAAGTTTGTCTATTTACATGGCGCAATCATTTTCATGGGTTATGCAGTGTTCTGGACCGTTTACTATTTGGGTGGTTTCTTAGAAACAAACATCGGTGTTGATCCGGTCAGTGTGGGTACAGTAATGGTCGTCGTTCTATGGATGAGACCGGTTGGCGGATTCATTGGTGGTTTCTTGGCTGATAAGTTTGGAAGAACGACTGTTCAAATAGGAGCATTGGCAGGTGCTGCTCTATGTTTGACTGGTGTCGCAGTATTACCAGTTGCCACCGGAGCAACAGTATTCTACGGTTTAGTTGTATTATTGGGTATATTCTTATATGCTATTCGTGGTACATATTGGTCGTTGCTTGGCGATTACAAGATCGAAGCAGCCCTCTTGGGTACAGCTATAGGCGTTATTTCTTTTATCGGTTACTTACCGGATATCATTCTTCCGCAATATAACAGCTTCTTATGGGCAACCTTCGGAGGCAATGGCGGTTACAATGCTTATTTCATCTCCAGTGCCGTGATCGGTTTGGTTGGTGTTGCATTGGTATTCATATTTGGAAGACTCGTCAAGAAAGAACAACGTTAATTTTAAAACAGCCATTGGCTGCTAAAGGATAACTATGAACATTATTTGCTTGGTAAAATTTGTCCCTGATGTGGATAACTTCATGTACGACTATGATCGAAATGTATTGGTTCGCGAAAACGTGAAGATGATACTGAATCCTGACGATGCAGCGGCATTGGCTTTCGCTTTGAAAGTAAAAGATAGGCATCCCAGTACATTTATCGAAGTCGTCAGCATGGCGCCGAAAAGCATCATCGGACAATTGGAAGATTTGTTAAGGCGCAATGTTGATAAAGCAACGCTAATATCCGATAAAAACTATGTCGGAAGTGATACATACATAACAAGTAAAATTCTAGCCAAGTATTTAAAAGCAAAATCATTTGATTGTATATTGACAGGAACGCATGCCTTGGATGGTGACACTTCACACGTTCCGGCACAACTGGGCGAACTACTTAGTCTCGCCCAGTTGTCCAATGTCATAAAGATCGACGAATCTAAGTTTGATGGGACGCAGGCAGTTGTGGATGTGGATAGAGAAAAAGTAATCTCGTCTTATCGCGTCGGACTCCCTGCAATACTGAGTGTACAAAAAGAGTCTAAGTATAAATTGCCTCATATAAAGTTTAAAAATTTAAATCTGAATGTAAGCGCTAACATGACGATTGTGTCGAATTCTGACTTGAATTTCGATGTTAATGAAGTCGGTATTGAAGGTTCGCTTACTAAAGTTTCAAGAACGTATCCCAAGAAGATGGAAAAGAAAGAACACATCGTCGTCAATAACGATGATGAGGGTATCGAAGTTGTGTACCAATTCCTTAAATCAAAGGGGTATGTGTAAAATGAAAAAGAGTTTAATTTACCTTGATCAAGAGAATATTCAAAATTCTATTGATCTATTAGCTGTCATCGATTTGATGTATGGAAAAGGTAACAGCACAACTTATGCGGTTTGCCTTAATCATCTTGGTGAAGAGGTGACGGGCCTGGTTGATTATATTATCAATATCAAGGATGAAAGAATCGAGAATCACGATTTAGTAAATTTAACAAACTGTTTGGATGAATTACAAAAAACATACGCTTTTGACAGTATTCTGATACCGGCAACTCAAACCGGTCGGATGTTAGCACCAAGATTGTCGATGCGCTTACACGTCGGGTTGGTTGCGGATGTTACAGCCATTGAGCATCAAAACGGAAATCTGGAAATGGTTAGACCGGCATTTAGCGGTAAAATCATGGCAGGAATCGTGAATAAAGGTCGATTACCGATCATGATGAGCGTACGACAAAATGTTTTCAATTATAACTCGGATGAATCCAAGAATACAGAAAAGATCGAATTTCTTCCAACCAATATTCAACCGAGTACAATTCAACTGCTTGATTCAAAAGAAAAAGAACGATCACTCGACATACGTGATAGTGAGATTCTTATTTCAGGTGGTGGTGGAGTGCAAGATAATTTCCATTGTCTTGATATGTTGGCGCAACAGCTGGATGCTCAAGTATCGGCCAGTCGCCGAATTGTAGATAGCGGATTAGCATCAAGAAGAATTCAAGTCGGACAATCCGGTAAAACGGTCAGTCCGCGGTTGTATATTGCTTTAGGAATATATGGTTCATTACAGCACATTGAAGGTTTGAATAATGTAGAGAATATCATCTCAGTGAATATCGATAAAGATGCACCGATATGCAGTTTGTCGGATATCGTCGTTGTTGGTGATGCTGTAGAATTTATCGAACGTTTAGTAAAGAAGATTAAAAATAATCGAAAGATCGAAACAGGAGAAAATTTATGAATATTACAGATTTTAATTTAGGTTTCTTTTCACTTAAAGGAAAAAACGCAATTGTTACCGGTGGTAATAGTGGTTTAGGACAAGCTTTTTCGATGGCATTGGCTAAAGGCGGAGCAAACGTCATGGCTGTCAGTATCATGGATGATGGCGGCGAAACGAAGGAATTGATCGAATCATGCGGTGTAGAGTATAAATATGTGTTTGCGGATATCACTGAAGATGGTGAATGCAAAAGAGTTGTAGAAGACTGTGTCAATACTTGGGGCAGTATCGATATTCTGATTAACTGTGCCGGTATTTGTATCAATATTGAAGATGTAACAAAATTTACGCGCAAAGAGTGGGACAAGATGGTTGCTATCAACTTAACCGCTGCATTTGAAATGATTCACGAATCATGCAAGTTTATGATCAAGCAAAAAAGTGGAAAAATCATTAATATCGCTTCGCTGTTCGCATTTTTAGGCGGTCAATGGTCGCCGGCTTATGCTGCAACCAAACATGGAATCGTTGGTTTAACGAAGTCGATGTGCGATGAATTGGCTCAATTTAACATTCAAGTGAATGCGATTGCTCCAGGATACTTCGCTACAAAGCTAACTGAAAAAACCAGAAGTGACGCGAAGCGCAATGGCGAAATCTTGTCTCATATCCCAGCAAATCGTTGGGGTTGGTTGGCTGATTTAATGGGTACAGCGGTATTCTTGTCGAGCGATGCTTCCAATTATGTAAACGGACACACACTAACCGTCGATGGCGGATATTTAATGAGATAACAATGCGAAAGCATTGTTATTTAAACAAGGAGGAAATTTATGGGTGACAAGTTTTTGATTGGTATAGATAGTGGTTCTCAAAGTACAAAAGTATATATTTTTAATCAACGGGGAGAAATTGTGTGCAGTGCAAGCGAAGGCTTGAAACCGATGATGACAAGAAAACTCGGATATGTTGAACACCCGGATGATGATTTGTGGGATAGTTTGAAAATCGTCCTTAATAAAGTCATGAAAGAATTTAAAGGTGATGTTGCCGATATTTTAGGATTGGGATTGTGTTCCATCCGCTGTTGCCGCGTTTTTATGAAACAAGACGGTAATCTTGCTGCCCCAATCATGAGTTGGATGGATGTGCGAGCTTATGAAAAATATGAAGATGAACCGGAAATCGCGTTTACCTGTTCGACATCGGGCTACTTAACCTTCCGTTTAACGGGTCAGTTTAAGGAAATGGCCGCAAACGCTTACCAATGGCAATTTCCGGTGGATATGGAAACGTGGGATTGGTCAGAAGATAAAGAATATTTTAATAATTTCAATATTCCGCGTGACAAGTTAATGGATATTCAACTTCCGGGGACGATTCTTGGCTACGTAAATGAAAAAGCTGCACTTGAGACTGGATTACCGGTTGGACTTGCGGTTGTTTCTACAGCGAATGATAAAGCAGTTGAAGCCATTGGCTCTGGATTAAATAAGCCGAATGTCGGACTGTTATCCCTTGGCACCTATATTACTTCGATGGTTTTTGGTGATAAGAACGTTAATGATTCCGTGAATTTCTTTACCAACCTCTCATGCATTCCTCATCAGTATCTGTATGAAAGTGGAGGAATTCGCAGAGGCATGTGGCTTATTTCTTGGTATAAAGGGATTATTGGTGATGAATATGCAAACAAGGCAAAAAGCACAGGATATATTGTAGAAGATTATCTGGCGTTAGAAGCGGCAGGCATCAATCCTGGATCCGATGGTTTATTGACGATTCCAGACTGGTTAGCTCCGGCTACCCAATTGTATCGCAAAGGTGTCATGATTGGGTTTGATGAACGTCATACGCGTGGTCACATTTATCGTTCGTTACTCGAAGGTATCGCATTGACCATGAAGAACAATTACGATGCTATGAATGTAGAACTTGGAAAAACTCCAGAAAAAATCATTGTCTCCGGTGGTGGATCTAATAGTGACTTATACATGCAAATTATTGCGGATATGTATGGTGTTAAGGCAGTGAGAAACGAAGTTAATGGGGCAGCATCCTTAGGTGCGGCGATCTGTGCTGCGGTTGCGACCGGTTTATACAAAGATTTTGACGAAGCTGTCAATCATATGATAAAGCAAAAAGATGAATTCCTTCCGAATGTGGAAAACCACAAGGCTTATTTGAAGATCAATGATGCCTACCGTGATTTACCAAAAATGATGGAAGAGACGTTAAAGACGGTTTATAACAAACTAAAATAGATAAGAGATTGTTGTACTATGTTTAAACACCCGGAGAAATTCTTCGGGTGATTAGCATAGTTGGGTGGAAAAATGAAAAAACCATTGATTTTGATTTGCAATGATGATGGTATCTATTCTTTCGGATTACGAGCGGTTATAGAATCTGTTATTGATTTAGGTGAACTTTTGATCGTAGCACCGATTTCTCAACAAACCAGTATGGGAAGGTCGTTCCCTAAAGGAATTGATGTCGGAATCATCGAAAAGGTTGCACTATGTATTAATGAAACTGAAATCATTGCCTATGCGGTCCATGGTTCACCGGCTTTAGCCGTCTCTCACGGTGTTCTTGAACTCTGTGAACGAAAACCAGATCTCTGTATCAGCGGTATCAATTATGGGGAGAATCTTGGACTGTCAATTACTTGCAGTGGAACCGTCGGGGCTGCATTTGAAGCAGACTCACATGGGATTCCTACAATCGCTGTATCAAGACAAGTTGACCTGAATCTTCAGCATTCAGACAATTTTGTTGAACTGGATTGGACGGCATGCAAGCACATAACAAGACATGTGGCAAAACGAGTTCTTGAGGTAGGGTTTCCGGAGGGAGTAAGTATATTGAATATCAATGTACCTGAAGGCGCAACGCCTTCAACGGAAGTCCGATTTACAAAGCAAAGCAGACACAATTACTCGATTTTTATCAAACCCGAACCACGTGATTTCGATAAAAGCTTTCGATTGAAATCACAGATAGACTTAAATATTGATGATGTCAATCGAGACAGTGATATATTCGCTATCGTCTGCGATAAAGTCATTTCAATCACACCATTGACATGGAATTTGTCTTTGAATATTGAAACAAATTTGAAAGGGAGTTTATATGAAAAATAATGAAACACTAAAACGTTTACGGTTAGTCGTGTTTCTACCGGCATTTTTATTGCTGGTATTGACCATCGTCCTAAACTTTACCAACTATGATGCTTTCTTAAATGTCACAACCATTGCTAAGGATTTCATGGTCATTCAATCGGGGTGGTTATTTAGCCTGGTCGGTGCAGCCTGTCTTTTGGTGATTGTCGGTGCTTATTTCTCACCTTTGGGCAATGTCAGAATTGGCGGACCCGATGCGAAACCATTACTAAACAAGATGTCGTGGTTTACGATTACGCTGTGTACGACGATTGCTGCCGGCATTATGTTTTGGGGCATGGCAGAACCGATTTGGCATTTAGCTTATCCGCCGGTTTCATTGGGGATTGAACCCATGTCTGCTGAAGCAGCGAAGTTTGCTATGGAAACGTTGTTTCTGCATTGGACGTTCTTACCTTATGCCATCTATGCGGTTCCAACCGTTGTATTTGCCTTTGCTTACTACAACATGAAAAGATCGTTTAGTGTAGGATCAGAAATTGCGCCAATCATGGGCAAAAGAGATCAAAGCAAAATTGATGTGGCCATCGATGCTATTGTAATATTTTGTGTTGCTGCAGGGATTGCCGCATCCTTCGGAACTTCTGTTATGAACATGGGCGGTGGAATCAATGCTTTGTTTGGCATTGATAACAGTAAATTATTATGGGTCGTGCTCACAATTGCCGGTACAACCGCATTTGTGGTTTCATCGGCGACCGGATTATTCAAAGGTATCCGTATTTTATCCGATTTTAATGTTTTCCTATATGTAATCATTCTTGGTGCTTTGGTAATCTTGGGACCGTCGGCTTATGTTTTCAGTCTTGGAACTGAATCGTTGGGCGGCTTCATGACCAATATTTTCGATAAAGCTTTGTTTACCGGGGCTGCATCCGGGGATACTTGGGCCTCGGGTTGGACGGTCTTCTATTGGTCGAACTGGATGGCGTGGGCTCCGGTATCTGCGGTTTTCTTGGCAAGAATAACGTATGGATACACCATAAAAGAAGTCATCACCATGAACTTTGTCATCCCCAGTATTTTCAGTGCTATTTGGATGACAATCATCGGTGGTACTGCCATCAACTTCCAAATGACGGGTGCAGTGGATGTATTGGGTATCATGTTAGAACAAGGCTCGGCTGCCGCCGGTTATGCGGTATTGGGTAACCTGCCGTTTTCCGGAATTCTGATTTTCATCTATCTGGTAGCTGTGTTTATATCCTTTGTAACCGCAACCGATTCAACGACCAACGCAATGGCTAGTATATCGTCTACGGGTATTCAAGATGGCAAACAGGAAGCTCCAATGTTCATTAAGATTATTTGGGGTACTACCGTAGGTGCGGTCTCATTAATTTTCATTACGACCTTAGGTATTGATGGAATCCGAATGCTCTCATATTTAGGGGGATTCCCAGCGTTGTTCTTAGGAATCCTAAGTATTGCGTCACTTATTTTAATCATGGGTAATCCCAAGAAATTTGATACTCACTCCATCAAAGAAGCAGAACTTATAAACAAAGAATGAAAAACGGGCAATGCCCGTCAAATCTGAATATATTCATTGAGATCGAAGCTGTAGATATACGCTTCGATTTTCTTTTGTGTGCACAAGGCTATCGCTTGAATATAGGTCTTTATCTGATGCTTGTGTCTTTCGATCAATTGAGCCTGTGTGACATTACGATCGGTCTTGAAATCAACGATAATCAAAGTATCGTCTGACTCCGCAATCATGTCTATATATCCATAAACCAACTGCTCGTCCAATCGGGCCATAAAAGGGACTTCATGACTGACTTTTAATTGATAAAGAGACGCTGTGAATGAGTGATTGCCGTAAGCCATCAGATGATGCATCATCTTTTCGGTTAAACCGATATTCAATCGGTCTAATTTATCAATACTGAAAGGAAGAGTTGGTAACAGTTGCAAAGCCTGATGCATAAGAGTCCCTTGTTGTTTTGGTTTCATATCCCCAGAAAGATAAATTTGCGGTATATACACTTGATCGTTAAGGGATGGTATCATTTTAGAGGTCTGAGTTTTTGTCTTACCATACACAGGTAGTGGTTGCTCCGATTGTTTCATTGATAATCGAACCGTACGCATTCCTTCGATAGAAATGCGATTATGAACATACAAGGAACTATCCAGTTTTCGAAGTGCGTTGAGTATCCATCCTTGTGTACCAATTTTCTCAAACACAAATAACATTGATATCTCTTTAGGAGTTGGCGGTTTCTTTTCACTTCCGACAATAATCATCTTCTCTTGGGCGCGTGTCAATGCGACATAGAGGACCCGGATTTGTTCCTCAAGCTCTTCTTTGGTTGCTTTGAACTCAATGACTTGTCGAAGCAGATTTACTTTTTTAAGTCGTCGGGGTAACAGTAACGTATGTAATCCAAGTCCCAATTGTTCATCCACGATTATAGGTGATTTAAGGTCGATGATCGAATTGGAATTGGTTGACCAGTAGAAGACAACCTTAAATTGAAGACCTTTGGATTGATGGATCGTCATGACTTTAACTAAGTCATCTTCGCTGTTGACAGGAATGGCTTCAGAACTTTTCTCATCCGAAATTTTCTCGATTAATGATACGAATCCGTAAATACCGCCGATTCCTTTTTGATCGAAATTTACAGCTTTTTCAAATAGAAGGTCTAAATTCGTTTTTTCCTGATGATTACAGTAATCATCGAAAAAATGATTAAGCGTGTAGATTCTGTTCAATGATTCAACGATGCTCAAGTATTGGAACTCCTCTTTTAGTTTCATAAGCGTCTGATGGATGTTGGGATAAAGCAACTCAAGAGAGGTCATCCAGTTTTTCTGTGTACGATTGAGCATCGCCAGTTGTGCACCTTCATCCGCACTCAAATGAAAGAATGGTGAAAATAAAATACCGAAAAGCGCGACTTCGTTGGCTGGTTGAGTGATCCAACGATAAATATTCATGACTTGTGATATGGCCGGAGATTGAAAGAAACCACTTTTACTATCGATAAAGTAGGGAATATTGGCCTCTTCAAAGGCTGCCTTCAAATCCTCTTTTAACGCATGAGAACGAACCAACACGACCATATCCCGATACGCAACATTTTCCTTAATGTGCAACTCGTGCATGCGATTCGCTATAAAATTCGCCCGAAGGACTTTATCATTGGGGTTTCCGTCAATCTTCTCTTCTTTATATCCCTCTTCGACAACTTCGTCCTCATTTTCCTCTTCAATCTCAATACTTTCGATTTCAGCTTCTTCCTCAAGCTGTAAGATATCGATTTCCACCGGATGCCCGTCCTCGAACTGACTTTCCTTTCCAGGGGTTACATGATCCTGAATCTGATAAATATCTTCAAAGGACTCAATGTTCATCAAAATGTTGAACAGTTGATTATTGAATTCGACAATTGGTTGCTTCGAACGATAATTATGCTCAAGAGTTAACTGCCGTATGTGCTCTTTTGTGGCTAACTGACGCATCAACCCCGGTTTTGCTCCGCGGAATTTATAGATCGACTGCTTGACATCACCAACTCTGAAAATGTTATTTCCTTTTGATACTCTGGAAATAATGGCATCTTGAAGTTGATTGGTATCTTGGAACTCATCGACCATGATTTCATCAAACAGTTCCTGATAATTCTTATAGATTTTATGTTGCTCGTCGAATAGGATTTCAAAAGCAAATCGTTCCATATCATCAAAGTCGATGCATTGTTTTTCTTTTTTCTTCAGGTTGTAGCGCTGATTGTAATCCGAGGCCATTTCTAATAAGAGTTCAACCAATGGTTTTTGATTGCTCAAATGCTGAAGATATTCAGCTTCGCTTAAAAACAGATTGACTTTGGCTTTGATGGTCTCGTTTAATTTTTTGCGAAGTTTATTATAATCTTCCTGCTTACGAATTGTCGACAACGGATTTGAAGCCATCATGAAAAGCGCATGATTATACTGGTCAAGGTCCTGTTTTTTAAGAGATTGATACAGATGTTCGACCCATTGGCTGATGAGGGTTGCTTCATCGATGGAATCCTCATTGGACAGGGCTATGGCCTCTTGTAAGACAGATTGTGAGAGGTAAAGCAGTTGTTGGGCATGTAAGGTCAACATCTGCCAAAATGCGCTCTGAATGTGCTCAGGAAGCTGATGGAGTTTGTTTCGCTTTTGATACAAGGACAGAACTTGGTCTGCCCATAACTGAGGATCTTTTTGTTGAGACAAAACAGCGCTGATCTTTAGAATTGCGAATCTGAAATCAGAAAACTCCTCACTTCTAGAACTGAAGTGCTGTGCGGCCATAATCAAACGCGATGCGTCAGGTTGTTGAATCTGACAGTCAAATGTTAAATCAAGGCATTCTTTTTGATAGACCGTCTTGGTCGCTTCATCAAGAATATTGCTTACTTGCTTCGGATTAAGATTTATAACATATCCAAAATTCTTAACAACGGTCAGACAGAAGGAGTGTATCGTTGAAATGTTGGCGGTTTGCAAGAATATCAATTGTTCTTCAAGGAAAGGATCCTGAACTTCTGATAGTTTTCGGTGCATTTCTGCTTGAAGGCGATGTTTCATTTCTGCGGCTGCGGCTTCTGTAAAAGTTAAGGCCAGTATTCGGGAAACCGGCACTTTGTCCTGCACGATTCGTTTGATTAGTCGATCGATCAGGACTGTCGTTTTTCCTGCTCCGGCGGAAGCACTGACTAATACATCTTGATTGACCGTCGTTACAGCTGCGATTTGCGATGGTGTTCTCATGCTTCTTCCTCCTTAATCAAAGAGATTTCAATATCGGCGATAACCAAGGGATCTTCGACTTTTCCCTTATACCAGCAAATTGACGCATAATCACAGTAAGTACAAGCACTTTCTGTCGGTCGCCGCTGAATTTTTCCTTTTGAAAGTTCACTGACTAAATAAGAGTATATCTCTGTGAATAGTTCTTCGATTTTTGACAAATCAAATTTATAGAGACTTCCAACTTTATTATCCTTATTCAGACCTAATACAAAGGATTTTGACCTAAACATTTCGGCTTTGTCGACCACAAACCATCCGGTCATCTTGTGTTTCTTGATGATTTGCTCATCACATTGTTCATCATCAAAATCGACTACTTCTTTTTTGATGATTTTGTAGCGAGGAACCCATACATCGAGGTTGCGCATGGACAGATAAAACGCTCCGACAGGGGTTTTATGAAAGAGCTTTGAAGTGATGATTAAGTAGGTGAGAAGCTGAAGCTGAAGCCCGCCGAGAACCTTATCTTTCTTCAGCCGTTTTGCACTGCTTTTATAATCAACGATTCGAAAGGTTGTCTGAGTCATATCAATTCGGTCAATAATTCCATTTAGCGCAATTGTTATATCGTGATGTGTCGGCCAACGATAGGAAAATTTGTATTCCTGATGTTCGATTTTAAAGCTGGTGTCATCTTCCATCGGATTTAAACGTTCAAAAGTGACCATTAGATTTTCCAACATTCTCGACTGAACCACATTCCACTCTTTGATGGATTTGGGATAGAGCAAATGTAGATCTTTAAAGCAATCATCGAGCATCTTTGACAATTCTTCTTTGCTAGTTTTTGGGTATTCTTTTGGATTTATTTTTGCCAGATTTTCAAATACAGCATGTTGAATGGTTCCGATAAAAGCGGAATTTAACTCAAAAGATTGAAGTTTATTTAGTTTTAAACCGTATTGAAAGTAATACTGATACGGACATTGAAAGAATCGTTCAAATGATGAGACCGAGCCCCCCAGTTTTCCCTCATTAAAGAAAAGTGATGAAGAGAGGGTAGGATCCAGTTGATAGGTTCGGTTTAGGGATTGTCCATGATGAATCAACGGCCACATAGAGCTGGTTACACCTTGGTTTTTTGCGAAGACTTCAACTTGGTAGGCGGGGGATACAGCCTTTCCTTCATAGTTGCCCGAAGCGTAGGAACAAATCAAATTTTCAAATCGTGCAAAAATACTTTCAACATAGTTCATGTGGATGCTAAGACGCTCTTTAAGGGTGGGTAGAGGTGTTTTTTCATAGTATTCCTCATCAAAAAGTCCGGTTTTCGTCGAGAATCCAGGGAAACTGCGTTGATTCATTCCTAATACAAGAACCATATCACAGGGGGGTAGTTCGATACTTCGCAGATCTGTCAGTATGACAGAAGCACTTTCATCGGATGTAGAAATCGAAATATTTTCGATAAGATAGGGTATGACAGCATCCGCTGCGTCACGATTCTCAACCAGACATTGCTCTAGGATGTCTTTAATGGATAACAGGGCTTGCTTATCGTCTTCACATAACTTAGAAAAGTCTTTGGCAAAGTGATCGAATGCGGTGAGGTAAGGTGTCGTAGAAGCAAGGACATTGATTAAATCAGCAAGTATTTCTCCCTGACTGACATTGGCCTCATACTCCATTTTGCGCAGAGCACTTTGATTTCGCTTGTCAACATAGTGTAATTGACCGCTTTCACAGACGACCTTAACATGGTTGAACGGGTGTAAAACTTCTTCGATGGAAAGGTCAAAATGATGAATGTAATCAATCAGACTTTGACGGTTTACACATGAAAATGCACCCTGAGTCAGCGCTTCAATCAGTGACTTACTGTTTCGATCGGTCATCAGTTTGATCATTGCCAAAAATCGATAAATCAGATTAGGGGTCGAGCGCCGATGGATTTGTTGATAAGGAATGTTATAGCGATCAAAGACGGATGTTAACACATTCATGCCGGTAGGTTCACATTGAATGATTCCGATTCGATTGAACGATCGATTACAAAGCCACTGGGCAACTGCTTCAGCTTCCTGCCGCGGATTTAATGCTTGAAAGTAAGTGAAGTTTTCTAAAGAGTAAGAATCGATACTAGCTTTTTTAGCGCCTTTGCTTACGAGCCAGTCGATGATTTTATGTTCATGCGGTTGGGCATAGAATGGATATAGGGTCAGATGATTAAAAGTCATGGAACTTGAGTGAAGCTGTTTGAGAATGTTGTGGGATAAAAACAAAGGCTTTATTGCTTCAATGCACAAAGCCAAGTCCTTTTCTTTGGGATTATTTCTTGGAAGTAAGTTGAAATCCATGTCGTTTCTCATCGCATAAATGACAAAATCGATGACTTGTTTAGTAAACTCGGGGTAGGAAATTGTTTCTTTAAGCACTATACAATCCTTGCGTTTTTCTTGTATAATTGAATATGCGGAAGTAAACAGTTTGGAATTTTCATTTATAACAGGAAAAAGGGTGGCTAGCAATGTATCTAGAGTCATTAGGCGAATCCCTCTGATTGCAGGGTTATCGCTAAGTTGTGATTCCATAATGGATAGATGCAATGTCTTTGGCGCAATGATCCACTCTTCATTCAAGAAATTTTGATTGTCCATGGGGTAGCCCTCCGATATAATTATAAAGGATATTTCGAGGTGTTAAATGGAAAAGTTCAGATTACTTGGAAAGTCGTCATTATTTGCCTCCGCATTCTTATGGGGAATCGGATTTGTGGCCGTAGAGGGAGCTTTATTGGCCGGTTGGAACCCGATGTTGTTACTGGCGGTTCGCGGTTTTTTGGGCGGAAGTTTATTATTGGCATTATCCTATAAGCGTCAATGGTGGAAAAACAAGTCTTTGCTTAAGGACAGTGTGATTGCCGGTGTATACTTAACGGCAGCTTTTGTGGCTCAAACCTATGGTCAATCGCTCAGCGGTCCGGCGAATGCAGCCTTTATTACGGCGTTGTATGTCATCTTTACTCCTTTCATCTATGCATTGAAAGAGCGCAAAATGGTATCGGGTATCGTATTGGTAGCGGCATTCGCATCGTTTGTCGGCGTAGCTTTGATTTCTGTGCGGGGCTCACTGAGTTGGCAATGGGGAGATTTTCTGTTAGTTGTATGTGCGGTGTTGTTTGCGATTCATATCTTACAATTGGAAAAGATGGGTCATCATGATGATGCACTCTCGATCACGACAATTCAATTATTTGTGATGGGGATTCTCTGTTTAATGTTTGTACCTTTTCTCAATGTATCCGTTCCGTCCATTGGCTGGGGATATGTTGCTTATTGTGGATTGATTAGCAGTGGAATTGCGTTTTTTCTTCAAACCTTTGGTCAAAAACACGTTCCATCCTCTGCAGCGTCCATCATTTTGACATTTGAAGCTATCTTCGGTGCGTTGGGTGCCGTGATTTTTTATCGGGAATTATTCTCGCTTCAAATGTTTTTCGGGGGATTACTATTAGTCGGTTCCGTATTCTTTTTGGAATTGGTACCGAAATCGACTAAGATACCGATTGTATCTTAGCAAGTATGTCCGAAAGGGGGACGAATATGTCCATATTTGATATTTTGTCGAATGTTCAGGATGTTCGAAAAGGGGACGATTCCTGTGCGTTCAACGGTTATTTGGAAGATTATTTAACCGTTATTGAAGAGGATCATCCAGGAAGAGATTTATTTGCACAGCTGTTTGAGGCAGACGAGAATTTGCGTATATGCGTTGATTATGGATTTGATGTCAACCGGGAGGTTATTTCAAATCAAATCATCCGATACAAGGATGCCTCCAAACTCCCCAGAAAGTATATGAAATGTCCTTATTTGGTTTATGGAAAAGATGTGACCGGACATCAGTTCGGTTTGATATTGTATCCATCGGACCGCCAGGAATATCTGGTGGCTAAGGGCATTTATTTTGCTTTGACAGAACAAGAAGGTCCTTTTGAATCTGGTCGAAATGAGATCGTTGCTATGACGATGGAGTCGAAAGAGCAATGTCTTACCGTTGCGAGCCGATTAATGGCAGGAGATATCCGGGTCGGTGCTTTACAACGTGAAATTGATCGTCAGAATTTCAAGAATTTTGATGAGCTTAATCAGTTGGCTAATGGATATGCTCAATATTTGAAGGATCAGGTTACGGATAAAATTAAAGATCATCAACATCGCGGCGAGATGATATATGCAACGATTATGAGATGGTTTTTAATCAAGAAAGCCGTGTATGTTCATTATATGACCAACAAGGATTTGTTAGTTACGATCAATGAGAACAACATTAAGAAGCAAAGGCACAACGCCAAGACCTTTGCGGATCAGATTCCATTCATCGCATTTAGCGAAATGTGGCGCTTATAGAAAACGGGGGATCTTATGACTGAAACTATTAAACTTTACCGCCGAATCAATTTGGCCCGAAGCAATTTAATCGCAATGACTCTTCTTACAGTCGTCAATATTGCTGCATATTTCTTTGGTGGTGACTTTGGATTTCCTTTCTCGGCCTTCTTTCCTTACGCAGCTGTTATTTTCGGGGATATATTTGCAACGGAACTAGCCGATCTGATGATTTTCTATTGGGGAATCGCTTTAGCTTCCATTGTACTTATCCTTTTTATAGTAGGTTACTTCTTATCAAAGAAACGATATGGTTGGTTAATCGTTGTGACCGTGTTATATATTCTTGATTTGATATTTATGACCTATGTTTACTTTCCAGACTTTGACTTTGGTGCGCTTCTTGATTATGTCTTTCATTTCTGGGTGCTTTATTATCTAATTATGGGTGTGATTGCAGCTATAAAGATTAAGAATCTACCAGAAGAACCGGCATTGGATGTAGTAACGACTGATTACGACCCAATGCTACCTTGATATTATCGGATTTTACAGGGGGGTAATTTATGGATGCTTTGGTTGAGTTTCTGGCTATGGTATTAGAGATTATTTTTCAAGCAGTGAAAAGCAATCAGACCAACCGTTCGATAAAACTGATTGCATATACAATTATTTTCATTGTTTTGTGTCTTGTTGTGTACCTTACGTTTATTGCTCGCAATGATGTTGTTACCATGTGGTTTTTTATGCTCTTGAGTGTATTCTTGGCGGTTACGCTTCTTAGAGCTTTACCGATGATTCGCCAATTGATCCGAAACAAAGAAGTATAGTTAGAATCAAAAGGGATCGGAAGATTCCTTTTCGTCTTCTTATACCGAATGGTCACTTGTGTATTGACATTCAGTATAGTTGTGATATGATTTCATGAAAATTGGCGGTACAAATTATGAAAGAAATGAAAGAAAAGCTTCAAAGTCTTCATAGCCTGATTGGGAATACACCGTTGCTCGAGATTCATTTTCTCTATAAGGATGAGCCAAGGGTTTTATATGCGAAAGCGGAATATTATAATCTGACTGGCAGTATCAAAGATCGTATGGCGTTGTATGTGCTTGAACAGGCTTATCTTCGGGGATCAATCCATGAATGTGATGAGATTGTTGAGGCAACCAGTGGCAACACTGGAATTTCATTTTCGGCAATTGGCGCAATTCTTAATCATCCGGTAACGATTTTTATGCCAGAGTGGATGAGTGAAGAGCGAAAACGGTTGATCAAAAGTTACGGAGCTGATATTCGTACAGTTTCAAAAGATGAAGGGGGCTTTGTGGGGTGTGTTTCACTGACTCAAAGTTACGCAAAGGAAAAAAAGCATGTTTTTTTACCGGATCAATTTGCTAACAAAGATAACAGGGATAGCCACTACCATTCGACAGCTCCGGAAATTTATTTTCAGATGAAGGATAACAATCATTTTATTAATGCCTTCGTTGCCGGTGTAGGGACAGGAGGTACTATTACGGGAATATCCGAGTATTTGAAAGAGAGAAGTCGTGATGTTCAGGTCTTCGCCGTTGAACCGGCATCTTCGCCGACGCTATCCACAAAACATAAAACTGGAGTTCACCGGATCGCCGGGATTTCGGACGAATTTGTTCCGCCATTGCTGGACTTTTCATTGGTCGACGATATTTTACCGGTCGATGATGGGGATGCGATACTTATGTCTCAACTGCTATCCCGACACTTAGGATTGGGTGTCGGGATATCTTCAGGTGCTAATTTCATTGGTGCACTTATGGCGCAAAACCGGTTAGGCAGGGATGCTTCGGTAGTGACGATCTTTTCTGATGATAATAAGAAATATCTATCGACCGACTTGATGAAAGTGGAGGAAATGAAGGATCATTTTCTTAGTAAATATATAAAACTTCAACATGTTATTTCTCATAAAAGGTCATGTATTACTTGTCGAAAGCATGATCAAATGTCAAATCGGATGGTTTAACAAAGCGCAAAAGCGCTTTTTGTATCTATTAGTGGGTGATATGTTGTAAAATGGATATATAAAAGAAGTTTTGGGTGATCAACATGAAAAAAATAACCGTCAATCAGGTCTTGGTTTGGGTCGCTCAAGCGGCTGTCGTTGGTTTTATGATTCCAACCGTTTTTGGCTTTTTAATCAGTACCAATCGGTTGCTAACGTTGGAAGGCAGCTTTTTCTTGATTCCGATAATCATGGGACTGATTGGATATTCTACTATTGGTGAAGTGGCCGCAACCGTCGTTATGGGAATTACAGCCATCGTATTTGTCGCAATGTTGATTGCTCTGATTTTCTTCAAACGGGCACCAAAGTTTGGAGTTTTCCTATTATCGGTGTTCTTACTTGATTTGACAACCATGTTTGCCTGGTTCAAAGGTGAGGTGTTCAGTGTCAGTTATGTCACCACAAATCTGATTATCCACCTTGTGATCATGGGATTGTTAGTGGTTGCAATGATTGCATCCTATCGCTCTAGAGTTTTAAAACAAGAGAAGGCTTCAGAAAAGCAAGAACTCGCGGATGCTGAAGTTGAGTTTGAAGTTGAAAGCAAACTCGTTGATCCGCAACCTGAGCCAGATGAAAGTTCACTGGCAGATCCGCAAATGGAGCCAGAAGAAAACACCGTTGAAGCGGTGTCTAGTGATTCTTGATACAAGCTGAACAATATCCATAAATTTCTAATTGATGAGCAGATACGTGAAAGTTCTGCTCTTTTTCTATCTCTTCAACGATGTTGTGCATCGGACAGTGATTGATGGGAATCATTTTCTGACAATCTAAACAGATCAGATAATGTCGATGATGTGAATGTTTCAGTTCAATGACATAGGATTGCATCTGTATATTAAAAGTTTTCTCAATCAGATCATGCTTTAAAAATGCATCCAAAATACGATAAATCGTGGATAAATTGATGGATAGTTTCCTTGAACGAACCAATTCGTCCAACTGTTCGATCGTTATCGGTGTCTTCTGCTCTTTTAACAAGTCAAGCAACCACTCCCGCTGACGCGAGTACTTTAGATGTACATTATCAAGCATGGTACGAGATGAGGTTTGTTTCATTAGTTGCCTCCATTCAAGATGCGAATTAGAAATGATATTCCGAAGAAAGCACTGTTCATTAGAACAATGGTAGACCCTGTGGGAAAATCGAAGACAAATGACGCGAATATTCCTAATACGACGGCTGATACGGAAATAACAATGGCGAGTGCGATGGTTTGCTTGAAACCGCGATTCAGCTGAAGTGCTGTAACAGTCGGAAAGATAATCAAACTGGAAATTAGCATGGTCCCCACGACACGTATCCCTAACACGATTGTAATTGAAGTCAAAACGGCTAGAATTCTGGAAAGTTTTTTAGGTTTCTTGCCCATCACGACCGCATACTCTTCGTCGTATGTCAGTGCAAAGAGGTCTTGATAGTAGAAAAGTATGACGCCAATAACCGTAATGGATAAAAATACGGAGAATATGACATCACTTTGACCGATGACTAAGATACTGCCAAAGAGATAACTGAATAAATCCACATTGAATCCTTTGGCTAGGGAAGAAACAAATACTCCCAATGCGACGGAGAATGATGCGACCAAACCGATGGCGGCATCGCCTCCGATACGGTTTTCTTCACTGAGTTTCAGAATTAAGAATGATGCCATAATGACGATCGGAATTGATATGAGAAGTGGTGACTGTTGAAACAATAGGGCAAAGGCTACAGTCGCAAAGCTGACATGAGCCAATCCGTCGCCAATCATAGAATAGCGCCGAAGAACTAAGAATATTCCCAGAAAGCTAGAGCTAACTGCGATCATTATGCCGACTAATAACGCCCGTTGCATAAATGTATATTGCAAGGCGGAGAATAGGAGATCAATGTTCATGTTCTTTCCTCCTGCATAACGATGCGGCTGCCTGCGTACCAATGCGTTGGGCGAGGGCTTCAGATTCGCATAATGCATCACTTTCCCCAAAGAATACGACGGATTGGTCAAGATACAGAATCTTGGTCGCATATAAACTGACGGATTGTAAATCGTGGGAGATCAAAACGATAGTGACATGTTCATGCTGATGTAAATGTTGAATCAGCTGATAAAATTCATCGCGGATTTGTGGGTCCAGAGCACTGGTTGGCTCATCCAATATAAGAAGTTTCGGTTTGTGTACCAATGCTCGCGCCAGCATGACGCGCTGTTGCTGACCGCCGGAAAGGTAGCCAATCCGAATGGGAAGCAGCTCCCTAATTCCAAGAAGTGATGTGACCGAGCGAATCATCCGTTCTTTATCTTTTGTTGGTAGATTTTTTAATGTACTCGGGAAACCGGTGGTAATAATTTCACGTACCGTAGCCGGAAAATGCTTTCCTTGCGAACTGACTTTTTGCGATAAATAGCCGATTTGATCAAAGCGAAAATCCGAAGAGAATCGTATTTCACCTTCAGAAACCGGGATCAATCCCAGGAGTGTTTTCATCATGGTTGTTTTTCCTGAACCATTGGGACCAACGATCGCCAGATAATCACTTTGATTAATTTCAAAACTAATGTTATCGCAAGCAGTAAACCGTCCATAACGGACGGTTACATTTTCGATGGAGACAAGGTTACTCATTTTTAAATCCCTCCATCAGTTTTTGAGCGTTTTCACGCATGATCGAAACATAGGTTGCACCGGATTGAAGTTCTTCCGTAGTTACATTGTGAGCACCATGCAACAAAACCATCTTTGCTCCAGTTTGCTCAGCAATGACGCGAGCTGTCTTGGGATCAATCAACTCCTGATAGTAAATTGTCTTTATATTCAATTCATTCATACGATCAATCAGCTCAGCAATCGCCTGTGGGGTTGGTTCGGCGTTGGGCGAGAAGCCGGTATATGGAGATAGGATTTCCAATCCATATCGATTAGCCAAATAGCCAAAGGCAAAGTGACCGCCATAGATAATCGTTTTTTGTGTTGGATCTAAAAATACCTCATCATAATCGGCTTTCAGTTCGTCCAGTTCAGCAAATAGAACGTTTGCGTTGGTTTTATAGAATTCTGTGTTTTCAGGATCGACAGAAATGAGTGCATCGAGGACATTTTGGGCCATTATTTTAGCATTCATCGGATCCAACCAGACATGAGGATCAAGTTCCTCTAGTTCCTCTTCTTCGAATTCTTCCTCTTCCAGGTGTTCAATATACTCAATACCGAGGGAACTCTCAACAATTAAAAGGTTATCTAACTTTACATTGTCAATGACCTTCTCAATCCATGGCTCCATCATTGCGTTTGTATAGATAAATATATCCGCATTTCCAATGGTCACAATGGTCTGTGGGGTGGGTTCAAATGAATGAGGTTCGACGCCGGCAGGCAAGAGTAGCGTGACATTCACTTTATCTTGGGCGATTTGACGAACAAAGTCATATTGTGGGAATAGTGAGGTGATCACCGTAATTTTATTGTTATCCGATTGAGTCGGTGTGCAGCCGTTTAAGGCAAGTGTTAGACCGACAATTAGTGTTAGTATGTATTTTTTCATAAACATCCTCCGTATAACAGTATAACCATAAAAACTAAAAATGCAAATGATTCGCATTTGCATTTACTCCCAATCGGTAGATATGTGGATAATTTTAGCTTGACCTTTAGTGGAATCAATCAGAGAATCTTGTATTTCTTCAATATTTTCGACTTTAAAGCGAATGATCGCCTGTTCGTCATAATCACGATTAAGGATATGACAATTTTGTTGAATAATGTTCTCAACCACAGAAATCATTGAATACGGAAATTCAATCGAATAAGTGCATATTTGCTTAAATTCTTTGATACCGGCACTCTCAATCGCTTTAGTGACAGCTTCCGTGTAAGCTTTGATCAAACCGCCTCTGCCAAGCAACGTACCCCCGAAATAACGCACGACCACCGCCACAACATCCGTAACCTCTTGACCTCGCAGTACTTGTAACATGGGGAGTCCGGCGGTCGAGGATGGTTCACCATCATCATTCGATCTCTCAATTTGAGATTGAAAGAGTATGTACGCTGAGCAATGATGATTCGCTTTTGGGTGGACTTTCTTTATGGTATGAATATAGTTTCTCGCCTGCTCTTCACTTTCGCATAACGAAACTAGCCCGATAAACTTCGAACCTTTAACATCAATTTCAATTTGCGCATCTTTCGCGATTTTTTTCATCTTTTGTTCACGTTTACAGTTTATGATATTGGTAAGGGGTTGTAAAGAGATGTTAAACCATTTAGTTTGACATTCAAAGTAAATCCCATTATAATTTAACAAGTTAAACTATGGAGGTTTTGCACATGAGTAATATTTTAATTGTAACAGACTCAACAATCTGTATGACTGTCGAACAGGCGAAAGCGGCGGGTATTGAAATGGTACCCTTGTCGGTTTTAGTTGATGGCCAAGAATACCGCGATCAAGTCAATTTGTCCAGTGCTGAATTAGTGGCTAAATTAAGAGCCAAATCAGTTCCGAAAACAGCCCAACCGAATTTGGGCTTGTTGGATGAATTGATGAAACAATGGAAAACCGAAAATTACGATCACATTATCGTATTCGCGCTGTCTGCTCATCTTTCAGGTACTTACCAGGCGTTCCGCTTAGCTTCAACCGAAAACGACATGCAAAATTTAACATTGGTCGACTCGTTGACATTGGCTTCACCGCTTCGCCATGTATCGTTGCGTGCAGTTGAAATGGTTAAGACCGGGGCTTCTGTTGATGATATTTTGGCCATGGCTAAGTCAGTCTTTGACGACACGGTTTCTTATATTTACCCTGAAAATCTCGATCAGCTCAATCGCAGCGGACGCGTTTCCAATGGCGTTACTTTGTTATCATCGTTGCTGAAAATCAAACCAGTCTTGGTTCTTGAAAATGCCGGCATTAAAATTGATAAGTTGGGTACGGCTCGTACTGAAACCAAAGTGTTTGATATGATTGTTGAAGACTTAAAGAAAAATAACATCTCCAAAGACACGCATAAGATTTATTTGTTACACTGCGAGGCTTTGGATACTGCCAATCGTGCTAAAGATGCCTTAACTGCCGCATTGGGGAATATCACCGTTGAGATATTGGAACTGCCGGCTGTTTTAGCAGCTCATGCTGGATTGGGAACTATTGCAATTCAAGCAGCACGATTAGTATAATTCGTGTATAATTAACCCATAAGATTAATAATGGGGGTATAGCCATGAAAGTAGCTGTAATAACGGATAGTGGCAGTGATATTTATACACAAAATGTACATTTGGAGGGACTTTTTCGAGTCCCTTTTCAAGTGTTGGATGGAGACAAAGTGTATTTGGATGGGGAAACCATTACAATTGATCAGACCTATCGTTTGATTTATGATGGCAGAAATCTAACGACTTCCTTGCCTCCGATTGGAATAGTTGATGATTTATTTGAAAAGTTGAAGGCGCAGGGATATGATATGATTTTTGCGGTTGTTATTGCATCTGCATTATCTTCAACATTATCTGCTCTCGCCGCAAGTGCTCAACGTCAGGACATGTTGTTTGACTTTGTGGACTGTCATGCCATCATGATCAACGAACTGCACCTGGCGATTTCAGCTCGAAAACTATTCGATAAGGGATTTGCGGTCGAAGAAGTGAAAAGACGTTGTAACCGTTCAATTATGGACAGTATGACTTTCGTCATTCCCAAGGATTTGAAACAATTACAGAAAAGCGGACGAATCACACCGATGGCGGCAGCGTTGGGTGGATTTTTAAATCTAAAACCACTTTTAAAAATCAGTGTTGAAACCGGTGGCAAAGTGGATGCTTTTGAAAAAGTTCGGACAATGGCAAGAGCTTTTGAAATCATGGTTCAGTATTTTAAGGATCACAATGTTGATAAGGACTGTCTGATGACCGTCGCGCATGTCTGGGATGCTCAGACCGGTCGTCAATTAATGGATATTTTAAAAGAGAACTTCCCTGAAACGGAAATCATATTTACCGATTTAGTATCCGTCATAGGGTGCCATACAGGGCTTGGTGCGGTTGGAGCACAATATATTCGTAGAGTAGAACTGGATTAATTCCAGTTCTTTTGTTTAAAGGACTTGAAATATTTGAGAAAATTGCCTAAAATACTATTAGCACTTAATTGACTAGAGTGCTAAATTGGAGGAACAACTGTGTCAGAAACTATGCAATTTCAAGCAGAATCTAAGCGATTGTTAGAGCTTATGATTCATTCGATTTACACGCACAAAGAAATTTTCTTGCGTGAGCTTATTTCCAATGCGTCCGATGCATTGGATAAGATTTACTTTTTATCGTTAGAAGATGATTCCGTGAGTATTGATCGTACCAAGCTGTCGGTTCTTGTATCAATCGATAAAGAAAACCGAACGTTGACGATTTCGGATAATGGAATCGGGATGACCAAAGATGAATTAAGGGATAATTTGGGCACGATTGCTAAAAGCGGCTCGCTCGCTTTTAAACAAGCACTTGCTAAAGCGTCGGATGAGATCGATATTATCGGGCAGTTTGGGGTCGGTTTCTATTCAGCATTTATGGTGTCTCAACATGTAACAGTCATAACAAGATCGGTCAAAGAAGAACAGGCCTATCGATTTGAGTCTTCAGGAAGTGATGGATTCACAATCGAGGAAGGTCAAAAAGATGAAGTGGGTACAATCATTATCTGTAAAATCAAGGAAAACAGTGATGATGAGAATTATGACGAATTCTTAGAATCGTATCGTATCAAAGGATTAGTAAAGCAATACTCCGACTATATTCGCTATCCGATTCAAATGTTGAAGGAAGCGGATGTCGAGGATGATGAAGAAGCTGAAAAGAGTGATATCAAATTTGAACTTGAAACTTTAAACTCCATGACACCGCTTTGGCGTAAGAGCAAAGCGGATATCTCCGATGAGGACTATAATAAGTTTTATAAAGATAAATTTCATGACTGGGAAGATCCGGCGAAGGTCATTCATATGCAAGCAGAGGGGAATCTTTCTTATCAAGCACTTTTGTTTATTCCTAGTAAGACCCCCTTTAACTTCTACTCCAATGAATTCGAGAAGGGTTTACAACTGTATAGTAAAGGCGTCTTCATTATGGATAAAGCCAAAGAGTTGCTTGGTGATCACTTCCGCTTTGTTCGCGGATTGGTAGATTCTCCAGATTTCTCGTTGAACATTTCCCGGGAAATTCTTCAGCATGACCGTCAGCTTAAGGCCATAGCTTCTCGTTTAGAGAAGAAGATTAAGAGTGAGCTGTTATCGATGTTAAAGCTGGATCGTGAAGCCTATGAGAAGTTTTGGAAAAATTTCGGTATGCAAATCAAGTATGGCATTTATCAGGATTTTGGTACACATCGCGAATTGTTGGAAGATTTAGTGTTGTTTACTTCTTCACGTGATAAAAAATTGATTTCTTTGGAAGAATACGTTGCTCGCATGCCGGAAGATCAGAAGGAAATTTACTTTGTGGCTGGTGATAACATTGAGAAGTGTGAAGCATTACCTCAAAGCGAATTGGTTCGTGAAAAAGGCTATGAGATTTTATATCTGGTCGATGATATTGATGAGTTTGTTATTCAGATCATGCATATGTATAAAGAAAAGCCGTTTAAATCCATCAATCAAGGGGATTTGAATTTGTTGAATGAAGACGAAAAGTCGGAGGTTTTGAAGAAGTCAGAAGAGAGTAAAGATTTGTTTGCGTCCATCAAGGAAGCTTTGGGAGATACGGTTGAGGATGTGCGTATATCGACCCGCTTAAAAAGCCATCCGGTATGTCTTGTCAGTTCGGAAGGATTATCCTTTGAAATGGAAAAGGTGTTATCTCAAATGCCGGATGCAAATGAGAAGATGAAAGCGAAACGAATTTTGGAAATTAATCCGGAACATCCGCTGTTACAGACATTGCGCCGTGTTCATTCGACCCAACCGGAAAAAATTCATGATATTGCTTGGTTGCTTTATGATCAGGCGTGCCTGATGGAAGGATTACCCATTGAAGATCCGATGGGATTCTCAAAGAAACTGGCACAACTGATGATTGATGCTTTTTAGCATCGGAGGAAAAGTGTGAACGTATACGACTTTGACAAAACGATTTATGATGGTGATAGTTCAGTTGATTTTCTGATTTATGTATATAAAAAGAATCCGACATTGTTGAGATTTATTTTTCCTCAGCTTTGGGCAGCGTTGAAGTACAAATTGAAAATCACCGACAAGACGACAATGAAAACCACGATCTATACGTATTTCACCGGATTGAAAGATATCGATGGACAAGTCAATGCGTTTTGGAAAGAACATGAACATAAGGTGAAGGATTGGTACAAGAAGCAGCGCAGGGACGATGATGTCATTATCTCGGCTTCTCCAGAGTTTTTGTTAAAACCGGTGTGCGATCGTTTGAATGTTCAGTTGATTGCTTCAATTGTGGATAAACATACTGGGAAAAACTTACGTAAGAATTGTTATGGGGATCAAAAGCCCATCCGATTTGAGGAGTTATATTTGTTATCTGATATCGATGAATTCTATTCGGATTCTTATTCGGATGATCCGATGGCACAGTTGGCGAAGAAAAGCTTCTTGGTTACCGGTAATAAAATTACGAATTGGTAGGAATTTACCACCCAAAACCATATAAGGTAGCGGGTGGTCTTTTTATGAACGTTTGCTCTGTATGCGGGAATCGGGATTTACGATATTTTTATGTGGGTACACGGGGGGAGTATTGTCGTAAATGTGTCATGTATATTTCGAGTGTGGAAGCAGAATCAGGCAAACGGGATTGGGATTGTGGGGATGAGCAATACCTTCTGGACTACCCTTTGACCAAACATCAACAGTTAGCTTCCGATCAAATCAGAGAAAAAGTTGTCTGGAATGATGTTTTGGTGGATGCTGTGTGTGGTGCGGGGAAAACGGAGTTGGTTTTGGGTGCGATCGAGGATGCTTTGCTTGCGCGCAAAAAAGTGGGGTGGGCGATACCACGAAGGCAGGTTGTTTTAGAGTTAAAAGTTCGACTCGCAGCTTTTTTTCCTTCCTTGGATGTCGTTGCGGTATGTCAGGGTTATACGGATAAGACAGATGGTGACTTGATTCTGTGTACGACTCATCAGTTATATCGTTACAAGGATTGGTTCGATTTGTTGATTTTGGATGAGCCAGATGCTTTTCCATACAAGGGAAATGACATGCTTGCAAATTTTGCGCGCAATGCCTGTCGGGGGAAGATGATTTACTTAACAGCGACTCCAGACAAAAGGTTGATTGAGGAAGTTGAAATGGGAAGGTTGGCATGGGTTCAGTTGTATGCACGTCCGCATGGTCATCCTGTTATTGTTCCAAAGGTGAAATTGATGCCAAACATCATTTGTCAGTTATATCTGTTGTATCGAATTAGGGATCGACGATGGCTGATTTTTGTACCGACACGTAAAATTGCGAAGACTCTAGCCATGTTTCTCCAAGTTGACTATCTGACTTCGCAGAGTGAACAGAAGGAAAAGATTATTGATCGATTTCGCAACTGGGAAAAGCGCATATTGATTTCAACTACGATTCTAGAACGTGGTGTCACTTTTGAGAATATTGATGTCATCGTACTTTTTGCGGATCATCCGGTGTTTGACACGGCGAGTCTGATTCAGATCAGCGGACGGGTTGGACGTAGCTTTCAGTTTCCGAAGGGGGAGTGCATATTTCTATCAAGAAGCAAAACGTTAGCGGTTGGCGAGTGCTTAAGGAAAGTTCAAGAGGCGAACCAATCTGTCTTTGGTGTTTGAGGGATTTGTTTCATGATGCGACGTTTTTTTCGATTTTTACTGAACGGCAGATATTGTGTATGGATTGTCAGTTAAAGCTAAAGCCACAAAAGATTTCCTTTGTGCTCGATGGAGTCGAAGTTACTTCTTTTGTTGAATATGATGAGAACATTTCAAGACTGTTGATATTGTATAAGGAGCATTGTGATGAAGCGTTGGCTCCGATATTCTTTGATTCGTGGAAGAAACACATTAACAAAAAGTATAAAGGACACATTTGTATTCCCTTACCATCTTCATCTGAGAAAGTTGCTCAGCGCGGCTTTCATCATTTGCATCGAATGATTGCACTGCTTGATCTTGAGATGGCGGATCTATTGGTTAAAACAAAAAACATTAAGCAAGCGAAGTTGTCAAAGGAAGACAGGAAGCATATCGACATGATCTTTGAAATTAAGAAAGACATTGAATGTTCATTTGAGAATGTTGTATTAATAGATGACGTTTGTACGACAGGAGCAACTCTTAAAGCGGCGATCGCGCTTTTGCGACCTTACTGTAAAAATATCCGTGCGATTACTTTTTCGTACCATCCTTTGTGGAAAACAGAAGACATTCGATAAAACTGTTTGAAAGTTGTTGAAAAGTGCGTGTTGCAAATGTGTTTGCATTTGGTATCGTTATTATGTATAATGGAAAAGTAGCAGTGACTACTCAAGAAAGGTATAGGATTTAGTAAATGCAAGGAAAAGTAAAGAAGTTTAACAAAGAGAAGGGGTACGGTTTCATCAAATTGGCTGATGATAGAGACGTATTCTTCCACTACTCACAATTAGCAATGGAAGGCTTCAAAACAATCGAAGAAGGCGCAGACGTTGAATTTGAATTAATCAACGGCGAACGCGGTCTTCAAGCTCATAATATTGTTAAAGTGTAAGGTCTAGAAAGTTGGGTAGTTCCCAACTTTTTTCTTTCGTGATAAACTGTGTGAGGACGGAGGTTGTATATGGCAAATATATTATCGTCATTATTTAATTTTGACAGAAAAAGAGTAAAAGAAGTTGAAGTCATCGCCCAGAAGGTCGATGCTTTTAAAGAGCAAATGGCCGCATTGGATGATGATGATCTCAAAGAGAAAACAAATGAGTTCAAAGAACGGTTAGATAAAGGTGAAACCCTGGATAGCTTATTACCGGAAGCATTTGCGGTTGCCCGTGAAGCGGCCAAGCGTGTTATCGGGGAATTCCCATATTTTGTACAAATCATGGGCGGTATCGTCTTGCATCAAGGAGATATTGCTGAAATGAAAACAGGGGAAGGGAAAACCCTGACATCCGTGTTGCCGGTATATTTAAATGCACTAACAGGCAAAGGCGTCCATATCGTTACGGTCAATGAATATTTGGCTCAACGGGATGCAAAGTGGATGGGTGCCATTCACCGCTTTTTAGGTTTAAAAGTCGGCGTCAATATCCGTGCGTTAACCCCGCAACAAAAACGCGAGTCCTTTTTATGCGATATCACGTACATGACAAATGCGGAAGTCGGTTTCGATTATCTGCGTGACAATATGGTTACTCAAGTAAAAGATCGCGTTTTGCGTCCGTTACATTTCGCTTTAATTGATGAAGTTGACTCAATTTTGGTTGATGAATCGCGTACACCATTAATCATCTCCGGTGGGCAAAAGCAAACAGCCAACCTGTATTTACAGGCGGATAAGTTTGTTAAGCGTTTGGCTGAGGGAATCGATTATGAAATCGATGTTAAAGGCAAAACGGTTCAGTTGACGGAGGAAGGTGTGACCAAAGCTGAAAAGGCTTTTGGCATTCAAAACCTCTATGAACTGAAACATACGCAATTGGTTCATCATTTGCATATGGCTTTACGTGCAAATTTTGTTATGATTCGCGATTTTGAATATGTTGTTCAAGACAATCAGATTGTCATTGTTGATCAGTTTACCGGTCGTCTGATGATCGGTCGTGCTTATTCGGATGGTTTACATCAAGCCATTGAGGCAAAGGAAAGAGTTCCAATCAAACAGGAAACCTCAACCATGGCCACAATTACCTATCAAAATTTCTTCCGCTTGTATGAAAAGCTGGCCGGGATGACCGGTACGGCGAAAACCGAGGAGGAAGAATTCTTAAAGATTTATAACATGCGTGTTGTTGAGATACCGACCAATCGTCCGATTGTCCGTGATGACTTGCCGGATGCCGTTTTTGGAACTCGTAAAGCGAAATTTGAAGCACTAGTCCAAGAAGTTTTGGAACTATATAAAAAAGGTCAGCCGGTACTTGTGGGTACTATCGCAGTTGAGACCAGCGAGTTTGTCAGTAAGATGTTTACCCAACGTGGCATCAAGCATGAAGTATTAAATGCGAAGAACCATGCGCGTGAAGCTGAAATCATTGCGAAAGCAGGGCATAAACATTCGGTAACTATTGCGACCAATATGGCCGGTCGTGGTACGGATATCAAGCTGGGTGAAGGCGTCAAGGATTTGGGCGGTTTGGCCGTTATCGGTAGTGAACGCCATGAATCGCGTCGTATTGACAATCAGTTGCGCGGTCGCTCCGGTCGTCAAGGAGACTCGGGGTATTCCCGTTTCTACGTTTCTGTACAGGATGAACTGATGGTTCGTTTCGGTAGTGAGCGTATGGAAGGTCTATTTAGAACGTTAGGTGATGTTCCGGTAGAATCGAAACTTATTTCCCGTTCAATTTCCAGTGCCCAAAAACGCGTGGAAGGTGTCAACTTTGATGTTCGTAAGACATTATTAGAATATGATGATGTATTGCGTCAACAGCGTGAGATTATCTACGAGCAACGCAATCTGATTTTGGAGAACGAAGATGTTCATACGATAATCAAAGACATGTTTGATCGCGTTTCGTTAAATATTTTGAAAACACATACCGACTACTCAAGCAAACAGCCAAAGGTCAATGTTGATGAGCTTTTGGAAGCTTATGTCAAGTTTGGTTTTAAAGATTTGAGTATGTCGAAGAAGGATTTTGAAGATAAAGACATGGTTGAAATCGAAAGAATGTGTACGGAAGCTATTTGGTTGACGTATGAAGATAAGATTGATGCCATTGATATTAAAAACGTTCCGAGTGATAAGGTTCGTGAGAGCATTTACTCCATTGAGAAGAATGTGGTTCTACGTGTTATTGACCGTGCTTGGGTCGAACATATCGATACGATGAGTAAATTGCGCGATGGAATTCATTTGCGTTCGTACGCACAAAGCAATCCGCTTCAAGCGTACATTCAAGAAGGATTTGAGATGTTTGAGGAAATGATGCAACGAATCTCTCAGGAGACGGTGTTCTACTGTAAAAACATGCAAATTCAAGTGGAGGAGCAGAAGAAATAATGGAATTTTATGAAATCAGACAAGGAGTGACGACTGTTTACGATAAGTTAAAACAGTTGGGTGACTCACTTTGACTTACCTGGCAAACAGGCAATAATCGATGAAGTACAAAGCGAGATGGCGGAAGACAATTTTTGGAACGACCGCCGCGGTGCGCAAGCAAGAATTAACACAATGAATCAAATGAAGGAAATCGTCGAAGGGTATCACGAGATACTTTCGACCTTTTCCCAACTTTATGAAACTGTCGAAATGTTGAAGCTGGAATTTGATGAAGAACTGAGTTCTCTGGTTGAAATGGAATATGAAGAACAACTGGAAAACTTTGAGAACTTTGAAATTAAAATTCTGTTGAGTCATGATTATGACAAAAACAATGCCATCATTGAACTTCATCCGGGTGCCGGCGGAACCGAAAGTCAGGATTGGGCGTTAATGCTCTACCGGATGTATACGCGTTGGGCGGATAAAAAAGGCTATAAAGTGTCAGTATTAGACTATCAGGATGGCGATACGGCAGGATTAAAGTCAGTTTCGTTTCTGGTCGAAGGAGCCATGGCATATGGCTATCTGAAGACCGAAAAAGGCGTACACCGTTTAGTACGTATCTCGCCTTTTGACTCTTCCGGTCGCCGACATACTTCGTTTGCGTCGGTTGACGTCATGCCTCAGTTCAATGATGAAATTCAAATCATAATTGATCCGGGAGATATTGAAGTTATTACCATGCGTGCTTCGGGTGCGGGTGGTCAGCACGTTAATAAAACGGACTCGGCGGTTCGGTTGATTCATAAACCTACCAATATCGTGGTCACATGTCAGTCTGAGCGATCGCAAATGCAAAATCGCGATCATGCGATGAATATGTTGAAGTCCAAGCTCTATCAGTTGGAAATCGAGGCCAAAGAAGCCAAGCTGGCAGGAATCAAAGGTGAACAAAAGTCGATTGAGTGGGGAAGCCAGATTCGCTCCTATGTATTTGCTCCGTATACCATGGTTAAGGATCATCGTACCAGTGCCGAAGAAGGCAATGTGGCGAAGGTCATGGATGGTGATATTGATGCGTTTATCTATGCGACGTTGAAGTCATTAGTTAAATAAAAATATAAAAAGGCTTGCGGTTTCCCGCAGGCCTTTATAATAACTCGAATCCAGCCGTAAAGTGTCGTAGAGACACAATCGGACCTTCAAACACCAGTTTTAATCCTTTATAGGAATCACGGTTTTGATAAATGTAATCCAAGGCATTCACGATACAATCCAAATGATCATTGGTGTAAACGCGACGTGAAATAGCGATGCGCATCGTTTCCAACTGTGGCCACGTTGCTTCCCCCGTGATTGGATCTTTACCACCGAAAGCACATGCGCCAAGTTCGACGGCACGGATGCCGGATTCCTGATACAGAGCAACCACCAATCGCTGAGCGGGGAAATCATGTTGGGGAATATGGGGGAAGAATCTGCGTGCGTCCACATAAATGCCATGTCCGCCCGGAGGTTCAATGATCGGAATACCTTTTTCTTTGAGTTGATTGCCCAAATACTCGACTTGACCGACACGATATTGAAGATAATCAAAATCACAGGCTTCTTTAATACCCACGGCTAGGGCATCCATATCTCTACCGGCTAAACCGCCGTAAGTTATAAATCCTTCATGTACGATGGCCAGTTGATTGGCTTTGGCAAAGATATGTTGATTGCGGGTCAGAAATAATCCGCCAATATTGACTAAGCCGTCTTTCTTGGCACTCATGACCGCTGTTTCGCAATAGGATAATTGTTCCTTAACGATATCGACAATGTCAACATCGTAGTATCCGTCTTCACGCGTTTTGATAAAATATGCATTCTCTGCGATACGCGCAATATCCATGACAAAAGGAATGTTGTGATTTCTTGCCAGTGCAGCAACATCTTTGATGTTTTGCATACTGACCGGTTGACCACCGTTGTTATTACAGGTAACAGTTAAAATAATGACCGATATCTGATCGATACCTTTTTCAGCAATCAGTTTTTCACATTTAGCAATGTCCATATTGCCTTTAAAAGGTGAGGCGGGACTCGCTGCGTCTTTGCCTTCATCGAAAACTAAATCTTCGACTAAAGCACCCAATACTTCCGCGTTTCCACGGAATGTGTCAAAATGCATATTTCCGATGGCGATTTTACCGGGTTGGGTGTAGATTTTAGCTAATAGGTAATCGGCGGCACGTCCTTGGTGAACCGGTTGAACCAATGGCATTCCATAGGTTTGGTGAACCGACTGTTCAAGTCGGAAGAAACTGTCACAACTGGCATAGGATTCATCGCCCATCATTAGGGCTGCCCATTGGTTTTTACTCATTGCCGAAGTACCGCTGTCCGTCAGACAGTCGATATAAACGTTTTCGGCTTTAACTCTAAATACATTATACTGTGCTTCTTTTAGCCATTCTGCCCGTTGTTCAAACGTCGTTTTCTTAACGTGTTCAATCATTTTGATGCGAAAGGGCTCTGCGGTTTGAAATCTCATAAATACCTCCATGATACTCTTCTATTATGGCGAAGATTTGTCCTTTTGGGTAGTGTTGTTTTCATCTTTTACTATATCCTTATATTCTTATAACTTGACATCACAACATTCATTGATAAAATGAGATTAATGAAATGAGGTATACGTATGTCAAACCCTATATTCGCCATGCCGATCGAGGGAGAATTGCTCTCAATTGAACAAGTCAGTGACCCCGTATTCTCAACGCGCATGATGGGGGATGGGTTTGCGATCATTCCCAAAGGAGAATATTTTGTGGCTCCTTTTTCCGGTACAGCGGAAGTAGTATTCCCCACGGGACATGCACTCGTATTGAAAAGCGAAGATGGAATCAGCGTTTTGATTCATATCGGTCTAAACACAATAAATCTCGCTGGCGAGGGATTTGACATTTTAATTAAGCAGTGAGATCAGGTGTTAATGGGCGATCCGCTAATCAGAATCGATCTCAATCTTTTAAACAGTAAAGGATATGACACGACAACACCGATTGTCTTTCTATCTGGCCAAAAAGTTCATAAAATTTGCGATTCTCAGTGTGTGGTTCTACAGAGAGATGTTATTACGATTATCTAGAAAATTAGTTGGTGTTTACACCAAGAAATGAGGAAGGTTATGGATTACAAAGAAATTGCCTGTTTACTGCTTGAACGGGTTGGGGGTAAAAGTAATATCAAAGCCAATGCGACGTGTATGACACGTTTGCGTTTAACTGTGATCGACGAAACCATAGTCAATTACTTGGAAATCAAGCGCATACAAGGGGTATTGGGTGTGGTCGCTGGCACGACAGTTCAGATCATCTTCGGGCCGGGCAAGGTTACCAAAGTTGGTGAGGAATTTGCGAAACTTACAGAATTGCATTTGGGTACGGACGAAGTTGAAGTTAAATTACTAGCCTCGGATCAAAAAAGTGTGTTGAAATCCAAACAAATATCACCTGTTCATAACTTTCTAAGAAAAATCGCAAATATTTTTATTCCGTTGTTACCAGGTATAATTGCGGGTGGATTAATAAATGGGTTGACCAATGTTATCAATGTTACTACCGGTGGAGCGTACGATGCCTATTGGTGGTATGAATTAATCCGTACCTTGGGATTTGCCGTGTTTACCTTCCTGCCTATATACGTAGGGATGAATTCAGCGAAGGAATTTGGCGGAACACCGATTATTGGGGCGATTGCCGGTGCTTTATCCGTCTCGCATGCCGGGATGCCTTTATTAATGAGAATAGCGGGGGAACCGATATTAATGCCCATTACCAATGCTGTATACAATCCATCATCAGGAGGTTTGCTTGCTGCACTCTTTGCCGGAATGTTTTTTGCGATCATTGAAAAGCAAATTAGGAAGATCATGCCAAATCTAATAACCACATTCTTCACTCCGCTGTTAACTGTACTTATCGGAGGGTTTGTAGCTGTGATTGTCATTCAACCGTTTGGAGCGATTCTATCCAATGGAATTTTCTCAACGCTGGACTTTGCTTATAATCAATTGGGTGTCTTTGGCGGATTTATCTTATCGGCTGGGTTTTTACCTTTGGTATCGATCGGTCTTCAACAAGCACTAACACCAATTCACGTTATGCTTAACCATCCGGAAGGACCAACACAAGGAATTAACTACTTGTTGCCAATTCTGATGATGGCTGGAGGCGGTCAGGTAGGTGCGGGATTTGCGCTGTTTATACGGACTAAAAATAAAAAACTAAGACAAATGACACGTGACTCACTGCCTATCGGAATTTTGGGTATCGGTGAGCCCTTGATGTATGCGGTGACTTTGCCTTTGGGGAAACCCTTTTTAACTGCTTGCTTAGGCGCAGGTATCGGCGGAGTTTTGGCTTCTTTTTTCAGACTTGGCGCAATCACTCAGGGAGTTTCCGGTCTGTTTGGTCTTTTGATTGTCCAAGCCGGTAACCAATTCGCATTTATCATTGCAATGCTTGGAGCGTATACCGGTGGATTTGTATTGACCTATTTCTTCGGCTACGACGAAAAGCGGGTTAGTGAAGTTTACGGAGATTAATGTTGTAGGTGAATATCGTGGAGGTAACATATGAATAGGGTTAGAATTAATCATTTGAAAACGGAAGAACGGAATCCATTGTCCATGCAGCTCGATCAAATGTCTGCAATTGAAATTGTGACACTGATGAATCAAGAAGATGCAAAAGTTGCTCTGGCGGTCAGTGAAAAGTTGCCAGATATCGCAAGCGCGGTTGAATGCATAACAAAACAACTGAAACTAGGGGGACGAGTCATTTACTTTGGGGCAGGGACCAGTGGTCGCATGGGTGTTTTGGATGCTTCTGAATGTCCGCCAACTTTCTCTACAACGGACGAATTCATCGGAATTATTGCCGGGGGCGATGATGCTTTGCGAAAAACGTTGGAAGGTGCGGAGGATGTATCAAGTTCAGGTGTTGAAGATTTAAAAAAACTCTCACTCACAGAGAAAGATGTTGTGATTGGGCTTGCAGCAAGCGGTCGAACACCGTATGTCCTAGGTGGATTGAATTACGCTAAGTCCATTGGAGCGAATACAGTTGCGGTATCATGTAATCCAAATTCAGACATTGGAAAAGTTGCGGATATTGCAATTGATGTGGAGGTCGGTCCGGAAATTCTGACCGGCTCTACACGATTAAAAGCTGGTACTGCTCAGAAGATGGTGTTGAATATGTTGTCGACTGCATCGATGGTGGGGTTTGGTAAGGTTTATGGAAATCTGATGGTGGACGTCAAACCTTCTAACTTAAAGTTGGTTGAGCGTGCCAAGAGTATCGTCATGCAGGTCACGGCCTGTGATACTAACACCGCGACAAAAGCTCTTGCAGATTCGGGGAATAAAGTAAAAATAGCAATCGTAATGGTTAAGCTTAAGTGCTCAAAAGTTGAAGCCGAAGAAAAACTGAAAGCATCGGACGGATTCATCCGAAGAGCTATTCAATAAACATCAAAGGAGTCACTCGGACTCCTTTTTATTTGCAAATGATTCGATAAGTTTCCATAAGATGACATAAAAAATCAGAATTCCCAACTGCCAAAACGCAAATATCAACAGTAGCCAATCACCATCACCCATATTGTTGGTGATTAGGCGAACATAGCTGGGTATAGCCATCAGATGCATGACAACGGTCATAAATAATGGCAATAACAGTCCATACGAATATTTAAAATTTAACTTCCAATGAAGAAGATAGATTATCGAGAAATAAATGATCGCAAACAAAAGCGGTATTAGGTGTATATAGGGATTGTTCATGGTGTCCTCCACCTTCTTATTATAACGGATAATTATGAATTTGTAACACCGTGACTAACACTAAAACATTGTGTCAACAACTTTTAATATTATGTTGCCAAACCGTGAATTTTGACTTATTCTAGTGATAGAATATGTATATTCTGGGGGGACATAATATCGAATTTAATGTAATTTTGACGACAAATGTTGAACGTCACTAAAGAAACAAGTAAAAGGGAGGGGCAACTGTTGGAAAAGAGACGATGGACGAAGGAAGAAGTCAGTGTTTACAGAAGAACGCATAAAGAATTTTTCTATACGAATAAGGATGATGCTAATGTTTTCGTGCCAAGGGAATTCAGTTTCGGTTACACACTTAACTTCGGTAATCCAATTTCATGGATTATCGTAGCAGTTGTTATTGCAATCATCTATATCTCAACGATTTTGTAAAAAAACTGCAAGCAATTGCAGTTTTTAATTATCCAGAACTTTTAAATTAGTAGAAATCATATTCATCCAACACTGAATGCGAATTTTTCCGGTTTTAACAGGAGTGAAAATCGCGGAAAGTTGAGTGGACAGTCCATCTATCTCAATATCAAATGCGGGAATTGTGATTGGATTACTACAACCCGACAAAGATACCGGATTGACCGTTATCTGAACCGGAATTCCTTTTTGAACTGCCGTATAATCTAACTGATAGCCATTCCAATCAACAGTTAATGTAATCATTTGAACACCATCGACCACCGGTGCTAAACGCAAATTTTCTTGACTGTTGATAAAAGGTAAAGGGATATTGAGGGCACTCATAGAACGAAATGCCATCTGCGATCCAATCAACACGACAACCGCCGCGGATACCAGTTTGACTCTTCGTGAGCTCTTTAAGTTCAGTTTTGATGAAAGTAGACCAATGGTCACAAGTACTGGAGCCGTCGTAAGAGCAAACACCAACATAATCAGCCCACCACTGATCATTGAGCCCGAAGCTAATGCATACAATTGCATCATTTGTAATGACGCACAAGGCATAAATCCATTTAAGATTCCGACGATCAACGGACGGAAACCTTCGCTGATTTTTTTATTGTTTACTCTCGGCATAATACTTGGAATCTTGGGCATCGATACCCATCCCATTAGACTTATCCCGTAATAAAGCATCAGAAGACCACCGGCTAATAAAATCAGATTTCTCATTAATGGTGAGATTGAGAAGAAAGAACCGACGCCACCCAATAAAATCCCAAATCCCGTATAAGAAGCAATTCTGCCAAAGTTATAAAGGAAGGTCGATTGATACGGAGTTTTCCCTTGGATTTTCGCCATTGATTGAGATAAGGCTATTCCTCCGCACATACTTACACAGTGAAACGAGGTTATCAATCCATACACAGCGACCAACGGTAAAGCAATCGTTTCGGTATCTATTTGAGGAGGCAGCAAGCGCTGATAAATCAATTGAGCAATCACGACCACACTGACCACACCTGTCAACCAGATCCAATCCATCACGACCGAAGGTTTTTCATCTTTTAAACGATAACCCGCTTCCTCAATAGCTTTCTTCAAATGCACATAGGAAACCGGTGAGGTCGATTGAATACTTACCTCACCGGTCTTAGCGTTTGAAAACACGTGTTTAACACTGCTTATCTTTTTGATTTCGGTATTGACGTTTTTTTCACATGCTTTACACGTCATACCCTCTACTTGAATAAGGATTTTTTCCATAGAAACTATTTCAATTCAATCGGTTTTAGGAGCAAGTCCATTCCATCTATCGTTGTAAACAACCAACCGTCCACCGCTTCAACATCAACTCCGGCTAAACGCATAACATCCGCACTAAGAATGAAAACTGCGTCTTTGTCATTGGTTGCCATGTTTTTCGCCCACTCAAATTTATGATCGCCTAAGGCGATGCCGAAGTGATCAAGCTCAGCATGATAAGCAAGTAAATCACGATTGTTAGTTAACAGTGAATCCATCTGGCCTTTAGCATCATAGGTCATAGTGCCCTTGAGACGGTCATAGGTAATCAATAACATATCATCTTTAATTCGCATATTCGCGGGTAACTTCGTAATATCCAATCCTGCATCCAGAAATGGCATGGCCATCACAGCCATGATGACATCTTCAGTGGTTGACTGAGGATTTAAGGATAGATCGAAATGATAACCTTCCGTGATTATAATGTGCGCATATCCGTCTACAACAGACGATTCAACCGAATCAACAGCTAAGATTTCTTCAAATGATGTTTGTGCCTCGCGTTTAACGACGTCGGTCGATGTACAACCGGCGATAAATACCAATAAAGCAAGAGCAAGTAGTAGTTTCTTCATTTTTTTCCTCTATTTCTTAAATCTGCGCAAACGCAGAGCGTTGGTAACAACGGATACCGAACTGAACGCCATCGCACCAGCTGCGAAAATCGGATTCAATAACGGACCGCCAAAAGCGTAGAATACGCCGGCTGCCAATGGAATACCGGCAATGTTATAAATAAATGCCCAGAACAAATTCTGTTTAACATTTCGGATGGTCGCACGACTCAATTTGATCGCAGTAACAACATCCATCAAATCAGACTTCATTAACACAACATCGGCCGATTCGATCGCAACATCTGTACCCGAACCAATGGCAATACCAATATCCGCCATGGCTAAGGCCGGTGCATCGTTGATACCATCGCCGACCATCGCTACTGAATAACCTTGTTTCTGAAGTTTCACAACTTCAGAAGATTTATCTTGAGGCAATACTTCCGCTAAAATCAAATCAATACCTACTTGACGTCCGATAGCCGCGGCAGTTTTCTTGTTATCACCTGTAATCATCGCAACTTTAATACCCATTTGCTTAAGTTGCTCAACGGCTTTGGCACTGGAAGGCTTAACGACATCCGCAACCGCAACAATTCCCTTCAGCTGACCATCAATCGCAACAAGCATTGGCGTTTTACCTTCGTTAGCTAAACCATCCATATCCGCTTCAATGGCGTGCAACTCAATATTTCTTTCATCCATAAAGGCACGATTGCCAATCAGGACATCTTTGTCGTCAACGGTTACATCAACGCCACGGCCGGTCACAGCCATAAACTTCATAATTGGAAACAATTCGATACCTTTATCTAAAGCACCTTTAACAATGGCTTGTGCTAAGGGATGTTCTGATCCTTGCTCAGCACTCGCTGTATATCTTAATAAAACATCAGAATCAATATCATAGGGAATCAAATCAGTCAGTGTAGGTTTTCCCTCAGTAAGCGTTCCCGTTTTATCAAAAATAATCGCCTGAATGTGATGCGCCGTTTCCAACGCTTCACCACCTTTAAACAAAACACCATTCTCAGCACCTTTTCCGGTACCAACCATAATCGCAGTCGGAGTCGCAAGACCCAACGCACACGGACAAGCAATGACCAATATGGTAACAAAGATTGTTAACACGAAGTCAACATCCTTACCGACAAACCACCAAATCGCTGCGGCAGCGACCGCAATGACAATAACCACCGGCACAAAGTAAGAAGAAACGATATCCGCCATCGCGGCAATCGGCGCTTTCTGACCTTGGGCATCTTCGACTAACTTAATGATGCGCGCAAGAGCGGTACTTTCTCCGACGGCCTTCGCCTTCATTGTGAGTAATCCATTCTTATTCAAACTTCCACCAACGATCGAATCACCCGGCTGTTTATCTACCGGTAAACTTTCACCAGTCAACATCGATTCATCGACGGCCGAAAATCCCTCAATAACTACACCATCTACCGGAATACGCTCGCCCGGTCGGACAATCAATACATCCTCAACTTCAACTTCTTCTAAAGTTACTTCAATTTCAACGCCGTTTTTAACCAAACGCGCTGTTTTTGGGGCAAGATTCATCAGTTTCTTGATTGCTTCCGATGTCTTACCTTTCATACGAGCTTCTAAGTACTTGCCTAATAACAGCAACGTAATAATCAGTGCCGCAACTTCAAAGTACAGATTATCCACAAAATGGAAGTCACCGTTGTAAATAGCAACGATGGCGTACAGTCCATAAAGGAAGGCTGCGCCGGTACCAATCGCTATTAAGGTATCCATATTTGGACTTCCTTTAAATAAAGTCTTAAATCCGATTAAGAAGAACTTTCGTCCAGCCCACATAACCGGTATTGTTAATACCAATTGAACCAAAGTGAAGTTCAAAGGATAGTTATGGTACTCGATGATCGCCGGTAACATGGCGAGATCAGGAATAAACATATGTCCCATCGCTATGTAAAGCAAGGGTAGGGAGAAGAAGGTCGATAACATCAGACGATGAAACATATCCTTACTTTCTTTATCCTTGCGAATTTGATCTTCATCGATCGCCAATTTTTTCTCTATATCTTTAGGTACATACCCGGCTTTTTCAACAGCCTTCTTCAACTCCGATATCTTAACTTTACTTCCATCATATTTAATGGTTGCTTTATTGGTTGCAAGATTAACACTGGCAATCTCGACGCCGTCTAACTTCTTCAAAGAACGTTCAACGGCCGAAGAACAAGATGCACACGTCATTCCTTCGATCATCAGAGTTACTTCTTTGGCCTTTTTGATTTCCTCAAGGCCATAACCGGCTTTTTCAACCGCATCTTTCAACACATCAAAAGAAACATCACTATCTAAAAATACGTTAACTCGTTCAGTCGCCATATTTACATCCGCATTCTCAACACCTTCCAACTTGCCCAATGAACGCTTGACGGCGCTGGCACAAGAAGAACACGTCATTCCGGTTACCTGGTACTGCTTTTCAATCATAGTTTCTCACCTCCTCGCTATTATATACCCTAGGGGGGTATAATTCAATAATTTTACTTCCATGTTATGTGAAAGAAATTTCAAACAAAAAGAGCGCACTGCTCTTGTTGTTTAGTGTGAACAGCTTGCGCAATCCGCCGCTTGTGAGTCATTGAAGAACAACTGACCGTCTTGTTCATCGATTTCAATACTATCCGCACGTTCGATGGCATCGGGTTGCATGATGACAGGAACTCCATTAATCTCAATAACCTTATCATTATCGGCAGCTATGGCTAAAGCGACGCTGATGGATGTTCCGCAACACGTTTCTTGCAAACCCACCCAGAGGCAATCGCGATCATTCTCCGTCATGACTTTTTGTAAAACGACTCTGGCTTTATCTGTAATTCTCATAAGTTATCCTCCGTACATACTACAATTATACAAAAAGCTGTCAACTATTCAATCATTGTAATTAATATCGCAATTTTGCCAGGTGTGCATCTGAAATAAAATTCGAAAAGTTCTGAATGAATAGTATCTGATCAAAGGAGTTAGTTTGCATGACGGTTGAAAGTGATCCGGAAAAGTGACGCAAATCCACGATGACAACTTCATCAAAATGTGAAACAAGAAAGGGTATCAGACTGTTAGCATAAGAATCTTTGATGACAAGCAACCGAGTAGGTTTCTCTGTTTCATTAACAATGACCGTCGAAAGACCGATGTTACCATGTAGAAAAGCACCGTATTTATCATGAGTGGATAACTTGGTTCGGTCGATGATGGATGAGAATGTCTGATCACCGATCCGATAGGCTTGAATCTTTGGATCAATAAACGCCAGGCGATCTGGAATAATCTTGGAAGGTTTAGCCTTCGCGTAGTAAGTCCCTAAAAAATCAGGTGTATACTCTATTGAGAATGATTCATAGGGAAGAGGTTGAATATTCCATTGCTCACAAAGCATAGTGTAAGCAACATAAGCTCCTTCCAACGTCCAGTGATGATCATTTTTATAGTAAAGCTGGTTTTGGTTATTATTGAGAAGCTGAGACTCAATTCGAAGTAAGTTCAACGACCTATCCCACTTCTCTATCAGTAACAGCTGATCAAGCAGGGGTGAACCTTTGGGAAGATATTGAGGAAGGATCGCATATGAGTTGGGGATGATCATACTTGTTAACGGTGCCGTAACCAACTTCTCAAACTCTGCCAAATAACGAAGATTAAGAGATGTCTGTTCATTGAGTTCAAGCAATTTCTCAAAGAGATACCCCTCTTTTCCAAAAAGGATGCCATTGTTTTCCTTTTTCATCAGAATGCGCTCACTCAAAGACTTTAACGATATCCAACCATCTCTGAACATGAACTGATCATTGATGAATTCCTCATAGGTTAACATCCACTTGCCATCGACAATGTCTTCCCATTTTAACGAAGGACGCTGTGTCAGATAGCGATTTTCATAAGTCGAAAATACTCGGGTCGGACCGAGGAAATCAAACATTAAAATCAATACGGCCAATAATGAAATCACAGCCGTCAGTGGGTGCTTTTTAAACATGAGACCTCCTAAAATCGAAAGTATAGAAATGGATTGTATGATGAATCAACCAGATAGGCGATTGAGAAGAGAAATAACATGGTTACCATCGATGTTTCGAGAGCAGGAAATGTAACAGAACGAACAATTTTCTTAGGAATATCTGTAGAGAAAATCAAACAGAACAATAGGACCACACCATAATTACTTATAAAGTAAATCCATTGATTGGACGATTGTAAGGCAAACATCGCGGTTAGGTACTGACTAAGAAGTGTCAGATCACTGATGGCGAATACTGCCCAGCCGATGAGGATGAAGAAAATGAAGTAAAGTCGTGAGAGGAAGGGGTGTTGATTTAACCATCGGAACAAGACCAATTTTTCGATTGTAAGTAAGACAAAGAAGAACAATCCCCAAAGAATAAAATTAAACGCAGCTCCATGCCAGAATCCGGTGAGAAACCATACTATCAGTAAGTTGAAAATCTGTCGCGTTGTGCCTTTTCGATTTCCTCCCAAAGGAATGTATACATATTCTTTAAACCAAGATCCCAACGTCATGTGCCAGCGATTCCAAAATTCCGTCATACTTTTTGAAATGTATGGATAATTAAAATTTTGAGGGAAGTTAAATCCAAGCATTGAACCCAGCCCGATCGCCATCAATGAATATCCTGAGAAATCAAAGTATATCTGAAACCCAAAGGCCATGGTTCCTAACCAGGCTGTCACTGTTGAAAGACTGGAAATGGGCAAGCGGATGATATCATCCCACATCATGCCGATATTGTTTGCTAACAAAACCTTACTGGCTAAACCCAGTAAGAAAAGCTTTAATCCGGATTCGAATTTATCCATCGTAAGTACACGATGTTTAAGTTCGTAAGCGATCTGCGAGTATTTAACAATCGGACCGGCGATCAACTGTGGGAACAAACAAACGAAGGCACCGAAATCGATGATATTATCCTCTGCTTCAACTTTTCCACGATAAACATCGATGGTATAGGACATGGTTTGAAACGTGTAGAAACTTATGCCCAAAGGTAATGTCAGTGTTGGCAGATCCAGTGAGAAGAGTGATCCGACAAATCCTAAATATTTGAAGAAGAAGAGCATTCCAAGATTTCCAACGATGGATATCATGAGCATTGCTTTAGGAATCCATGGGTGATGCTGATATTTCTTTATACCTTGAGATGTGAAGTAATCCAGCACTACAGAAATAAACATAATGAAAATATAGCGCACTTCACCCCAGGCATAGAAAATCAAGCTAAGAGTGAAGAGCAGTAAGTTTCGGTATTTTTTCGGTGTTAAAAAAAGCAGGAGCAAGGCCATAGGTAAGAATCGAAATAAGAATATCAGACTGCTAAATACCATGCTTGCTCCTTCTTTCTACTTTAACGCTTCGGTAATTGCGTCAACTCCGCGTTGGACTTCATCTTGTGCAAATTCTAGTGCTTCTTCATCGGTAGGTTCTTGACGTTCGTCATATTTGCCCAATACCAACAAGAATACCAGATTGCCTTTTTTCACGACTTGAGTAGATTTGACTCGGGGGGTGTTCATCGGGTATTGGAAAGACTCATTGATTAAGTATTCCTTATAATCTAGTAAAGCTTGTTCTACTTTATCGACATTTCCATCCGTCGCCATAATAGCCACAAACATGTCGGTGTTTAATGACATCATCGGACCTTCAGCGAAACTTTTCTTGATCCAGTCTTTATTGATTTTGTAAACTTCTTCAAGCTGTTGAAGATTAATCTCTGCGGAAGGGATGTAGTCCTCGCCGTATTCCTCTTTAACCGCCTCAACAGCTTTGTCAAATTGGGCTTCAGTGAAGTCGCTGGACGCTGTTGGAGTGCATCCGATCAATAAAAACGAAACGAAAAGCATTAAAATAAGTTTTTTCATATTTCGTATTATCAATTTAGGTTAGTAAATTGATAAATTCCTTTCTAGCCTAATCTTTTTTGAGCATACTGCACGGCCAATGCGTTATGCTTAAACTATGCACTGTGGATTTGTGTTTCATTTGTACAGCTTGACTGTTGAG
>JAUYTU010000017.1 GCA_030694975.1 Erysipelotrichaceae bacterium | reverse complement strand
CCAAAACGACTCAAGAAGATTTAAGTGAAAAGCTAGCCCTACTAAACAACCGGCCTAGAAAATGTATTGAATTTTCAACACCATTGGAAATGATTGAGTCAAATTCTACTGAGTGTTGCACTTAATTTGACAAATTATCTGCGAAATAACCGTTTTATTTATTTGAGTATAATTGGTTCTGTTGGTAAACTATAAGAAAATCGAATAGGTGTTTGACGCGATTGGCTTTTTGATGAAAATACACGCAAAAAATATGTTAAAATAAATTGATGAAAATGGTGAATCACATGAAAACATTGGTATTGAAAAAAGAAGATGTTACAGAAATTGTCTCCATCCTCAATCAAGGAGGAATTATTGCCCTTCCTACCGACACTGTCTATGGGTTGGCGATAAAAGCCGGTCACCTTGAAGCTATTGCAAAGCTGGCAAGAGTTAAGAATCGACCGGAAAGCAAACCGTTTATTTTGATGGTTAGCGCGAAGAATCAGATCGGTGATTATGTCCGTTTGAACCGTCGCGATCAGAAGCTGATTAAGCGCTGGATGCCCGGTGCTATGACTTTTATTTTTAATAAGAAAAATTCTGTGAAAAGTGATGGTCAAACGACCGTCGCTATTCGTATGCCGGATGATCCGTGGCTGATAAGTATCATTCGCAAAACCGGGCCTCTGTATGTCCCGGGTGCTAATTTCAGTGGCGAGAAAGTAGCAATGTCTACCGATGAAGTTCTTCAAATGTTTGAAGGTAAAATTGATGCGGTTGTTGTGGGTGTCAGTGGCGAAACCAAGTCAACAATTATCGATGCTACCGCAGGGAAACTTATTTTGGTCCGAGAAGGACCCATTGGACTCGAAGAAGTCGAAACTTCTGTTGGCGAGGGAGGCAAAATGAAAATTGCATTGGCGGCCGATCATGGCGGAGTCGCACATAAGGAAGTACTTAAGCAAAAATTATACGAATGGGGATACGAAGTCGAAGATTTCGGTACTCAAGGAGATGAAAGTGTAGACTATTCCGATTTTATTTATCCGGCGGCAAAAGCTGTCAGTGAAGGTCGAGCCGATAAAGGCATCATCTTTTGCGGAACAGGTATTGGTGCTTCAATTACTGCCAATAAAGTAAACGGAATCCGTTGTGCATTGGTGAATGACGTCACGGTTGCGGAGGTCACGCGGTTGCACAATGACAGTAATGTGTTAGCGATGGGCGGTCGGGTCATAAGTGAAGATACGATGCTTAAAATTGCGAACGTCTGGCTTAATACCCCGTTTAGTGAAGATGAGCGGCATCAACGTCGCATTCATAAAATTGCTGAAATCGAAAAGGCGGAGGACAAATGAAAGATCTTGTAATACAACAGGCGATCGCGCATGAGTTGGGTCGCCAACGGCATAACATTGAACTTATTGCATCAGAGAATTATGTTTCAAAAGACGTACTTGAGGCTATGGGTAGTGTACTGACTAATAAATACGCCGAAGGATATCCACATAAACGCTATTATGGCGGATGTGAATATGTGGATGTCGTTGAAGATTTAGCTAGAGAACGATTGGTTGAGATTTTCGGATGTGAACATGCCAATGTCCAGCCTCACTCTGGTTCACAGGCCAATATGGCGGTGTATATGACAGTATGCAAACCCAATGATACGATTTTGGGAATGGATTTAAGTTCAGGTGGTCACTTAACTCATGGACATCCGATGAACTTTTCCGGAAAACTATATAACTTCGTCAGTTATGGCGTAAAAAAAGAAGATGAAACGATTGATTATGAGGATGTTCGTGAGAAAGCATTGGCTGTAAGACCGAAGTTGATTGTTGCTGGTGCCAGCGCTTACTCGCGAATCATCGATTTTAAACGGTTCCGTGAAATCGCCGATGAGGTTGGTGCTTATCTGATGGTCGATATGGCACATATCGCCGGCCTGGTAGCTTCCGGTCATCATCCTTCGCCGGTACCCTATGCTCATTTTGTAACATCAACAACGCATAAAACGTTGCGCGGCCCGCGCGGTGGAATCATCTTGTGTAAGAAAGAGTTTGCTTCTGAATTAGATAAGAATGTCTTTCCGGGAATGCAAGGCGGACCATTGATGCATATCATCGCTGCCAAAGCTGTAAGTTTCTATGAAATCCTTCAATCCGATTTTAAAGGATATCAGTCGCAAGTCATTGCCAATGCAAAAGCTTTGGCCGATGAATTAAGTAAGCAAGGCTTTCGGATCGTATCCGGAGGAACTGACAATCACTTGGTGTTGGTTGATGTAAAGACGAATTTCTCGTTGACTGGAAAAGAAGCTGAGAATCGCTTGGACTTGGTGGGGATCACCTGCAATAAAAACACGATTCCATACGACACGGAGAAGCCATTTATTACCAGTGGTATCCGTTTGGGAGCTCCAGCTATGACGACACGCGGATTAAAAGAAGAACAATTCCGTCGAATCGCCCGTTGGATCGCAATTGTTGTTAAAGAAGGCGACAAGCAAGAAGTCTTGGATGAAGTATTAACTCAAGTGAAACGACTCACGGATCAATATCCGTTGTATAAATAGGAGGAAGAAAAATGTTGCATGTATTAAACCACCCGCTGATTACGCATAAGTTAGCGATTATGCGCAGTGTCACCACGGGCACAAAAGATTTCCGTGATAACCTCGAAGAGATCGCAGGCTTGATGGCTTATGAGATTTCAAGAGATATTCCAGTAAAACCCGTAACCGTTGAAACACCGATGGGATTATGTAATACCTTCGAAATGGCCAAGGAAATCGTGCTTGTTCCGATTCTGCGTGCTGGATTGGGAATGGTTGCCGGTATATTGAATTTAATGCCGACCGCCAAAGTAGGGCATGTTGGGTTGTATCGCAATGAAGAAACGTTGCAACCGGTTGAATACTATGCTAAATTTCCATCAAACTCACCGGGGTCGGTCGTTATGGTGCTTGATCCAATGTTGGCTACCGGGGGTTCCGCTTCCGCAGCGATTTCATCACTTAAAAATCGTGGATGTACGATGATCAAACTGGTTTGTTTAGTTGGTGTACCGGAAGGGGTCGCTCGTATTGAAGCCGATCATCCGGATGTTGATATTTATCTGGCTGCTTTGGACGAAAAACTAAATGAGATCGGCTACATCGTTCCTGGTTTGGGCGATGCTGGCGATCGTATTTTCGGAACAAAATAATGAAAAAAGCACTGGCTGTCGCATTACAATTGGGCTTTGCGATCGGCGGTATGATAACGTTGGCCACCTTGTTAGGATTATGGCTGGATGGAGTTTTTAATACAACGCCTTGGCTGACCATTATCGGTTGTCTGATGGGTGTTGCCAGTGCATTTAAATACCTTATTGATTGGACGCGTGATAACTAATGGGAGAATTTCTGGAAAATATTGTCAATAAAACAGCAATTTTCGGTTTTATTGTTGGACTATTACTGTTGTTTTGGCGAATCGACTTTGGCCTAGGTTTATGGTTAGGACTATTTGTTGGTCAAATAACCTTGCGCTTATCTGCTTACTATTATGATCAGTTATTGTTTCAGGGAAAATTCAAAATGATGGGATTTATTTTCTTCGCAGTATTGAATTTTGGACTTATGGGATTAGCTTTGTACTTTGGGATAATTTTCACAAAAATATTTAACATATATCTAGTAGCGGTTGGGTTGGTTATGGTAAAATACGGAGTATATGTGTCAGAAATTCACATATCCAAACGAAAGGGGTGATGCAGCTATGACAGTAGGATTACAAATACAGCTTCAAGTAGAAGTATTTTCGATTTTAATCGTTACAGCGATCATTCTGATGTTGATTTATATTGTTAATCGGGCAGTTGTTCGTGCAGATCCATTACAAAAACCTACAGGCATAGTTCTTCTCGGTGTGTTGTATGTTCAAATGATGACAAGTGTCACTCAAGGAAACATGGGTGTAAAAGCAGCTCAAGCATACACACCTTACATCGGATCACTAGCCTTGTATTTGTTTATCAGTAATATATCCGGTTTGTTTGGTCTGGCACCACCAACCGCGAACTATAGTGTAACATTGACACTGGCACTGATTACGTTCATTATGATTCAACGGACGGTGTATATTACGGGAGGATTAAAGCAGTTCTTTCATCGCTTTATTGAACCGTATCCGCCTTTTATCGTTATGAATATATTCGGAACTTTTGCGCCTCTGATATCTATGTCATTACGTTTGTTTGGTAATATAACCAGTGGCGGAATTATTATGGCGTTACTTTATACGTTTACTGGATATGTCTCACACATTCTGATTGGATTTATCCCGGTTCTTGGCCAGTTTGACTTTATTGGTCCGATTATCGCTCCGGCATTGCACGCATACTTCGATGTGTTCGTCGGATTTATTCAAATGTTTGTATTTATTTCATTAACTACGGTATTTATCGGGAATGAACTTCCCGTAGAGGAATAAGAAAAGGAGAAATTACTTATGGAACTCGCACGTGGATTAGTAGCTATCGGGGCTGGCTTGGCCATTATGACTGGTATGATGACTGGTGCCGGACAAGGTTATGCGGCTGGTAAAGCAGTTGAGGCTGTCGCACGCAATCCGGAAGCAGAAACCAAGATTCGCTCAATGTTGATCTTAGGTGGAGCTATTGCCGAAACTTGTGCTATTTACGGTATGCTTATTGCGTTTTTATTAATGTTCGTATTCAACTAAGTTTTGTTGTTTCACTTGGAGGTGATGGATGATGATCGATATCGATATCATGGGAAAACTATTCCCAGATCTTAGAACGATGTTGGTCCAGTTATCCGCGACTGGTGTCATGTTATATGCGTTTAAACGCTATTTATGGAAACCGGTGTCGGAATATTTGGAAAAGCGGGCTCAACACTCTCAACAGCAGATTGAGGATGCCCGATTATTAAAGGATGAAGCTGAACAAAGCAAAGCACATGCGATCGCGGAATTGCGTCATGCATCTGCCGAAGCAGTTAAGATCATCGAACGCGGAGTCTCCGAAGGAAAACGTATCAAAGATACGTTGGTTTCGGATGCTCGTCGTGAGGCTCAGCAAAAATTGGATACTGCCAGACGTCAGTTGGAAGCTGAGCGATTGGCAATGGAAACGGATATTCACCGTGAAATCGTCGATGTCGCTTTATTAGCAGCCGGAAAACTAATGGAAGACCGTATGGATGAAGCCTCTGACCGCGTAGCTGTGGAGAGATTTATTAAGGATGCTGTTAACTAATGGAAAAGGTCGCGAGCAGGTATGCGCAGGCCCTTTTTGAGTTTGCTTGCGAATCAAACAAAGTAGATCTGTGGCAACAGCAAATGCGGTTGGTTCAGCAGGTCTTCCAACAAGATCCTCAAATCGGTGATTTTTTCAGTCATATCCGCGTTGAGGCCAATCAGAAGAAAAAGGTATTCAAAGAGATATTCTCAAGTAGAATCGATCGTGATATCGTTAATTTTTTCTGCCTGTTGATTGATAAACGCAGAGTGAATCAGTTTATAGAAATTGCTAAAGAATTTCACATTCTTTGTAATCAGAGCAATGGAATCAAAGAAGGCGTTGTTTACTCAACACGTCTGTTGGATAGTATTGAAATCAAGGGTATCGAAGAATCAATTTCACAAAAGATGAAATTGAATGTAGAACTTACTAACAAATTAGACCCGCAATTGTTATCGGGTGTTCGAGTAGTTGTCGATGATATCGTCATGGACGGATCATTGAAAAATAAGATCGATAGCTTAAGACATGAGTTATTGAAAGGAAGCAGGTGAAGTTATGGAATTAAGACCTGAAGAAATAAGTGCGTTAATCAAAGATCAGATTAAGCACTATGAAAACCGCCTAGAGGCTAATGATGTCGGGTATGTCATCAGCGTTGGGGATGGTATTGCATTATTGCACGGCTTAAACAATGCAATGGCGGGTGAACTTTTACTATTTCCGCACGATGTTGTCGGAATGGTGTTAAACCTTGAAGAAGATCATGTCGGAGCTGTATTGATTGGCTCGGACAGTCTCATCAAAGAAGGCGATGAAGTACGTCTTACCGGAAGAATCGTTGAAGTTCCGGTCGGCGACGAACTTCTTGGCCGCGTTGTTAATGCTTTAGGAGTGCCGATTGATGGTGGCCCAGCACTCAATACGAAGAAATTCCGCCCGGTCGAACGTGTTGCACCTGGAGTAATGACCCGTAAATCTGTTCATCAACCGGTTCAAACTGGCTTGAAAATCGTTGACTCCATGATTCCGATCGGACGTGGACAACGTGAACTGATTATCGGTGATCGTCAAACCGGCAAAACAGCAATAGCCATTGATACGATCATTAATCAACATGACCAAAATATGCTTTGTATTTACGTAGCAATTGGCCAAAAAGCCTCAACAGTTGCACAAATCGTTGAAAAGCTGCGTCATCACGATGCTATGAAATATACGACCATCGTCGCAGCAACCGCTTCGGAGATGGCTCCTTTGCAATACATTGCACCTTATGCGGGCTGTGCAATTGGTGAAGAGTGGATGGAACAAGGTAAAGATGTCCTCATCATTTATGATGATCTTTCCAAACATGCGGTCGCTTACCGCACCATGTCCTTGTTATTACGTCGTCCACCGGGACGTGAAGCGTATCCGGGGGATGTCTTCTATTTGCATTCGCGTTTGCTTGAACGTGCCGCAAAACTTAATGAAAATTACGGAAGCGGTTCATTGACCGCACTTCCAATTATTGAAACCCTGGCCGGTGATATCAGTGCCTATATTCCGACCAATGTAATTTCCATCACGGATGGCCAGTTATTCTTACAATCTGAATTGTTTAACTCCGGCGTCCGTCCGGCGGTTGACAGTGGATTATCGGTATCTCGTGTAGGTTCAGCTGCTCAAACCAAGGCGATGAAACAAGTCGCAGGATCATTGAAACTAGAGTTGGCTCAATATCGTGAGTTATTGGCTTTTGCTCAATTTGGATCAGATTTGGATAGCGCAACTAAACGAGTTATTGATCACGGCGCCCGGTTGACCGAACTATTAAAACAAGGTCAATATGTTCCGATGGAACTGGCACTTGAAGTATTATCACTCTATAGTGCTAAGCATCGTTTCCTAGAAACCCTCGAAGTTTCGGACATCAAAAAGTTTGAAGCTGAAATGCATGTATACTTCAAACAAGAGCATCCGGAAATTGTTTCCGAACTCAATGAGAAAAAAGTTATTTCAGAAGATTTAGACGGACGCATGATGTTGGTCATGAAAACATTTGTTGATTTGTTTAAGAAGATGAAAGGCATTTAGGTATGGCTACTGGTAAGCAAGCCATCAAAAGGCGTATCCGCTCGGTCGAGGCTACCAAAAAAATTACCCAAGCCATGGAACTAATCGCTACGAGTAAGTTGAAACGACAAAAAGAGAAGATGGAGCAGAATCGTGAGTATGCTCATGTCATGAAAAACATGGTATCGAAAATTCTGTCAACATCCTATGTCGATGAAGTGATTTGGATGAAGAAGCGTGAGGATACCCGACCGTTGACAATCATCTTTACATCCGACTTGGGATTATGTGCCGGATACAATTCAAATATGTTAAGATTCTTTAAATTAAAGGTTGATCCTAAACATCCGGTATTATTGATTGGATTGAAGGGTTATTCCTGGTTAAGAAACCGAAATTTTAATTTACTAAGTGAATTGATGAAAAGCGATGACCTAAGTTTTCAAGAAATCGCTTCTGTCGTTAATAGAGCACTTGAAATGTATGAGTTACAAGAAGTTACCAGCATCAACGTGCTATTTACTCACTTTGTCAATTCTGTTACCTTTGAACCGGAAATGATTAAGCTTTTACCGGTTGATGAAGACTTCTCTACAACAGAGGAAGCACATGTAGAAACAATTTTTGAACCTAGCGGCTCAGTCATTCTGAATTACTTAATTCCGATGTATGTCCGTTCGGTTACCTATAGTTGCTGGTTGGAAACAAAGACCAGTGAACAGGCATCAAGGCGTATGGCTATGGAAAATGCGACCGACAATGCCGAAGAAATTATTGATAAGTTAGTATTGCAATACAATCAGTCGCGTCAGGCAGCTATCACTCAGGAAATCTCTGAGATCGTAGCTGGTGCAGATGCACTGTAATGGAGGGTCATATGGATAAAATCAACGGAAAACTGTTGCAAATCATCGGTCCGGTCGTAGATATTCGTTTTAGCGGTAAGCAATTGCCGTCTTTGTATAATGCCATCGATATTCCTTTGAAAGAAGGAAAACTAGTGGTAGAAGTTGCTCAGCACGTCGGTGATGACGTCGTTCGTTGTATCTCCATGGGGTCAACCGATGGATTGGTACGCGGCATGGAAGCCATTGATACCGGTAAATCTATATCTGTTCCGGTAGGAAAAGAAGTGTTAGGTAGAATGTTCAACGTTTTAGGCGAACCGATCGATGGCATGGGGGATATCCCAGCTGAAGTTCAAAGAGATCCGATTCATCGTGAAGCGCCAACCTTTGACCAACAACAAACCAGTGCTGAAATTCTGGAAACAGGAATTAAGGTCATTGACTTGCTCTGCCCGTATGCCAAAGGTGGTAAAATCGGTCTGTTTGGTGGTGCCGGTGTTGGGAAAACGGTTGTTATGCAAGAATTGATTCACAACATAGCCAAGGAACATGGTGGTTTGTCAGTGGTTGCTGGTGTAGGCGAAAGAACCCGTGAGGGAAATGATCTTTATCATGAAATGAATGATTCCGGAGTATTAAATAAAACCGTATTGGTTTACGGTCAGATGAATGAATCACCAGGTGCTCGTATGCGTGTAGCCCTTTCAGGATTAACGATGGCTGAGCATTATCGTGATGTCGATCATCAAGACGTCTTATTATTTATTGATAATATCTTCCGCTTTACCCAAGCCGGTTCAGAAGTTTCGGCTTTGTTAGGTCGGATGCCTTCAGCTGTTGGCTATCAGCCGACCTTGGCTACCGAAATGGGACAGCTTCAAGAACGTATTACATCGACCAAAGACGGATCGATCACTTCCGTTCAAGCGATTTACGTTCCTGCCGATGACTTGACTGACCCGGCTCCGGCAACGGCTTTTACTCATCTAGACGCAAAGACAGTTTTGGATCGTAACATTGCGGCCTTAGGTATTTATCCGGCAGTTGATCCGCTTGAATCTACCAGTCGTATGTTAGACCCACTCGTTGTAGGGGATGAACATTATGATGTCGCTCGCGGCGTACAGTCGTTGTTACAGCGTTATAAAGAACTTCAAGATATTATCGCAATCTTAGGTATGGATGAACTTTCAGAAGAAGATAAAATCATTGTTAACCGCGCGCGTCGGATACGTAACTTCTTATCCCAACCGTTCCATGTGGCAGAACAATTTAACGGTATTCCAGGAACCTATGTTCCTTTGGATGAAACCGTTCGCAGCTTCCGTGAGATTTTGGATGGCAATGCGGATGAACTGCCGGAGCAGGCATTTATGTATGTAAGTACAATTGAAGGTGCATTTGAAAAAGCCAAAGGATTAGGTAAGTAGAATGTTTACAGTTCGTATCGTCACACCAAGGGGATTGTATCGCGAGTTGAATACATCGATTCTTAACGTTGTCTCAACCGAAGGACAATTGGGAATTTTACGTAATCATATGCCATTGGTTGCGATTTTGATTATATCTATGCTTTCAACGGTTGAAGAAGATGGTCGTCATCGTTATGCTATTTCCGGAGGTACGTTGTATTTTAAGGATAATGTGGCAACGATCATGACGGATGCGGTCGAGCGCAGTGATGAGATTGATATCGAAAGAGCGTTACGTGCTAAACAGCGGGCGGAAGAACGCATGAAGACAGTTGCGGAAGAACAAGACTTAATGCGAGCTCAAATCGCTTTGCAACGGGCACTTAACCGAATTAACACAGCAAAATAGCAGCGCTCACATCTCATTGCGCTGCTTCTTTTTTATAAATTTGGGTATATGTTATACTATTAAGGGGGTCGTATGAGTAAACAGATTAAAATTATTCTTATCATTGCGTTGGGTTGTATCGTAATGGCATTGACGGATGGTGTTTGGCAACCGGGATATGCGATGAAATCCGCAGTTAAGATATTTTTCTTTTTAGGAATACCGCTTGTCTTTCTAAGAAGAGAGATGACTTCGAAGCTCTTTGGATTTAGAAAAGAAACATTGCCAAAACTTATTGCTTTGGGATTTGGAATTTTCGGATTTATATTAGCGGCCTATTTTATTTTGGGGCCCTATTTTGATTTCTCCGCTGTTGTTAGCGGACTTGAAGAACAACTCGGAGTAAATGCGAATAATTTTATATTCGTGGCTGTTTACATTTCCTTTGTAAACTCGCTGTTGGAGGAGTATTTCTTTAGGGGTATAGCCTTTATAGAGTTGAAAACTCTGACTTCCAGGAAATTTGCTTACAGTTTCAGCGCAGTAATGTTCGGATTGTATCATGTTGCGATGTTGATTGGTTTGTTTGATTGGTACTTGATTGTGCTAATGTTAATTGCTTTAGTCGTTGGTGGATTCATTTTCAATTATATAAATGAGAAAGAAGAGTCTATCTTGGCTTCTTGGACCGTTCACTTGTTTGCCAATCTGGCAATCAATACGGTAGGGTTTATATTATTCGGTATTTTGTAAAGGAGGTTCATTATGTTAGATCCGATTCCTCGTATATTGTTATACATGTTTACGTTTTTCTTGGCAATGGCAGGATTAACCAGCGTAGACTTTACGAAGTTTGTTAAGAAGAATAAAGTCACAGAAGCGCAGATTTTGTATATCTCTGTTGCTATGGTGATGGCTTATGCAATGGCACAGTTTCTCTTAGCCTTATTGTGGAAATAAGGTGAAATGTGGTTTGCCACAGTTTATTTATGTTATAATATCGGTGCTTGACTGAAATGGGAGGGTTTTTATATGTTTTCTAAACTAGTTGGAATAGATTTAGGTACTGCGAATATGTTGATTTACGTTAAAGGCGAGGGCATCGTTTTAGATGAGCCTTCAGTCGTAGCGTTAGAAGCTGATTCAAAGAAATGTCTTGCTGTAGGGCAAGAAGCCAAAGATATGTTGGGACGTACACCGGGTCGGATTTTAGCAATCCGTCCGTTAAAAGATGGCGTTATTGCAGATTTTGAAGTTACGGAAATCATGCTTCAGTATTTCATTAAGAAACTAAAACTGAAGGGTATGTTTTCGCGTCCGACCATCTTGATTTGCTGTCCTTCAAATATTACATCTGTAGAACGTAATGCTATACGCGATGCGGCTTACAGAGCAGGCGCTAAGCGTGTTTATATTGAAGAAGAACCGAAAGTTGCAGCGATCGGAGCAGGGTTGGATATTTCCAAACCTACCGGATCGATGGTTTTGGATATTGGTGGTGGTACTACCGATGTTGCAATATTATCATTAGGCGATATTGTAACCAGTACATCACTAAAGGTTGCCGGTGATAAAATGGACCGAGACATTATTAAATATGTCAAGGATTCTTACAAACTGTTAATTGGTGATCGTACCGGTGAAGAAATCAAAAAGCGTATCGGAACAGCTTGGCGCGGATCCCGTGCGGACACCATGGAAGTATCCGGACGTGACTTGGTTACCGGTTTACCTCATACCATTACTATTAACTCCGAAGAAACTGAATTGGCAATGCGTGAAAGCATGCAGGACATTGTCCGTGCTTGTCGTACCGTGTTAGAACAAACGCCTCCGGAATTATCGGCAGATATCGTGACTCGTGGAATCGTATTGACAGGTGGAGGAGCCTTATTAAAGGGTATCGATCAACTGTTGATGAATGAGTTGAATGTCCCTGTCTATGTTGCTGAAAATGCATTGCGCTGTGTAGCGGAAGGCACTGGCATTATGTTGGAGAATTTGCACTTAGTACGTTAAAAAAAGGACTTCGGTCCTTTTTGTTATAAGAGGATTACGATGTCGCTATGGGTTAGACTTCCACCTTTGATGACTTTACAGAACAATTCTTCGTAAGGAAGTAAACTGATTCCATAGGAGCGGGTTACGAGACTCGGATGATCCTCTTTGCCGATTTGACTGACTTGCAAAATTACTGATTCACCTAATTTCAGCTTTGAACCAGGACGAATTTCAGTAAAGTTGATACGGTCAATCGTTATGTTTTCCGCAAAGCTTCCTGGATAAAAATTGAGTTCAGGGTGCTTTTCTTTTGCCCTCAGAAAACTTTGATAGTTTTTGCCGGTGCTGATGTCCAAATGAACGTAGTCATTGTTTAGAAATTGAGAAAATCGAAATTATCGAGTGAATCGTTGTTTCAACTGAGTGTATGTGGAGGTAATCAACAAGTAAATCAAGATTATGAAAGATAGTGACAAGGTTGACCATTTCAACAGAGTCATGATACCTGCCATGTCGGCGATGATGGGTGTTGTCTGTGGAAAACGATATAACACCGTGGAAGTCATAATGTTTTCCAAATAATCAAACCCTGCCGCAATCAATGAAACATACAATACGTTCGAAGCTTTCAAAAGTTTCGTTTTTTTATAGAAATATGCGGATGCAATCAGGATAAATTGGGTGTATGCGATCGGCCATATCAAATCAAAGGTGAAGCGTTGGCGGATATAAAACGCTCGACCATCTTCACCATAGTTTTCAGCAGTACGGTACAAGTCCTGAGATGTATAGTAAAAGGATGTGTCGATACTTTCCTTAAGTCCAAAAGCTTCACTTTTGGCGGATTCTTGGGGAAGGACAAATAGCATAAATGACATAAATATGAGTAAGGAAACCAGGACAATTATTGGATTTGTATGATTGACGATTTGTGCGATGAATTTTCTCATAAGATATCCTCTTTTCTATAGTTTAATGCATAAATTTAAAAAATAAATAACTTTGCATAAAAGGACATTTGTTTTGTATTGCATATATAGCAAAGAAGGAGAATGTTATGAAAAATATGACAAATGTATGTGACACGTATTCAAAGAACAACGATTTTTATCGAAGTGAGGAGATTTTTCAACAGTATATCAATCAATACCAGCAATTTCTAAGATCGCTTTCAACCAAGCAGTTGTCCAGAGAGTGTATAAGCGGCTTAAATCGGTTACAACGACAAGGCTTGCGATCATCGTCGCAACTTAACATCAACGTCAGAGTCGGAGATGTATGCTATATAGATTTCGGTCAGGTTTATATCAATGAAGCAGGCTATCAGCACTTCGGACTGATATTGTCCATTGTGAATCACAAAGCGTTTGTATTACCGATGACATCCAATTCAACGACGTACCAGTACGCGAATGACGCCTCAAGAATTGAGCACGGAAAAACACATTTATATCAGTTGGGTTGGATTGAGGGTCTAAACAAGCAATCAGTCGCATTTATTAATGATTGTAAGTTCATCAACACCGCTCGGATTATTGCAGTGAAGGGTCATATTGAGGCAGATGGCGAATATTTTAGGGAAATTGTCGAACGAGTTAAGGAGTCAATCTTTCCTTAATCAACCACTATTTATTAAATCATGGTAAAATGACAATGGTGATAAAATGATCGAACGATTGTCAGGGAAGTGGGTAGTTGCTGTGTCAGGAGGAGCCGATTCAATGGCTCTTTTAGACATGTGCAGAAAAGCGAAGTTAAGTATCGTCGTCGCAACCGTTCACTATCACCAACGTCAAAGTGCGGACCGAGATTTAATCATTGTGAATGAATATTGTCTGAAGAACGCTATTCCTATATATATTAAACATTTCGAGGAACCTTTAGTTGGTAATTTTCAAAATCAGGCTCGTTGGTATCGATACAGCTTTTTTAAAGATGTATTAAAAGAGACCGGATGTAAGGGAGTGTTGACGGCACATCATCGTGATGATGTTCTTGAGACCTATCTGTGGCAAAACCAACGGGGTCATCGTGTTAAACGTTATGGCATAGGTAAAGAGGTCGAAATATACGGCGTTAAAATCGTGCGTCCTCTTTTGGATAAATATAAGAAGGACTTGGTTGAGTACTGTGTCAACAATCAAATTGAATATGGTGAAGACGAATCTAATTATTCAAATAAATATTTACGCAATCGCATTCGTAAGCAATTATCGACGAAATCTTTAGAATTTAAGATTGCGGTCTTTAAAGAGATGGAATGGAAAAACCAACAATTACTGATGGATCGGGCGATGGATAAAGAGTATGCGGAAGGGTTGGAAGATATTGTTGCCAAAGAATCGTTTCTAGAACATGAACGAGATATATCGGTTCTAGAACTTTGGCTTATTAACCAAGGTTACTCAGCCATCATGTCGAAGAAGTGGCTTAAGGAAATCGTAAGACAACTAACACAAGTCAATAACGGCATGATACCATTGGAAAATGATCACTATCTCCAGATTCATCAGTCAACAGTCACACTTAAACATATTTTACCCTATGAATATGCAATAACATTTGATAAAATAGAGTGCGTACATACACCTTGGTTTACGATTAGTGAACAAGGACCGCGTACCTGTGCACTAACTGTCGGTAAGGATGATTTTCCGATTACCATTCGCAATTGGCATCCGGGTGATTCCATCGAGTTGCGATTTGGAACTAAGAAAATATCCCGTTGGTTTATTGACCGCAAGATCCCGGCTGATCAACGTAAAGGTTGGCCTGTTATCTGTAATAAAGATGGCAAAGTCATCTTAGTTCCAGAGTTGGGTTGCGATGTGGTTCATTATTCTGACATTCCGAATATGTTTGTGCTAAAATAGAAACAATCTTCAGGAGGATAAGCAATCATGCATCAAGATTTAAAGAATATACTTGTCAGCGAAGAAGAGATCGTTGCCAAGTGCAAAGTGTTAGGCGCTCAAATAAGTCATGACTATCGGACGATTGGTGAAATCCCGTTGTTAGTTGCGATTTTGAAAGGATCAGTTCCTTTCTTAGCTGAGCTTGTGAAACACATCGACATGGATGTCGAGTTCGATTTCATGGATGTATCTTCCTATGAAGGAACTGAATCAATCGGAGATGTCCGAATTATCAAGGACTTGGACCGTTCCATTAAGGGAACACGTATTTTATTAGTCGAAGATATCGTTGATACCGGCCGGACGATTAAAGAAGTTACCCGCCTTTTATTAAACAAGGGGGCAACCGAAGTTAAAATCGTCAGCTTACTTGATAAGCCCAGCCGTCGTGTCATAGAAATCAGTGCCGACTATGTCGGATTTGAAATTCCCAATGAATTCGTCGTTGGATTCGGCTTGGATTTCAATGAAAAGTATCGAAACTTACCCTATGTTGGGGTGTTGAAAGATGAATTTTATTAATAAGTAAGGAGCGTGAAGACGTGAACAGAAACAGAGCATTGAACATGCTCCCCTATATAATCGTTATGATTGCGATGATGAGTCTATTATTATTCACATCCAATTCTCAAGTTAAACAACTTAACTATAACGAATTTATGGAGCTTGTTCGTCAAGATGTGATTACTGAGGCAGACGTCAGTGTGTCCAATGTAGTCATCGACATCCGTGGCAAATACACGGAAGCCGGAAATGATGTCGTATTTAAAGCAACAATCGCAAACACTGAAGTACAAAACAATCAGTTGATTGAAGACTTAGTTGCCAACGGTGTTAAAGTCAAAGTTATTAATCCATATGAAAGCAACCTATTGGTTGACACACTTGTACAAATCGTACCATTCTTACTGTTTGGTGCTTTTGCATTTTTCCTTTTAACAAGAATGAATTCAGGTAATAACAATAAAGCTTTCGAATTTGGGAAAACCAGAGCTCGTTTGGAAGGCAATATCAAAGTTCGCTTTGATGATGTCGCGGGTTGTGATGAAGAAAAAGAAGAAATGGCTGAATTAATTGAATACCTGAAAAATCCGAAACGTTTTGCTCGCATGGGTGCCCGTATTCCAAAGGGTGTCTTGCTAGTGGGTGCTCCGGGTACCGGGAAAACATTATTAGCTAAAGCCGTCGCCGGTGAAGCTGACGTTCCTTTCTACTCGATTTCCGGTTCGGATTTCGTGGAAATGTTTGTTGGTGTGGGTGCATCGCGTGTTCGCGATATGTTTAAAAAAGCGCAACAAACCGCTCCTTGTATCATCTTCATTGATGAAATCGATGCAGTCGGTCGTCAGCGTGGTACCGGTTTAGGTGGTGGACACGATGAACGTGAACAAACCTTAAACCAATTATTGGTCGAAATGGATGGCATTACGGATAACTCGGGTGTCGTCATCGTTGCGGCTACCAACCGTCCAGACGTTTTAGATCCTGCATTGTTAAGACCCGGTCGTTTTGACCGTCAGATAACGGTAAGTTTACCGGATCGTAAAGGTCGTACGGCAATTCTTAAAGTTCATGCCCGTAATAAAAAATTGGCAGATAACGCAGATTTAGAGGCATTAGCAAAACGTACTCCAGGATTCTCGGGTGCTGATTTGGAGAATGTATTGAATGAAGCCGCAATCTTGGCTGTCCGTGAAAATGACACGTTGATTCGCATGCACCATTTGGATGAAGCCATCGATCGCGTCATTATGGGACCTGCGAAGAAGTCGCGTACGTATACAGATAAAGAGCGACGCTTAGTGGCTATCCATGAAACAGGTCATGCTATCATCGGTTTGATGTTGGAAGAAGCGGACATGGTTCAGAAGGTCACGATCATCCCGCGTGGGAACGCCGGTGGTTATAACTTAATGACGCCGCGTGAAGAACGCATGATGATGACAAAAACCGATTTATCCGCAAAAATCACTGGATTACTGGGTGGTCGTGTTGCGGAAGAAGTTCTATTAAAAGAAATCTCTACCGGTGCATTTAATGATATTGAACGTGCAACATCCATTGCTCGTGATATGGTCATGGTTTACGGTATGAGTCATTTGGGTCCGATTCAATACGAACGCAGCGGCGGAAACGTCTTCTTAGGGCGCGATTACAATGCTCAGCGGAATTATTCCGGTGAAATTGCATTTGAAATTGACAAGGAAGTCCGTCGTATCATTGATGAAAGTTATGAAGTCGCAAGGAAGATCATTATTGAAAATATGGACTTGCTCAATCGTATTACAGAAGCTTTACTTGAATATGATACCTTAACAAATGAACAGATCATGGTGCTTTTTGATGGTAAGCAGTTAGATGCAAAACCATTGCCTGTGCCTCCTGTGCAAGAAGTTTTTGTAGAAGATGTGCCATTTGAAGAAGTAAAAGAAGAACCAAAAGCATAATTCACACCCCTGGCCACAGGGGTGTTTTAAAACAAAGGAGATTGATGATATGGATACGATGGTAAGAGCATTGGCGCATAATGGACGCATCCGCATCTTTGTATGTAAGACAACGGATTTGGTCGAGTTTGCCCGCCAAAGACATGATACCTACCCCACCGCCACGGCAGCATTGGGACGATTGTTAAGTGCCGGTGTTTTAATGGGTAGTATGCTTAAGAGTGATCAAGAGAAAATATCGATGACCATCCGTTCAGACGGACCATTAAAGACGATTATCGTTGATGCGGATCACCTCGGTAATGTGCGAGGTTTGGTAGGCAATCCATATGTTAATATGACCAACGAGAAAACTGGGAAGTTGGATGTCGGTCGTGCAGTGGGGCGTGGAATGCTGAATGTTGTTAAGGATTTGAACATGAAAAATGACTTCACTTCATCCGTTGAACTTCAAACCGGCGAAATTGGCGAAGATTTGGCTTACTATTTTCTTGTCAGTGAACAAACTCCTTCGGCGGTCAGTGTTGGAGTTTTGGTCAATACGGATGCCTCTGTCCTTGCTTCGGGTGCACTCATTGTTCAGATGATGCCTGATGCAGACGAAGCGGATGTTCGCATTACGGAAAATATGGTGGCTCATCTCAAACCCATTTCGCAGATGATTCACGAAGGGATGACGCCGCGAGACATTGCAATTGCTCTTTATGATGATGTTGAAGTACTTGATGAACAGCCGGTCAATTTTGTGTGTTCATGCAATAAAGAGCGAATGGCCAGAGCGCTTTCAACACTTGAAGTAATGGATTTGAAAGATATGATACACGAAGATCACGGATGTGAACTTACTTGTCATTTTTGTAATACTTCCTACGCGTTTTCAGAAGATGAACTTAGAGATATTTTATCGTTGAAAGGATCCGATCATGTGGCACATTCGTGACATCCTAATCCAAAATAAAGTTGTTGTCGGACCGATGGCCGGAGTAAGCAATCTGGCTTTTCGTTCGGTCGCAAAGGAGTTTGGGGCGGGTTTGATCTATACGGAAATGGTGTCAGATAAGGCATTGTTTTACGGTAATGAAAAAACGATGCGGATGTGCGTAGTCGATCCCAATGAACATCCGCTATCTTTACAGTTGTTCGGTGAGGATATTGAAACCATGGTTGGCGGAGCTGTTTTTTTAGATCAAAAAACTGATTGCGATATTATTGATATTAATATGGGATGCCCGGTATCGAAGGTTGTCAAAGGAAATGGTGGTGCTTCACTGTTAAAGACCCCCGAGCATGCAATTAAAATTTGTGAAGAGGTCGTTAAAGCGGTTAAAAAGCCGGTTACCGTAAAAATTCGCACCGGATGGGATAAGAATAGCATCATCGCTAAGGAATTAGCGATGGGACTTGAGAAGGCTGGAGCCAGTGCCATAGCGATTCATGGGCGGACACGTTCTCAAATGTATCAAGGAGATATTCATTTAGATTTAATCAAATTGGTTAAGGACAGTGTGTCGATTCCGGTCATTGGTAATGGTAATATTTTCTGTGCACAAGATGCATTGGATATGTTAAAATATACCGGTTGCGATGCTATTATGTTGGCTCGCGGAGTATTGGGTAATCCTTGGCTAATCAAAGAAATCTTGGTTGCCATTGAAAACGGTAATGCGGATTATGTGTTTGCGCGCAATGAACGATTTGCTTGGGCATTGACTCACGCAAAGCGTTTGGTTGCTTTAAAAGGTGAAGATGTTGCGATGCGGGAGATGCGAAGCCATGCCAGTTGGTATGTTACCGGGATGCCAAGCAGTCATAAAGTTAAAAATCTGTTTTCACAGATGACTACCTATCAACAATTTGTTAATATTATAGAGAATTATCAAAAAGAAATCGAAGACTTGATTTAGAAAGTGAGTGAAGAGTATGAGTAACACATTAAGCGAACAAGAAATTATCCGACGTCAGAAAATGGAGGATTTGCGTAGCAAGGGGATAGATCCTTTTGGTACAGCTTACCAACAAACCCATCACAGTAAACAAATCGTTGAAAAGTTTGACGCTTTCAGTAAAGAAGAAATTCATGAAATGTCGGATATCCGAGTTAAAATCGCCGGTCGCATCATGACCAAACGTCTGATGGGGAAAGCTGGTTTTATGCACATTCTTGATCGTGACGGTCAAATTCAGGTGTATGTACGCAAAGATACCGTCGGTGATTTTTGGTTTGAATATTTCATGGACGCTGATTTAGGCGACATGATCGGAATTGAAGGCGATGTTTTCCGTACCAATCATGGTGAATTATCTGTAAAAGCCGAAACCATCACGCACCTAACCAAAGCCCTTCGTCCACTTCCGGATAAATTTCACGGCTTAACTGATGTTGAGGAGCGGTATCGTCGCCGTTATGTGGATCTGATCACCAATGAGAAGGCCAGAGAAATTGCGATCTTACGTCCGAGGATTATTCGGGCGATTCAGAACTATTTTGATAGTAAGGGCTTGATTGAAGTTGAGACACCGGTGCTCACACCGATTCTTGGGGGTGCAGCAGCTCGTCCGTTTGTTACTCATCACAATACATTGGATATGAACTTCTACCTGCGTATAGCCACAGAACTGCCACTGAAGCGGTTAATCGTTGGCGGACTTGAAGGTGTATATGAAATCGGCCGTTTGTTCCGTAATGAGGGGATGAGTCCGAAACATAATCCGGAATTCACAACCGTTGAGGCGTATGTGGCTTATTCCGATATGGAAGGTATGATGGATACGATTGAGGGCTTAGTGGAGTTTGTGGCTACGCAAACATTGAAAACGACAGACATTCAGTGGGGTGAAAAAGAAATCTCACTCAAAGGACCTTATCGACGTATACATATGGTAGATGCTATTAACGAGGCAACCGGTGTCGATTTCTACGCTGTGACCAGTCTGGATGAAGCACTTGCCTTAGCTAAGGCACATAATGTGGAAGTGTTGAAACATCAACACAGCTTCGGTCATATCGTGAACTTATTCTTTGAAGCCTTTGCGGAGGAGAAGATGGTTCAACCGACGTTCGTTTTTGGCCATCCGATCGAAATTTCGCCATTAGCTAAGAAAAATGAAAAAGATCCGCGCTTTACCGATCGTTTTGAGTTATTTATTGACGGTCGTGAGTATGCCAATGCGTTCAGTGAACTTAATGATCCAATCGATCAGCGCCAACGCTTTGAGGAGCAACTCAAAGAAAAGGATTTGGGGAATCAGGAAGCCAATGAAATGGACATCGACTTTGTTGAGGCGTTGGAATATGGCATGCCACCCACCGGTGGATTGGGATTTGGTATCGACCGTTTTGTAATGTTACTGACAAATTCCGAAACGATTCGTGAGGTTATCCTATTTCCGCATATGCGTCATCGTTCTCAGTAAAACCAACTCCCGAAGGGGAGTTTTTGTTTGTACATTGTTCTATAAAACGGATATCACTGTTATAATGAATTTACGGGTATTCTGAGTTGAGTGGAGGGCAATATGAAAAAAATACTAATTGTAGAAGATGATGCGACGATCGCCTTAGGTTTACAATTTTCGTTGCAACAAGAAGGTTATGATGCCATAGTTGCCAACACAGTTAGACAAGCCAATGAATACTTAAGTGATACCAATGTTGATCTTGCAATTTTAGATGTGTCGTTACCCGATGGAACTGGTTATGAACTGTGCAAAAGAATAAAATCAATGTCAAATACTCCTATAATCTTTTTGAGTGCTGCCGATGATGAAGTAAATATCGTGATGGGCTTACAACTGGGTGCTGATGACTATGTTTTAAAACCTTTCCGCTTGAAAGAGTTGTTGTTGCGGGTTAAAAACGTAATCAATCGCAATCAACCAAAAGAGAGTTCACTGATTTACATTGAAGACATAGTCCTGGATACCAAGGCTGCACGTGTTACAAAGGCGGGAAGAGAAGTATTTCTAAGCGCATTGGAGTATCGTCTGCTAGTGATTCTGGCTACGCATCGTGGACAAATGCTGGATCGAAATCAATTATTGGAAAGTATTTGGGATATTGGTGGTAGTTTTGTTAATGACAATACATTAACAGTCTATATTAAGCGGTTGAGAGAGAAAATTGAAGATGACCCTTCTACACCTAAAATTATCTTTACTGTACGCGGGTTGGGATATAAGATTTTATGAAACTCCTAAGGAATGTTGAGGTCAGAACTTTCTTAATCGGTTGGTTCATACTGACGGGCTTATCAATATTTGCCATGATTCTCATAAATAATTATGTTCAATACATTCTGTTGATGTACGCACTTCTGATAGTGACTCTTTACATATACTTAGCAATCTATAGATATAAAAAAATCGAAAAACTCAATCAATATTTAAGAGAATTGAGTCTTGGAAATACAAGACTTTCATTTGAAGATCTTTTAGAAGGTGAGCTTTCAATTCTTCAAAGCGAACTGTATAAGATTACTGTGACCATCCGCCAACAAAATCAACAACTACAACAAGACAAAGAATCATTGTCTAAATCACTTGCGGACATATCCCATCAGTTGAAAACGCCGTTGACTTCCTTGTATATGATGTTTGATCTGATGAGAAATCCGTTACTAGATGAACATAAGCGAGAGTTATTCATGTCCCAATCCTTACAACAACTCCATCGCATGAAAAGCCTGATCAATTCGCTGCTAAAGATGTCGCGATTGGAATCGGAGACGGTTAAATTTACCAAAGAGTGGGTGAACGCCAGCCAGTTAGCTTTGGAATCGCAAAGCTCATTGGATATTCTGATGGATATCCAATCGACGAGTATCAATACAGAGATTCTGACAGATATGATCTATTGTGATAAGAACTGGACTCAGGAAGCAGTTAATAACATCTTAAAGAATGCCATCGAACACAGCCAACCGAGTAATCAGATTAGCTTTGTCATCAAGAAAGGTTCGTTGGGATATCAGATACAAATCACCAATGCCGGCAACACGATTGCTCCCGAAGATCTACATAAGATATTCACGAGATTCTATAAAAGTAAAGATGCGTTTTATGATTCTGTTGGGATTGGACTATCTTTATCAAAGCAAATCATTGAACAACAAAATGGCTTTATTGATGTTACCAGTCAGAGAAACCAAACGACATTTACGATCACACTACCCTTTCAATCAGAAAATGACGATTCAGTCACTTAATAAGTCATCGAATCGTCATTTTCTTTGGGTAGAATTAAAGAGAAGAGGAGATTACTTATGGAAATTCTAAGAGTCGAAAATTGTTCAAAAATATATGGTGCCAAGGAAGCACAAGTCATTGCTTTAAATGATGTCTCATTCAGTGTAAAACAAGGAGAATTTGTCGCAATTGTCGGACCATCGGGTTCTGGGAAGTCCACGCTCTTACATATACTTGGTGGGGTTGATCGACCGACATCGGGAAAAGTCTTTGTGGATCAAACGGACATTTATTTATTAAATGAGTCGAAGTTGGCTATTTTCAGAAGGCGGCATTTAGGTTTAATCTATCAGTTTTATAACCTGATTCCAATTCTGGATGTTCAAGAGAATATTATGTTACCGGCTTTACTCGACCGACAACGGCCATCACAACAACATTTCGATGATCTTGTTGCTACATTGGCCATTTCAAACCGCTTGTTGCATTTGCCCAATCAGCTTTCCGGTGGTCAACAGCAACGTGTATCGATTGCGCGGGCTTTGATCAATCAACCGGCGTTAGTACTAGCGGATGAGCCAACTGGGAATCTTGACAGGCAAAACAGTTCGGAGATCATAAGTCTTTTCAGATTGTTAAATCGTAAGTACAAACAGACGGTTTTGATTATCACCCATGATGCAACCATTGCACAAAACGCAGATCGAATTATATCGTTAGAAGATGGAAAAATCATTTCAGATGAGGTTAGAAAAGTATGAACATCATCAGGAAATTTACTTTAGCAAGCATGAAGAATAATCGCCGATGGACCATTGTGACGGCCATCGGAATTATTATTTCGGTCGCAATGTTGAGTGCTATCGCAACATTAACGTCCAGTTTTTTATCGTACATGATTGAAAATGAAAAAATCGATAATGGTGACTGGCATGTTCGCTTGCAACATCCTGATCAAAATCAGCTAATTCTGAAAGTTGAGCAGCCTTTTGTTGATACTTTGTCATGGCAACAGGTTTTGGGGTTTATTCAAATAGAAGATCCAATCCAATCAGGCAAGCCTTATCTTCAAGTAACTGCCATGGATTCCCTTGGTTTCACCCAGCAATACGTCCGGGTCTTAGAGGGGCGACTTCCACTTGCTAAAGGTGAGATTGTGATGACCGAAGAGCAGGCGAAAGCGTATAAAGTAGGCGAGCAAATCACTTTGAATTTATCGTTGAGAACACTTAATGGTGAGATAGTTCCGGTGGAGTCTGGATTTATGAGAAGCTATGAAACTGAAGATGATGTTACGTTTATAGAAACAGCAGAGCAGCTCGAACAAGCAGTGGAGCATCAGTTTAAGCTTGTTGGTATCATAGAGGACAGTTCGAAAAGCTATTCCTCAGTAATCAATGCTTACACTTTCTATGATTCAGCTCTAGATGCTCATTATGATCCTATGGTTTCTATTAAACTTACTCCCTTGAGACAAAGTACTTTGTTAGCAATGACAGAAGCATTTAAAGACTCTGAAAATATGATTATGACCGTAAACAATCAGTTATTGCGCTATTATGGCATGATTGGCAATCAGGAAATATTTACAACACTTGCCGGATTGATAGCCATTATTGTGATGATAGTTATGGTTGCATCGATTGCCTTAATTTATAATTCATTTTCGATATCGTTATCTCAACGGACACGACAATTAGGCATGTTGTCCAGTGTTGGAGCAACAAGGGCTCAGAAACGGTCAAATGTTTTTCTGGAAGCACTCTATCTCTCAATATTTGCCATCCCAGTCGGATTAGTGTTAGGAATTTTAGGGATTTCATTGACTCTGATCTTTGTAGAACCTTTGTTTCGGTCCTTTGTCACTACCTCAGCGACCTTGAAACTGGTGGTGTGGTGGCAGCTGTTACTCGTAGCTACATTAGTCTCTGTAATAACAATTGCTCTCTCTGTTTGGATTCCGGCATTGCGAGCATCACAAATAAGTATCATGGACTCTATCATGCAACGCAAAGATATTAAGTTTAGTGGTAGATCGATTAAGACTCCACGCTGGATCCGTTGGATTTTCGGACTAGAAGGTGATCTGGCTCTTAAAAATTTGAAAAGAAGTAAAAAGAAATTCAGATCAACAGTCATTTCGCTGACAGTCAGTATTGTATTGTTTGTATCGGTGAATTACTTTATGAGTTCGCTCTTCAGCTTAGCGAAAGTAGAATATGCAAACAAAAACTATGATTTGTCTGTTCTATTATTGGATAAGACCGTCGAATCCGCTACGACTCGTATCGAAAAGTTAAGGAACTCGGAATATGTTGATAGGTTTCAGTCTTCGCGAATGATTCAAGCTCGGGCTACATATGAGGAGCTACCTATGGCTCCGATAACTTTACAATTATATAATGATGGATTTATTGGTAAATCACTAGAACTGTACACCATAATCTTGGATGATATTTCATTCAAGAATTATCTAGAACAGATCAATGGGGATCTGTCTATGTTTACAAAGGATTCTAATAATGTGATAGTTCTCAATATAGCCAAGGACAGTTTCAATAACAAGCGCTACACAGGGAAAGTCTTTGAAGAGAATCCGTTTACGGCTAATGTCGAGATTACCCATTCAGAAAGTGGTGAAATCACCAAGAATGCACAACTCAATATCGTATCTTTCACCGACATGGCACCCCTGGGATATTCATATAGCATGTTTTATGGAGTAATTCTTATAACCAATCAAGAGTCCGTTGCATCTCTGCTAGACAGTGAACTCCTTTATTATAATATATTCATGGAATCCAATAACGATCAGATGCATGAAATTGAAATCCGAGAATATCTCAATGAATCTGATGAAGTTCGTTTCATTATGAATAACATGAAATCCGAGTATCGTAATATATCGAACACTATACTGGTAATGGAGGTATTTGTTTACGGCTTTATCATCTTGATCTCACTGATCAGCGTGATGAACATCATCAATACGATAACAACAAATGTACAGTTGCGTAGAAAAGAGTTTGCTATGTTGCGATCGGTAGGGATGACACCACAAAGTTTTGATAAAATGGTTCGCTTTGAAAGTGTGTTCTACGGATTTAGTTCATTATTGTTCGGATTTCCGATATCATTGCTGGTCATTGCTTTGATTAATCATACGATGGCTGATGGATTTATTGTGGATGTACAGATTCCCTATGGAAGCTTTGTGTTTGTGACACTGGTTATCTTCACTCTGGTATTCATAACCATGTCCTATTCTGTAGCAAGAATTCGGAGCGACAATATTGTGGATGCTCTAAAAATGGACATCTAGTCTAATTAAAGAAACTACACGTTGCCGTGTAGTTTTATTTGCCTATTCGATACAATATTCCGCTATCCGTGATAGCATACAACTCGCCATTTAATCCCATAGCTATATCTCTGAAGCGCTGACCCTTATCTTGTAGCAGTCGTTCTTCGCCAATAACTCTATTATCCCTTATCATCAAACGTATAATATGACTGCCTCGCAAAGCTCCAATAAACAGATTATTTTCCCATTCCGGAATGACATTTGATGTGTAGAAAGCCATGCCACTCGGAGCAATCGAAGGATCCCAGTAGTAAACAGGTTGCTCCATTCCTTCTTTTTGGGTCAATCCTTCACCAATCGGCAAGCCGGTGTATTCTTCACCATAGCTAATGATTGGCCACCCATAATTCTTGGAAGATTCGATAAGATTAAGTTCATCTCCACCCTGAGGACCCATCTCGCTTGCCCACAATCCGCCGGTCGCCGGATGAATGGCCAGACCTTGAACATTTCGAAGTCCGGTAGCGTAAATCGCAGTGTGCTTATCTGTTTGATTGAGAAACGGATTTTGCGGAGCGGGGTCACCATCCGTGGTGATTCTCAAGATTTTGCCATGACCATTATCAAGTGATTGGGCATTGTTACGCGTCTGAAGACTTTGTCGATCGCCGGTAGATATAAATAAGTATCCGTCCTTATCAAATACAATCCGACTGCCATAGTGGCCTACGCCATTGAAATAGGGGGTAGCTTGATAGATAACAGTGAAATCGTCAAGAGAAGTTTGATCATCAGACAAACGGGCTTTGCCTACAGCGGTAACAGAACCTTGAGAAGAGTTCAATGACAGCGTAAAGTAGAGCATCCGATCCATTTCGAAACTTGGACTGATGGTAACATCCAACAATCCGCCTTGCCCATTTGCATTGATATCAGGGAATCCTTTGATAGCCGATCCGACTGTTCCGTCTGCTTTTACAATTCTCAGACTTCCGGATTTCTCGGTAACAACCAAATCACCGCTAGGTAATACATCGATTCCCCACGGTTCGCGGAGTATATTGGTTACAACGGATGTGGTGTAGGCTGTTGTGGTTCTGATACCATGAGTACGTGTCTGACCTGTAAACACAGGGATAAAATCCGTATTTGGTTTATCTGTCTCAACCGGCACATAAAAGATGATGTTTGGATACTTTGGCACTTCTTCAACTTCCTCATCAATAGGATTTTGATTTATTGGCACACAAGAAATCAGAAACAATGACAAGAAAACCGCAAGTATTCGCATTTTTTGTGTTTTCATAAAAATCTCCTTTCCAAGGGTCTTCGACAATCTTTGATTACTCATAGTATATCGACTCAGGGAAAGGATATCCATTCAGATACCTTCTCGAAAAAAACCTCCGCTTTTACGGAGGTTCGTTATTCTTATAATCCGCACTTCAACTGTGCATTACAGTTGGTACAGGTATTGCATCCGCCGATGTCTTCGACGACGCCTTCTAAACATATCGGACAGATATCACCGACTTCATTACCGATGTTACGGTCTTGTCGATCAGCACGATAATCCGTCTTTTTACTGTCATCCTGCTTTTCTTTAACACTGACCCCAAAGTCACGAACAATATCCATTTGAGCCCAAGAGTTGTCTTCATCGTTGGTCAGTGACAATACTTGGCTGTCACGTGATCCATCGACATATACAGTTCCACCCTTAGCTCCATGTTTGTATAAACGTTCATAAATCTGTTGGACTTGGCGAACACTGTATCCACGGGGTGCATTAACCGTCTTGGAAATCGAAGAATCGATCCAACGTTGGATAGCACATTGCGAATCCGCATGTTCTTCCGGGGATAATTCCATAGCACTGACAAAGTAATCCGGCAGATTAGCGCGAGAATACTGAGGATGAATTGCGATAAACTCTTCAACGATGGAAGCATTAACTTCAATAAACTTACCCAGACGACCGGAACGGAAGTAAGAGAAGGAGAAATAGGGTTCCAAACCGGTAGAGACACCAACCATCGTACCGGTTGAACCGGTCGGAGCTATGGTTAACAGGTGAGAGTTACGAATGCCATACTGCAATACACCTTGACGGATGTCTTCAGGCATATCTTTCATATAGCCAGTCTCTATAAATTTATTACGGTCGGACAAGAATGGGAAACTGCCTTTTTCCTTTGCTAATAAAATGGAAGTTCCATAAGCTGTAACAGCGATTTCTCTAAACAGTTGATCAATGGTTTTAATAGCCTCGGGTGAACCATATCGCTTTTTTGCCCAAATCAGCAAGTCATGTAGTCCCATGACCCCCAATCCGACCCGACGCTCACCCAATGCCTGAACACGGTTTGCTTCTAAGAAGTAAGGAGTATCATCGATAACATTATCCTGCATACGAACTGTCAGTGCGACACTCTCACGCAGCTTATCATATAATATTTCACCGGTAATGCGATCAACGAAATTTGCTAAGTTGACAGCCGCCAGGTTACAAACGGAATAAGGTGCCAAAGGCTGCTCTCCACACGGGTTGGTCGCAACGACCTTTTGGCCATAAGCTTTCGCATTGGTTTTGTCATTGGCATTATCAATAAAGAAAATGCCGGGTTCCGCCGAATACGTAGAACAGAAACTAATCAAGTCCCAGATGTCGCGCGCCTTGACGGTGCGATATACCTTGATGGGATAACCCATGGCTTCCCACTCACGAACATCTCCAACCACATGCCATTGTTCATCATAATCGTACTTCTGCTCTTTGGTATAAACCTCCAAATCAGGGAATCGAAGCTGATAATCCGCATCGTCAGCGACCGCCTGCATAAAATCGCTAGTCAACGTCACAGAGATATTAGCACCGGATAAAAACTCCGGAGATAGAACTTCCAATTTACCGCCATCAATCAGCTTTTCACGGGCATGGTCAATGATATGCGCAGGTGTCGACTTATTTTCGACCAACGCTTCATACATTTCTTTTTCCGTACGGTTAAGCGGATAAAATTTAAGTTTTTTATGAGCTTCTTCACGGATGACTTCATCATTAGAGTTTTCAGTCAGCCATTTCAACACTCTTGGATTTTGCATTTTCGATATAATAAACTCAATGATATCCGGATGCCAATCAGCCAACATGATCATTTGTGCGCCACGACGAGAACCGCCTTGCTCCACTAAATGGGTTAGATTGGCAATGTCATTCAACCAACTTACAGCACCGGACGATTTGCCACCGACACCTTTGGCCGGAGCGGCTTTCGGACGTAATGTAGATCCATTGGAACCGACACCACCGCCACGTGACATAATTTCCATGACTTCTTTGCGATGATCGGCGATTCCGCCCCTGGAGTCACGTACAAAAGGCATAACGAAACAGTTAAAATACGTTACTTCCGTACCGCTTCCTGCTCCATAAAGAACACGACCGGCCGGAACGACATTTAAATCTTTTAATTGATGATAAAAAAGCTGTGCATATTGTTCGCGTTTATCCTCGTTGTTTTCAGTTGAGGCTAAAGCTTTACCGACCCGCTTGGCAATCTGCTCATAATAGATTTCCATCGGCTTGTCGATTTTCTTGAAGGGACGTCGTATTAACCCGGTTTCCGCTTCATGTTCATTTTCACACGATGACCGCCATTCTTCTTCCAATTCGATTAGGGCTGTTTCCTGTTGTGCGTCGATTTCTTTAACCAAACCGATACCGCGAGCCGGGAACTTGGGGTCATCTTTAACAATCGTAACAACGATGTCATCGACACCCAAGGTCTTTAAACTGCGGTCTTTCTGAGCATAGCGATCCAACATAACCAATCTGGAAACGCCGGAATGCGTAACATGAAAACTTTCTTCGATAGGGAAAAGATGGGGAAAATGATTGCGGATATCGTTGTTGATTTTCGAGATGGTTCCTTCACGATACTTCATACATATTCCTCCTCTTACCTAAGATACTCTTTATTCTAACATAAATTAACTGCACACAACTCATGAAACTTATGAAAATAAACTTTGATGGACTATCGGTTGATTAAGATAAAAACATAGTCCGACAACCGATTCATATATACACGAATAAGTGGGAAATCCCTGTTTTCTTTGAATGCCCGAACCATAACACGTTCACAACGACGAACAACCGTACGCAAAACATTTAAACGTGCTTTCATCGGATTATCAAACGGATAGACGAAACCATAACATTTTTCATTGTGCAGCCTTATCATCTCTTCTAAATGTGTGACTCTTTCCTCACCGAAATCCTCTTCTTTTTTGAATCCGGCAACGACCGAGGCCATCAAAATCAATTCATCGACACGATCCTTCAACTCAGGGTTAGCCTCTGGAAATTCTGCGTATGCATCAATCATGTTAGCCATGACCTCATCCAAATGTCCCAACAAATCGATAATCAGACTGTCTTTTTCTACTCGTTGATTAAAAACGCCGGTCTGACCTTGATCACCGGTTTTTGTGGTTACTTTCATACGATACACCCAGCCTTTCAAGCATTCTCTTTAATACCTTAAATATAACACGATAACTTAGCAATATAAGAATATAATTCGATATTGCGTGTACAATGTCAAAAGAAATGCCTCGAATCCAATAGGCATAACTATAAGTCATGCCGTAAAGGATTCCGTGGTGTAATGAAAAAAGAACGCCAAACAGTATTCCCCAGAATGCGCCGAGCAGTGCCCAACGATGGGGATCGTCTTTATTGAACCACTTCGTAAAATAAACCAATAAGACCCAGATCGGCCATATCCAATAGTAACCAATGACCCAATCCCCAAATCCCCAAACGATGAATTCAAGTGTCACAAAAATACCGACAATACTCAATGCCGTAGGCAAAGGTAACAGCAGGGCATAGATGAGAATGAGAAGAGACACCAGTTCGACATTGGGGACCACGGCCAAAGCCACCTGAACGACGACTAATAATGCGCTTAGCAGTGCGATCACAACTAAGCGTACCACCGGTTTCATTATTCGAAAGTATCGGTATACGTGAATTCGAAGACATCCTTGTCGTAAACTGGAGTTGCATCAATTCCAGAACAGTAACCAGCAGTTACACAGGTTTCATTGGTTGTTGAGTTGTAGGTCCACCAAGGTCCTTTGTTCATGTCTTCGGTTTTAAATTCATTAATTGCGACAATAAACCGTCCGTAAGCATCTGTCTTGTTACCGGAAAGCTCAATCGTAAAGTAAGCACGGACAACACCTTCTTCCAAAAGATCCCCAAGCATCTCCGCATCCGTTTTAAAGGTCTTATTAAACACCTCTTCAACTTCTCCTTCAAGCTTTGTACTCATAATGATCGTGACTTCTTTACTGCCTTGTTCAACCAGCGGTTTTGTCAGATACGAAACACCAAAGTACAAAAGGGCTGCCGCTACCACGGCTACTAAAATACGCGTAAAATTCTTCTTCATAGTTCCTCCCATAAAAAAACACACCCAAGGATGTGTGAAAAAAGACAAGTTTGTTGCCTTTTTATCTTTCACCCAGAAGATAAAACAGAAAATTTTTGAATTAGGCAGGTCTACTGGCTGATACGTCACCCTTCAAAAACCCTTCCCGTTTGCACAGTGGTTTGTTTTTGTCGTCGGTATCGACAGTTGCTGGGGCAGCTCCGGTTAGCCGGATTCCCTATTAAGTCGGTTAAACACCTATTCAACACTTTTATTATAAGAGCATTCGAAAATGATTACAACCGAATATCGAAAATAAAATAAATGAAAATTGAATGAAAAAGTGTTAAAATAGGTAAAAGATTAAGAGGTGGCTTATGAACTATTCAGCACTGATTGTGGCGGCCGGAAAAGGGACGCGCATGGGATTGGGGTACAACAAGATGTTTTATCCGCTTAAAGAAGGTAAAACAGTCCTAGAACAAACCCTCCAATTATTTTTAAATGATCCGCGATGTAAGCAAGTTGTTATCGTAACGAACCGGACGGATTTGCCGCGGATTGTCAGACAAAACGAATCCGGAAAAATCGTTTCGGTCAATGGCGGTGACACACGTCAGGATAGTGTTTTCAATGGGCTGATGGCGGTAACAGAAGATGTCGTATTGATTCATGATGGAGCCCGCCCTTGGCTGCCTATGGACTGTGTCAATCGCTTGCTGAATGCGATGGAACAGGAAGATGCCGCAATCTTGGCAGTCAAACCGAAAGATACAATCAAGAAGATGGACGGGGATTATATCTCTGCTACAGTCGAACGCGAAGAACATATGTTGGCCCAAACACCTCAGGCTTTCAAGACTTCGCTGATACTTAAATGCTATAACAAAGCGTACGATATGGGTTTAAATGCTACCGATGACGCACAGATTGCTGAGCTATGTTCAAACACTCGGATTCGGGTGATTGAAGGTTCATATGCTAATATTAAGATCACAACTCCAGATGATGTAAAATAGCACCAAAAGGGCAAAGTGGGTGCTTTTTTTTGGTTTACATGGTTGCTTCGTTCTGTTATAATGTACGATACGGGTGGATATGAAAATATTCGCTCCTTGCCTGAAAAGGCCAATAGACCACAAGGAGGTGTCACAATGCGCAAGTATGAGATCATGTTCATTGTAAACGCATCACTCGATGATGCCGCACGCCAAGCTCTTATTACTAACATGAATGAAATCATCACAACAAATGGTGGAGTCGTCGGGGAAGTAACAGAGTGGGGTATGCGTGAGTTTGCATATGAAATCAACCACATGACAAAAGGTTATTATGTCGTGGGAAATTTCGAAGCTGATCAAGCAGGTGTTAAAGAGTTGGATCGTTTAAATCGAATCAACGGCAACATCGTTCGCTACTTAATCATCAACAAAGAAGAAGAGTAAGGAGGATAACATGGTAAATCGAGTCGTATTGGTTGGTCGTTTGACCAAAGATCCCGAATTAAAGAGAACACAAACCGGTAAATCTGTTGTCAGTTTCACAGTGGCAGTCAATCGCCGCTTCGGACAACAAGAACAAGCCGATTTCATTAATTGTGTAGCATGGGAAAAAACCGCTGAGTTTTTAGGCCAATATGCCAAAAAAGGCGCCATGGTTTCCGTCGAGGGACGTATTTCGACCAGAACTTATGATGACAATTCCGGTAAGAAAGTATATGTTACCGAAGTCGTTTCAGAGAGTGTTCAATTGCTCGACTCACGTTCAGCCTCAACTCAAAGACCCGCTTCAAATTCATTTGATAGCACATCCGGATTTCAACCGGATAATAATAACTTTAACGAAGATGATTTTTCGACAGGTCCGACCCTTGATATTTCAAGTGACGACTTGCCGTTCTAAGAAAGGAGACAGCCCATGGCTTTCAAAAAACAACGCACAAGCCGCAAAAAAGTCTGTTACTTCACAAAAAACAATGTCACAACCATTGACTATAAAGATATTGAATTACTGAAGAGATTTATTTCGGCCAACGGGAAAATCATTCCCAGACGCGTAACAGGCACACGTGCAAAATACCAACGGATGCTTGCCATCGCAATCAAGCGCGCACGTCAAATGGCATTACTGCCGTACGTAGCCGACTAGAACGCTTACCTCCATCGCCAGTCGGTGGAGGTTTTTTGTAATAAGGAGAAACACATGCGAAATGATGTCCGAAAAATAACCGAAGGAGCCGCAATGATCGCACTGATCAGTGTTTTTCTGCTCATCGACCGACAGTTCGCCGGTCAGTTAAATGTTTATTTTGCCTGGATCATTCCTTTACCTATTATTATATATACAGCTCGCCATGGATTTAAAGCCGGTTGGCTGCCCTATATCAGCGTCGTAATCATTTCAATAATGCTCGCCACACTTCCCTCAATGATATTTGCGGCACTGTATGGTTTGGTTGGATTATTCTATGGATTGGGTGTAAACAGAAAATATGATAGCAGAACCCAATTTTTATTCACATCTCTCTTTACAACCATCATCTATTTTCTATCCATGGTTTTATTTGCGTCGTTTTTCGGTTATGATATGGGTGATGAAATAAAAATCGTAGCTGAATTTTTACGGGCTATGGATGTCGAACCGATAGCTGGCGAGGCCAATATTATCCGTCTGGTTATCTTCTTGACCATCTTCTTTGGCGCAATTCTGGAAGCATACCTTTTACACATATTCGCCCGCATACTGCTAAAACGAGTTGTACGCATTACAATTCCGCCATCAAAACCTTTATCAAAATTTAAATTACCGGCATATATCGGTTATATATTGATGGCAATGCTGTTTGCATGGCCACTGGTCACACAGCTTAAATTGACTCAGTTATGGCAAGATGTCGGATATTCACTGTTTATATTTTCAATGATTACCATCATCGCCCATGCACTGATATTTCTTGCGGTTATCCAAAAACGCTATCGTATCCATACATTGATTTTTACGGCTATACTCAGTCTTTTACTTATTCCGACAATCGCTGTGTTTCCACTTATGCTTATTGGGTTGTTGGATATGGTGACGGATGTTCGCCAAAAACTGTTGGGAGTGAAAAAGAATGCTTGAAAGCTTTGATCGATTGAAATCAAAAATTGCTATAATCTTATTGTTTGAGATTATCATTCTTTTTATCTTTTTCATATTTCTATTCAACTATGTTTATCTGCTGTTATTCATCTATTTATTAATGAACATATCCTTTATTTATCTCATTATTCAGACGTATGAAAAAGATCAGAGAGATCGTATATTCTCGATTACCCGTGTACTTGGTAAAGATGCGAAAGATGCGTTGGAAATCGGCGGCGTCGGAATTGTTACCTATGATGAAAACTATAATGTAACATGGATGAGTGAGATATTCGATCAACGGGGTATATCATTAATCGGCTCAAAGATCACAGCGTTATCTCCAGAAATCAATAAACTTTTTACAGGCGACAGCGAAAGTCTTGTTATCGAAGTCAATGACAGTATCTACGAAGTTATTCGTAAAGAAAATGTTCAGTTACTATTTTTCCGCGATATCACCGAAATCAGTCGATTGGAATCAGCGTACGATGATGAGCAAGTTGTACTTGGGTTAATCCATATCGATAACTATGAAGAAACAACTCAATATGAGGAAGAACAGAAAATTGCTCTGATCGACTCACAAATTCGTCAACCGGTTGTTGATTGGGCGAAAAAACACGGTATGTTTTTACGTAGGATAAAGGCTGATCGATTCCTGGTCGTATTAAATGAACGTATTTATAAAAACGTTATGAATAACCGATTTGATATCTTATCATATATTCGTAAGGCAGCTGCTGATGCGGATGTAGCCATAACCTTATCAATGGCATTCTCAAGAAAAACCTCGGATTTTTTGCAATTGGAGGAAATGGTCAATACGGCACTGGAACTTGCGCAAAGCCGTGGCGGCGACCAAGTTGCGATTAAATCATTCAATGAAGACACCAAATATTTTGGCGGTAGCAGTCAAGCTCAGGAAAAGCGTAGTAAAGTGCGGGTGCGCGTTATCGCTCAGACCATTCGTGATTTGATTCAACAGTCAAAAACAGTGATCATCGTCGGTCATAAGGAAATGGATTTTGACTGTATGGGTGCTGCTATCGGAATGAGCCGAATCGCATTGAGTTATGATAAGGAAGTATATATCGTATCGAAATCCGGTGGAATTGAAATTAAACTAACAGGAGCTTTATCAAAGTATAAAGAACTGTTAAATCAGCGACACCGATTTGTCAGTGAGTCTGAGGCCTTGGAAATATTAAACGCCAATACCTTGGTTATCATGGTAGACCACAACAGTGCGGCACACAGCAACGCGACTTCAGTGATTGAGAAAGCAAAAAAAGTTATTGTCATTGACCATCATCGTCGCAGCACTGATTTCACATTTAATCCGGTACTTGTTTACATTGAATCATCAGCTTCTTCAGTGAGTGAATTGGTTGCTGAGCTCTTTCCTTACCAAGTGTCCAACGTGGATATATCCATGGAAGAAGCAACGATCATGTTTACAGGTATGTTGATTGATACCAATCGATTCCGTAATCGCACCGGTTCGCGTACCTTTGAAGCAGCTTCGGTGCTTAAGAATATGGGAGCAGATTCAGTAGAAGCTGATAATTTGTTGAAAGATGAATTTGATGAGTTTGAGTTAAAGACGAGTATGCTAAAATGTTCTCAGCAACGTCCCAAAGGAGTTGTAATTGCGCCTTACGAAGAAAAAACGATCGTATCACGCAGCATCATGTCTCAAGTGGCTGAGATGTTGTTATCAGTTAAAAATGTAGAAGCTTCTTTTGTGGTCGCCCGTATTGACGATCATCATGTGGCTGTATCTGCACGTTCCAAAGGTAAAATAAACGTTCAGATTATTATGGAAAAATTGAGCGGTGGCGGACATTTCTCGGCAGCAGCTTTGCAACGTGAAAACACAACCATAGAGCAGATGGTAGTTCTTCTAGATAAAAGCATTCAAGAATATTTTGAACAGGAGGGTTAGTTCATGAAAGTAATATTATTAGCTGATGTGAAAAACGTTGGCAAAAAGGGTGAGGTCGTTGAAGTATCCGATGGATACGCTCGCAATTTCTTATTCAGAAGCAAACTGGCATTGGCAGCATCGACCAAGAGCATGGAAGTTTTGGAAGATCAAAAGCAACATGTGAAAGATGAAGAAGCTAAAAATAAAGAGAACGCTTTAAAACTAAAAGATCAATTAGAGAAGATTACGTTGGTTTTTGAGGTTAAGACTGGAGAAAAAGGAAGAGTATTCGGATCTGTTTCTACGAAGCAAGTGGCTGAGGAACTGAATAAAAAACATAAAATCGTGATTGATAAGCGTAAAATGAAAACTGAGACGTTGTCTGAATTGGGTGTCAGCAAGGTCATGATTGATTTGCATCGCGATGTTGAAGGATTTATTACGGTACATTTAAAAGCAAAGAGCTGAGGTGAAGGTCATGCGGCAGTTGCCCCATAGTTTAGAAGCAGAACAAGCATTGCTAGGAGCGATGCTTATTTATCCCAATACCATCAAAACCGCCATTGAAACCGGTTTGATTCCGGAGGACTTTTTCCTTGAGGCACATAAAAAGGTCTTTACAGCGATCACTGAACTTAGTGATATGGGTAAGCCAGTGGATGGGACCAGTTTGATTACACGCTTGAGCGAACGCGGTCAATTGCCTTCGATTGGAGGAGCTGACTATGTTTTACAGTTAGCCGATCATTCGGTATCTTCGGCCAATGTGAAGTACTACGTTGAGATGATTCAGGATCGGGCGTATATGCGCAATCTGATTTTAACTGCACAAAAAATCGCTGAAGATGGCTTTGTGCATTCCGGCGAGTTGGATGATGTCATGGATCAAGCGGAGAAGAGCATTTTGAATGTTACACGCAACCGACGGGCATCCGATTTCCGCAATGCAAAAGAAGTCGTGTCGACTGTAATGGAAACCATTACGAAAATGAGTTCCAACAAAAGCAACATCACCGGACTAAAAACTTCGTTTCGGGCATTGGATAATCTGACCAACGGATTACAGCGAGGCGACTTGATTATTTTAGCTGCCCGACCATCCATGGGAAAAACGGCGTTTGCTCTGAATCTGGCTATGCAGGTATCCCGACATAATCAACAGCCGGTCGCACTTTTCTCTTTGGAAATGCCAGCCGAACAATTGATTACGCGGATGCTTTCAGCCGCGTCGATGATACCCATCGGTCAATTGCGTACAGGGTTTCTATCGGGTACAGAGTGGAATATGCTCAATGAGGCAGCCACAGAAATGAAGTCAATGCAATTGTTTGTGGATGATACTCCATCGGTTCGCGTTTCAGAAGTATTTTCGAAATGTCGTAAATTACGTGCTGAACATGGTTTAGGGTTGGTCGTTATTGACTATATACAGTTAATCATGGGTAGCGGAAGAAATAATGAGAACCGTCAACAAGAAGTATCCGAAATCTCCCGAAGTCTAAAAGCGTTGGCTCGTGAGATGCAAGTGCCTGTTATTGCTCTTTCACAGTTGTCACGTCTGGTTGAACGACGTGAAGATAAACGACCGATGTTATCGGATTTACGTGAATCTGGTGCTTTGGAACAAGATGCGGATATCGTTATGTTTTTATATCGCGATGAGTATTATCAAAAAGAGAAAAGTGATGATAAGCAAGTCAAGGCAGAAATCGACATTGCTAAGCACCGTAATGGACCGACGGGCAAATTTGAGTTAGCATTTGACCTAAAGATCAATGCATTCTATAATATTGCAAAAGAAGATGCCGGTCAATAAAGGAGTTTCAATGAAAAAGTTTATACCCATTGTATTGGCAGTCATGGTAAGTCTGATCATCACACTGATAACTTCCGAGGCCAATCAAAATCAAAATCCCCAACAAATCAGTAACCAAGCCGAATTGGATGGTGCTGTTTTTAAACAAGAAGTTGTAAACGTGTTTAATCAGCCGCAAATGATCACGAAGATATATGAAGGTAGTCGTTTGTTGGGTGTTTTGACCGACGAGCAAATCGTGGACAGTGTTTTAGTTCAGACATACAATGATCAATATGTCGAAGATTTCCCAGGATCGAAAATCGGTTTGGGAGAAGATGTTTATCTAAGTGTAGAGTTGAGTTATTTTGAATATAACAATGTCGATGATTTAATTGTGGAATACTTACAGACCAACGATTTATTTTCAGTTGAAGTCTATAAAATCGAATTCTCTAACGGAGCGGTTATTTATGTCAAGGATCTTGCGGAATTTGAGACAGCAAAAGAGTTGTACCTGTTAAACTTTATTTCGAAATCAGCTTATGATGACATTAAAAATAAACGTGAAATTCCAAAACTCACAACCTATGGCTCAATTGATACCGGAATCAACGTTCTTGAATCAACTTCAATTACAAAAGGTTTGGCATCCAGAAATAAGATTTTGAAGAATCAAAATGAGATCATTTATTTTCTGAGTTATGGATATGATACAGAAATTAAGACATACACTGTCGCTCCGTTTGATACGGTCGAAGGTGTGGGCTACAAGACGGGTCTATCAGCACAACAGTTGATTACCATTAATAATCAGAAACTAAAAACAACCGATCAAGTATTAGAGCCTGGCTTACAATTAAATGTGACTTATTTTAATTCTCCGATTAGCGTTGTTGTAACACGTGATCGCTTGACGAAGGAAATCGTATACCCATCAAATACAAAGTATGTGGCTGATCCTTCGATTCGCGAAGGAATATCGAGAGTTATTACTCGTGAAGTCGATGGATCTAAGAATGTATTATATAAAGAGACATATGTTAATGGAGTTTTGATCAAAGGTGAGGTCATTTCTGAATCCATAACAAAGCAACCAATTCAAGAAGTCGTTGCTTTTGGAACCAAAGTCATACCTGGAATCGGTAGCGGTAAATTCCGCTGGCCCATTAACAATCCCAGTGTATCGTGCGGATGGTTTTGCTACTCTGGACACCGGGCAATTGATATTCAGAATCGCTATGATCGTTATGGTTCAATTTATGCGGCTGATAGAGGCGTCGTAACAAAAAGAGCTTACAGTTCAATTGGCGGTTATTATTTAATTATTGATCATAACAACGGTTATCGTACATATTATGGACATATGGCTTCTCCGGGATATTTTCCGGAAGGGGTTGCGGTTGAAAAAGGAGAAGCGATTGGTCGTATCGGAATGACTGGTCGGACGACCGGTCCGCATACTCATTTCCAGGTTTGGCAAAATGGAACGTTGATTAACCCTTGCCGCGTGTTGGGTTGTTAATAATATGAAGTATTATTCACTGGCTAGTGGCTCTAAGGGCAATTGTTTTGTTGTGCAAACAAATCATTCGACCGTAGTCATAGATTGTGGTTCAACAAAAAAGCATTTGATTAACAGTTTTACAAATATTGATATAAACTATACACAAGTTGATGCTTTGCTAGTGACTCACGGTCATTCGGATCATGTGAGTCAGGTAAGAATGTTCGGCAATATCCCCACATTTTCACCAATTCCGTTCAATAATGGTCAGGGCTATCAACCGGTAGTCCCTTTTATGTCATTTCACATCAACGAACTGACGATTACACCGATTCCGCTCTCACATGACAGTGAGGTAACGGTAGGGTATATTATTGAAGATGCTTATGAAAAGTTGGTATATATTACGGATACCGGATATGTTAAAAACACACTGATCCCGAGGATTAAAGATGCCCATTATATCGTCCTTGAAAGCAACCATGACCCTGAAATGTTGATGAACTCGCGACGGCCGCACGGAATTAAAAACCGCATACTGTCAGATAGCGGTCATTTAAGCAATCAGGCGTGCGCAGAAGTGTTGGGGAAGATTGTTTCATTAAAGACCAAAGAAGTAGTTTTGGCGCATTTAAGTGATGAAGCTAATTCATTCGTGCTTGCTTACCAAACGTCATTCGATTTATTGAGCTCATTAGGGTATTTCCCAATATTGAAAATTGCGGGTCAGTTTGAAATCGTTACAGGAGGTTCAAATTCATGAAACGTTTTCTATCACTGTTAGTCATCGTATTATTAGCATTTAATATTTTTCTTTCACTTGAAATTCAACAACTTAACAGTAAAGTCAAAGATTTGAGTGGTTCACAGTCAACCCATATCGTTGAAACAAAGGTCACTCAGTTTACAACCGATGTAACGGAAATCGTTGATAAATCACTTGAAAAAGTAGTTGGCGTGCATTCGTACCGATTTAATAATCTTTACAGCACAGGTAGCGGTGCCGTTTATAAGGTTAATGATAATGTGATTCTGATCATCACCAATAACCATGTCATAAATGGGGCTGATCGTGTGGATATTGCTTTTGCCAACGGAGTCGAAGTGACAGGCGAAATCATGGGGTCCGATTTATATACCGATTTGGCACTTATAAAAGTTGTCGTGGATTTTGAAGTTGTCCCTTTTAAAACCGGTGACTCCGCGCTATCGAAGGTTGGGGAATGGGTTTTAGCCATCGGAAGTCCGTTGGGCAATGAATTTGCCGGTTCAGTTACCATGGGTATATTATCGGGTAAAGATCGAGTTGTTCCGGTGGATTTGGATAACAATGGTGTAACAGATTGGGATATGATTGTATTACAAACCGATGCTGCTATCAATCCGGGTAACAGTGGTGGTCCTTTAATCAATTTAGCCGGCGAGCTTATTGGTATCAATTCAATGAAAATTGCTTTGGAGTCGGTTGAAGGTATGGGATTTGCTATACCCGTCAACGAAGTTGTTGTAATCATGGAGCAATTAGAAAACAATGGTCGGGTCATTCGACCGGTATTAGGCGTTTCGGCAGTCGGTATCGGTGAGATGTCTATCTACCAAAAAAATTCGTATGGAATTAAACTTGATGAAACCAAAGGATTGTACATAAATTCGGTTGTCTCAGGAAGCCCAGCTCAAGTAGCCGGTATTCTTCAAGGGGATATTTTGGTGAGTTTTGACAGTGTTGAAATCACCAGTTTCAAACAATTCCGTCAGTTGTTGTATGGTAAGAAAGTCAATGATCTAGTCGATATTGTTTTGAGTCGTGATGGAGAATTGATTACTGCCCGAGTGCGATTACAATGATTCGCATTCTTGCGATTGGCAAGATCAAAGAAAAGGCAAATAAGGAACTGATATTCGAATATGTCAAACGACTGACACCCTATGTAAAATTGGATATTGTCGAAGTCGATGAAGTGTCATTACCAAGAAATGCTTCGGATGCGGATGTCGAAATAATGAAAAGCAAAGAATCCGACAAACTTTTGTCCTTAATATCATCCAACCAACATGTCATTCTTTTAGATCTAAGTGGAAAGTATATGAGTTCAACCAATTTCAGTGATCATATATTTAAGCAATATATCGATGGAAACAGTGATATATCTTTCGTGATTGGTGGTTCACACGGAGTTTCAGATTCAGTCCGAAACCGTGCGGATTTACGACTGAAACTTTCGGAGATGACTTTTCCACATCAATTAGTTCGATTGATGTTGGTAGAGCAAATATATCGGGCATATAAGATTCATTTCAATGAACCTTATCATAAATAATTAAAAACCTGACATCAACTTCAATACATGGGGGCTACGATGACAAAATTAAACCATATTTATTGGATTGGCGGTTCGCCATGTTCTGGGAAAAGTTCCATCGCCGAAAAACTCGCCTATGAATTTTCGCTTCTTTACTACAAATGTGATGATCACATGATGAATCACATAAACAGAGGCGCGAAAAACGATATTTTAATCATGAAGAAATATTCTGCAATGTCAAAGGATGAGAATTGGTTGAGGGATGTTGATTCTCAAGTTACGGACGTATTAGAGTTTTATCGAAATTCGTTTGATTACATTTTAGAAGATTTATCCCAAATACCCTTGGATAAAGTCGTTCTTGTTGAGGGCACAGCCATCCTGCCGGAATTAATAAAGAAACACTTTATAAACTCCAAAAAGTACATTTGTCTGGTTCCTACCCCAGAGTTTCAGTTGAATAAGTATCCTGAAAGAGAATGGGTCAAAGACTATTTGGTTGACTGCTCTAACCCTACACAAGCATTTAGCAATTGGATGAAAAGAGATATGATGTTTGCCAGTGAAATTTTGAAGTCAGCACAAGACTTGAACTTGTTTGTTCTAAATGTTGACGGTTCAAAAACGATTGATGAGAATTATGAAATTACGAGAAAGCATTTTGGTTGGTGATATAGAATAAATGAACTTTTTAAGGGAAACAGGGAAGCATCGCTTCCTTTTATTGACACTTTTTATGCGTTGAAGTATGCTTTTTTTGAGGTGATATGATGATAGAACTACCTGAAGCTATTGTGTTAGCGAGGCAGTGCAATGAGACACTACAAGGAAAAGTCGTTGAACAAGTTAGCGTAAATTCTAAGCCGCATAAGTTGGCATGGTTTGTGGATGAAGGAAAGAACTACCAACAACTGCTTCAGGGGAAAAGCTTCTCTTATAGCGTCAATTTCGCGGGTTATTTGTGTTTGTATTTCGAAGATGTGCAAGTGATTTTTCAGGATGGGGTTAACATAAGATATTTAGACTCTTGTCCCGATCATAATCAACACCAACTGTTGATAAGCTTTACCGATCAAAGCTGCCTGATGGCAACCGTAGCAATGTATGGCGGATTGTACGTAACAAAGAAAGATATTGTACCTACTACCTTTATGAAAGCATCGCTAGATTCAATGGATTGTGTATCACCATTGTTCACTTATGAGTACTTCATGTCCAAGGCAACAGATAAATTGTCGTTGAAAGCATTTTTGGCAACAGAGCAACGGTTTCCGGGTATTGGTAATGGTGTCATTCAAGATGTTCTTTTTAAGGTTGGATTACATCCGAAATTGAAAATCAGAGATTGCAGCGAGGATCAGTTAAGGAAACTCTACGAAAAACTTGCCAGCACACTCAGAGAAATGGTTGCGTTGGGCGGTCGTAATAACGAGAAGGATCTATTCGGAATACCCGGTGGTTACGAAGTACTGATGACAAGTTCACAATTAAAAAACCCGTGCAAAAACTGCTCGGGAAGTATTGTAAAAGAAAATTATATGGGTGGAAGTATTTATTTCTGTCCACGTTGTCAGCCGTTAAAAACAATTGATTAAAATGTTTGTTTTACGCTTTCTTAACTTTTTTGATAATCAACAGAATAATCTCCACAATGATGGCTGTTGCAAGTCCGATTCCTAAAATAAACATCATCTGAATCAAGCCGATCAAGTCGCCCCATCCAGTCATGTCTTGGTTGAAAGACCAAAACATAGAACCGAATCCTATGACATAGCCAAGTGTGAAGATGGCGAATCCAACGGATAAATTAAAGAAAACAAAGCAAGCAGATATCACACCGACCAAAAGTGAGAAAAGTGCAAAAGCCAGATAGTTTTCAAGTACCAATGGATTTTGTAAAATCAAAGCGACACCAATATAAAATAGAGCAAAGGTTAATACAAAGAATGCTGCCCCTACAGGTAATGCGAATTTTTTATTAATTTGAAACATAGTCTTTCTCCTTTGTCTTATTCTATTTTAAATTTGTGATAAATACAATCATCTTGACAATTCTTGTGACAAATTGATGAATTTAGATAAGGGTAACCTTCAAGCAAGTTGAAATGAGACATAATTTCTGCTTTATATTGTCAATAGTTTCAAAATAAAGTAAAATGAAGTAAGAAAATAATCGGGAGGTTTAATATGAAACAAATTACAGTCTTAGTTGTAGATCCCGTTGGACTACATGCCCGTCCGGCTACCGTAGCCGTAAATGCTGCAAGCAAATTTAAATGTGAAGTGAAAGTTTCCTTTAAAGGTCGTTCTGTCAACATGAAATCGATTATGGGCGTTATGTCTTTGGGTATTCCGACCCAATCAGAAATTACCATCACTTGTGAAGGTGACGACGAAGAAGTCGCAATCAACACGATCGAAGAAGTTCTTCGTACCCAAAAAGTTATCGCTTAATACTTCACCAGTTGAAGATGAAATAGAAGATTTAATATCTTCTTTTTATTATAATTTAAAGGAGAATAATGATGACAACTCAACGATTTGACCACTGGTATAATCATCCTGCAATTGATTCAAAGACTAGAAAACAAATGGAAACAATGAGCGAAAAAGAAAAGTACGACGCCTTTTATACGCGGGTCGAGTTCGGTACTGCGGGAATGCGCGGTCTTTTAGGACCCGGCAGTAACCGCTTGAATATTTATACGATTCGCCGAGCCAACTTGGGCTTTGCGAAGTATCTGGTTGAACTTGCTAAAACCACCGACAAGCGAGGTGTGGCCATTGCTTATGATAATCGTTTTATGTCTAAAGAATTTGCGATTGAATCCGCTCGGGTTTTGGCCATGTTTGACATAGAAAGCTATGTTTACACCGAATTACGCTCAACTCCGCAATTATCATTTACAGTACGCGAATTAAATTGTATTGGCGGTATCGTAATCACGGCGTCTCATAATCCCAAGGAGTATAACGGCTATAAAGTTTATGATCCGACCGGATGCCAGTTGATTCCTGAGGAAATAGAGAAGGTCATACAAGCGGTGGAAGAAGTAGAAGATGAATTATCCATCGATGTGCAATTGACGGATGAGCAAGAAAAACTCGTCCATTGGCTGGATGAAGACATGGATATTCGTTATGCAAACCGTGTACTTCAAATTCAGTTACGTCCAGAGTTAAATAAAGATATCAAGGTTGTCTTTACTCCGCAACACGGAACGGCTTATCCTATTACGAATATCGTTTTAAAAGAAGCGGGATACAACATTATTCTGGTTGAAGAACAATGCACACCTGACCCATCTTTTCCAAACACTCTGACACCCAATCCTGAAGAACCCGCTGCCTATCAGCTGGCAATTGAGTATGCGAAAAAGCACGATGCCCAAATCGCTATCAGTACAGATCCGGACGCCGATCGGGTCGGAGTTGTCGTTAAACATCAAGGAGAGTACGTATTGATGACCGGAAATCAAACCGGATCTGTCCTCTTGGAATACGTTTTCTCATCGATGAGGGAAAAAGGTATCATGCCACCCAACCCCATCATGTTTAATACAGTCGTAACTTCAGATTTGGGTGAAGCTGTTGCTATGCATCATGGTGTTGAGGTCGAGAAGACACTGACCGGATTCAAGTTTATCGGCGAGAAAATCGAGAAGTACGAAAAGAGTAAGGAGAAGCAATTTGTCTTTGGCTATGAGGAAAGCTATGGCTATCTGATTCAGCCCTTTGTCAGAGATAAAGACGCTGTTCAGGCGTGTTTGATCATTTGTGAAGCCACTCAGTATTATCATTCGAAAGGGAAAACCTTATTTGATGTTTTACAAGAACTTTATCAACGGCACGGAACCTTTTTGGAAACACAGACGTCATTGACACTGGCTGGAGCAGAGGGTAGTGTACGAATTGCTGAAATTATGGATAACTTAAGAAAATCACCATTAAATGTAGTAGCTGGTTACGAAGTAATCGCATGGGAAGATTACAAACAATCCATCATTTTGTCAGGAGAGGATGCATTTGAGCTTGATTTCCCGGTTTCCGATGTATTGAAAATGAAACTCTCCGATGGATCTTGGATTGCTGTGCGACCCTCGGGAACAGAACCTAAATGCAAATTCTATTATTGTATTAAAGGAGATAACGAAACCGAGACAAAAGAGAAATTTGCTTTGTTTAGCCAGGTTATCAAAAACACGATTGAATGATGCTATGTGAACACAAGTTAAACACTTGTGTTTTTTTTATTGACAAAATAGAGTAAAATAAAGAAAAGGAGGGGAAAAAATATGTTAAAAACATCAATTTTCGACAGTTTTTTTGCCGGTCACTGCTTGGATGCACACAATGTATTTGGAGCGCATTTTGCTTATGAAGGGATAAGCGGTGTTCGTTTTACAGTATTTGCGCCGAATGCACGTAACATTCAAGTCATCGGTACTTTCAATCATTGGAATGGCTCCGATGCTTTTATGAAAAAAATATCTCCTCAAGGTGTGTGGAGTATTTTCATTGCCAATGTAAATGAATGGGATTTATACAAGTACCTTATCGAAAACGCTCATGGTCATTGGGTGGAGAAATCAGATCCTTTCGCCTTTTATACTGAAATGCGGCCAAAGAGTTCTTCACTGGTTGTGAACTTACGCAATTTCGGTTGGACCGATAAAATGTGGATGAACAAACGCACGAAACATCTAAAAGAGCCTATGAGCATTTATGAGGTTCACTTAGGGTCGTGGCGTAAGAAATATGCGGTTGAATGGCTTAATTATGAAGAACTTGCGCGCGATTTGATCCCTTATGTTAAAGAACAGGGATATACGCATATTGAACTGATGCCTCTCAATGAACATCCTTTTGACGGATCTTGGGGTTATCAGGCAACCGGATATTTCTCGGCAACATCGCGATACGGCACACCAAAGCAGTTAATGGAATTCATCAATCAATGTCATCATCAGGACATCGGTGTGATCATTGACTTTGTTCCTGTTCATTTTGTAAAGGACTACTTTGGTTTAATTGAATTTGACGGAACACCACTGTTTGAATATCCCAATCCAGAAGATGCTCTAAGCCAATGGGGTACCATGGTTTTTGATTTGTGGAAAGAGGAAGTCAGAAGTTTCTTAATGTCAGCCGCATCCTTCTGGATGGATGTCTATCATATTGATGGAATCCGGATCGATGCAGTATCTAATATTATTTATTGGCACGGCGAGAAAAAGCGCGGCGTTAATGAAGGTGCTCTGGCTTTTGTACGTCGATTGAATTATTATTTGTCTCAAAGATATCCAAGTGCGATTTTAATAGCGGAAGATTCGTCCGATTATCCGAAAGTCACACAGCCAACCTTCGAAATGGGGTTGGGATTTGATTATAAGTGGGATTTAGGATGGATGAATGATACATTGAAATATTACACGATGGATCCGGTTTTCCGCAGTTATCACCATCATCAACTGACATTCAGTATGGCCTATTTTTATTCCGAAAAATTCATCTTACCTTTATCACACGATGAAGTTGTTCACGGTAAAGGTACGATCATTAACAAAATGTGGGGCGATTATGACCAGAAATTCGCACAAGTGAAGAATCTGTATTTATACATGTTTTCTCACCCAGGAAAAAAATTGAACTTTATGGGCAATGAATTGGCTCATTTTAGAGAATGGGATGAAAACCGTGAAATGGATTGGCATTTACTTCAATATTCCAGGCATAACTCGCTCAATCGTTTTATGGTGGATTTGAATCGAGTTTACACTCACCATTCATGTTTAAGCAGATACGATTATGAACAACGCGGTTTCCGCTGGATCGATGCGGATAATTCAGCTCAAAGCATATATTCCTATTACCGTGAGGATGAAAAGTGTGTGATCGTCACCGTTTTGAATATGACTCCGGTAGCGATCGAGGAATTTCATGTGGGAGTTCCACTTGCGGGCGAATATGTAGAATTGATTAATTCGCAAAAAGCTATTTATGAGGGCAATGATATGTGCAATTATGTTCCGTTAATAGCGGTAGAGGAAGTATGTCATAATCAGCCCTACAAGATTATCGTACGAGTCGCTCCCTTTGGCGCGATGATGCTTGAGGTCACTAAAGTATAATTTGTGTTTTTTAGTGATATCTGATAAGATTCTACAGGGACTTTATAGGAGGACGTATTGATGTTTAAAGACAAACACGATTTTAAACGCGATTTTACACAACGCGTTGTTGAGAAATATGGCCGTTCGGTACAACAATCCCATCACACTGAACGATACATGGTTTTGGGGGATATGGTTCGTGACTATGCTTCCACACTTTGGAAACAATCGAAAGAAGAAGCGGCCTATATCGGTGCCAAACAGATGTATTACTTTTCAATGGAATTTTTAATTGGTCGTTTACTTGTCAATAATTTAATGAATTTAGGCATTTATAAAGTCGTTAATGATGGATTAGCTGAATTGGGCATTGACTTGAATGAACTTGAAAATCTGGAATCAGATGCCGGTTTAGGTAATGGCGGTCTTGGCCGTCTTGCGGCATGCTTCCTTGATTCCCTGGCATCCTTATCTTTACCGGGACACGGTATTTGCCTGCGCTATGAATATGGCTTGTTTCGTCAGAAGATCATTGATGGATATCAAGTTGAAGTTCCGGACCAATGGATGAAATTAGGAAATGTCTGGGAAGTTCGCAAACCGAAACATGCAATCGATGTCAAATTTTGGGGACGCATCGAAATGCGCAAAGACGATGCCGGCCGTTTGTTCTTTGATCATGTTGATGCTGAGCATGTCCGTGCGGTGCCTTATGATATGCCAATCGTCGGTCGCGGTACCGACACGACCAATACACTGCGATTATGGGGTGCAGAAGCGTCAGATATTTTACCGAAAAACAAAGACTTCCGTCAGTACATTCAAGAAGTCAACGAAATATGTCAAAACGTATATCCCGATGATTCCACAGAACATGGTCGCTATCTACGTCTGAAACAACAATACTTCTTTGTTTCCGCAGGTTTAAATGCGATGATTAAAGCTCATTTACGTGTTTATCCAAATTTAGATAACTTTGCGGATAAAGTAGCCATTCAATTGAATGATACACATCCGGTATTGGCAATTCCGGAATTAATGCGAATATTGATGGATGAATATGAGTACAACTGGGAATCCGCTTGGAATATCGTATCGAATACGATGGCCTACACCAATCATACCGTTCTTGCGGAAGCGTTGGAAAAATGGCCGGTTCAGTTTGTTCAATATCTGTTGCCAAGAGTTTTTATGATCATTGAAGAAATCAACAGCCGCTTCGTCACTTATTTGCGACAATTCTATCCGAATGATCCAGGTAAGCAATATCGCATGTCTATTATTAAAGACGGTCAGATTCACATGGCTCATTTAGCGGTTGTGGGTTCACACAGCGTTAACGGTGTAGCTCGTTTACATACCGAAATTTTAATTACAGATGTCATGCGTGACTTCCATGAGTTGTTTGATCAAAAGTTTAACAATAAAACCAATGGCATTACGCATCGTCGCTGGCTGACATACTCCAATCCGCAATTGCACGATTTTCTGACCAAGACGATTGGGGATGAATATGTGTATGATCCGTCGAAACTGATCGATTTATTACCTTATGCCAAAAAAGCTCGCCTACAAAAGCAGTTTTTAGCTATCAAACGACAACGTAAAGAGATTCTGGCAAAGAAGATTTTGGAGTGGACAGGTATCGAAGTAGATGTTAATTCAATCTTCGATGTTCAAGCCAAGCGCTTGCACGCCTATAAACGTCAGTTGCTTAATGTACTGCACATTATGTACTTATATCAAAGAATTAAGGGTGAACCGGAATTTACGATGTACCCGACAACGTATATCTTTGCAGCAAAAGCAGCTCCGGCTTACTATTTTGCTAAAAAGGTCATTAAACTGATTCACAGTGTTGCGGACATTATTAATAACGATCCGGAAGCAAACAAATTGATGAAAGTCGTTTTCATCCCTAACTATAATGTCTCGGTAGCGGAAGTATTGATGAATGCCGCGGATGTGTCTGAGCAGATTTCGACCGCAGGTAAAGAGGCCAGCGGCACAGGAAACATGAAGTTTATGATGAATGGTGCACTGACATTGGGAACACTTGATGGTGCTAATGTCGAAATTGATGAGTTGGTCGGACGTGATTATGATGTTATCTTCGGTATGACTGTATCGGAAGTCGAAGCCTTGCGCCATAGTGGATATGATGTTTGGGAAGCCGTCAAGGACAACCCGCCGCTTAAGCGGGTAGTAGAATCTCTGATTGATGGATCATGGCATTTCAATCGTGATGAGTTTAAAGCAATCTACGATGAGTTGATGTATCGCAACGACGAATACTTCCTGATTGCTGATTTTGACAGTTATGTCAAAGCGCATCAAGAGGTTCAAAAGCGGTATGCCAATCAAAAATATTGGGCCGAAATGTGTCTTGTGAACATCGCAAAATCGGGATTCTTCTCTTCCGATCGAACGATTGCACAGTATGCCAGTGAGATTTGGAATATTAAACCAATCAATTAGCGGAGCAATCTCCGCTTTTTTCATAATTGAACTCGTGAAAAATCGTGATTTTGTGTTATGATATAACCGTTATTGAAGAGGGATTCATATGAGAAAAGTCGAGCGGTTTGAAGCGCACCTAGACGACTACAACAGCATCACCGTTTATTTAACCAAACGTTTCTATCAAGGGAAGAGCGAATCTTTCTTTTTACGCGAGCCGTCGGGTAAGCTGTCGAAGTTAGTAATCAAGAGTTTTGAGAATACATCCAATGAATACAGTAAGTACATGCTGGCAGGATGCGATAGCCTAATGTTTGGCATTCCATATGAAATCGTCGAAGAACACAGTCTGTCTACACCGTTACAAATCGGATTGATTGTCAAATCACCACGCTTCGACCAGGAATTTTATTACCCGGGAAATGACTTAGGTGCTCATGTAAATGGGGAAGATACTGAGTTTGTGTTATGGGCACCCACAGCTGTCGCTGTCAAAGTGCAGATTGATACAGAGATTCGGATCACACTCGATTTAAAACGCGAAGATAAAGGAATTTACCGGATTTCTATCCCTCAGAACCTTCACCTTGCGAAATATAAATATCTCATCTTTGTTAACGGTAAGTGGATTGAAAGTATTGACCCTTACGGTCGTTCGTCAACAAGCAATGCCAGTCTTAGTGTCGTAATTGACGACGATCAGTGTATCGTTGATCAGCAAAACGATCGTCTGCCGTTACTAAAGAGCAAAACAGATGCAATTATCGTCGAATGTTCAGTTCGAGATTTCACGATGGACAAAGAAGCGAACAATCCGTATCCTGGTACTTTTAAAGGATTTATAACCCGGGGTACGATGAGTGCCAATAATACGAAGACTGGTTTTGATTATTTGTGTTCATTGAACGTCAGCCATATTCAGTTGATGCCCGTCTTTGATTTTGCTACGGTCGATGAAGAGAATGTTTCAATGTTTTACAACTGGGGTTATGACCCGACTCAATACAATGTTCCAGAAGGTAGCTTTTCCAGTGACCCACATGATCCTCTTTCAAGAGTTGTAGAATTGAAAGAATTGATTGCACAATGTCATAAAGAAGGCATGCGCGTTATTATGGATGTCGTATATAACCATGTTTATGACATGGACGCTTCCAGTTTTGAGAAGATTGTTCCATACTACTTTTTCCGCAGAAGTGCTACCGGAGCTGTTTCAAATGGTTCCTTCTGTGATAATGATTTCGATTCTAACCGTTTAATGGCTAGGAAATACATTGTGGACTCATGCAAAATGTGGGTTAACAGTTATGGTGTTGATGGTTTCCGTTTTGACTTGATGGGAATCATTGATGTCGACACAATGAATCTGGTTGAAGAGGAATGTCAGAAACTTAAACCGGATATCATGGTTTATGGCGAGGGATGGAATATGCCGACCATTTTAGATGATTCATTGAAGGCGATGATGTTTAATCAACACCAAATGCCGAATATCGGACATTTCAACGATTTCTATAGAGATCATGTCAAAGGAAAGACCAGTGAGAATGAAGTTTCGGTCAAAGGATATTGTACCGGTGATGTCAATTATTCTGATGCTATGAAAATGGCATTGATCGGTAATACACTGAATGATGAGTTTATTTACTTATTCGATAGTCCACAAAAGAGTATTAATTACGTGGAATGTCATGATAATCGGACGGCTTGGGATAAAATCAAGGAGTGCTGTAAAGAAGATACGCGGGAAGTTCGTATTCGAAAGCACAAACTGATGATTGGTGCATTGATGGTTTCGCAAGGCACTCCATTCTTTCAAATTGGACAAGAGTTCTGTCGGACGAAAAACGGTGTTCACAACAGTTATCGCAGCAGTGACTATATCAATCAGTTGGATTGGCTGAGAAAAGACCGTTATCATGAAGTTGTTCAGTATACCAAAGACATGATCAAACTTCGTAAGCAAATAGGTGCTTTCAGATTGAAAACAACCGCAGAAATCCGTCGACATGTTTACTTTGAGGATTTAAATAATCAGATTTTGGTGTATGGATTGAAAAATGTAAGAGCTTATGGCAGTTATGATCATATTCGGGTATTCTTTAATCCGACCAACCAAGTCGTCTATCATCGTTTGGAAGATTATGCTGATCTGATTGCCAATGAGGCGGGATTCATTGGTGGTTTGAAGGTTCAAAGTTTAACAATAAACCCAAATACCATGGTCGTTGTCGGTAAATAGATTGTAAAAGGAGAGAAATGTTCTCTCCTTTATTTTGTGATAAAGATATACTGTTTAGGCAAGATATTGACCACGGTCGCATGGGGGCGTCCGCTAAAGGCATCCAAAGGATCGTTCACATACTTTTCGATATTGATCGGCAACGGATAATTGGCGGTGTTGACAAACATCCATACGGACTGATCATTCTTGCTTCGTTCAACGACGAGTAAATCACCGGTTTCAATCCACGACCATGTTGAATCATTGCGTAAGCACGGATATTGATTTCGCAAGGCAATCAAACGCTTGAATCTCTTCAGAAAAGCGAGTTCTTCATTATTGGGTTGCCAAATCATACAGCGGCGACTGTCGGGATCGTATTTGCCTTCCATGGCAACCTCACTGCCGTAGTAAACACAAATCGAACCAAAACTGATAAAAAGCAAGGCAAAAGCAAGTTCTACACTTCGAATATCATGGTTCAGTATATTTCTTAATCTAGCGGTATCGTGACTGTCAAGCAGGTTGAACTGCACCTCACTTACCTTTGAGGGGTAGTGAGCGAAAGCTTTGTCCATGCGATAACGAAATTGAGTTGTATTAATTTTATCTGAAGCGAAGTCAATGATCGATCTTCCTAAGGGGTAATTCATTACCGCATCGAACTTATCACCGCGAAGCCATTGCATAGAGTCATGCCATACTTCACCTAAGATATAGCAGTCTTCTTTGAGTGATTTGATTTCTTTTCGGAAATCATTCCAAAAAGAGGGATCGATTTCATTGGCCACATCCAATCGCCAACCATCGATGTCTGTTTTTTCAATCCAGTACTTACCGACCTCAATGAAGTATTGCTTGGCTTGAGGATTATTAAGATTCAGTTTAGGCATGTTTTTATCAAATGAAAATGTCTGGTATGAAAACGGTTCAAAACTGTTAATATAGAACCAACCCTTATAATCGGATAACTCTTTATTTCTCTTAACATCTTCCCACTGAGGGAAGTCGGATCCACTGTGATTAAATACCGCATCTAACATGACTTTTATGTTAAGATGATGAGCTTTTTTGACCAATTCAATCAAATCATTCTCAGTTCCAAATGCTGGGTCAATTGCGAAATAGTTTCGGGTATCATACTTATGAGTGGTTACTGCTTCAAAGACGGGAGTCATATAAATGCCGCTGATACCTAAATCCGCCAGGTAGGGGAGTTTCTCAATGATGCCGGCAATATCACCGCCATAGAACTCTTTGTTGGTTACAGGGCCACTGTGCCATGCAAGAGTCCCCTGGGGATCATTGGTTTTATCGCCATTATAGAAGCGTTCAGGAAAAATCTGGTACCAAATCGTATCTTTTACCCAGGCAGGAGCCATGAACTGCTGATGGTGGTGAAGATAAGGCAGGAAGAAGTTGTTCCACAGTCCGACTTCTTCGTTGATAGGCGTAAATCCGTCCTCGCCAAACTGAAGGAACTCATCTTCGTCTTGTAAGATAAAATGATATTTTAAACGCTTATTTTCAGGCATAACAACAGTTTTCCAAATGGTTGAAAATTCGGTTTCATAGGCTAATTCCATCGATTGAGTATAGTTTTTCCATTGCCAACCAAGCGGTGTCTTTTCGCCTAAGTGAGGGTCACCAAAAACAATATTGACACTTAGAATATCTTTTCCGGTATTTATTCGGATTTCAACTTCCGTATCGCTGATGATGGCCTGCCATTGATCGTGGCTTTGATGGAAAATTGCGGATTTGTTCATTTTTATCACCTGTTCACATTTTGAATTATAAGCCTGACTTTGTCAAATGGTTCTCTGTTTTGCGAAGATGTAAACGCTCTCAATATAGTTGAAATTTATTATTGTTACGTGCATAATAAGGATGGGAGGATTTGATATGAAGAAGAAAAAATCATTGTTCGAAAGAATAAAGAATGTTTTCTCTGACGCAAAGCAAAATCCAGATCCATTAAAGTCAGCTATCATGTCTTTTTTTATTATGGGATTGGGTCAACTCCGTAATAAACAAAAGTCTAAAGCGGCTGTTTTCTTTAGTGTGCTCTTGATTTTTCTTTTGGCTGAATTATTAACAGGAAATTATCAGTTTGCAATGGATGAGCTTTCTCGTTTTCCGGCGGACGCTGGAACGCCGTTGTATTTCTTTCGTGATTATGGTGGCATGATATCCAAAGGTTTATGGGGATTGGTTACCTTAGGGAAAGTCCCGGGTCAAGTAATGTATCGAGGGCAGTTTGTTGAAACATTTAACAAGATCATCCCTTGGTTGACCGCTGATAACTCTGTTACTTTATTAGGTACTGGGTTGATTGCGCTGATATTATCGGGTATATTCATATCTTTCTGGCTCATGAACATCCGTGACGCTTATATCAGCCGTAAAGCGCATTTGCGTGGTGATAAAATTGAAACCGGATTGGTGTATGTCCGTCGCTTGTGGAGTGATATGTTTCCATACATCGTACTTATACCGGCGTTGATCATGATTTTATTCTTCACATTGATTCCGTTTTTATTTTCATTCTTATTGGCTTTTACAAACTATACCTATAGAATCCCGATTCCCAATCAATTGATTAAATGGGTAGGCTTTGACACATTTAAACTAATTGTTGCGGATGCGGGATGGTTTAAGATATTCTCGCAAGTTCTGGGATGGACATTTGTTTATGCCATCATGGCATCCGCATCCTGTTATATCTTGGGAATGATTCAAGCGATCATTATTGAATCACGTTATGTCAAAGTGAAAAAACTTTGGCGTACGATTCTGATCATTCCTTGGGCAGTACCGGCCATGATTTCATTAATGGTATTCAGAAACGTTTTTGAGACTCAAGGTTTGGCCAATCAATTACTCTACATGACTGGAACGATGACCAGTGTGTCACGTTTCTTGTATGGTATTGGCTTGCAAGGAGCATTGGACAATCCGATTTTCTGGTTCTCCGCTGTATACAATGGCAATCTGGCCAAGGTCGTCGTTATATTGGTTAACCTGTGGTTGGGCGCTCCATACTTTATGATGTTGATCACAGGTGTTTTAACGACCTTGCCCAAAGACTTGTATGAGGCTGCTTCGATTGATGGAGCTACCAAGTGGCAGAGTTTCCAAAACATTACGTTACCTCTAATTTTGAAAGCTACAGTTCCTGCAATCGTTATGACCTTTACCTTTAATTTCAATAACTTCGGTGCCATTTTCTTCTTGACCGGAGGCGGTCCGCGTTGGGATGATGCTTTGATTCCAATGTCGATGAAACTGTCGGGAGGTATACCCGGTCAGACAGATATCTTGATTTCGTGGATTTATAATTTGTCATTTGCTAATAACGCACAGCTGTACAACGTTGCGGCTGTGTACTCCATACTGATTTTTGCTTTCGTAGGTTTCATTTCGGTATATAATCTATCACGCTCGAAAGGCTTATGGGAGGAGGATTAACATGAAAGGCAAATTTACGGATTACATTCTGGCCTTTTTGGCTTATGCTTGGCTGTTGATTGCTTGTGTTGTCGTATTGGTCCCTATCCTTTGGATGGTTTCCGCCGCCTTTACCTCGGGTCGTCTGTTAACTTCCGTACCCTTGATTCCTGATCCGACCAAATTTACGATGGAGCATTATAATTTCATATTTGAGTATAAATCGAATGCGGCTCAAGTCCTTGCGGATTTCCCGGGTGCATTCCTTCGTACCGCTCAAATTGCTATTATAAATACCATCGGGGTCGCATTGCTTTCTACACTTACCGGATATGCGTTTGCTCGCTTGCGTTTTAAAGGCAAAAAGCAAATGTTGCTAACAATGATGGTCTTACAAATGTTTCCATCGTTTATGGGAATGGTCGCTTTATTCCTGTTATTCAGAACCTTTGGATTCTTGAATAAGCCAAATTACCTTGCTTTGATTTATATGACCGGTGCGATTCCGTATAACACATTCTTGGTTCGAGGTTTTATGAGAAATATTCCGAAGTCTTTGGATGAGGCAGCTTCGATTGATGGTGCAACACCGCTTCAGATATTACGGGTGATCTTATTGCCATTGATTGTTCCGATTATTGGATTTATTTCCATCAGCGCTTTTATGGCTCCATGGTTGGACTTCATTCTTCAGTTCAGATTCTTACAGCCGGAAAATATGACCGTTGCGGTGTGGTTGTTTAGAACAACGGACCCATTCAATACGTTGTTCTATAATCCATTGAGGTTTATGGCCGGTGCCTTACTGATTGCAATTCCAATCATGATTATTCAGTTCTTTATGCAAAAGTATATGGTCTACGGATTGACAGCCGGAGCCGAGAAGGGTTAATGTTTAGGTGCAATGAGAATTGCACCTTTTTAAGGAGGCAACATGGGGTTCTTAAAGGAGTTTACGGATGTTCTGATTAGCAATAAGGCGATTATCAAACATCGAAAAATCCGTTGGTATAAAACTGTGATTTTGTTTCTGTTCTCAGCTTTTATTGTGTCTGTACCGTTCTTTGTCGGAAAATTCAGTACGACGGGGCAAGAACTATTGACAAATTACGAGGGTTTTCATGAGGATTTTTATGATTTGATTCAATCACAAGAATGTGAATTCAAACAAGGAACCTTTGATTGTGTTCAAGATGGTTTGATCGTAGAAGGAAAAACGTACAAAATATATTTACTTCCTGATTCTGAGATCAAAGAATCGGAGAATGTTATCATTTTTTATGATGATTCCTTTTTAGTATCAAAGTCCAGCACAAATTACCAATATGGCCTCTACACTTTTGGGAATATTTCATTTGAAGAGTTAAGGAAAAACTTTACAACGTATCAAGTTGATCCCAAGGAATGGTCGGGCTTGTATTTGAGAAATATGGCTTTGAGTAATCTTAGTTTTGAAATGATCATCATCTATTTAGGATTGATGATCCAATATGTAATATATATTTTGGTTGTTTCGATGTTTATGATGTTCATCAATACCAAGCAATCCGGACAACGTTGGAAGTATAGTGAAGTGTTGAATATGCTTGTACTAGCCATGTTTACTCCTGCGCTGCTAATGGCTTTTCTATCGCTCTTTATGGCGGGACCTGCTTCAATCATGTTCCCGATTATCTTCGTGGTGCGAATTGTGTTTTTATATGGAACGATGATGAGGACTCCAATCGAGTCTTTAGGGTAAGGTAAGACTCCATGAAAACGATTACATAGAATTTGGTCGTTTCGGGATTATCTTTGATCCTCAGTCAATTGATAGGGTTTTTATCGTATTTATGAGTAACGAAAACGTTTTTTTGTGCGATAATATTGGTTTTTAGCTGATTTTTTGGCCAAAATTAAGGGATTTTGGCATCCGATGTACAGCGGATGGTCAACGTTGCCACTAGGTGTAACCGTTTACATCACAAAATCTTAATGGTATAATCTACTTAGCTTCACTAGAAGCAGAAATTTCGGAGGGAAATTTTAAAAATGAGAAAATTTTTAACTCTCTTGGCTATAATTGCAATGACATTCTCTGTTGCAGCATGTACTCCAAGAGTAACTGAACCTGATTGCGATCCGGAAACCATGGATGGAACATCGGTCTGTTACGATTCCGCTACGGGTACCTTCGCTGTTGAAAAAGGTGCTACGATTCGTTTTGGTGTTGATAATGAAACTTGGGGCAAGGCAATTGTTGCTTTGTGGGACAAGACTTATCCTGAATTAGCTGGTACAGTTGAATATGTCAACTCCGGTTCACAAGGATCAACGGACAGCGTCGCTGTTCAACAAGGCGAATGGCCGGATGTATTTATGGCTATTGACGGTGAAACTCCGCGTAACTCTTCTCACTTACTGCCGATGCATGCTGAATTAGCGAAAATCGTTAAAGCAAACTCGGTTGAATCCTTCTTTATGGCAGGTAATGCTACCGATGGCGTCGTTCATTATGCACCGATGACTTATGATGGTATGGCATTTATCTGGAATAAGACGATGTTAGAAGCTTTAGGTTTAAATACTGCCGATGCTGATGGCGATAACTTGCCGGATGCATTTGACACATGGGAAGAAATCTTCGCATTGTCAACCGCTTGGGCTACTACACGTCCAGAATACAAAGGCAAAAAAGTTAATGTTGTATTCCCGATGTCATTGACAAACCAATGGTCTGATTATCATCATTTAACATCCGCCGGTTGGCAATTGTTCGGTTCAGGCGATCCGACAAAACCGGGTTATGATGATCCGAAATTCGCAGCTGGTTTACAATTCATTCTTGACGCAAAAGCAGCTAAAATTTCCGTTGAAGAATCCGGTGAAATTTCTCCGGCTGATTCCATGGGTTGGCGTTGGGATAATGTTATCAACGAAGAGATTGCTCCGTTTGGTTTAGTTGGTACTTGGATGGATGTTGCTGCTGCTCAAACAACGACAGGTTCAACATTTATGATTTCACCAGTTCCGACGTACAATGATATTAATCAAAGCCCGTTTGTTAAGACAAAAGGCTTCGTAATCAATGCATATACAAAATGGCGTTCGGCTTCAACCGAATTAATGAGACTTGTTTATTCGAAAGACGGTTTCCAAGCGATGGTTACTGGCACTTCGTACGCTCCGTCCTTGGTTGATGGTTCCACATTGGTTCCGACATTGACGGCTGGTGGTATCCAAGAACAAATGATGAGTGCATTCGTTTACAACTATCCGGAACCGGCATTGTTGTTACCGAATAATAAAGCTCGTAAATCGATGGATTCCGCTTACTATCCGTTTATTTCCAATACGGAAAGAGCTATCTGGGATGGCACAAAGACAATCGCTGAAGCAGTTGCTGAATTGATTGAATTGTCCAACGCAGCTATTGAAGCAGACAACAAATAATTTAAGTAAAACAATTTAATGGATTTGCGAATGAGCATCGAAAGATGCTCATTCTTATAGGGAGAGCACAATGAAGAAGCAATGGTGGATGGAAACTGTCGGATATCAGATATATCCTCGTTCATATAAAGATACCAATGGTGATGGCATTGGCGATTTGCCTGGAATCATCGAAAAGTTGGACTATATCTCACAATTGGGCGTTAATCTTATTTGGATTTGCCCGTTTTATAAATCGCCAATGGATGACAATGGCTATGATGTGAGTGATTTTTATGATGTTGACGAACTTTTCGGCACATTGGATGATGCTAAGGAGTTGATCAAACAAGCGCATGATCGAGGTATCCGCATCATTTTAGATTTAGTTATGAATCAGACATCCGATGAACATCCATGGTTTGTGGAGTCAAGAAGCAGTAAAGACAATCCCAAAAGAGACTGGTATATATGGCAGGATGGGAAATACGATAAGAATGGAATCATGATACCTCCCAACAATTGGGCTAGTTTCTTTGAGGGCTCCTGTTGGAATTATGACGCTCTTACCGGTCAGTATTATATGAAGATATTTTCGAATAAAATGCCAGATTTGAATTGGGAGAACCCGAAGTTAAGAATGGCCATGGCTGAAATGGCGAAATGGTGGTTAGACATGGGGGTCGATGGTTTCAGAGTCGATGCGATCGCTCATTTAGCCAAAGATACCACATTTAAAGACAGTACGATGGAAGACAGGCCTGGACATTATGCACCAGATTGGCGCAAATTTTCTAATCGGGATCGACTTTTTGATTATTTAGCCGAATTTCATGATGAAGTTCTTACTCATTATGACTGTGTAACCGTTGGGGAAGTCGGGGGTGGTGCTCAGGTTGAAGAAGCGCAGCGTTATGCCGGTTACCGAACCAAAGGATTTGACATGGTGTTCAATTTCGATCATTGTTGGAAAAACGGGGCTTTCGGTGATGAAGGTCGAACGACAGGAAAACTGACAACAGACGTCATTGATCTTAAGAAAACCATGAAACGTTGGATTTTGGGCAGTAAAGGCAAAGTATGGATGCCACAGTATTGGCTCAATCACGATCATCCGCGCGTCGTATCTCAATACGGTGATACAGATAAATATCATCGTGTGTCCGCTCAAATGCTGGGTGCCGTGTTATTGACTCTGCCTGGAACTCCCTTTATTTATAACGGGGAAGAAATTGGGATGACCAATGTCGATTATGATTCTATTGATGATTTTAATGATGTATGGGTCCGAAATTTTGTTCCCTCGGGTCGTAAACGCCTTAGCGATGAGCAAATACTGATGCACTTGCGTCGGACGTCACGGGTTAATGCCCGCACACCGATGCAATGGGATGACAGTGAAAATGCCGGATTTACTACAGGGATACCGCATTTGAAGACGGTTGGAAATTATAAGTTGATTAATGTTAAAAACCAACAGATGGATGAGAATTCAGTGTTGTCCATGTACAAGCGCTTGATTCAATTGCGTTTGAACAGTGATTTGAAAAATGTATTAATTTACGGGAAGTTCAGATTGATTCAAGAGAATCATCCGGACATATTTGCATACAGTCGATACGACGCTCATAATGAAGTTGTTATCATCGCTAACTTTAGGGATACAATGGGTAGGTTCGACTTTGATTATGATAATTACGATTGTATGTGTTCCAACGTTGAAAATACCGGAAGTGAATTTCTACCCTACGAATTTCGGATATTGAGGGTAAAAGGAGTTTAATATATGAAGAAGATTCTTATTAGTATAGTCGTACTGGGATTGGTGCTAGGTTGTACTCCGAAAGAATCAGAGAATACAAGCAAGACCGTCAAGGAATTGAGACTGGCATTGGCAGATTATGATGCCTCAGATTTTCTGGGGGATGTAAGTGTAGCTTATTCGATTTTTCCGATTTCATTTGCGACCAGCGACACCGATCGATTGGGTGATATTCGCGGAATTATCAATAAGTTGGACTATTTAAATGATGGAGATCCGAATACAGATACTGATTTAGGTATCCAGGCGATTTGGTTAAATCCGATTTCTCCTTCGCAAACCTATCATAAGTACGATATCTTGGATTACAAAGCGATTGATCCAAAATTCGGTAGTATTGAGGATTTTAAGGAATTGCTTGAGGAAGCTCATAAACGTGGAATAAAAATCATTTTGGACATGGTTTTCAATCATACGGCGTACGATCATCCGTGGTTTAAGGCGGCTTTAAAGGGAGAAGAGCCGTACGTTGATTATTATCGGATGGAGGAGAAGCTGGATCCTCAAGAATATCCGACGCGTAGTGCCTGGAAAAATGCCGGCGGAAAGTTTTATTATGCGTGGTTCTGGGATAAAATGCCGGAATTGAACCTGGAGAACGAAGCTGTTCGCGATGAGATTCGCGATATTTCGAAGTTTTGGATAGATTTGGGTGTTGACGGTTTCCGATTCGATGCGGCGAAGCATGCATATAATCCCGATGAATATCCAACGGGAACACCGACTTTAGAGAAGAATTTACAATTCTGGATGGAATTGAGATTGTTTATCAAAGAGTACAAGTCAGATTTTTTCTTAGTCTCTGAGATTTGGGATACCGCGCAAAATCAAGCGCCATATGCTCATGCATATGATACAATGTTCAATTTTGACTTTGGGGAAATGGTTATTAGTGCTTTAAACGTCGGAAACCATGGGAATCTAATTCAAAAACACATCAATAATGTAAAAAGATTGGTCGAGCGTAATCCAAATTATGTTGATTCACCGTTTTTAACGAACCATGACCAGAATCGTGTGATGAGTCTGTTTGCGGGTAGTGTGGATAAAGCGAAAATGGCGGCCGGACTACTATTGACGATGCCTGGATTGCCTTTTATTTACTACGGTGAGGAAATTGGGATGCTCGGTGTCAAACCGGACGAAAGAATTCGTGAGCCAATGCGTTGGAATGATGACATCACCAGTGAAGTGGCCTATTGGAATCAATGGATTTACAATTGGGAAACACCGAATGTCATTGATCAACAGGCGGATGAAGATTCGTTGTGGACGCATTATCGTGATTTGATTCAGTTAAGGAATACCTATCCGGACACCTTCGTTTGGGGTGATTTGGAGCAGGTTACGATGAAAAACAGTTCGGTTTTGGGTTATTATCGAAGCGATGATGAGAATAAGTTCTTGATTGTTATGAACTTCTACAATGGTCCGATGGTCGGCGAGTTTGATGCAAGTATTCTTTCTGGTGCAGAGCCGCTGTTTACCCTTGGGGATGTATCAATAGATGGTGATAAAATTAATCTTTCATCTCGGGCGATGGTGGTCTATCGCATAAACCCATGAGAAAGATTGCCGGATATCAATTATCGGAGGGAATCAGTGAAAAGTCTTTTTCAGAGAGCTGTGCACTGATTTTTGATTCATCCAAGACAGTTACGGTATTAAGTAAAAGTCATGGTTTTTTTGAAATCGACGAAGAGGATTTGGGATTGATTGAAGTACTGATGTCGCATTTAAATCAGACATTGGGAATCGTGATGACAGTTGTGATCGCACATCGTTGGGATGATGTTACAAACCAAGGCTTAAATGTTGCGGTTCGTCACAGTAAAGGGAACATGATATATCTAGCGGACGCGCTGCTTTATGAGCGTATTGAAGGAGAAAATGTACTATTCTCTTTGCTCGATAAACAGTTTGAATCTTTATCGCGTGAATTGATTCAGACGGCCGAAGCCTTTATTACTTCAGGATGTAAGGCGACATTCGCAGCTTCAAGACTCTATATTCACCGAAATACATTTGCCTATCGTTTAAATTTGTTTATAGAGAAAACGCAGTTGGATATCCGAGATTTCCATCATGCCCGCTTATTTCAGTTGTGGTTTTTGATTAAATCCAGAAATAATTAGCAAATAAAATGATTTGTGCGCAATGCACAAATCATTTTTATTTATTTGAGTTATAATAGGAGCAGAGGTGAAACTATGGCAACATTAAAACTCAATGACATTCAAAAAATCTATGATAACAATGTCCAGGCAGTGTTTGATTTTAATTTGGAAATTGAAGATAAGGAATTTATCGTATTAGTTGGACCTTCCGGTTGCGGTAAATCGACGACTTTACGTATGATTGCCGGTTTGGAAGAAATTACAGCGGGTGAGCTTTACATTGATGAACGATTGGTTAACAATGTTGCGCCCAAAGACCGCGATATCGCGATGGTTTTTCAATCGTATGCTTTATATCCGCATATGACAGTTTTCGATAATATGGCCTTTGGATTAAAATTAAGAAAGATGCCGAAAGATGAAATTGAGCAACGAGTGCGCGAAGCTGCGAAGATTTTGGAAATCGAGCAATATTTAGATCGTAAGCCGAAAGCTCTGTCCGGTGGTCAGCGTCAACGTGTTGCTTTGGGGCGTGCAATCGTTCGTAATGCGAAAGTGTTCTTGATGGATGAACCGTTGTCGAACTTGGATGCTAAATTGCGTGTTCAAATGCGTTCGGAAATTATTAAACTTCATGAACGTTTGGATGCTACCACTGTTTATGTTACCCATGACCAGACGGAAGCAATGACGATGGCAAGTCGTATCGTTGTTATGAAAGACGGTTATATCCAACAAATCGGTGCTCCGCGTGATGTATATAATCATCCGGTCAACATGTTTGTGGCTAACTTTATCGGTGCTCCGGCAATGAACTTTATCCATGGTGTATATCGTGATGGACGTTTCGAAGTTGATAATCGTTCGTTTGTCATTCCGGAAATGTACCATAATGAATTACGGAATTACAATGGTAAAGAAGTAGTGTTAGGTATCCGTCCGGAAGATATCAACTATGAAGGCATCGTTGCGGAAACCTTCCCTGAAACACCGTTTGATTTCTATGTTGAAGTCAGTGAACTTTTGGGTCATGAATTTATTCTTCATGGTAAGTTTGGTAATCAACCGATTTTGGCGAAAGTTCCTTCACGTGTTAATGTTAAAGCCCATGATACCATCCCCTTGGCAATGGCAGTAACAAAGTTGCATTTCTTTGATAAAGAAACGCAAAAAGCAATCATTAAATAATTCATGGCGAAAGACACATTGAAATCCCTGAGTCATCAGGTGATTTATCAGGTGTACCCACGCAATCACTCCAACGCCGGCACCTTTGCCGGCGTTGTTGCGGATTTGGATCGAATTAAGGATCTAGGTGTGGATATCCTCTATTTATTGCCGATTCATCCGATCGGCGAGGCTGCTCGTAAGGGGACATTGGGCAGTCCGTATTCGATTAAAGATTTTCGTGCGATTAATCCGGAGCTGGGAACTAAAGAAGATTTTAAAGTTTTGATTGATGAAGCACATAATCGCGGATTAAAAGTTATGATGGATTTGGTTATGAATCACACGTCACGCGATCATGCGTGGATACAAACGCATCCGGAGTATTACTATTTAAACAATGAAGGCAAGATGGGTAATAAGGTCGGTGACTGGTCAGATATTCAGGATTTGGATTATAATCACCTGCCTCTTTGGGATGAGATGATTGATATGTTGAAAGATTGGGTTAAGCTTGGAGTTGACGGTTTCCGATGTGATGTAGCTCCGTTTGTTCCCATCGAGTTTTGGCTTAAAGCCAGAGATGAGATAAAGAAAATAAATCCAAACCATATATGGCTTTCGGAAAGTGTGCATAAAGAATTTTTGAGGCACATGAGAGACGAAGGTTTCTTGTGTCACAGTGACGGAGAGATGTATGCCGCGTTTGATGTCTGTTATGATTATGATATTTTTCAGGAAGTGGAAGATTATTTTAAGGGTAACAAGCCATTATCCGCATTTATTGACCGACTTCAGCTACAAGACATGATTTATCCGATGAATTATTTAAAAGCCAGAGCTTATGAGAATCATGATGTACCGCGCTTGATGCACCAAACCAATAATGATGTCTATAAGACGAAAAACTGGGTGGCCGCAATCGTTGGTTTAAAGGGATTGGCATTTCTGTATGCCGGAATCGAAACACTAACCAATCGTTTGCCAAATTTGTTTGATAAGGATCCGGTGGATTGGTCAAAAATTGATGCTGAGTTTACGGAGCAGTTGAAAAATCTGATCAAAATAAAGAAACTGCCAATCACAAGTGAATACACAAAGTACCGTGTCATTGATGATGGATTGGATATTTTGCATATCGAGTATCAAAAAGATGAGGATAAACTGATTTTTCTTTGTAACGTCGGTCAGGTTCGCGATGATGTGAAGATTGATTTCCCTTCAGGCGAGCATATCAACTTATTTAACAACAAATCAATCCGGGTTGATGGTGGATTTATCCGTCTGTCAAAGTATCCGATCATCTTGCATAAATAGGCTCAAGAGTCTCTCGATGAGAGGCTTTTTATAATATAACTATCCCTCTTTTACAGCCATTTATCATTATGTTATACTTTTGAATAGATAAAGTGGGGGGGATGTTAAAATGAAAGCAGTAAGAGCACTTATTCTGATGGTCGTTTTGATTACAGCGGTTTTCGGATGTCAGAAAACCGATCATTCCGAGCAAATATTAAGTGATTTATTATCTCACAAGACTATTAATCATTTTCGTTTTGTATCGAAAGATATCATAGAGAAGAATCGAACAGAGACAGATCAGTCGCTTTTAGTTGAATATGATGTGACCTTATCAACAGATGCAGTAACGATCGTAGGAGTATCCACATTGAGCTACGCTAAGGATAAAGGAAAACTGACACTGCAACGAAATGATTTGGTTATTGATGAAATCATACCTTTTAAAGCTGTGGATGCCGAAATGGTAAAGAATTCTCTGACTTTTCAACGAGGAACGGGAATATACTCACGTTTGCGAAAAGTTTTTGTACCAGGTGAAATCAAGAGTGAAGTGACTAAAATATCAGAAACGCAATACGAAGTCGTAATAACAGAAACGTATCAGGACGGTATCTATCAGTATGAAATAGAGCAACTTTTCATCGCTTCCTTTGATCTTGTCCGAGGATGGGAGTACATAAGGAAAGGTTACATCTTCTCTGAAATTATGGATTGGAGTGGTGTATATGATATTGCTTTTGATATAGCGAAAGAGGATCCAGAGAGTTATAAGAGTGATGAATATTCTGTTGATGAAGTGATAAGAGTAACCATCGATGGAAAAGTGGAAAGCACAATATCAATTGAGCTTGTTTCAGAATCAGTCTCGAATTCCGAGCAGACCAAAAACGTCAACAATGTGCTGATCTCATTTAGCAGAAATGGGAAATCATATAAGGTTAAGCCAACAGAGGAACACGGATTAGATTTTTTCTATGACAGATTCCCAGATGCCCAACGGCTTTTTGTACAGTATGAACCGGAGCAAACCAAACAATTATACATCAAATATGGGAAGATGCATGATGGTTCACTGATTGGGTTCAGTGCACTTGGCCAGATTATTCCAAAATCTGACTATGACTTTCCTGCATCAATGACCAAAATTACGGATTAAATCAAAAAAGCAGAATTCTGCTTTTTTTGCTTTGATTTATCTAAAAAAGGGCATTTCAGCCCTTGTCTTACTATCTGATTTCAAGTAGTTTAACTTCGCCAGGAACAAAATGTATATTCAAAACGCGATGCTCATTGACCAATAATACTTGAGGTAAGTTATCTTCGGATGAGAACAACTGAACGATTTTCTTATCCTGAGCTAAGAATTGCTCGGGTAGATTATCCAATCGGATATAATGATACTTTTCATTGTGCATATCGGTATTTGTGATCGCCAGCAGAACTTTATCTTTGTTAACATATCCAAAGCCGGCAGCCGTATCCCAAGGAGCACTGAATCCTAACGGATAGACATTGTTCATATCCATCATAGCTTCAATGTATTCATTACGAATTTTCGATGCTTTTTCCAGAGCTGTCGGAATTTCCCAGCGATGCTTATGGTTATAATGGAACGCATAACGGTCGAACAGTGCTAACTTACCATAATAAGGATCTGCTTTGTCCAACATGTATAATTCATTAGGACGACAATCCAATCCGGTATTCATCGGCTGACGTTCATACACTTCCTGACCACTGTTTAAAAACGGAATGGTATTGGGGACAAACAGGTTAAATACGGAGACCATTTTACCCAAAGTCTCTCCACCTTCACGAGCAGCCAAACGAGGTGTATCATGAGTTTCACCAACCGCGAACAACGGCGATTCCAGATTCATAGCACCATAGACAAAGGAGTTAAATAACCCTTCTTGAATACGGGGCAAACGGATAAATCCATCCCCGATAATCATGTTATACCCTTTTTGTTTGGATGATTTAGCATTCTCAACGTCCAACTCCTCGGCGATAAAGCAGAAGTTAGGATCGATATCTCTAGCTTTTGTCAAAATCATTTTGATTAATTGATCCGGAAGTGCATGTCCCATGTCGATGCGGGCACCGTCAATACCGAATTCTCGTTGGAAAAACGGAATGATATCGGCTAAGGTGTTCCATAATTCTTGATTGACGATCGTCCCAGGATTCAAACTGGACTTCGCAACATCAAAGAGAATATATGGATGAATTTCACCATGCTCTTTTAGATATGGTTGGGAATTGGCCGGATGGTCAAGATATAATCGGAAGAAAGTAACATCACTCCACGCCGGTTGGGGATCGTTGATACAATCGGAGAAAGCCGGCGCAATCGTCAGGTTAAACATTTCTTGGACCAGATCCAAGACTTCATATTTTCCCTTACCGTCTTTCCACTTCTTAACTAACTTTTTCCATAACTCCGGATCTGATTCCTTCGGATTGGGCTTAAATTTTTTGATATGGGCAATGACTTCTTCAGAAGCAAAGACTTGTTCAAAATACTCTTTCTTTGCGGGTAAGGCTGACTTCAATCCCGGGCAGAAAGGTGAGGCATAATCTTGAAGATCATTAAGCGCGATATAATAGAACCAATCCGGATGATCGATAATCAAATCTGAGTTAACGGAGTTCGTTCTTGGAATAATATCAATAATAACCTTCATATCCAAGCGGTGACACGCTTCCACAAAAGCTCTAAACTCATCTTCTACGGTACAATCAGGTCCGGTCATCGGATCTTTTAGTCCTTCATCCAATTTGAAGAAATTGGATACGCCGTAAGGTGAACCGAGCTCGCCTTTTTTATCTTTAAGCGAATACTTCGAAATCGGTAACATATATAGAACATCAATACCCATTTTCTTAAGAAGTGGCAAATAGGCCAGCGCTTTAACAAAAGTACCAGTCTCTTTTAGGTTGTAAAGATTGAACTCTTCCAAGCGACCGCTGCGATCGTGATCAACACTTGCCGATGAGCGAACCATCATCGAATAAGCGAAACTTTGACGGATCCAATCGCCATTCTTTAGACCTTTAATCTTATTCTTGGGTTGTCCCAAATAATAGGGCTTAGAAAAATCAGCTTTCTTTTTGTTTTTGTTTAAAAACTCATCCGTAATGAGTGTTTGAAAAAACTGATACGGATTAACGATCAGATTTCCGTCTTTGACATTGATCTTATCGATTTTTACATCCGCACTGTCCCACAAATCCGGGATGACATAGTTGAATATGGCTTTGTTTTGTTGTTCTTGCTTCGCAAGTCCTATAACGATTTTATCGAGGTAGTTCATCATATTCTCCCCTTTCACAAGTTATTCTATCATGAATGTAAGTGCTTTGCATCAGATTAGGTGTTACCCGGATACATGGAATCGATTACATTGCGAGCGGATATGAACATTGTCTGATTGTACTTGTGCCTTTATGATTGGTTGAGAAATGAAAGCGGTTAACGGGTGTAGAATTGTGCCTGACAATTCATTTTCAATTAAAATATTGTATAATAACATAGAAAGACAGGAGTGATGACAATGCTTAACAAAACACAGATAGAAGAAATCGCTAAAAGAGTGCGAATAAATATCGTGAAGATGGTCAACGAGGCGAAGTCCGGTCATATTGGCGGTTCGATGAGTGGCGTAGAAATCTTGACGACACTCTACTTCAATGAAATGAATATTAATCATGAAAACTTAAATGACCTTGAAAGAGATAAGTTTGTCTTATCCAAAGGACATGCATCGCCGCTATTATATGCGGTGCACGCTGAAAAAGGTTTTATCCCTCAAGAAGAATTAATGACATTCCGTAAAATTAATTCTCGTTTGCAAGGACATCCCAACATGAACTATGTGGATTCCGTTGATATGTCGACTGGATCTTTGGGCCAAGGGATTTCCGCGGCGGTGGGTATGGCTTTGTCATACAAGGCAAAAGGACTGCCTTATAGAGTTTATTCGCTGGTTGGGGATGGTGAGAGCCAAGAAGGTATTGTATGGGAAGCGGCGATGGCTGCTGCTCACTACAAACTTGACAATCTGTTAGCCATCATCGATTTGAACGGCTTACAAATTGATGGAGACATCACAAAGATCATGAATCCATTGCCTCTAGACGAGAAGTTTAAAGCCTTCGGTTGGAATGTTTTGACCATTAACGGACATGACATCGATGCTCTTCAGGAAGCCTATGCAAAAGCCCGTGATTTCAAGGGTAAACCGACGGTGATTGTGGCTTTGACGGTTAAAGGAAAAGGGGTCACTTTTATGGAAAACGACTATGCATGGCATGGTGTTGCGACCAGTTCGGAGCAATTCGCCTTGGCTATGAAAGAATTGGATGGTGAGTAATATGGCAAAAATGGCAACTCGCGAGGCGTATGGAAAAGCGCTTGCTAAACTGATTGTTGAAGATGATAAAATATTTGTATTGGATGCGGACTTGTCAAAGTCCACCAAGACTGCGGATGCTAAAGCTGCTAATCCTACACGACATTTCAATATGGGAATCGCTGAATGCAATATGATGGGCGTCGCTGCCGGTATCGCTACCGGCGGGAATACAGTGTTTGCTTCCAGTTTTGCAATGTTTGCGGCGGGACGGGCATTTGAAATCGTTCGTAACTCCATCTGCTATCCTAAATTGAATGTTAAGATTTGTGCGACGCATGCCGGCATAACCTTGGGTGAAGATGGAGCGTCCCATCAAGCCATCGAAGATCTCGCGTTGATGCGCAGTATTCCAAATATGACGGTTATTCAGCCATGTGATGACATTGAAACCATGCAAGTCATTGAGTCAATCGCAAAATACATTGGTCCGGTTTATGTTCGTTTAGGCAGAAGTGCCGTGGAAACAGTAAATACTGAAGATTATGTATTTGAAATCGGTAAAGGTGTTGTTTTGCGAAAAGGACAGAAAGTTGCGGTCATTGCGACGGGGATTCTGGTACAAGAAGCGCTCAAAGCAGCCGATATTCTGAAGGAAGAAGGAATTCTGGTTACTGTCGTCAATATTCATACGATTAAGCCGATAGATAAAGATTTGTTGATCGAACTTGCCAAAACACATGATGTTCTGCTTACGTGTGAAGAACATAATGTACTGGGTGGAATGGGCTCAGCGGTCGCTGAAGTAGTAAGTCAACATCAACCAATAAAAATTTCGATGTTAGGCATTGAAGATACTTTTGGTGAGAGTGGTACACCGATTGCGCTGATGGAAAAGTATGGAATAACATACAAGCATGTTTTGGATCGTATCCGTAAACTGTTAGCACAATAAATTGAAGACGGGCTTGCCCGTTTTCTTTTCTTTGATTTTATTTGTGTTTACCGTGTCGATTTGATAATATTACTGTGTACTTTGAGGTGGTTGTGTGCGTAAGTGGATGTTTCTGTTTGTAATTGCTGTTATAACAGTGATTGGTAGTAGTTATGTATATTCAAGCTATGTTCGTGGCGATTTTTGTCGTGTAGATGGGGAAACGGTATGTTATGATGCGGAAAACGAATTTTTCAAGGTGGAAGAGCGCTCAAAAATCACTATCGCATTGCCTTCGGTAGCAATGCAAGATTGGTTTTTGGATCAGTTTTATCAAGCACACCCCGGACATACGGTTAATTTTGATTTTCGAATCATCGAAAACTTATCTGCTCAACAAGCATTGGACTTGGGTGTGGATATATTTTATACGGATACCCATCAGGCAGCTTTGCTTTATGATCGATTAGAACCTTACGATTTGCGAATTGCCAGCGAAAAGAGTACGGAGGGAATTGCTAAATTTACCGAAGTCATCAATTCCAATGAAGTCCTTTTTCGCCCGTTCTCCTATCAGGGATTATTGTTTGTTTATAATAAGACCATGCTCGAATCTCTAGGGTATGATTTGAGTCAAATAACTGAATCCAATCTTCCTACGGTGTTTTCACGTTGGGAAGATTTGATGGAATTAGCTAACCAATGGAAAAATCAACCGGCTATATACAATGAAAAAGAAGTTGATGTCGTTTTTCCTCTGACTTTTCAGGAAAAATGGCAGTTTTATCCTTTTTTAACTGCGGGTAACTGGCATATGTTTAGTGAAAATGATGCTACTCAACCCGGTTTTGAAAGTGACAGTTTTCTCACATCACTTAACTTCGTTGAACAGTTGGGCAAAGTGACATGGGATTACAGTGCACAGCCCAAAGATGACTGGCGATTTGAGAAAGTAATCAATGATCAGATTTCACCTTTTGGTATGGCTGGACCTTGGATGCGTGTAGAGCAAATCGAAGATTTAAAGGATGTTGATTACGTGTTTTCGGCTTTTCCGACGTTTCAAGATCAGCAGCTCAAACCACTGGTCATCGTTACCGGTTTGGTTGCTTTGAAGAATGAGGCACCTTCTTTAACTCAAGAGATTTTACGAATCCTTTCAACACCTCAAACGACTCAGGTCGCATTGGATTCTATTAAAAATGTCTTGGTTATTCCTCGAGATCGAATCGGAAACTTCAAAATGACTGAAAATCGCCGCCAAATGAGTGTGGCATTTACCTACAGCGAAATCGAGCCGATGGTTGCTCTTCCAGAAAATACATCGAAACTAGGTTTTGATTTTTATCTGGAAGCTGATTTTATGAATATTTTGAAATCCGTCTTTAAGCAAGAACTCACACCTCTAGAGGCGCAACAACAGTTTGTCAGCCTATATGACGCTTGGTTATTAGAGAATAATCGTTAAGTATGAGAAGAACCATCGCTTTAAACAAGCAAGAAGTTAAAATGATCATCATTAACGGAACTTACGCAATGGCGTCAGCCATGACAGCCGTTTTCGTTAATGTTTACCTTTACAAATTTACCGGTTCACTGGTAACGATGACAGCTTATGCCATGGTGCGATTCGGCTTTTTTCCGATTGCCTTTACCGTGGGTGCACATATCGGAAGGAAGTTTCGTTTATCGCTGACAATGACTGCAGGATTGTTATTAATTGTATTCGGACTGCTTGTATTACTAACATTAAGAGAGAAAATCGGTGAAATTGGTTATGCTATTTATATCATCGGAATGATCTTTGGGATGGGTGAGGGCTTTTTCTGGTTATCAACCGTCAGTCTCAATCAATTGGTATCGACCAAGGAATCTAGAGGCAAGTACCTGGGGTTTATGGGTATGTTTAATGGATTGACCAATATCATCGCGCCATTGATGGCAGCACAAATCGTTGCTTGGTCGCCCAATGACACGGAAGGTTATTTGCGTATTTTTCAATTGGTTATCGTCTTATATTTGATTATCGCTTATTTGGCATCGACCATTCGAGTGATCAGTCAAAAGGGAAAGTTCACCGTTTTGGACAAAGTATTTCAAACCAAAGACAAACAATGGGCGTACATTTTCAATTCTCATCTGCTCTTCGGAGTCCGTGATTCGTTGGTGTTGATGTTGACAGGGTTGTTGATTTATCGGGCAACCGGGGGTAGCGGAAGTACCTATGGTCGTTTGCTCGCTGTATTTGCCATGATTAGTATCGCAGCGTTTTATATAGCCGGTAAGATCATTACTCGAAAAAACCGACTTAAAATGTATCAGTTTGGGGCGTTGTTTACCGCAATAAGCACCGTCATACTTGTCTTGTTCCCCACAACCGCAGGAGCAATCGCTTTTGGTATACTGGCTTCTTTGGTTGCACCGTTTTATGTTTTACCTTTTCAAATCATCACGATGAACGCAACGTCGGATTATATGGATGAGAATATTATGGGTCACATCATTTCTAAAGAAATCGGCATCACCTCTGGAAGATTGTTGGGAATGTTAACAATTATTGCCTTTTCATTTATCTTTCCAGATGAAATCTTCCTGCCACTGGCTGTGATATTTTGTTCGATGTTTCCGCTTATATTGGTAATTTACGCTACGGTTTATCACAACAGTCGCGAGATTGTTAAAGTTAAAACGGATTTATAAAGAAATTTAAACCGAGGAGGGGCGAAGAATGTTTCAAAACGGTTGGACACAATTTTTAAAGTTTGAATTTGAGAAACCTTACTTCAAAGAGCTCTCATCATTTTTAACGCATCAATACAGTACGAAGACCATTTATCCTAAAAAAGAAGATGTGTTCTCTTGTTTTGGATATACGGATTATGACGATTTAAAAGTTGTTATTCTCGGTCAGGATCCCTACCATCAACCCAATCAGGCGCACGGTATGTGTTTTTCGGTTAAACCGAAAATACCGTTTCCACCCAGTCTTCATAATATCTTTAAGGAGTATTGCAATGATTTGAACTTGCCTTTACCTGAAAGCGGATATTTGGTTCCTTGGGCGAAGGAAGGTGTATTATTATTAAATACGGTGCTTACCGTTGAGGAAGGTAAACCCAACTCCCATCAGAATAAAGGTTGGGAGATATTTACAGATGAAGTGCTTAAGCGATGCAATCAACATCCTTTGCCGGTGGTGTTTGTCCTTTGGGGAAGAAATGCCCAGATGAAAGAGTCGTTGATATTCAATGAGCGTCATTTGATCGTAAAAGCGCCTCATCCTTCACCGTTATCGGCCTATCACGGATTCTTCGGGTCTCGACCGTTTAGTAAGTCTAATGATTTTTTGATTAAAAATGATCGCTCGCCCGTAAATTGGCGCTTGTAGGAGGCTTATGTTTCACGATATTGAATCTGCTATTACAGCTATTTCGAAAAGAACTTCGACCAATACCTTTGCACTGAAACTTTTTGCACAATTAATGGAAGATTTGGGCAATCCCCAACATCAACTGAATTGTTTGCATATTGCCGGTACCAACGGGAAGGGCAGTACAGCGAATTATTTGCGCAGTGTGCTCGAAGCTGCCGGTTATAGGACTGGTCTATTCACTTCGCCGCATTTGATCAATCACAATGATCGGTTCCGAATAAACAACATTCCGATTTCCGAAGAAGATTTGCTGATGTATATCAACCGAACCATTCCCTACTGGCAAACGTATTCGTTGACGATGTTTGAAATTGATACGCTAATCGCCATTTGGTTCTTTCTCGATCATCAAGTGGATTGGGCTGTTTTTGAGGTTGGTCTGGGTGGACGCTTGGATGCGACCAATGTAATATTCGGGAAGGTATGTGTAATTACCAACATTGGTTTTGATCATATGGAATATTTGGGGGATACGTTGGGGAAGATTGCGTTTGAGAAAGCCGGAATAATAAAACATGGTTCAGTCGTTTATACCGGCGTAAATAATGAAGAACCGCTATCGGTGATAACTCAGGTATGTAAAGACAAGGGATGTCCGTTAACTGTAGTGGATACTGAGATTGCTTCTTCAATCACCGATTGGAAACAAACCTATTCTATAAATGGGTTGAGTATTGAGTTAGATTCGGTAGCAAAATATCAAGTGTCTAACAGTGCATTGGCTATCCAAGTACTGAACTACATGCGTCAAGAACATTGGATTACCTATTCAGATGAACAATTATTGTCAGGTATCAAAAATGCCCATTGGTTGGGTCGCTTCGAAATTCTAAGTGAACAACCGCTGGTTATTGTCGATGGAGCACACAATGAGCATGGTATTCGAGCCCTGACTCACTCACTATCCACATTGCCACGTCCATTAGTCACCATATTTTCGGCGTTAAAAGACAAAGAAACCGACAAAATGTTGAGAATGTTGGTCGATGTTTCGGATGATGTCATTGTTTGTGAGTTCGATTTCTATCGTGCTCAAAAAGCTGAGCTTTTGGGTAAAGGGTTCGAAGTTTCTGTCATTCCAAATTTTTCGAAAGCTTATCAAGAAGGATTGTTACGTAGCACCGGGGGTACGTTGTTGATTACAGGTTCGCTCTACTTTATATCAATGGTACGAACGTGTATAATAAAGTAAGCAAAGGAAGGGATAACTATGGCACTTGCATATCAAATTATTGCTGTTGTGGCAATTCTACTAATCGGCTACTTTGTATTTAAGATAGATCCATTGCACGTGACTGGCGAGAAGATCGCAATCATTGCAATGTTTATTGCACTTTCAGTGGCTTTGCAGTTTTTCTCTCTGATGATTCCATTATTCGGATTTCCCTCGATGCGCATCGGGTTCTCTCAATTACCGTTAATGGTCATCGGAGTAATGTTTGGACCTGCATGGGCGTTTATCAGTGGTATCGTCCAAGACTTCTTAGGATTAATCGTAACTCCGACCGGCTTCCCGTTTTTTGGGTTTACGCTCAATAAAATCATTATCGGTTTGATTCCGGCATTATTGTTTTCTAAGAAAATTAAGTGGACACCCAGAGTCGCTTATATTGTTTCTGAGGGTTTGATGCTTAGTTTCCTGGTAGGTGCGCTGGTTTATTTGTGGGTGACACCTTCCATCGTTACCAATGGAGATGTCATTGAAATCACCACGACGATTAAACTTATTTTCTCGGCGGGCAGTATTGTGATGATCGGGGCGATGATGTTCTTTTTAAACATCTTAACGAAGAAATATAAGAAATACGAATATGACTTTTCGATCAGCATCTGGGCAATGAGTGTGGTATTGGTCGAGGTTGTCGTTCAATTAATATTGACTCCGCTTTGGCTGGCCATCATGTATGACATTCCGATCTGGATCAGCTTTTTACTTCGCGTGGTCAAAGCGACCATTATGGTCCCATTTACCATCATCATCGGCTATGGCATCTTGATTATCATAACTCGTCTGCGAGTGTCGAACCGAAAGGCGTAATGCCTTTTTCTTTTAGGGAGGGAAATCATGATTCCATTTGACCACCATTCAACAAAAATTGCTTCTCATCGCAACTTAATTCTAGCGAAGAACGGTATGGTTGCGACCGGAAGTTCCTTGGCTTCTTCCGCTGGATTGGAGATTTTGCGAAAAGGTGGCAATGCTGTCGATGCGGCGATTGCCACGGCAGCTACTTTGACTGTGGTTGAACCGACGGCCAATGGCCTGGGTGGAGATTGTTTTGCGATTGTCTGGATGAATAAGAAGATTTTTGGTTTGAATGCAAGTGGATATTCCCCGTCAAACTTTACGTTACCAAATGTGCGAGAGAAACATGGTCATATTGAAAAGATGCCCATGTTTGATTGGACACCGGTAATGGTGCCGGGTCAAATCAAAGGTTGGGAAGCATTGAATAAGAAATTTGGCAAACTGTCGTTAAGTGAATGTCTTCAACCAGCCATTCGCTACGCTTCGGAAGGCTATCCGGTGGGCTCAACATTAGCCATGGGATGGCAAACTTCAGTGGTTCGATATTTAGAAAAGGAGGAAAACCATCCGCGATTCGACGGGTGGAAAGATACGTTTTTATTTGACGGAAAAGCTCCACAGTTTGGGGATATCGTCAAATTGCCCGATCATGCCAAAACTCTGGAATTAATTGCAAAGTTTGGTTCCGATGTTTTCTATAAAGGCGAAATAGCGGATCGCATTGTAGTGGAAAGCAAGAAGTACTCAGGATTCTTTGAGAAAGCTGATCTCGAAGAGTATGATGTTGAATGGATAGAACCGATATCCACCGATTATCGTGGATTTGATATTTTGGAACTCCCTGCCAACACTCAAGGACCCATCACATTGATGGCACTTAACATCTTAAGGCAATTTAAATTAGACAATCACCAAAGCATTGATTCAATTCATAAGCTAATAGAATCAACTAAAATGGCATTTGCGGACGGTTTAGAACATATCAGTGATTCAAGAATCACAGATATTGATCATTTGTTGAGTGATGAATATGGAATAATCCGAGCCAAGCAACTGAAAAAAACAGCTCAGATCTACACGCCTCTTACACCGCACAGTTCAGGTACGGTATATCTGGCAACCGCGGACAACGAAGGAAACATGGTCTCCTTTATTCAAAGCAACTATACCGGTTTTGGTAGTGGCATGGTCATCCCGGGTACAGGCATTGCCATGAATAATCGCGGTGCACAATTCTCATTGAAAGAGAAAAATATCAATGTTGTTGCTCCGAGGAAGAAAACTTTACATACAATCATTCCCGGATTTTTAATGAAGGAGGGCGAAGCCATCGGTCCCTTTGGAATCATGGGGGGGTTTATGCAACCGCAAGCTCACCTTCAAGTGCTTTCACACATGATTGACTTTCACTTAAATCCACAAGCAGCCCTGGATGTACCTCGATGGCAGTGGATTGAGGGTAAGAAGATTTGGGTTGAGGAGAGTTTTGATCGTAAGCTGATGAATCAATTGATCAATCGCGGTCATGAGGTTGAAGTGTCAAAACAGGTTGGCTCATTTGGACGCGGGCAGGTTATTCTAAGGCTTAATAATGGTACGTTAGTAGGGGGATGCGAGTCTCGAACAGACAGTAACATTGCTTGTTATTAGGGTTAAAGGGCACATTCGTGCCTTTTTTGATTTAGTTGTCTTTAATCTCAACCGTTTAACAGTTATAATGAATACAAGCAAACAAAAAATATCATAGGAGGAGATTCGCTATGCGACAAAACCAAATGTTAGGAATGATTTTGGCTGGGGGACGCGGAACGAGGTTGGAAGAATTAACGACGAAGGTAGCAAAACCGGCGGTTTTTTTCGGTGGAAAATACCGCATCATCGACTTTCCGTTAAGTAATTGCGCTAATTCCGGCGTCAATGTAGTGGGAGTGTTAACTCAATATGAGTCCGTATTGCTTAATTCATATGTTGCTCAAGATCAACGATGGGGTTTGGATGCTAAAGATAGCGGCATTTACGTTTTACCGCCAAGAGAAAAGTCGGATGGCTTTGGAATGTATCGCGGTACAGCGGATGCAATTACACAAAATATTGATTTCATCGATCAGAACCATCCGGAATATGTGTTGATTCTTTCTGGAGATCACATTTATAAAATGGACTATTCACAAATGTTGGCTGAGCACAAAGCGAAAAAAGCGGATGCGACGATTGCTGTTTTGGAAGTCACATTGAAGGAAGCTTCACGCTTTGGAATTATGAACGTCGATGCGGAAGATCGCATTTATGAATTTGAAGAAAAGCCAAAAGAGCCTAAAAGTAATCTGGCTTCGATGGGAATCTATATTTTCTCATGGAAACTTCTGCGTCGGGCTTTGTTGGATGATTTAAAAGAAAAAGATTCAGCACATGACTTTGGTAAGAATATAATTCCGGGAATGTTAGAATCAGGCAAGCGGATGTTTGCATGGCGGTTTAAAGGATATTGGAAAGATGTCGGCACACTTGATAGCTTATGGGAGTCGAATATGGACTTATTGGATGAATCCAATACGTTAGACATAATGGATCCTTCGTGGCGTATTTATACCGAAGACGTTGCAGCTCCACCACATTTCATTCAGGAACATGCCACCGTCAAGCGCAGTATCATTAACCAAGGATGCGTTATTGACGGTACGATTATCAATTCTGTCTTGTTTACCAATGTCGTTGTCGAGGAAGGTGCCGTGGTCAGAGATGCGGTCATCATGCCTAACTCAATCATTCGCAAAGGAGCGATCGTTCAGCGGTGCATCGTTGCGGAGGATATTGAAATCAGAGAAAACGCCGTGGTCGGTGATGCTCACAGTGAGCTCATTGAACTTGTGGCGAAGAATCGTTAAGGGAGGGACAATCGATGAATCAAGTACTGGGAATCATTAATTTTGAAGATGCTACGGTTGATGTCACGGGTTTGGTCAATTACCGACCGGTTCCATCACTGACTTTTATGGGTCGTTATCGTTTGATTGATTTTGTCATGTCAAACTTTACCAACTCCGGTATTACAAACGTTCAGGTATATGTAAAAAATAAGCCGCGTTCGGTGTATGAACATGTAGGAACCGGGCGTCACTATAATATCAATTCTAAACAAGGGAAGCTTCGTATTATGCATGGTGAGGAACCGATTCAATCGGAGATTTATAATACGGATATCAATGCCTTTAATTCAAATATTCAGTTCATTGAGGAAGCCAAGGCGAAATACGTGATCATCGCCCCAAGTTACATGGTCTATACCATCGACTTCTCAACTGTATTGGCATCTCATAAAGTAAATAAGGCCGATATTACCGTTGTATACAAGCCGACCGATACAGCAAAGGAATCATTTATCGGTTGTACGGCTCTTTCTCTCGATAAAGACAAAAGAGTCATAGCGTCGGAGATCAATCTTGGTAAGAATAAGAGTCGCAATATATCATTGGAAGCTTATGTAATGAGTCGTGAGTTGTTTGTTGAACTCATAGGACTGGCAAACAAAACCAGTTCAGTCTACTGGCTAAAGGATATTATTCGTGACAATTATGATCGCTTTGTGGTTAAGGGATTTATGGTTCGGGGTTTGGTATATCCGATTAATAACTTAGGTGAATATCAACGGGCTAATTTGGAACTGACCAATTATGCCAATGCGAAGCAATTGTTTGATCCGATGTGGCCAATCATGACGCGCACTTCCGACTCGCCTCCGACCCATTATGGGGAAGATGCGGTCGTTGTCGGTTCATCCATTTCCAACGGCTGTAAAATTGATGGAACTGTAATCAACAGTGTCATCGGTCGTGGTGTTGTTATCAAACCGGGTGCGGTTGTTATCAATTCAATCTTACTGCCAGGGGTCATTGTTGGAGCTGACAGTCATTTGGAATATGTCATCGTTGATAAAAATTCAAAAGTATTGGAAGTTAAGGAATTGAAAGGTGAATACAGACAGCCGATCTACGTAAAACGACGCGATCGGATATAAGGAGGTTTATTATGACAAGAATATGTTTTGTAGCATCGGAAAGCTTGCCGTTTATTAAAAGCGGTGGACTGGCAGATGTGGTCGGTTCACTTCCTCAAGAGCTTCTTAAGAAGGGATATGAGGTACGAGTATTCTTGCCGATGTATCAAAAAGTCGCTTTGAAGTATCGTGATAAGATGGAACGTAAAACCGGTTTTCAAGTCCATACCGGTTCCATTCACACGTATGCGACGATTTATGAGTATATTCATCAAGGTGTAACGTTTAATTTTGTTGAGCATGCCGGTTATTTTGAGCGTGAAGGATTGTATGGATATCCGGATGATGGCGAACGCTTTTCTTATTTCTCCCATGCGGTATTAATGTCCTTTGGCTTTTTGGACTATTTCCCGGACATTGTTCATTCTCATGACTGGCATACGGGAATGATTCCGGTACTGTGCAGTCAGTACTATGGCCATGATGAACGGTATTTGAAGATCAAACATGTTTATACGATTCATAATCTGGCTTATCAAGGGAACTATCCGGGGGATATGCTTCAAAGTTGCTTGGGTTTACCAATGTCACTTTTACATGATGGAACGTTGCATTTCAATAATGGAATCAGTTTTATGAAAGCCGGTATTCTATACGCAAACAAGATTACCACCGTTTCTCCAAGTTATGCAAAAGAGATTTTAACGCCGCAGTTTGGTGAGAAAATGGAAGAAGTTTTGCGTTTCAGACAACCGGATTTGGTGGGAATCGTCAATGGCATCGATGTGGATGCCTGGGATCCTCAAACAGATGAAACATTGACGGAGAAGTACAGTGCGAAGAAACTTGCCGGAAAAGTTAAAAACAAGTTAGCTATACAACGGGAAATGGGTCTGCGCGAAGCGAAGGACGTATTTGTGGTTGCAATGGTTTCCCGTTTAACATGGCAAAAAGGTGTACACTTGATCATTGAGCGCATGGCCGATATCATGGGCTTGGACTTACAGCTAATGGTCTTGGGTTCTGGGGAACATCATATGGAATCCCAATTAAAGTATATGGAAGAGAAATATCGTCAGCGCATGGTGTTTTACAGCGGGTACAACGAAGATTTGGCACATCGCATGTATGCCGGTGCAGATTTACTGTTAATGCCTTCATTGTTTGAACCTTGCGGTATCAGTCAGTTGATTGCGATGCGCTATGGTACATTGCCGTTGGTTAGGGAAACCGGCGGACTCAGAGATACGGTAGAACCGGCGAATTTGGAAACGTTTGAGGGAACAGGCTTTAGTTTTGCACAGTTTAACAGTGATGATTTGTATCATGTTTTAAGGATTGCAACGTTTACTTATTATCAAAAGTCTAAAGGATTTAAGCAGCTGATGACCAATGCGATGAGCAAAGATGTCAGTTGGACGAAATCCGCAGATGAATATGCTAAGGTTTACTCAGATTGTTTAAAATAGGGCTTAAAATGCCCTTTTTTCTCGAAAAATGTAAGCGCTTAATTTGTGAATACTTGCACATTATATTGGTTTTTCGTTGATACCCACAGGATAAAATGCTATAATTCATGTGGTTAAAGGAGGATTAGAATATGGCAAAAATGACCGTACGCGATCTCGATGTAAAAGGTAAAAAAGTGATTGTCCGCGTTGATTTTAACGTTCCTATTAAGGAAGGCAAAATCAAAGATGACAACCGCATCGTACAAGCCTTGCCAACCATCAATTATTTGGTTGAGCATGGCGCAAAAGTGATTTTGATGTCGCATTTAGGAAAAGTCGATCATAAAGATCCGGAGCAAAAAGCCGCTGATATGGCGAAGAACAATATGGCTCCGGTGGCTGCCCGTTTGGCAGAGTTGGTTAATACCAAAGTTTCGTTTGTCGATCAGACAAAAGGTGAACTGTTGGAAGTTGCCATAGCCAAATTGAATGAAGGCGAAATCGTATTAATGCAAAATACCCGTTACGAAAAAGGCGAAAGTAAAAACGACGCTGACTTGGCAAAGTATTGGGCTTCATTGGCTGATTTGTTTGTTACAGATGCGTTTGGATCGGTGCACCGCGCGCATTCATCAACCGTCGGCGTAGCTGAATATCTGCCTTCAGCACTTGGTTTCTTAGTAGAAAAGGAAGTTGAAATGTTAACGGCTGCGGTATATAATCCGAAGCGTCCGTTTGTAGCTATTTTGGGTGGTGCGAAGGTATCCGATAAGATTGCTGTTATTGAAAACTTATTGAAGATTGCTGATAAAGTGTTGATTGGCGGTGGTATGGCTTATACTTTCGTCAAAGCACAGGGCAAGGAAATTGGGAAGTCTTTAGTTGAAGAAGACCGTATCGATTTAGCTAAGGAATTCTTGGCAACTGCCGGGAATAAACTGATTTTACCAATCGATCATTTAGTGGCAGATGCATTTTCTGAAACAGCCACCGTATTGACCGTTGATGATGATCATATCCCAGCCGACTATATGGGTTTGGATATCGGCCCTAAGACAATCGAATTGTTTAAAAATGAATTACTCGGTGCTCAAACCGTAATCTGGAATGGTCCGATGGGCGTATTTGAAATGAAGCCGTTTGCTACAGGAACTCTAGAAATTTGCAAGGCAATTTCCGAATTGCCAGGAGCGATGACAGTAATTGGCGGTGGTGATTCAGCCGCAGCCGCAATCCAATTGGGATTCAAAGACAAGTTCACACACATCTCAACCGGTGGCGGAGCTTCGTTGGAGTTTATGGAAGGTAAAGAATTGCCGGGTATTGCAATTATTCAGGAGAAATAACATGAGAAAACCTATTATTGTCGGTAACTGGAAGATGAATAAGACGATTGCAGAAGCTACAGCTTTCTTTGCTGGGGTTGAGGGGCATATTCATAATGATGCCGATTTCGGTGTCGGTGCCCCCTTTACCGCACTTAAGGATTCTGTTTTAGCCGCAAAAGGCTTGTTTGTTGCCGCACAAAATGTACATTTTGAAGATTCCGGCGCATTCACCGGAGAAGTATCGCTGCCGATGTTGCAGGAAATCGGTGTTCAGTGGGTCATTTTAGGCCATTCGGAACGTCGTCAGTATTTTAATGAAACAGACGTGGCTATCAATAAGAAAGCCAAAAAATGTTTCGCAGCCGGTATAACGCCGATCATTTGTTGTGGAGAAACGTTGGAACAATTTGAAGCCGGTTTGACTGAATCCGTCGTTCGTTCTCAAGTTGCAGCTTGTTTAGATGGTTTTTCGCAAGATGATGTTAAAAAATTAGTCATCGCCTATGAGCCGATTTGGGCCATCGGTACCGGTAAAAATGCAACCAAGGAAATTGCGCAAGCAACTTGTGCAATCGTCCGTGATGAAGTTGCGGTTCATTTTGGTAAAGAGGCGGCAGAAGCATGTCGTGTTCAATACGGTGGTTCGGTCAAACCGGACAACATTGCAGAGTATATGGCTGAGGCTGATATCGACGGTGCGCTAATCGGCGGAGCGTCGTTGAAGGTAGATTCGTTTTTGGCAATTGTCAACGCTGTTAAAAAATAACAAGGAGGAAAAAATATGCCAATTATTATTGATGTTTATGCTCGTGAGGTCATGGACTCTCGCGGAAATCCTACAATTGAAGTAGAAATTACGACAGATTCAGGTGCATTCGGACGTGCTATCGTACCAAGTGGTGCTTCTACGGGTGAACGTGAAGCGCTTGAATTACGCGATGGTGACAAAACGCGTTTCTTAGGCAAAGGTGTATTGCAAGCTGTTGAAAATGTTAATGAAATTCTTGCGGAAGAATTAATCGGTTTGGACGTCAGAGATCAGAATCTGATTGACAAAACGATGATTGATTTGGATGGAACCAAAGACAAGTCAAAATTAGGTGCAAATGCTATTTTGGGTTGTTCGATGGCTGCTGCATATGCTGCTGCTGACTTCTATGGAATGCCTTTATACAAATACCTAGGTGGATTTAATGCGAGGACATTGCCGGTTCCGATGATGAATGTTATCAATGGTGGTTCACATGCGGATTCCTCTGTTGATTTCCAAGAATTCATGATTATGCCAATCGGTGCTAAATCGATTAAAGAAGCGATTCGTATGGGAGCTGAAACGTTCCATGCATTGAAATCTGTTTTAAAAAAGGCCGGTCATATCACGGCTGTTGGCGATGAAGGCGGTTTTGCGCCGAACTTACCAAGCAATGAAGCTCCGTTGGAAGTCATTATGGAAGCCATTAAAGCTGCCGGTTATGTTCCGGGTGTTGATATTGCACTAGCCATGGACGTTGCTGCTTCTGAGTTCTATGATAAAGATAAGAAAGTTTATGTTTGGAAGAAATCGGGCGGAGTCATTAAGACAACCGATGAAATGATTGATTTCTATGAATATCTCATCGATAAGTATCCAATCGTATCGTTGGAAGACGGACTTGGTGAACGCGATTGGGATGGTTGGAAGAAACTGACAGATCGTTTAGGCAAACGTATTCAAATCGTTGGCGATGACCTCTTTGTTACCAATCCGGAAATCTTGAAAAAAGGAATCGATTTGGGTATTGCAAATTCTATCTTAATTAAGGTTAACCAAATCGGTACACTAACCGAAACGTTCGATGCTATGGAAATGGCTCGTAAAGCGGGTTACACTTGTGTTGTTTCTCATCGTTCGGGTGAGACAGAAGATACGACGATTGCGGATGTTTCAGTTGCATTCAATACTGGCCAGATTAAAACAGGATCAATGTCTCGTACGGATCGTTTGGCTAAGTACAACCAATTGCTTCGCATTGAAGATGAATTGGGTGAAGTTGCCGTCTATCCGGGAAAAGCCACATTTACCAATCTTAAGTAGTCACGAGGAGAACGAAAGTTCTCCTTTCTTTTTAAATTAATGGTAGAATATGAAGAAGAAATCGTATTGGGGAAGATATGGACAAAAAACTTAAATCCGTATGGCTTGCATTATTTGTTACCTTCCTTTGGTCAACATCTTGGGTGCTGATCAAAGTCGGACTTGTGGATATTCCGGCGTTACCCTTTGCGGGACTACGTTATCTTTTTGCTTCGCTATTTCTATTTATATACATGCTTGCATCCAAGAAGATGCATTTGATATCTTCGTTGTCAAAGCAACAGTGGAAGACCTTACTCATCTATGGATTTGTCTTAATTACCCTGACTCAAGGAGCTCAGTTTCTGGCATTGAGCATGTTACCCGCGGTAACACTATCGCTGTTTCTAAATATGTCGCCAATCTTTGTGCTTTTTCTGGGATATTTCTTTCTTAATGAAACCATCAACAGAGTCCAATTGTTTGGAATTATTCTGTTTTTCCTCGGTATAATTATCTACTTTTATCAAGTTGACTTAGGTAATAATCTTCAAGGTCTGCTACTTGCGACTTTTGGTGTTTTTATCAATGCCATCGCAGCCGTATATGGTCGTAGCATTAATGCGAAGAAAGACATTGATCCAATGGTCATCACCATGGTGATTACGGGTTTTGGCAGTATTTTCCTGTTACTTGGTGGCATCGCAATTCAAGGAGTGCCTGTTTTGAATTTTCAAGGCTGGTTGATTGTAGGATGGCTTGCGGCTGTCAACACCGCTTTAGCTTTCACCTTGTGGAATGTGGCTTTAAGAGAGTTGAAAGCGGTTGAAGCCAATACCATAAATAACACGATGTTGATTCAAATTGCATTGCTTGCCGCGATATTTTTAAATGAGTCGCTATCTGCACGTCAGTGGTTGGCAATTGCGGTGGTCGCTGTTGGGGTGTGGCTGGTACAGTTGCGGAAGAATTAAAGTTTCAAATAGAGAAGATTCTACAATAATCACAAACAGCAAAGTAAAACAGTCATAAATCGCAAAGTAAAACAGTCATAAATCGCAAAGTGTGATATAATGATTATCGAGAGGTATGACATTTATGGTATATAAAAAAAGAATTATTGATCAACAATTAAAGTTTATGCTGTCAGCTAGTGGAGCATTGCTTGTTGAAGGACCAAAATGGTGTGGAAAAACAACATCTGCAAAACGAATATCAAACAGCTATATTGAAATGGACAATCCTAAAAATAGAGATAGCAATATTAACTTTGCTAAAATAGCTCCAGAAATAATACTCGATGGAGAAACGCCAAGATTAATTGATGAGTGGCAAGTTGCTCCAGTTCTTTGGGATGCTGTTAGACATGAAGTTGATAGAAGAAGCAAAATGGGACAGTTTATTTTGACTGGTTCATCTGTTCCATTGGAGAGTAATGAAATTATTCACTCTGGAACTGGAAGAATTGCGATTTTAAAAATGAGGCCAATGAGTTTATTCGAGTCCTCCGACTCAGATGGCAAAGTATCTTTAGGAAGTTTATTCAGTGAATCAGAAGTATCACCTTACCGCAATAATCTTGACATAAGAAAAGTTGCCTTTCTGATATGTCGTGGTGGATGGCCACTTGCCATCGATCTAGACGAAAAACCATCACTTCAACAAGCTAAGAATTATTATAAAGCAATTACTGAATCAGATGTCTCAAGAGTTGACGGTATAAGCAAAGATCCCGATAAAGTTCGTTCGCTTTTGCGATCGTTTTCCAGAAACATAGCAAGCCAAGCTGGGATTCAAACTTTAATGAATGATTTAAAAGAAAGTGACAATCTACTTTCAACAGTGACTATTTCTTTATACTTGAGTGCGTTGAAAAAGATACACGTAGTGGATGATTTGGATGCGTGGAATCCTAATTTAAGAAGCAGGGCAGCCATAAGAACATCACCAACAAGGCATTTTGTTGATCCCTCTATTGCTGCATCAGCTCTTGGTATTTCGCCAAGCGATCTGTTAAATGATTTTAGGACAATGGGTTTTTTATTCGAATCACTCTGTATTCGAGACTTAAGAGTCTACGCAGATGCGCTTGGGGGGACAGTCTATCATTATCGTGATAGCGATAATTTAGAATGTGATGCCATTGTCCATTTAGATAACGGTTCATGGGGAGCCATTGAGGTAAAACTTGCTGAGCACCTTGTTGAAGAAGCGGCAAATACTCTAAAATCACTTGTTCGCAAGATTGATACTGGAAAAATGAAGAAGCCTTCTTTTCTAATGGTTTTAACTGGAGATAGTGCATCTTATAAAAGAGATGATGGTGTTTATGTTGTATCAATTGCATCTTTAATGCCATAGAACTAATACCTATTCTGATTCTTTAAATTAGAAGTGCAACTCAAAGTTGCGCATCTTAAAGGTATAGTGGGTGGTACGCAACCGAATCACTTAGTATAATTTGAATATTCATTGTAAGGAGAAATAAGATGAAGATTGGCGAAAAAATTCAACAACTGCGTAAAGCAAACAATTTATCTCAAGAACAACTAGCTGTTCAACTGGAAGTTTCCAGACAGGCTGTCTCGAGGTGGGAACTTAATGAGTCAACACCGGACACAGACAAAATCATACTTATTAGCAGGATTTTCTCAGTTTCTACGGACCATTTATTACTTGAAAATCCAGAGGTTTCTAATGCTATTGAAACTGAAGGTAAGTTAAGTAATGATCTTCAGCGTTCAAAATCCATGACCCTGGCCGCATTATTCATTAGTTTTCTGGGATTGATTATATCGTTTTATTCCGAATCCTTTTATATTGAGTTTGGTTTCATAATAGGGATGTCCATTCAAGTTGGCGCAATTGTCTTTTTTGAAATTATGATTCAAAACATTGAACCAAGTATTTACCATAAGACCAGAAAGCGTTTTTATCTGATTGATGTTTGGTTATTCATGTTTTTTCCAACTGCACTCTTCGCATCCTCTGTTTTACGGGATATATGGGATATATTTTACTGGAGCTATGGATTTATTCCCGTGTATTTTGTCATATCTACGATTATTTTTATCGCAATTATGAAATTATATCGACTACCCAGAAGCTAAAGTCGATTCACATAACACACCTTATAAAAGGTTGTGTTGGTTTACAATTGAAGTGTTACATTTGTAGGAATAAAAGCAAGAGACCTGCTATAGTTGAGTTACCACACTTAACAAAGGAGATCTCTTGCATGTCAAGTATAACTCAAGAAATGAATTTTCGTCACTCATTAGTCAAATCTTTTCATCGAGTTGGTGCCACCAAGACCGCAATCCGGTATAAAACCACTCGTCAGATGGTCTATTTCTGGGTCAAATGCTATGATGGCGACATTCACTCGTTAGCCGACCATTCTCATCAACCCCACTCGCATCCAAAACAACACACCGACGAAGAGCTCAAACATATCCGGGACATGCGTCGACGGAACCCGGAAACGGGACTGGTGGATTTCTGGCTGTCTCTACGCAAGAGACACGCTTACAAGCGAAACATCGCTTCCCTTTATCGGGTGATGCGAAAGCTTGGGATGTTTCCGAAAAGCAAGAAACAGACAAAACGCGTCAATAAACCCTATGAAGCGGCACAAAATCCTGGTCAAAAGATCCAAATAGATGTTAAATTCGTCCCTAAAGAGTGCTGTGTCGGTGCATTGTCAGGGACAAAACTCTATCAGTTCACTGCGATCGACGAGTATTCCCGTCTGCGCTATCTTGAAATTTTTGATGAGCGCAGTTCATACTCCGCAACTCAGTTTCTCGTTCATTGTACTGAATTCTTCAAGTTCAACATCGAATGTGTTCAGACGGATAACGGTAATGAGTTCACCAATCGTCTTCGTAGCGAACGCCTTACGCTCTTTGAAGAAACATTGCATCATTTGCGGATTCGATATCATCCGATACGACCGGCCATGCCTCGACATAACGGGAAAGTGGAGCGAAGTCATCGGGAAGATCAACGTCGATTCTATGCTAAAACAACTTTCTACTCCTTGAAGGATGCCAGACTACAATTGAAGGTTCATCTAACCCGTTCGAATCATCGGCCGATGCGGCCGCTTGCCTATTTATCGCCTCTGCAGGTACTCGCTAATTTCTCTGCGATTGTGTAACACATCATTTACAAACCTACACACATAACACACCTTATAAAAGGTTGGTTATTGTATTTTACTTTCGCATCTGTTATGATAATATGGCATTAAGAAAGGAGGATTCCAATGCTTGATATTCTCTTAATGATAGTGGCCGTACTATTAATACTTCTATCACTTCTGCAAAGCGGAAAATCCGAAGGAATCAGCAGTGCCTTTACGGGTAGCGGCGGACTTAACTTATTTGCCAATGTTAAAGAGCGTGGACCGGAAAAGGTCATCTCTAATATAACAATGGTCGTGGGTATATCCTTCTTTGTACTAGTTATCTTAGTAAGAATCTTTTAGGCCGCATGGCCTTTTTTTTATAGACAGGGGGTGCAATCAATGGATTTGCGCTTAAAAATAATTGACCTACTCGAAACACGTGTTGTTTCACCAATGACAGTGACCGAATGGGCTGAGTATCTCGGCATGACCGAGGAAGAAAAGTTTAATGAATTACAACAGACGTTGAACAAACTTGAGGATGATGTCCTTTTGTTACGTTCGAAAAAAGAACGTTACTTACTGGCTGAGGATGCGGGAGTGAAGAAGGGAACCCTTTCCATCAATCCCAAAGGTTTTGGCTTTGTATCAGTAGAAGCAGGCGATGACGTCTATATTCCGATGGATGGAATTGAAACGGCGATGAGCGGCGATGAAGTCGTTGTGCGCGTTTATCAACGAGAAAACGGAACTTCTGATGGTGAGATCATTCGAATCCTTAAACGAAACACTTCGCAGATTCTAGGTACGATTCGTTTCATTAAGAATAAACTGACCTTCGTCGCACAGGATGTACGGCTGGGGTTTGTTCGGTTTGCACACTCACCAAAACTGAAACTTGTCGAAGGACATGTGGTTTTGGCAAAGATCTTAAAATATGAACGACCAATGATGGTCGAAGGAATTGAGATATTGGGTCATGTTAATGATCCGGGTGTCGATATTTTGGCTGTGTTAATGGAGTATAACATCTTTCCGAAGTTTCCTCAGGAAGCGTTGGATATGGCAAATTCAATTAGTAAAGAGGTTATTGTTGAGGAAGGTCGTTTGGATTTGACTAACAAGCTCACAATCACGATCGATGGTGCGGATGCCAAGGATTTAGATGATGCGATTACGATTGAAAAAGTTGGTGACAAATACCGTCTGGGAGTCCATATCGCCGATGTATCTTATTATGTGAAGGAAAACTCTCCGTTAGACCATGAAGCATTTGAACGTGGAACATCAGTGTATGTTGTGGATCGAGTGGTTCCAATGTTGCCCCATATCCTTTCTAATGGGATTTGTTCATTGAATCCGAATGAGAAACGATATGCGTTAAGCTGTATCATGGACGTTGAAATCAATGGTGAGGTCAGTGACTATCAACTGACCGCCTCCGTCATTGAGTCAGACTACCGGATGACGTATACCAGTGTGAATAAGATGATTGATGGAGATGAGGAAACAAAGAAGCAATATCCTGCTTTAATCGAAATGGTTGAGCAGATGGTTGATTGTGCTTCACGCATTCGAACGCGCAGAGAAGGTCTTGGCGCTATTGATTTTGAAATGGAAGAAGCCAAGATTTTAGTTGATGAACTAGGACACATTTCGCAGATATTAAAAAGAGAACGAGATGAAGCTGAGAAGTTGATTGAGGATTTCATGGTTTGTGCCAATGAGATTGTGGCAAAGCATACCAAGTGGAGTCAAATTCCATCGCTGTATCGCATCCATGAGGTTCCAAGTAAGAAGAAAATGCAAGCCTATGCGAAAATCGTTGGTTTATTAGGTTATAAGATGAAGGGATCGATGGATGCGGTCAAGCCACTCGCGCTACGTAAGATACTCGAGCATTTTGAAGGAAATGATGAATTTCCGGTGGTTTCTCGGATGATGTTGCGAAGTATGCAAAAGGCGAAGTATGATCCATCGCCCATCGGTCATTTTGGTTTAGGTCTTGAAGACTACACGCACTTTACCTCGCCGATTCGCCGTTATCCGGATTTGGTTGTGCATCGTATGTTACGCAAATATGTGTTTAATGCTCCGGATGTCGTGAAGATGGCGGCGGATGAAGAGCGTTTGAAACAGATTGCGGATCAGTCAAGTGTCAAGGAGCGTAATGCGGTTGATGCGGAGCGTGAAATTGAGAATATGAAGAAAGCCGAGTATATGGAAGAGCATATCGGCATGATTGCGGATGGCGTAATCAGCGGTGTGACCAAGTTTGGCTTCTTTGTGGAACTTGAAAACACCATCGAGGGGTTGGTTCATATTCAATCGCTTGAAGATGATTATTATGAGTTTGACGTTGCTTCTATGCGTTTGACCGGTAAGAATACGCGCAGGGAGTTCCGTTTGGGACAAAAAGTCCGTATTAAAGTGAAGAGTGCCAATAAGGCACAAAGAACGGTAGATTTTACCTATCTGCCGGCGCGAAAACCGCGTAAATAGTGTATACTAAAACGTGCAGGGAGGGATTTCTGTGAGTGTAAAAGTCGTGTCCGTAAACCGTCGCGCGTACCATGAATATTTTGTGGAAGAGAAGTTTGAGGCTGGAATGGTTTTGGTGGGTACTGAAATCAAATCAATCCGTCGCGGCTCGGTTCAGTTTAAGGATGCTTATATTCATTTTGTTAATCATGAGGCGTATATCCGTGATATGTATATCGCCCAATATGAATTCGGCAATCGCAACAATCATGAGGAAACAAGGGAGCGTAAGCTGCTTATGCATCGTCATGAAATTTTGAAGTTGGAAAAAAAGGTCCGACTTAAAGGGTATACGGTCATTCCATTGTCCATGTATTTAAAAGAGGGACGAGCTAAATTAGAGATCGGTTTGGCTGTGGGTAAGGACTTGCACGATAAGCGTGAGTCTGATAAAGAGCGTGATGCCAAACGCGAAATAGCCAAAGCTATGAAAGTTCGTTAAGCAGAGTGAAATCATTCTGCTTTTTTCATGTTTTTTTGTGTACAATAGAAGAGTAGTCAAGGGAGGTTTCGAAATGGAATATTTGGGACTGGATTTGCACGGCATCGTCGAACTAGTGGATGTGCGTGGCAGAAAGATATTTTCAAGATATCCTCAACATGTCAATGAAGCCATCGGACATACAACCGCTTATCAGCTTAATTGTACGGAGATCCGACTTGTACCGTTGAGTGATTGCTTCATAACATTAGAATCCCTGGGTCATCGCCATATGTCCAAAGTCATGGTGTATTATGGTGATTATGCCTATCCAGAGGAATTTCTCTTTACCAAGGAAGTAACGATCCCGATTCAGGTGTTGAAGGTCAATGATAATCCCTTACCTAAATCGTTGGAACGACCACTCGATTTCTCTAGTTCGGTTGTGCGGATAATGATATCATCTGAAAACGTACTCATTAAGGCGATCTCGGGGGACTATCGTTTGCCTACAAAGTCTGAAGTTCCTATTCTTAAAATGATGGCTTATGGTACCAGTATCACCCAAGGATACTCGCCAACTGCGGTCGATCTTACATACACCAACATTGTAGCCAGAGAAATGGGTGCGGATTTAGTAAATTTTGGTTTGGCCGGTAATGCCAAGTGCGAACCTGAGGTCACGGACTTTCTTAAAACCAGCGGGAAATATGACATTATCTTACTTGAACTGTCGGTTAATATGTTGATGATGGGGTTTAGTGCTGATCAGTTTGAAGAAAGAGTCGAATATATGATTACGGAGTTGAAGAAGCATCAGCCCAAAGCGAAGATCCTATGCTTAGGTGTACTGCCTTTCTATGGTGATCACGGTGTGATTGGTCTAAGGGATGTGATGGTCAGTGATCCACAGACATATCGCAGAATACTTAAAGAAATAGTAGAGAATCTTAACTCAATAAACATTACTTATTTAGACCCGTTAGAAGCGTGTTCGATTGGAGATATGAGTTCAGATTTTCTTCATCCCGGCAACATCGGAATGATCAAGATAGCGCAATATATAATCCAACATTTCAAATAAAAAAAACTCCTTGGAATCAAATCCAAGGAGTTTGTGTTTACTACCAGCGTCCACCACCGCCACCGCCAAATCCACCACCACCGAATCCGCCACCGCCACTGCCAAATCCACCGCCACCACGACCTGCTTTTGCGGGTGGTAAGGATGTCATGGCTGAGGTCATTCGGTGCATCGAGGAGTTGAGGCTTCGCACAAAGAAGAAATGATTGAATGGTCCGGCACCAACGTACCATTGAGGTGGTTCAATGGCTATGCTCTCAAATTTCTTTGACCAGGTGTCTGTGACATTTAAAACATAGGCATAAGGTAATATCCTATAGAAATAATCAGGATCATCGTGAACGAGCATTTCCAACTTACTTTTCTCAGCAAGTTCAATGAAGTTCTTTAATCCAAGAACTTTTCCATAAAGTTCGAGTCCTTTATCGGTTCGCTTGTCCATAAGCGTAATGAAATATAAAGAAATCAAGTAAGTCGCAATGACCAAAGCAAACATCAGGATGCTCCCTTTATAAGCAGCATTTGCGGTAAATTGAACGAAAATAAACAATGCGGTAAGTGCGATTCCGACGGTTGAAAGTGCGCTGATTGCAACTTTCTTCATCGTTTGCTTTTTGCGCATCAATATCGTGAATATCACGACAGGTGGGATGGCTAGTATACTTGCAATAACACCCAGGCCAATGGCTTCAACAGCATAGAATACTTGATTGTAAATAACGGCACTTAGATGAAAGGCCGGAACAGTGATGATTAATATACCTAACAGAATTTGTAAAGCATCCGCAACTATAGAGAAAATTCTGCGCTCTTTATTTCCTAGGAAATAACGGGTGATATTCATTTTGGCAAAGTTGATGGATGTATAGAATGATTTTTCTAATTCCTTGGTTGTGACGGTATCCCTGTCGCGAAATAGATCGTTAAACATTGATTTCTCAGCCGCGATTGCCCTTGGATCAATGTCACCAATTTTATTGAGCTGTATGTTCTTACCTTCGAGTTCCTCGATGGTGAGATAACCTTGGGCTGCCCATTCAATTAGCAGAGAAATGACGTCTTTATTATCGACGGCACCATCAAAGATATATCCGACTTGTGCACTGGAATATCCAGCCGGAGGATTGAATTCGACTGTTTCAACAAGTAAATCGTCTTTGCCGAATCGCATATACAGAAGAGCAACAATGATTGTAAATATTAATGCATAGAGACTGGATAAAATCGTAAAGTCGAAGGGTTTTACGAAACTGAAAAAATCGTCGGAAACGGGCATCCAAATAGATAAAACTTCCCGTTGTCTTAGTCCGTTAGCCACAGTACCAAAAATCATGTTTCCTTCAACCGTATATTCAACGCCATCACTAACGTCTGAACCATATGGGCCGGAGTAGAACTCTTTGGTATAAGAACTTACATCTTTTGGGAATAGAATTTTAAATTCGACTCGTTCCATCGGAAGTTCCCAACCATCTCCGATTAGGTTAAAGTAAAACAATTGCTTACCATCAAGTCCTAAGTCCCGTGTTTTTATGGTATAGGAATAAGTGAAGCGCTTAGCTCCGGTAAAATACTGTCCTTCTGTACCAATACGAATACTCACACCTTCATATGTGCTCTCGATTAAAGTGTCTTCATTTAAGACATTGATATCCGATACAGGAAAACGATACGTACGATTAACAACTGTACCATCATCCAAGGTGAATTCCATGTTATAAACTTGTGGGATTAACGCGTAAATGCCTTGGGAAGGCGTATCAAAGAAAACGTCGATGACGTGAGTCATTTTATAGAGACCGTCTTCTTCAACGACCATTTCAATATTGTGGTTGGTGAATCGATCATAGGCATTTACAGATAGGGCTGAGCTGAATAATAAGAAAATCGATATAAAAAGAAGCAAAAATAGTTTCTTCATCCGCTACCTCCTTGGTTAAAAAAAGGGACATATGTCCCTTTTGATTCAGAATTGTACTTTAACGTTTTGACGTTGGGTAGCATCTTCCACTTCAAATAACGGACGTTTAACAAATTTGAATAAGTTCGCTACGATATTGTTAGGGAATGATTCGACCATCGTGTTATATTGACGGGTCGTTCCATTATAGAATTTACGTGCATTGGCAATGTCTTCTTCTAAGACTTTTAATTGTGCCTGTAAATCCAAGAACTGCAAGTTGGCCTTCAAGTCCGGATAAGCTTCCGCAAGTGCGAATAAACGACCCAAGACTCCGGCGAACTCGCCTTCAGCCTTAGCCTTATCCTCAACATTCGTAGCATTAACTGCTTTATTACGGGCGGATATGACGCGTTCAAGGGTTTCGCTTTCATGTTTGGCATAACCTTTAACGGTTTCAACCAAGTTTGGGATCAAGTCATATCTTTTGACCAAATATACATCCATGGTGGAGAATGCTTCGTCTACTTTGTTGCGCCAAGCAATAAAGCCATTGTATGCCGACATGAACCAAAGTCCGATGACGACGACTATGGCTAATAAGCCAAAAAACCATTCCATATGTGTACCTCCTGGTATTTATATGATAACATTATACACCGTTGTGCAATAAATCTCAATTAATGACAAGTCTTGAATCCTTGTCATTTTCTTACTTTCGTTGTATAATTCAATTGCAAACGGGGGTGTCTTGGTTTCGACAGGATTTCGTTTGATTCAGGGTGCAGTGGTGTGGCTACCTAAAGGCTAAAAAAATAACTGGAAACAGACTTTCTTTCGCTGCTTAATTAGCCTCTAAAAAGCTATCAGCGCGTCCGGTACGGCTTTCCCATTGGGCCATACCCTGACGTCAGAAACGATGGGTAAGTGCAGAGTAGTTCGCTCAGCGAGACTGCACCGACAATCCAGTGAGCAAATCAACGCTTGTTTGTCTATTTCTTAAGGGTTGATCAAAAGCAAATGGAATAAACTGTAGACCTCTGAATGTGGGACACTTCTTGGACAGGAGTTCAATTCTCCTCACCTCCACCAAATGCAAAAACTAACCGCTGAAAAGCGGTTTTGTTTTAAATTATGATGTTTTATCACTTTGTGCAACATTTTTGTATCGATCAAGCAACAATGCTTTAAAAAGATCACCAGAGTAAATATATTCTGTCTTTCCGTTAATAGTTTGAGTTACCAGCCAATGAAAATTAACATCATGATTTATTTCTCTAGTTTGCAAAATACCATTCTCTATGTAGTTGAAGAATGTATAACCATCATTAGCGAAATCCAATTGATTACGATTCAATGACGAAATAATGCTTCGATTAGTGAGCTTAGAAAAAGTACAGAGTGAATATTGCGAAAATAATTTCTCAAGTAGACTGACTATATTTTTATCGGTTTTGTACAAATCCAACAAATAGAGAGCTATGCTATTTGCAACATATTCCATGTCATCAACCTTCACATCGATTAGAAATATCGTAAGTTTGCTCGCGAAATTCATGGCTTGTATACATTTCCGACGATCAAAATAGAACAATTTTAATCCCCACTCCAGAAGGGTATCTCCTTGTTGATCTTTTAGAATTTGGTTAGAAGCAGCTTCAGAAACCTGGTGCATCTGATTAGGCATCTTGATTCTAAATCGTTCGATAGTTTGTTTAGTTGCGTATAAAATCATATTAATTCCTCCAATCACACATTTTTTAGATCAGTGTAATTATGCTACGATTCAAGCCTAGAAAATAACCTTCAAGATAAGTTGGTCATTGAAATTCTGGTATAATAGTCAATGATATTCTGAAGTATAATAAAATAAATTAGAACAAAAGAACAACTTATAGTAAAGACGATTCAGTGCTGATGCATTAAAAGAAACCTTCGATGGTAGAGGGTCTCTTTGTTAAGTGGATTTATCTTAAATAGTCGTCATTGATGGAAACCATGATGTCAAGTGAAGTTGATGATCTAAAGTTGACTAATCCAAGGTTTACCATTTCGATTAACATCGTAAATGCCCCAATGCTTTTCAGCTTCCAGTGGATTTCCTCCACCCTTCCAAGGTTCATCAAAGGCTTCAAAAATAAACATGGTGACTTGGTTCTTCTTGGACCATGCAATCATTTGATCCAAATAGGCTTTTTGATAGTCTTCGTTTGTTTCAGTAATATCCATATTCTCAGTCGCACTGGTAGTCCATCCGAACTCAGTGAAAATGACCGGTTTATCGAGAAAAGCGGTTTTCGTTTCATAATACTGATTGATGGTCAGTTCAACGGCTTCCGAATAAGGAACACGTTGCCATAAGGGATAAACATGTATGGAAATGAAGTCGACTATTTTCGCTAACTCCACACCTTGATTACGCCATTCATAAGCACCTTCACAGAACGTGATGGGTAGATCTGTTTTAGATTTCAAGTAAATCGCATGTTCAACCAACGTCGCAGGACTCATTTTATTGGGATGCCAATGAGCGGTGTTTTCATTTCCGATTGAGACCCCCAACACAATGTCTTTATAGCGATTTGCGAGCAACGCGACCTGGTCAAGTTGTGTTATATTCAATGTTTTGTGTTGTAGGAGCTCTTCTTCACTATAAACACCTCCCCACGGGCAGTTAGGATTTGAAATCTCGCCTTTGGGTTCTACACCGAGCATAACTTTCAGGGGCAATTGATGTTCTTTAATTACCCTTAAAACCGATTCTGCGTGTTTTGATATGTCATACATGCGGATGTATTCAAAATTCTTAGAAAGTAATACAAGATCTTCTAGAACCTCCTCATCGCTCGGATAAGTTTGAGTAATTGGGCTTTGCCCATTTCTATAACCTGAATAGCAGATAGCCGGTTTGTATTGAAACATACATTTTCCTTTCTTATCAATCTTGATGGATTAAAACGATACGACCTTCATGACTGCACGATAGTTGTTCAGATCTGTTTGATTCTGTTGACTCATCAGCTTATATTATTATATCATAGCCCTTTTTTGAGGGGTACAATGTGAATGAAGAAATTAAGTTTCTAATAACTTAAATAAAGAAGACCATTTTACTTCGATTCCGAACCTTTCTTTTTTCTGATAGATTTTTGCTCTATTCTTGTCACAAGGCAATGTTATGTTCGGTTCAAAAATACCGCTCAAATAGTAGTAAGCCAACTTAGTGAATTTAAGTTGGCTTTTTATCGCTCTCAAATGAGAGATATAACGATTGAAAAAGCGGATGAGCTAAATTTTACTAACTTCTTAAACTGAGTCAAACTTCACAAAATGTACGACCAGACATAACAAGCGACATAACTCATTGGATTATTTCCAATAATTATATAAATAATATATATACATATATATTGACTAATTATTATAATTAAACTACAATAAGAATAGACACAGTTTGCGATTTTGCATTTTTGAGTAGTATGTTTGATCAAATTATGTCAAATGCAGACTGTAATCTTTCTTAATTAAGTACGAAGTAATTCATATATTCTCACTTGATCATTCACGAGTTGAAAGGTTAATGTAATGTATCACATTTAATTCTTAGGTTATCTTAGTTTAATAAGTGTTGTTATTTATGTTAAAAAAAGCATATAATATGGCCGAAAAAAACTCGGCTTGAAAGGATTCTATCAGTTACTGACATATTTTGATAGAACGTAAAAAATGAAAAATCATACTAAAAAGAAACATAAGAATGTACCTAGAGGTATACTGGTGGCAATTGGAGGACATGAGGATAATATCAACGATCATAGAATTCTTTCCGAGATTCTTTTACTAATCAAAAAAGAAAAGAAAAATATTGAAATCATTACGGCAGCTAGTAAATATCCGGATGAAGCGGGTGAAACCTATCTAAAGGCATTTGAAGATAGTAATCACACGGTGAAGTTGATGAATATATCAGATCGTGAGCAGACCACAGAAGAAAGTTTAATTAAGCGAATCACTAAAGCTGACATCATTTTCTTTACTGGAGGATCTCAATTACGTATTACAAGCATTCTAGGCGGTTCTTTAATCGAAAAGGAAATACTTAGAAAGTATGAAGAAGAATACTGTGTCATTGCTGGAACCAGTGCCGGTGCAAACTTCATGTCAGAAACTATGGTATATCGCGGTGAAGTAGAGGAAGCGTTATATAAGGACACTATAAATATGTCAGCCGGTATAGGATTGATCGATAATGTAGTCCTCGATACTCACTTTGTTGAGCGCGGTCGATTCAGTCGTCTGATGCAAATTGTGTGCATGAATTCAAGAAATACAGGAATTGGTTTAGGCGAAGATGCGGGTTTAGTAATTGAGGGCGGTCGTATTCTTCGTGCAATTGGGCGAGGGATAACAGTGATTTTGGATGGTCATCAACTTAAATATACAAATGTAGCTGAGATTGATTCTCATGAAGCTATCGCTATTGAAAATCTAATAATTCACACAATCGTAGACGGATATGGGTACGATTTAGGTGATAAAAAATACTTGAAACCCGATGATTTAGAAAAGCTTCACAAAGCTGGAAATGATGGAATTACACATGAAAATAGTTGAAATCAGAACCATACGAGGACCCAATTATTATAGCAACCGACCCGTGGTCTTTATGGAATTAGATATAGGGGGGTTGGAAGCAACACCGACGGATATGGTGAATAACTTTAAGGAAAATTTATCTTCAATGATGCCGAGCCTCGAGGAACACACTTGCTCGCCGGGAAACTATGGCGGGTTTTATGAGCGACTTTTGAGTGGCACTTGGGCTGGCCATGTTGTGGAGCATGTGGCTTTGGAATTACAAAACCTTGCTGGACATCATGTAACTTTTGGGAAAACGTTTACGACTGATGACGCAGGTATTTATCACGTAGTTTACAGTTACTTAGAGTATAAGACAGGTTTAAGAGCGGGTAAGATGGCTGTTGAAATAGTTGAAAAACTCTTCGAAGGAATCATTACGGATGTGCAGCCACTTATTATAGAATTAAAGGTTTTAGCAGCGTCCAGTATGTTAGGTCCATCAACACAGTCAATAATTGACGAAGCAAAAAGCCGTGGAATATCTCATTTTCGTCTAAACGATAATAGCTATGTGCAGTTGGGTCAAGGAGTGCATCAAAGAAGGATTCAAGCGACAATGATGGACAATACCTCAGCCATAGGAGTTGAGATCGCTGATGATAAGGAGAGTACAAAAAAACTGCTTTCATCCATGGGTATTCCCGTACCTATGGGTCTTTCTGTTAGAACTGTGGATGAAGCATTACAAACGGCTGAAGCCATCGGATACCCCGTGGTTGTAAAGCCTTTGGTTGGTAATCATGGGCGAGGTATCACTATCAATATCCTAAATGTTGAAGATCTATTGGTTGCATTTAAGGCAGCACAGGAAGTCTGCGAGATATGTCTTGTGGAAAAATATCTTAAGGGATTTGATTTTAGGATTCTTGTAATCAATGGAAAATTTATTGCAGCAGCTCGCAGAGAACCTGCGTACGTTATCGGTAATGGAAAAGATACGATTCTAGGTTTAATCAATGAAGTCAACAAAGATCCTAATCGGGGCTATGGACATGAAAAAAATCTTACCTTCATAACTATCGACTCTATGACAGAACGTCAGTTAGCGGTTAAACACCTCACGATAGATAGTGTTCTTCCTGAAGGTGAGAAAATGTATGTCAAATCAACAGCGAATCTCAGCACAGGCGGCACTGCCGTGGATGTTACAGAAAATGTTCATCCAATGAATCAATTGATGGCAGAGCGAATCTCAAAAATCATTGGATTAAATGTTATAGGCATTGATGTTATAGCAAAATCACTCGAAGTACCCCTTACTCGAGAAAATTCGGGAGTCGTAGAAGTAAATGCGGCACCAGGATTCAGAATGCATCTTAATCCAACCAAAGGAAAGCATAGGAACATCGCGTCGCACATTATTGATTTACTGTTTCCGCTTGGAACAGAACATTCAGTACCGATTGTTGCAGTAACTGGAACAAATGGCAAAACGACTACTACAAGACTGATTTCCCATATTTTAGCGCTAAGTGGTAGCACTGTGGGTATGACTTGTACGGACGGTGTAATTATAGATAATATACCCATCCTAACCGGAGATTATAGTGGTCCTGAAGGTGCCCGCCGAGTATTGATGGACTCTACAATTGACACAGCTGTACTTGAGGTCGCAAGAGGTGGGATCCTTCGTCGTGGACTTGGGTATGATGAAAGTGATGTTGGGGTTTTTCTCAATGTTTCTTCTGATCATCTTGGCGAAGGCGGTATTGACACCTTGGAAGAGTTGACAAGATTAAAATCTACAGTAATTGAAGCGGTTAAACCATCTGGATATGCCATTCTGAATGCTGATGACCCCATGGTACTTTCTCGCTTGGATAAAGTAAGGGCAAATCCTGTCCTATTCTCAAAAGATTCAAAACATCCGGCTCTTGCAGAAAATTTTGATAAAGGAAACTTTAATGTTACTATTCAAAATCGGCGTGTCGTAATTCTTAGAAAAGGTTGGATGTCAATTGTTTGCAATCTGAATGAAATCCCCATAACTTTCGAAGGAAAAGCCTTGTTTAATATTGAAAATGTTATGGCGGCAGTGGCTACAACAGCTGTACTTGGATTGAATGAAGTTGAAATAAGAGCTGGACTACTCAGCTTCAATCATTCGATTGGCCAGACTCCAGGAAGAATGAACATAATAGATATGGGTAATTTTAAAGTAGTAATTGATTATGGACACAATGTTGGCGCTATCAAAGCTACTGGCGAGTTTATCAATAGTTTAATGCCAGGCAGAAAAATTCGTATGACATGTGGTGTAGGCAATCGAAGACGTCGAGACATTCTGGCATTCGGGAGTGCTCTTGCAAAATACTATGATCATGTGATTATTTGTGATGCTGTACCAAGGGGTAGAGGCGCAGGTGAAACGTCTGAAATTGTGAAAGAAGGGCTTCTAGCAGTCGGTTTCAAACAAGAGAGAATCACCTTGGTTAATGATGAAAAAGAAGCAACTAAGATAGCATTAGAAATGGCGCATAAAGGTGATCTTGTCGTATTACAAGCAGAAAATGTAAAACAGGTAATTGAGGATGTTTTAAATTATAAGAAAATCTTATCAGAACGTATTGTCCGAAACGTTGAAACAAATCGTTCATATCGACCGAATTTGCAAACCCAATTATCGAAACAATTAACCGAGGCTGTAGTGAACAAGCAAATCTTAGAATAGATGAAAGTCGAGAATTCTCAAGAAGAATCCTCGACTATTCTGTAAAATACACAAAAATTGTAATTTAGTATACTAAATATACAGAAATTTGATTCATATCAAAGCATGATAAATAACTAATGATTATAATTAATTGAGAAGAGAATCAGATTCTCTATACCCAAAGAAAGAAGGGAAATATAATGGCACAATTATCAATGTATGACAAAGTATCTCAAGATACATTACCAGTATTAATCCAGTACGTTCCTGTAGTAGATCGAGTGCATGGAGATCATCATCCGGAGTTCCATGATGTTCGCAAATTATTCGATGTTATCAATCAGAAAACCAAAGAAAATCACCCCGCTAAACCACTTTTAGACGAGGAGTTTATTCAGCTTAAAGAAATAACGCATGATTACGAAGTTCCAAATGATGTATGCGAAACTTATGAAGCGGTCTATGTTATGCTTAAGCAGTTGAATGCAGCATATGACGAGTAAATTATAATCAGACATAGAGTTAGCATAAATGATTTTGCTAAATCACTTCAATCGACGAAGTGATTTTTCTTTGGATAATATGTTGTAATATGTATACAAATAGTGTAAAATTACACTACAAAGAGAGACACAATGTTTGCTATGAAAAAATCACAATTTATTAATATTATGAACGAACACATTAAGCTTATTCGCAATGAATATGGTCTTAACCAAGATAAAATGGCGGCTATATTGGGCCTCTCTAAGAAAACTTTGGTTGAAATCGAGAAAGGGCGAAGCACTTTGAGCTGGACAAGTGCCGTTGCGTTAGCCATTATTTTTTCAAATAGTACAATCATCAATAATCAACTGGGAGGTGATGTTGAGGATATTATTGTGGCAATAGCATTTGATGATGTAGGTGTGAAATATCCCAGAACCATGGGAGGTAAGATTTGGTGGAAAGCTGTTTTAGAAAAGGATGGTTACTGTATTCAGCAGAATATCCTTTCACACCATTATCGCTTGCTTGATCCTGATAATCGACGAAGGATTACATCCTTTGATTTCGATGAAATTGAAGAGCATTTAGCAAGAGAGATTCTTAAAAAATGTAGATAGCCTTATCTTTAAAGAAAGGAGATCTTTATGAAGACAAAAAACATATCTGCGATGATCGTTTCTGCACTAACGATCATGTTGGGAGGGTTTGTGTTATTCAGTATTGGCTTTATTGTGCTAGCCATCATAATTAATGGTTTTCAACTGCTTGGCGAAACACCATCCGGAGAGGTTTCCTCTTACTTTCTGGCGTTTGCGGCGTATGCTGTAGGAGCTATCGCCTTAGTATTCGTTGCTAAGTGGTTGCTGACAAAAGAACAACTGAAACATACTCTTTGGTCAGCCGCTCTGACGTTATTGCTAATGGTAGTTCTGGTTATGATTGGAATTGCTCTTTATGAACAATCTGATTTGATCATTCTGCTAGCCGGAGGATTCATAATTGTTCCGCTATTGATTTATCTTTATGTAAAAAAAGCCAACTGGACCTACCTATTTGCGACGGTATATGTTGCATGTATTGGAATATATAATGTATTGATGAATGTTGAAATCTAATAAACTTTCTAGTATCTGGTCTGATAGATCCAATACTTTTCTTATCGAATAATTCCCAATATTTACACTTTTGCATCGTATATCTCTTTAATTTCGAATCAAATTACGACATTTAATCAAAATATAGGTTGAATGTGTATAATTGAATTAAGGATGGTACTATATATGATTAAAAAGTGGACATATAACATCATCAAAGAAGATGGTGAGAACAATCTTGCCAGTGATATTTTTGACTTTCTGATTATCGGGATTATCATAGTAAATATATTACTTATAATCGTGGACACGTTTGAAATGAGTGAGACATATTATCGATGGTCTTCCAACATCGAGTTAGTTTCAATCGTCATTTTTACAATTGAATATATCATGCGACTGTGGACTGCGGATTTAAGGTATCCCCAACTTAAACCTTTCAAAGCAAGATTGAAGCACTCATATTCTTTCATGGCCATTATAGATCTTGTGGCTATTTTACCGTTTTACTTACCATTTTTAATGCCGATTGATCTGCGGGTTTTGCGCATTTTCAGAATGATACGATTGATGAGAATATTTAAAGTAAATCGCTATACATCAGCACTTAAAACCATTGCCAATGTTTTCGTAGCAAAGAAAAGCCAATTGCTGTCATCGTTATTTGTCGTATCATTGTTAATGGTCGTTTCTTCTGTACTAATGCATGCATTAGAGAATCGTGCTCAACCAGAAGTCTTCGCTAACGCCTTTTCAGGTTTATTGTGGGCTATCGCAACATTTACCACGGCTGGTTATGGCGATATTTATCCAATTACTTTGGGAGGCAGAATAGTTGCAGGTATCATTGCTGTGCTCGGCATTTTAATGGTAGCAGTTCCCACGGGGATTATATCCGCGGGTTTTATTGAAGAATCCGCAAAAGAATCAGTATCTGATAAGAAGTATTGTTCAAACTGTGGGGAACCAATCAAATAACATATCTCACTTCATCCCTGATGGAGTGTTTTTGTTTAACAAAAAGACCGCATAACTACGGCCTGTCTAAGCTATTCTTCGTTGATTAGCATACCCCTGAATTCTGCGAGTCTTTGTTTTCTTTCCTCACTGACATCCGGATACTTAGGATCAATTTCTTCCAACGTACTCACAACAATCTCTGCGATCAAAGCTCGTGCAAACCATTTCTTATCCGAAGGTACAACGTACCACGGACATTCCGGCGTGGATGTAGCATTGATTGCGGCTTCATACGCTTCCATATATTTATCCCAATAGCCACGCTCAACAATATCTCCATCACTGAACTTCCAATTCTTTGCTGGATCATCAATTCGTTGTAAAAATTGTTTCTTCTGCTCTTCTCTTGAAATATTCAAAAAAATCTTAATGACTCGAAAGCCGTTTTGATGCAGATGCTTTTCGTAGTTTATGATTTGATTGTAACGATCCTCAAAAATGCCGTCCGTAACTACTCTTTCAGGAAGACCGACTTTCTTGTGCAATTGATGAACTTTAACAACGAGCACATCCTCATAGTAAGATCGATTGAAAATAGTGATCATACCACGTTGCGGAGCAACTTTCATCGCTCTCCATAAGTAATCATGAGCCAACTCTTCTGATGAGGGCACTTTAAAATTGTGTACAGATATGCCAGCAGGGTTGACACCACTCATAACATATTTGACCGCTCCGTCTTTACCTGCCGCATCCATCGCTTGAAAGATGATCAGAACACCTTCCTTACCTTCAGCATAAAGCTTTTCTTGAAGAACTTGTAAATCCATGATGTGATCATCACGTCGTTCCTCAGCTTCTGCTCGATCTTTAAAATTGCCTTCCTGCTTCGTTTCGAAGTCATTGATTTTGAATTTCTTACTTCCGTCAAAACGAAAATCTTTGATGTTCATGGTATTTCCTCTCTTTACTTATTAATTAAATCTTTAATAATTTAATTATAACACCTTTGCCAACCCTGTTCTAATGAGATTGGTTTGTCACTTTTTGATTTGTCATGAAAATTCATGAAAAGTCATGACTACTATCTTACATTTCATCAATTATATATCGCATATCGGTTTTCATTTATTTTTAAAGGAGTATAATTGAATTAATCCAAGCATTCGGAGTTAGAAATCGTCATAAGCACTTCTTTTAGCAGAAGTGCCTTTTACCAAATCTTCTCCGAAGTTAACAGGAAGACCAAGTCGTTTAAGAAAGGGGTAACTTATGAAACGAATCTTGTTGAGATTTATTGTTGTATCTACTATGCTCCTAGCGCTTCTACCCGTTGGGGCAGCCGGTAAAATCGGAACCGTGAATTTGAATGTCGTCTTAAAATCAGATGTCACAGCTGAGGTCCTTAAGGTATTAAAAGGACACGGAACCGTTCTTACAGTTTTTGAAGAACTAGACGCTTTGACGATGAAGGTTAGAGAAGATAAAGTTGCGCTAATCGTAGCGCTACCGTTTGTTGAAGCAGTTGGTGAAGATGCTGAGCGTAATGGGGCTCCAATCGACACTGTAGGATTAACAGATTTTAATAGTGGTTATGGTACATGGAATCTTGACGTTATCAACGTAACAAATCCTGGACCAAATAATCGCACAGTAGAATACGATGGTACAGGAGTTTATGTAGCAGTACTAGATACTGGCTTACACGATTCCTGGCGTCAATACTTCCCAGAAGAAAGAATTGCAGAAGAATATGCGGCTTCCTTTGGCGGTGGAGCTGGATTAGCAGGAAGTGTTTCGTTCCAACCGAACAAATGGGAACATGATCAAAATGGTCATGGAACTCATGTTACAAGCACAATTTTGGGATACAACTTACGTGGTACACCAATTAACGGTGTGGCTCCAAATGTAACAATTATTCCAGTCAAGGTACTGAATCAAAATGGAAGCGGATGGTCCTCAGTAATAGCTATGGGTATCACTTATGTAGCCAACCTTAAGCTAGGTCCATTGGCAGACTATCCAGTTGTTATTAACATGAGTTTAGGTGGATCAGCTTTAGATGCAATTGAAAAAGAAGCTATTGACTATGCAATTGCGGCTGGTGTAATCATCGTTGCTTCCGCAGGTAACAGCGGTACAGCAGGCATGGGTTATCCTGGGGCTTACGAACCTGTCATATCCGTTGCCGCCTCCGGGTGGATCGGTGAATGGTATCCAGGTACAGGTGGTTCTTGGTGGAATGGTTTAAATGTAACAGAAACTAACTCTATCAATCAAATGTACATTACTGAATTCTCAAGTCGCGCAAAGGAAGGTCAAGATTTAGATGTTGCTGCTCCGGGTTCCTGGATCGTCGGTCCATATCAATTGAATAGTGGAATTGCAAGAACATTCTATTTCTTAGGCGGAACATCAATGGCGAGCCCACATGTCGCAGGAATCGTTGCATTAATGCTTGAAAAAAATCCTACATTAGTTGCTTCTGATGCAGAAGATATTCTAGAAGCGGCTGCCATTCCAATGGGTGCTGGTTCGAAGAATGTCTATCAACCCAATGGATCGATCAAAGTTATATCATGGGGTGCTGATGCAACCGGTTATGGTTTGATTACTGCTGATGCCGCATTGGGTTTGACACCGTAATACTTATCGATTATCCAAATACCCTGTTCGCAGGGTATTTTTTTATTTCATTCATTCGATTAAACCCTTAAATATGGCAAATAAAGACAATATCATGTAGGTCAATAGTTATAAGAACAATATATCATATAATTATTCTGATTATATTTCGATTTTCCGTATATTTATCAATTTACGTGGTATAATGATATAGTGACAGAAACAAAAGGTAATTATATGGAACGACGTAAGATTAATGGTTATTTATGCGATACGACTTATTATATGAATGATTTAAAGACAGAATATACTTTAATTTTTATTCACGGGTATGGAGTCGACAGTGATATGTGGACGCCTCAGATAGAATACTTCAGTGAACGGTACTCCATCGTTAACATCGATGTGCGAGGACATGGAAGTTCAAGACCATGCGAAGAATTTTCCGTAAGACTTGCGGCCGAAGATGTGTACAACATCATTCTAAAAGAAGAGATTGAGAACTATCTTTTGATTGGATTATCCATGGGCGGATACATCATTCAAGAGTTCGCTCACAATTATGGTAAAGCGAAAGGATATTTAATCACAGGATCGACACCGATCTTTCTGCCGGTATATTCATCTTTTGAAAAGTGGACACTTAAGCACTCCGTTTCACTGATGAACCTATATCCTTGGAAAATGCTGATGAAAGAAATGACCAAAGCATGCACAACGACACCTGAGGCCAGAAAAATGTATGCATCTATGATAAATAAATTCAACAAAAGGGAGTTTGTTAATTCATGGGGAGGCCTTAATACATGTCTTAGAGAGATGAATTTCCAATTTGACGCACCATTGTTTGTCGGATGTGGCGAAAATGACAGAACGAGCACGATTAAGAAATGTATGAAACATTGGCCGGAAGCCTATCCGGGATGTGAAACATTCACAGTAGAAGGGGCGTCTCACGTAGCCAATTTGGATTCCCCAGGTTCATTCAATCAAATTCTTGAAAACTTCATTCTACACAGTACGAGCTCCTGAAGAGGAGCTTTTAAATTGTATGCAATGCATATCATTAGGCGAAACGTAAAATTGTAATATAATAGAGAAAAGAGGTAACCTATGAACCAATATATCAAACCCGCACTTATCGCCAACGCGGCCAGCCTTGGCTTTCACTGGATTTACGACATGGACTATCTTGAAGAACTCGCAAAAACACAATCGCTCGTATTTCAACTTCCATCACTTGAACATTACTCAAAAGCTAAACCATCGTTTTACGGCTATCCCTACGCCAAACTCGGAGATGTTACAACTCAGGGAATGTATCTGAAATGGCTTTTTGATGCAATCAAAGAAAAATCGGACTTCGATATTGAAGATTATCGGAATTTGATCTTCGAACAGACCAAACCAGGCGGACCTTATATTGGGTACATTGAGACCTACAACCACACAATGTTAATCAATGCGATGTCATCAAAATTGAGACTCAATTTGCCAACATTACCGGTATCTGATGACCATTTGGTCGGATTTATTCCATATTTAGTAAGCAAAGAACTTGGACTTGGAAATGATCGTGCCTGGCAACTCACACAACTTTTCACCGATAAAGTTGAATATCGTCAGTTCTTTGATATGTTTGACTACATTTTCGAAAATATGGCTCGTATGCCGAGATTGGAACTTCTTGAAAAAGCCATTGAACTTGCCCCAGAGACTTATAAAGAAAAACTCGCGATGGCATTGAGTATGGAAAACACCCGAGACTTTATTAAACAATATGCAGGAATTGCCTGTCACATTCCACAATCGGTTCCACTTATTTTCAGAATCTTGAATCAATGTACTTCATTTGAAGACATGGTCGAGACTAATGTCCGTTTGGGTGGCGCTAGTGCAGAAAGAGCTATGTTGTTAGGTGCAATCTTTGCTCAAAACTCCAAAATTCCAGAAGATTGGACAGAACTAACGAATATTTAATCAATTAAATTGTATAAAATCATATCTGTTGTAACAGTGGCATAAAATACGTATACTTTACTTACGATTAGAAAAGGAAACCCTTAACATGAAAAAATCACTCATCCTCATCATATCCGTCATCTTGCTCGCATTGTCTGCGTGCGCACCCAAAGAAGAACTTCCCGCATTGAAAGTAGGTATGGATCTTCGCTATCCGCCCTTTGAAACCGTAGATTCCTCTAGCAACCCAAGCGGTATCAGTGTAGATATAGCCAAAGAACTTGGTGAATTTATGGGCCGCGAAGTTGAAATTGTTGACTTACCGTTTGGCACATTGATTACATCCTTACAAACCGGTGAAATCGACATTATCATCGCATCCATGTCCATCACTCCGGCACGTCAGGAAACCATTGACTTCACCACCCCTTATGTTTACTTTCCATTGGTTACTTTAGTGAATAAAACGTTCGTTGAAGCCAATAACATTAAAACCATCGATGATGTATTAGCGTTTGACGGTGTCAAATTTGCCGGTCAAAAAGGTACAGTATTCTTGGATATCCCGACTTCTAAAGCGGCTAACCCAGGCACAGCCATTGAAACTGACAGTGCAGCACTTGCTGTTATTGAAGTTACAACCGGTGCTGCTCAAGCCACTGTATTAAGCTTACTGGCTGCTGCAAGCAATCAAAAAGCGAATCCTGCATCAACTGTTCTCTTCTTAGATGCTCTACAAGTAAATCCGATCGGCATGGGCGTCAAAAAAGGAAATACTGAACTTCTTGAAAAAGCCAATGAATTCATTGCTTCAATGGAATCAGAAGGCGTTAATACCCGTCTGCGCGAAAAGTACGATTCGATCCTATTATCCGAATATTTGCTTGAAGAAGGTTTCGATTTATTCTTAACCTCCAATGATTAAAAAAAGTATTCATTTCCTGCTAGCACTGGCGCTATATGGATTATTAATCTTCTTTATCGCCTACTCTTACCCAGGAAAAGAAAACTTTGATATGACACGTCTATGGCCAGCCGGTCCGGAAATTTTCCAGAGCTGGCTTTTGACGCTTTATATCAGTTTAGCCTCGCTCTTCTTCAGCGTGTTCACCGGATTTGTACTGTACTTGGCATCCGTATCCAAATTACCATTCTTCCGCTACATCGGCCGAATTTTCGAAGAAATCGTCTTCGGCTCGCCATTGATCGTATTTATCATTGCCATGTACTACTTCATCGCCATACCGATGGGAATAAGCAATCGCTTAAACGTAGGAATTTTGGCATTCAGTTTATACATGGCCCCCTACATGAAAAGTGTCTTACTTGGTGCGATGGAATCCATCGATGCCAATCAATATCAAGCGATTCAAGTGCTTGGCTTTACCAAATCCCAAGCCTATCGCTATATTATTATACCCCAAATATTGAAAGTAATTTTTCCGCCACTAATCGGTAATCTTACGTTCATCATCAAAGGAAGCAGTTTACTCAGTGTCATTGGCGTAAAAGAACTGTATTTTCAAATCGATCGCATTCAAGCGAACCTTCTACTCTACGTAGAAGGATATCTGTTAATGTTTGTGACCTACTTGCTCATGACCATTCCGCTGGTCGCATTGTCACGGTGGATTGAAAAGAAGGTGTCCGCATGAAAATTAACTTAAGCAACATCAATCATTCCTACAATGGAAAAGCTATTCTACAAGATTTAACCCTCAAACTCGAACATGCGGAAGCCATTGCGATCATCGGTCCCAGTGGAGCTGGGAAATCGACGTTATTACGACTGATGTCCAAAATCGAAGATCCTGACAGCGGTGATATTCATATCAATGATATTGATGTCATCCATACGGAAGCTAAAGAATACTATAAAAAAATCGGGTTTGTTTTTCAGTCTCACAATCTGTTCCCCCATTTAACTGCGCTTAGGAATATCACACTCGTTCTTGAGAAAGTTCATAATAAAACTCCGGAAGAAGCTAAGCAGATTGCCATCGATTTACTTACACAGTTTGAACTTGTCGAGCACATGAACAAAAAACCCATCCAATTATCCGGAGGACAAGCACAACGTGTATCCATCATTCGCAGTCTGGCCATATCCCCGGAAGTTATGTTTCTCGATGAACCGACCTCTTCACTCGATCCGATTCTTGCCCGCGAAGTACTTCGAACCGTTTTGAAACTACGTGAAAAGAACATGCGATTTGTCATAGTTACTCATGAGTTGGGATTTGCTAAAAAAGCCGCTGACTACATATTGTTTATGGAGGATGGTCGAATCGTAGAGCATGGACCTGTTTCAATCTTAGAAAAACCTCAAACCGACTCACTAAAGAAATTTGTAGAATTTGTTATGGAGTAGACCGCATTGCGGTCTTTTTTTGTGAAAATAGGTTTTCCCTTCAATTTTCAAACCAACAAATTACTATCAAAAAATAGTGTTTTCCGTTACAATATTGATATAGAATGATTAAACATCGAAAAATATCACGCGATTGACCGATTGATTCACAGTTTCGGCATCTTTTTTTGACTTTGTGAATGAATAAAACCGACATTGTGAAAATATCAAGAAATTGCACTATTTAGTAGGTTTTTTATCATCACAATCGATAATGTATATCACTTAAATATGACAAAAGGATGTGATATACTCAAATCGAATATTCGGGAAAGATATTCTGACCATAAGAAAAAGCTCATATTAGAAAGTGGTGATCCAATGACTTTAATTCAATCCTCAAACCCTAATGTTGTGATGTCTCAGAAAAATCTGATCATCTTCACTTCTGCACTCGGGGTACTCCTGCTTTATGCTACGTATATCTTTGGATTAAATGTATTACTGATTACAGCTGTATCCACAGTCTTTGCCTACTTAGTCGAAATTTTATTTGCTAAGGTTCGCAAGAAATCCATTGAGAATTCATGGATCATTGTTCCGTTGATTTTTTCCTTAATGATGCCACCAACAGCAACCTGGTGGATGGCTGCCATCGGCTCGACCTTTGGTGTATTCTTTGGAAAAGCCATCTTCGGCGGATTAGGAAAAAATGTGTTCCATCCATCCGTCGTCGGAATTCTGTTTCTTTATTTTGCTTTCCCTCCCGCTATGCTGACCAAATGGTTAAATCCGATTACAGAGGATGTCGTTGCAACTGCTACGCCATTAATAACACTGAATCGAGCGCTTGAGTTTCCATACTCTATAACAGATTTACTATTGGGGAACGTACCGGGAGCAATTGGTGAAACATTCCGATTGGGCATTATTGTCCTTGGACTATTATTAATAGTTCTGAAAATCATTGATTGGAAAGCGCCGTTGTCATTTTTGGCAACCGTATTTATCGTAAACTTTCTCGGCGGATTGTTATCGCCGGAGAAATTTAGAGATCCACTTCTTTCAATATTGGTAGGTGGAGCCATGTTTGCGGCATTCTTCTTAGTTTCAGATGCTTCAACAGCACCTAAATATCCTTATTCCAAAATTATTTACGGCATTGGAATCGGCTTGATTACGGTTATTATCCGCAATTTCGCAACTTTCCCTGAAGGCGTCGTATTTGCGGTCATTATTATGAATGCACTTGCCCCGATTATTGACAGTATGAAAATTAATCGAAAATTCTCGGAGGTAACTCAATGAAACGTTACTTAAATATGGTGTGGTTCATTTTGATTTTAGGAACATTGACATCAGTCGTTTTTGTAGGTATGGAAGTCTGGACTCGTCCTTTGATTGATGCCAACGCAGCCAACGAACTTAAATCAATTGTATTAAGCGCCAATGATATATCGTTTAATACCGGTAATATCTCGGCGGTTTTTGATGAAAACATCGAAACTGAAAAAGTTGGAGAATATACGTTTTATGTTGAAAAAAGCTCCGGCCGCGTAAGTTATCAATTTAGCGGTGGTGGAGTCTGGGGTCCGATCATTGGGATTATTACATTGGAGAATGATAAGGAAACGATTCGTCAGATTCGAATCATGCAACAGGAAGAAACACCGGGATTAGGTGGTGTAGTCGCAGATTTGAAATATTTGGCGAAATATGTGGGAATCATGATCGTTCCGAAAATTGAGGTCAACATTCCTGACTCTGCAGCGAATAAACCCAATGAGGTCGACAGTATCACAGGTGCGACTCGCACGTCTAAGGCTTTTGAACAAATGCTCAATGACAATTATGCTGAGCGTGTCAGTGCTTTAGCACAGTTAGGAGAGTAACATGAAACTTATCCGATTAAGATATACCAAATGGTATAACATCATGAAAGACGGTATATCCCGCAACAATCCGGTCGTTGTGGCCGTGTTGGGGATTTGCAGTTCACTTGCCGTCACCAATAAAGTAGAAAATGCAATTGCGATGGGATTGGGTGTGACCTTTGTCGTTATGGCCAGCTCCGCAGCCGTTGCCGCTATACGCAATTTTATTCCTCCCAAAGTTCGGATGGTTACCTACATGGTCATCATCTCTACCTTTGTTATTGCTGTACAAATGTTCTTAGCCGCTTATTTCCCGGCCATCAGTAAAGCGTTAGGTGCTTATGTCGGCTTAATCATCACGAACTGTATTGTTATGGGACGCGCGGAAGCCTTCGCTGTCCGTAATCCGGTGCGTTACTCATTGATCGATGGATTTGCCAGTGGCATGGGCTATACCTTTGTATTACTAATGGTATCGGTTGTCCGCGAATTGTTAGCCTTCGGAACTTTGTTAAACATTCAAATCATGCCAGTCACCTTCCCGACATGGGCGGTTATGGCTTTAGCTCCGGGTGGCTTCTTTGTTCTAGGGTTGTTCATATGGTTGATCCGCGAATGGATCCACTATTATGAAACTGTTTAAGGAGGATCGATATGAACTTAACTGATCTCTTTGTTTCATCATTACTTAATAACAATATCGCCTTTACCTTTATTTTGGGTATGTGTCCGTTGATCGCCATTTCTACCAATGTTAAAAATGCCAAAGGCATGGGGATTGCTGTTGTTATCGTGGTTACATTAACCGGTATTATTAACTATCCGATTTATTTGCTGTTAAAAGCAACGAATACAACAAATTTGGCGTTGTTGGTGTTTATCATCACCATCGCCGCAACCGTTCAAATTCTTGAAATCTTTATTGAAAAATACTTACCGAAAGTCTATTCTTCCTTCGGTATCTTCTTGCCATTAATCACCGTTAACTGCGTGGTTTTGGCTGTATCGCTATTCTTTGTCAATCGTAATTACAATTTCCTTCAAACCGCAACCTTCTCATTTGCATCTTCATTGGGCTGGATGATGGCTATCATCATCGTTGCCGGTGTCCGCGAGAAAATGGCAGCCATCCAAAGTGATGTACCGCGCGGCTTGGTTGGTAAGGGAATCGTATTCATCATTCTCGGAATCCTGTCACTTGCGTTTCTAGGATTTACCGGGCTGAGCTTTTAGGAGGTTCGCATGAATATTTACGTACCAATCGTACTGATTGGAATACTATTAACGATTACCTTTATTTTGATATTAGTGGATAAACTAATGGGTGGAAGTGGTGAGAAAATGATCACTGTCAATCAAGACACTAAATTTCCCGTCTCGGGTGATGAGAGTGTATTGGTTTCACTCAATCAAAATAAAATCTTTTTACCATCGGCTTGTGGCGGCAAGGCGACGTGCGGAATGTGTAAATTCCGATTGATCGAAGGGGGTGATGGCGAGATCAAGCCAACCGAAGATCCCTTTCTCAGCCAAGAAGAACGAGACAGCGGAGTACGGTTGTCGTGCCAGGTAAAAGTTCGCGGCGATATGAAAATCGAAATTCCGGAAGTGTTGTTAAACGCTAAGGAATATGAAACTGTCGTTGATTATATTGAAGATCTCACCTATGACATTAAATTGGTTCGCTTTAAATTGAAAGAAGGCGAACAGATCGATTTCAAACCGGGTCAATATGCACAAATCCGTGTTCCGGGCATCGAAGTCATTCGTGCTTATTCGATGGCCTCTAATCCAAAGGATAAGGAACATCTTGAAATGATCATCCGGATGGTCCCCAATGGTCAGGCAACAACGTTCGTCCATAAAGCTTTGGAACTGGGTGATACAATCATCGTTACCGGACCTTTTGGTCACTTCTATCTACAGGAAGATTCTGATCGCGATATGATCTGTATCGCCGGAGGTTCCGGTAAAGCACCGATTCGCTCCATCGTGCAATATCTGAGAGACCAAGGGATGCCACGCAAGGTTAAGTATTTCTTTGGGGCAAGAACGACGAAAGATTTGTTTTATACCGAAGAGTTTGTCAAACTCTCCGAAGAGTTTCCGAATTTCACATATATTCCGGCATTATCTGATCCAAAACCTGAAGAAAACTGGACCGGAGAAGTGGGTTTGATTACCGATGTAGTCGATCGGATGACCGGAGATTTAAAAGAAGCAGAAGCTTATTTGTGCGGTTCACCAGGGATGATCAATGCATGTATCAAAGTGTTACAAAAACATGACATTCAAGATGAACATGTATTCTTCGATAAATTCTCCTAACAAAAAGTCACTATAAAGTGACTTTTTCCTTTAAGCTATAAACTGTTTTTTGTTATGCTCATTTTAATTATTTTGCCTGAAGTGCCATCCAACAGCTGTACTTCGTTTTCAATACTCTCAACCTGAAACCCGGCTTTTAAGTAAGATTTAATGGCTCTTTCATTAAAGTCGAACACTTCCAATTCTACACGATCTAATCCAAGTTCTTTAAATCCAAATTGAACTGTGAGTTTTACAGAAGCGCTACCGACACCTTTACCAAAATTTTCATGATCAAACAAAGCAATTCGATAGTTTGCGCTACGCTTATCCCAATCAATTTCATTGAGGACAGACTCACCACAGATCTGATGATTCAAATCAATGATTAAGAAATCATAGCGAGTTTCATCCTCCACAATCCGATCAACATATTCATATATCTGGTGTTGACTATAAACATGCTTGGTCTGAGTGAAATGCCTGGATTGCTCATCCATTGTTTTAAATCCGGCATTATAATAGGCTTCCTTATCATCAACATTGATTAATCGTAATATAACGTTGTTTGCGATGATTTCCTTTTTAATCTTCATATAGTGACCTCGTTGATGTAAGTATAGAAAAATCAAATGATTTAGTCAACGTAAAAAAACCACTTCCAAGTGGTTTCAGTTTGAATAATTAACTTTGCATTGTCCGAACTTGATTTCGCGAAGAGTCCAAATAATTCCGATGACGACGAGCAATAGCGATATCAATTTATAGGGAAGCCCTGCTAGAGGTAAGGCTATGACCGAAAAGGCAATTCCCACACTAGCAAAGAAAGCAATAACACAAGGTGTACATCCATAGGTTAATATTCCAAACAAGACGGATACGAAGCTAAGATTCGAACCTTTGCTGTCTTTGCCTTTTAAGGAAGCCATCGCTGTGCTTAAGTTTAATAATAATGCACTTAGAGATGCCATCGCTATATTTAAAATAATGTTAGTAGCAACCAGATAAGATCCGTATTCTTGCGACATGGCCGCATAACTCAAATTAAATCCGTCAATCATTGTATATATAACCATAAAGAAGGTAAAGAATAGTAATCCTTGAACCATCAGTTTTTTGGTTTTTAATAATTTTATCGATTCAGCAATCATCAGAATCCCTCATTTCCATCTGAGTATACCATATCGTGATTCAGCTTTGGATTTCTTTGCCCAAAAGAAAACCGCTTGCGCGGTCATTATTCTGTAATTGAACCAAATTCTAAAAGTGCGAAATTTTTCTTTTTACTAAACTTAAACATATCTTTAGCGGAAAGATTAAGTTTATCCTGATTTTTAATGAGAATATCCAAAGCTGTTTCCTCATCAAGATAATTGAACTCCTCAAAATCAACGATTTTTACACTGATTACCCGATCTTTATTGAATCGATGCAAGATTGAAAAGGGTTGATCCTTGATAAACACACTGCTTGCATAATGCTTTTCATCGAGTATCAACATCTGTTTTTTCTTGCAAAGAATCTTATCAAAGTCCTCTGAATCAACTTTAACAGTCTTGATATCTGAATACGAATTTTCATACACCTGATGGTAAAAATCCAACCATTGTTTCAAAACATGTTCCTTGGAGTAGTACGTGCTTATCTTCTGCGAGTATGCCATGGCTTGTTGATTGAAGTCAAAGTCCTTCCTTAAATCACATAGAATCTTAGCAAATGCCTCATTATTCTCAGCTTTCAAATATGAATCAAACAAAATATCTTCATATAAATCCAAATTTCTCAACAATAAGGGCTTGTGCAAGTTACACGCCTCCAAAATTGCCATCGGAAACAGTTCGTTATAAGATGGCATGAATAAAACATCACTTACATTGTAAATATCATTCATATCTTCACGAGGAATGATGCCTAAAAACTGAACATTCTCCGGGTGATTTTCCATGACATTTTTCAGTTCATGGTACCCATCGGTGATTGCTCCAAACGAGAATCCGCCACACCACAAAAACTTAACTTCCGGACATTGTTTCGCCACCTCAACAAAATCCACGACACCTTTTCGCATTTGGACCTGTCCGACACCGATAACCACAAAATCTTCTTTCGAGACGTTGTACTTCGCCCGAACTTCATCACGTCTTTGATCAGCATAAGCATAGAATTTCTGCTTTGAAACATAATTAGGAATATACTTGATCCGACTTTCCGGAATACCTAATTGAATTAATTCTTTGATGAAAATCGGATTGACGACCACCAGATAATCTGCACTTTTATAAAAATCAACAATATAGTGTTTTAACCCGGCAAAGATGAATCTTGGCAAATCGATGGAACCTTCTAACGTATGAGGAAGGAAATGAACAGCCATAATATTAGCGCCTTTATGCATTTTGACTTTGTAAAAATTCATGGGGTCAATGGTATGAATATGGTTGATATCAAAATAACCGGATTCATTAATTGTTAAATCGAGGGCGTGATAAGCTTCTTCTTTCAACAAACTGATAAGTTCTAAATAAGCACTGCCGACACCTTGGCCTTCAACAGCATCCGCACTTGAAAGCATATTAACTCTGATTTTCATTTATTTCACGTCTCCATGTTGCGATTTCACTATAACATCTTTAAGGATGATTGTGTATATACTCGGATGAAATTGGGATGACATTTGTTCATTCACCGTGTAAAATCAGAGATAGAGATAAGGGGATAACCAAATGAAACTTTACATTAAACAAAAAGTGTTTTCTTGGAACGATAAGTTCACTGTGAAAGACGAGATGGGCAATGATCGCTACTTCGTGGAAGGACAAATTTTTTCATTGGGTAAAAAACTGCATGTTTACGATGCCAACCAAACGGAGCGCATATTTCTTCAACAGAAAGTTTGGAGTTTTTTGCCAAGATTCTTCGTGTTTGTTGACGGACTTCAAGTTGCTGAGATTGTCAAAGAATTTACCTTGATGAAACCTAAATACTCCGTATTGGGATTAAACTGGGAGGTAAACGGCAATTTCTGGGCACACGATTATGAGATTCTTAATCAAGGGCATGTCGTGGTAACGATAAAGAAAGAATGGATTACCTGGGGAGATACCTATGTTTTAGACATTGGTGATTCACGCGATGAAATCAATGCGTTGGCAGTCGTATTAGCCATCGATGCAGTCATGTCACAACAAAGAGCAGCTGCTAATTCCTCTACTCGCTAAGTATGGGTATAATTTATTCAGTGTTTCCGCTTTTTAATTACTATCTTCTGACCATCGTTTTTGTGATGGTCAGTTTTTATGTTTATAAAAATAAAAGCAGCGAATCGAAAGTTCGCTACTTATATATTCTATGCGCTGTGAACTTTATTGCCTATGTGTGGAATGTCTACTACTTCTTTATACTAGGATCTCACATACTGACATTACTACCTCTGCAATTATGCAACATCGCAGTATTTCTGATTCCCGCTTCAATTTATTTTAAAAAGACTCTCTTGATGGACTTTGCGTTCTACCTGTGTTTGCCGGGTGCACTGGCAGCGATTTTGATTCCAAGCAATGACTACGCCATCGTTTACTCCGGTATGACAATCTCATATTTCATTTTTCATGGATTAATCTTCTTGATTCCCCTGATGATGGCTCACTGGAAACTCTACGACCCTCAACCATCCGTTAAGAAAGCGATTAAGCTAACGATTATGGTATTGTTCTTGGGTGGAATCTTGCATTTATTCAATGTATTTATGTACCAAAACTTCCGGATTCCAGCCAATTATTTCTTTACCATCAAAGACTGGTCAGCACCGACGAATCCGGCGTTCGGACTTTTCGCCCAATGGCTTCCCTATGACTTTTTCTTTCTGCTTCCCGCACTACCCATATTGTACCTTTATATGTTAGTTCTTTTCGGGATGAGGAAACTTAAGAAAACACCAAAACTCTAGAATGCTGCGTATTTTCTGATCTCATCGGCCATGGCTTTATTCACATCGAAGTGAGCCATCACAAAATCAAGCAAATGTTGCGCAGAAGCAGGAATGTTTTCAATCCCTTGAACAAACAAAGGGATTTTTTTTGCAAAAGCAGGAAAGCGAAATTCGATGCGTCGCTCAAAATTGAACTTATCCGCAACAATGTTTTTCTCGACATAAATTGAGGGTAGGATACTTATCAGCTGATTCAGTGCATGAACTTCGATCAGCCGTTGCGCTGCCAGTCTTTCACCTCTTCGAAAACGTTGTAAACCCACAAGCAAGTTGGTGAGTAACTCATTAACCGCAACATCCGTGTGATTGCTTACAAGAGGTTTGAAAGGCCCTGACTGAACATTCTTTATCGTACAATCCGACTTTTTAAAAATCCAGCGACCCTCACTGAATGAAATGTTCTTCATTTCATTCTCCTCAAACACCGCAAACTCTCCATATATTCCATCCGCAAACAGGATCTTATAGCCATCAACTGTATTTCTGAAAGAGTATACCAGCGGATGCACATCACTTAACCAAAACAGGGAATCAAGGTATGTGGACTTACTGCCTTTTTTTACAATTAAGAAAAAATCAAGATCGGAATACTGATCCAATCGACTAAGTTCGACACCGACTGACCCTAAACCTAATAATCCCAGTACGTCTTCGCGGTTTACCAGATAATTACCTATATCATCCAATCGCTGTAATAATTTATCGTTCATATTTTCAACCTCGAATTTCCAAGTTCATCTGATTAAATTTTGGCATCATTATTCAGTCTTGGCAACATTAACTTGAATTTCTTTAAGTTAACCCTCTTAACCAACCCCTCTATAATGAAACTGTAGAAGCAAATTTGATTGAGGAGGGTTACCCATGAAACAAGCAGTACATTTTGGGGCAGGGAATATCGGTCGCGGGTTTATCGGACTTTTATTAACGCAATCGGATTATCATGTTACCTTTTTGGATGTTAATGACACCGTCATTCAAGCTCTGAAGCAACGCAACGAATATGCGGTTGAGCATGTTGGTGAGACCGTTGAATCAATCCAAGTAGTCAATGTGACCGGAGTTAACAGTCGTACGGAACCACAATTAACGCAAGACTCATTGAATCAGGCGGAACTGATTACCACCGCAGTCGGTCCGTCGATATTGCCCGTCATAGCGAAGACACTCGTTCAAACCATTGAAAACAGATCACATAACCAAGTTCAATCCTATTTGAATATCATAGCCTGCGAGAATACCATTGGCGGTTCATACCAGTTGGAAAGGGCTCTGCGTGCATTGTTATCGCAAGAAGCAAGATTGTATTTAGACCAATGGGTCGGATTCCCCAATGCGGCCGTAGATCGGATCGTACCTAATCAAGTCAACGAAGATCCCTTGCTCGTAAAGGTTGAGCCCTTCTTTGAATGGGTCATTGATACCAAAGGCATCAAAGGTCCGCTGACAATCGAAGGAGCGAACTTTACGGATCGCCTGGAAGCCTTCATAGAACGCAAACTGTTCACCGTCAATACCGGTCATGCGACCGTGGCTTATGCGGCATTTCGTAAGGGATATCCCACCATTCCAGAAGCAATGAAAGATGAGCAGGTTGAGCGCTTGCTTGCTGGAGTTTTAGATGAAACCGGAGCTTATTTGGTCAATCAGTACGGATTTGATGCGGAAGTACAGCAGAAATACATTCTCAAAACCATAAAACGCTTCAAAAACCCATATGTTGTAGATGAGGTCGTTCGAGTTGCCAGAGGTGTTTTACGCAAGTTATCCGCCAATGATCGCTTTATCAAACCACTTCAAGAATGCTCACGCGTGGGTCTACCCGTTGATCATCTAATTGCCTCCATTGCCAATGCGCTTCACTATGATGCGATCGACGATATCGAAGCTGTGAAGTTACAAGAACTCATTAAGAATAAGGGATTGAAAGCCACATTAGCACAGGTCAGCGGGTTAGATTCAGGCAGTGAATTGATTGCTCGCATCATCAAACAATACTAAGTCCGAAAGGACTTTTTCTTTAAGTGTAAAATTCCACTCTTTTAGTAATCTTTCGGTATAATAAGAATGAACGTAATGGAGGAAATATGAGAAAGTTTCTAAAAGAAAAGCAATTTATTGAGATTTGGGGGGACGTCGTTGAGAGTCGCCATCTGCTGATCTCCATGATTATTACCACCGTGACGACATTCTCCTTGTTTTCATTTGCACCCAAAGGAGATCGACCGATGGGAATATTACTGGGATTGACTGGAGCAGTCATCGGATTTCTTATTTCCGTATTTTTGATTAAACCCAAACGACATTTGATTGTTGAGGATAAATAGGATGGATACGATACTAATCATTCAAATGCTAGCGGCCATTTTAATAGCCACGGCAATTTATATATTTATCGGTTTTATTCCAGGAACAGATGAGACCTCGGTTTTACTGCCGGTCACATTGGTCATTGTCTTAGCACAAGTCCATCCGATGGTCGTGCTTGCCTTTTTCATTTCAGCAATCGTAACTCTGAACTTTACCAATGCCATGCCTACAGCGTTGGCTGGTCTACCTGGTGGAGTTTTATCGAGTCCGATGATAGAGAATGCTATTCATCTTAAAAATGAAGGAATGGCAGCCATGACGATTAAGAAAATGGCGGCCGGCGGTTTGATCAGTATAGCCATATCGGTCCCACTATCTTTACTATTGGCAAACCTGTTAGCACCTTATGCAACCTCGATCACTCCGTATGCCCGCTATCTGTTTATCGGTGGAGCCATCTTTTTATCCCTCACGTCAAAAGCTAGGACACTGTCATTGTTAAGTATATTACCCCTGGCTATCCTGTTTCAGAGTTTGCGCTATTTATATTGGGGAATCGGGCTCATCCCAACCAACGTTAATATTACCACCTCATTCTTTTTGGCAATTACGATTGGACCGTTGGTTCATTCCCTTTTCTCATTGTTAAATAAAAAAGCATATAAACAAATGGAAGTTTCGGATTATAAAACCATTAAGTTGAACAGGCACGATGAAAAAATCAAGACGTTAAATCCTTTTAAAATTTTAACAAAAAAGGAACTTCAAAGCGCATCGCTTTCCGCACTTATTACCAACTTCCTCTTTGTGCTCAGCCCCGTTGGACTCATCATTCTGATAGGAGAACTGGCGGCTAAGCGCAGTAAAGACGTAACGGAAAGTGCTCAAATCAGTATTGTTTCAAAAGCGGCAATGGCCCAATCGACGTATTTATCCCAAATCATCATTCCTTTATTGGCATTGGGTATTCCATTGTCGCCCGTGGCTATCGGTCCGGGCAGTGCATTGTTCAATGCGCCTCCTGTACTTACGCTTGAGAATAATTTACACCATATCCTGTCATCTTCTCAGTTTATCATCGTGGTCATCGTTGCGGCAGTAATTGCAAGTGCAATCACCTATACGTTTATCAGCCGGTATGCCAATAGTTTTACGAATTTCATTCTCAAACGTATCCCCCATGAAGCTGTTTTGGGACTGTTTGTCGCCTTTATCCTGCTATTAGCCTACATGGATGCCGGATTGATCAATATTTTCGGTGTGCTTCTTATTGCACTGATCAGCGGAACGCTCAATAAACTAGGCGTTAACTACGGTGTACAGTTTATGTCATTGTATGCGGCACCGTTTTTGGTACAATATTTACTTTAGGACAGGAGTATGTTTATGGATGAATTGTTGAGTCACGGAAAGATCATTTTGATGGGTGAACATGCGGTCGTGTATGGCTATGGAGCCATCGCATTGCCGCTTTTTTCGCATGCTGTTTCATCAACGATAGAAAAAAGTGACGCAGACTTTCTGGACTGCGCATTATATCAGGGGAAATTGAACCATGCACCGATTCAACTGAATAATGTAAGTGCAGTCATTGCGGAGGTTAAAAATAGACTTCAGATTGCAGAATTCTTGAAAATTACGATAAAAAGTCAAATTCCATCGGGGCGAGGCATGGGTTCAAGTGCAGCAGTTGTATCCTCGATCATCAAAGCGATGTATCACTATAAGTCAATTTTCTTGACTCAAGAACAATTACTGGAAATTGTACATATCGGTGAAACCATTGCCCATGGCAATCCTTCGGGACTGGATGGAGTTGTTGTCAATAGCAAAGTACCGGTCTTGTTTAAACGTGGAAAAGGCATTGTACCGATCCAATCGCGATTGCATGGCTATTTGGTTATCCGGGATACGGGTGTTGTGGCATCAACAAAACAAGCCGTTGCGGATATAGCACAATTGATAAAATCGGATGGTGAATATCGGGATGCGCTTGATCAACTGGGAAAATTGAGTGAGCGTTCGATTCGAATGATTGAAGAAGGAAATATGAGTGAGTTAGGACGTTTAATGACTCTGGCTCAACGTCTGTTAAAATTGTTAACGGTCAGTCATCCTCAAATCGATAGTTTAGTTGAAGAAGCACTGGCTGTCGGAGCCCTCGGCGCAAAATTGACGGGCGGCGGACGTGGGGGTTGTGTGATTGCTTTGTGTCAAGATGAGATTGTACGGGATGCGGTAAAGGAGCGTTGGAGCGATGAAAATTGCTGGGTGTTGGATCTTAATTTAAAATTGGTTAAAGCACGTGCACACGCCAATATTGCATTGGTCAAATATTGGGGAAAAGAAAATGAAGAGCAGGTCATGCCCTATAACAGTTCACTCTCATTGACGCTGGATAAACTTTATACGGATACGATCATTGAGAGTTCAGATAAGGATGCGTTTGTTCTTAATGGCGCGGTTCAAGGAAGCAGTGAGACGGAGAAAATCATACGGTTTGTAGATCGCTTTCGCCAAGCAAGTCATCGAAAGAGTCCGGTTCGCATCACTTCGGTGAACAATTTTCCAACCGCTGCTGGCTTAGCTTCCAGTGCCTCGGGCTTTGCGGCATTAGCCACCGCCGCAAACCGCTATTTCAACCGAAACATGTCTAAAAAAGAACTGTCCGTCATCACACGCTTTGGTTCTGGATCGGCCACCCGAAGTTTGTTCGGTGGTTTTGTTGTGTGGCAAAAGGATGAAAATCCCTATGCTTATGAATTTGACAGTGCTGATTGGGACATTGCTATGATTGTCGTTGTGATAAATAAAGAAAAGAAAGAAATTTCCAGTAAAGAGGCGATGCGCAAAACGGTGCTGACATCCCCATATTATCCGGCTTGGGTAGTTAGCGCGCAATCGGATATTGAAAATATGAAAAAAGCCATTAAGAAGCATGATTTTAAAGTCGTTGGCGAGATAACGCAGAGCAATGCTTTGCGCATGCATGCCAGCATGATGAGTGCAATACCACCGATTATCTATTGGCAACCGGAAACACTGAATATTCTGCGAATCGTTGATGAGTTAAATAAGAAGGGGTTGGATTGTTATGCCACCATGGATGCCGGTCCGAATGTTAAAATCTTAACTCGTCAATCGAAAGTTGAAACCCTTGTTGAAGAACTTTCTTTGTGGATCGACAAGAAGAATATGATCATTTGTTCACCAGGAGAGGGGGCGACGATCCTCAATGAAAGCTGAAGGGATTGGCTGGGGGAAACTGTTTTTGGCAGGAGAGTATGCAGTTGTTCAGCCGGGTCAACCGGCCATTATCCTTGCGACTGACCGGCGCATTCGGGTTACGATTGAAACGTCACATCAATTCTGCTTGAGGAATATAAATAATCAGAAGGAATTCGTTTTTGATGATTTGAATGTAAGCGATGATTATTGGAAATTCGCTGTCGCTGCGCTTAACGTTTTCTATCGATTACTCCACGAGATAGATTATATATATTCTCCAGTTTCCGTAACTGTCGATAGTAATTTGGATAGTGCAGATGGCAGAAAACTGGGATTGGGATCGAGCGGGGCCATTGTAGCCGCAATTATCAAAGGGCTAAATCGATTTTATCAATTGAATCTTGATTCGGTTGCAATATTTAAACTTTGTGTTATCAGTCAAAGTGATTTGAAAGTTCGAGGTTCCTATGGAGATTTGGCGGCGGCGATTTATGGTGGGATCATACGATATACTCGATTCGATGAGATAGATATGAACGGATCAATCTCAGATTTACTTAAAAACGAATGGCCTCAGTTATCGATTTCTTATCTAAACGTTCCTTTCGATTTACATTGGGTTGTGGGTTGGACAGGAGAACCGGTTTCCACGCAAAACCGTGTGGATTGGGTCAATGAATTTAGAAAAAATGAAGAGTATATTCGATTGTTGGATTTATCGAAGAAGATCGTACAGGATATGATTCATAGTCACGATATCGAGGGTTTTATGTTTGGCATCCGCAAATATCGCGATTGGCTAAATCATCTCGAAACAATAACAAAACTGACCATAGAGACACCTCAAATAAAGTTATTTATAGAAATCTGTGCACAACACCATGGCTCTGGAAAATCGTCCGGTGCCGGTGGTGGTGATTGTGCAATAGCATTTTTCCCACATAAAGTAGCTATTAATGATATATTATTAAGTAAAGGCATCATGCCATTGACTATGCAAATAGCCAAGAGGGAGGTCGTATGACCAGTATTCGAAAAGATGATCACATTCGTTTAGCGCTTCAACAAAATGAGGAAAATCCGATATCTGATTTTGATCGGATTCGCTTTGTTCATCGATCGATTCCGATCAACAAGGAATCAATCAGTTTACATACGACCATCGCCGGTTTACATCTGAGTGTTCCGTTTTATATCAATGCTATGACGGGTGGAAGTGAAACCGCTAAAAAGATCAATGCGCAGCTTGCGCAGGTCGCAAATGCTACGGGTTTAGCCATGGCGACCGGATCGCTGAGTGCTGCACTTAAAGATGCAGCTTTGGAAGAAAGTTATCGTATTGTCCGTCAGACAAATGAGAACGGCATAGTTTTTGCCAATATCGGCGCCGACCGAAATCTAGACGATGCTTTAAAAGCCGTTAAGATTCTTAACGCGGATGCTTTACAAATACATCTCAATGCTCCTCAGGAAATCGTCATGCCCGAAGGAGATCGTGATTTCCATTTGTGGGAACGCAATATTTCTGAGATTGTCAAAAATGTCGGAGTTGAGGTTATCGTCAAGGAAGTCGGATTTGGTATGAGTCGGCAAACCGTTAAACAACTTATTCAGCTGGGTGTAAAAACCGTGGATGTCAGCGGTCGGGGCGGAACGAATTTTATTCGTATTGAAAATGCTCGTCGACCGATTGCTCTTGAATATTTGGATGAATGGGGACTGTCGACCGTTGAATCACTGATGGATTGTTATGCGCTATCGGACAAAATCGATGTAATAGCCTCCGGTGGCATCCGTCATCCATTGGACATGGCCAAAGCCTTTGCTTTAGGAGCAAAAGCCATTGGACTGTCCGGTACGATTTTGAGTCTGTTGCATAGCGGCGGGGTCAAGTACGCGATCTCAGTCATTGAGAATTGGAAAGAGGAGCTCATGATGATCATGTTGATGCTTGGGGTAAGTCACATTGAAGAATTTGGTTCGTGTGATCTGATTCTTGATCGACCGTTAATCAGTTGGTGCGAACAACGCAAAATACCGATTCAAATGTTCTCGCTTCGCAATTCATAAAAGGGTGAATCGTTTAATCATCATCGTAATTAAAAGAAGGGTTGCCCCTTCTTTTTGATTGTGCTAAAGTAATTATTGAACAATCGGGGGGAAATAATATGAAAAGAATACTTATTGGCCTCATTTTTATCTTCTTTAATTTTAACATTACCTTAGATTCGACGATTTTACCTTTATTGCCAGATTTCGTCGGCTATTTACTTATTTCCGAAGGAGCAAAGGAATGGATCGATGCTTCTGTCAAATTTGATAATGTATCCGCCTTTTCTAGGTTACTTTCAGTCATATTCGCTGTTTTCTTTGTCATGGATATCTTCGGAATCAGTGCCGCGATGGCTCAAATGACGTTGTTCAACTGGGCAGTAGGCGTAGTAATCATGATCATCGAGTTATACTTATTATACTTACTTACGCTTGCCGTTTTGGATTTGAAACCACGCATGGCATACCCGAGCGAAGCAGATCGTTTGTATCAGATTTTCAAGTATCATGCGATATCAGCCGCAGCTGCTACCTTGCTTATTGTTATAGTCCCGCTTCTGGCTCTAGTAGCAATGATCATTTCTGTATTCTTTGCGATCCTGTACATTTATATCTTTAATCGGATCAAAAACGATCCGCAACTTATCTAAAAAGAGGTTTATATGAGATTTTATCAACGAGCCTGGCTAAGCATCGTTCGAGGACGTTCAAAAACGCTAATTCTTTTTCTGATCCTTTTCGTAATGGGCAACGTCATGGCTGGTTCATTGGCGATCCGTCAGACCGGTGAGAAGGTTGCTAAGGAAATTAAGCAGAAACTGGGTACGACGGTGGCGATACGACCGACAGATGAAGTAGATCCGAATTTTGTGGGGAAGGATCCTTTTGATAAGCCCTTGCCCGTACGACTAAACCTATCTGAGGAAACTCTTAGTCAGCTGTCGACACATCCGGGTGTTGAAGTTTTTGATATGGGACATCAATATCCCTTTGTTTACTATAGGGGAACAAATACGAATTTACAGGTTTATCGGATTGATGATGTATATGTTATTTATACCGATGATTTATATGGACGCGGGATTATGTCTGAACGATTCTTTGATTTAGAGAGCAAAAAAATCACGATTACTGAAGGTCGAAACATGACACAGACCGAAATTGATTCAGGTGCTGCTGTAGGACTGATTCCAGAATTTTTAGCCAAGTACAATATGATAAACGTGGGAGATAAAATTCCGTTCCGCCATCAGATTGGTGATAAACGAAATCATCAATATGCAACCTATGTGGGAGAATCCTACGAAATTGAAGTTGTTGGATTTTTTAAACTCAATACCGATGAGATATATAATGAATCCGGAGATTTGAAAGAAGAGTATTACTATATTTATGTTCCCGAAAAGTATGTGGAAGAGCGTTATCTGATGGACAAACAGATGTATGTTGATGCGCAGTATTACGAAGATCCGAGTGACCATTGGCATCAGGCGTTTTACCCCAAAGTTATTTTGAAATCGGATGAATATTTGGATGAGTACAAACAGTTTGCGATTGGTCTTATTAATCAGCAAAATGTGGATGTCATAACATCCAATGATGCTTACGAATCTGTCGCAGCACCGGTTTTAATTATTTCACTGATCGCGGAATACATCCTCATTTTGGCTTTTGGTGCTACGATTCTCAGTGTCAGTTTGGTCATTTTGCTGTTTCTGCGTGATCGAGTATACGAAGTCGGTGTTTATGGAGCTTTGGGTGAGAAAAAGATCTTCAGTGTTATGCAAATCGTCATGGAGATTTTGATCATCACGTTTGCATCAGCATCCATCGCGATGTTCACCGGTCAAGTACTCGCTCAGCAACTTTCCAATTCGATCGTATTGAAGCAGTTAGAAATGGTTGATGAAGCAAAACTGATCAAAGTCGATCAGTCGGAAGCTGCGTTAATCAGTGCTTCAGAAGTTGCCAGAGCTTATAAAATCGAAATGAGCGCGGAGTATGCATTATTCCTATACGGAATATTAATGACGACCGGACTTCTGTCGTCGATTGTTCCCATGGTGCTAATCGTTTCGGTCAAGCCGAAGAAAATATTGATGTAGGGGGTCAAGATGAATTCATTGAAACGTGCGTGGTTAAGTGTTATTCGAAAACCAGGCAAGAACTTCTTGTTATTTTTCATCGTGACCTTGCTTACCACCTTGATGGCCGCATCGTTGGCGATCCGTATTGCCAGCAATAATGTCACTGCTGAAATGCAAAATCGTATCGGATTACAAGTATCGATTGCTCCTGAACGTACAGAATTGGCCTATGGTATGGTTGGTCAGCACATTCCATATCGTGAGTTAGAAAAAGTCATAAGTTATAAGGGTGTCAAATCGTACAACTACGGGATTTCTTATCCGTTTCAGGCATTTAAAGCCCACCAACAATCCATGGTTCTGGTGGAAGGCACACAAAATCCAGATATAAAACATTATTGGCCAAATTCCGAAATAATCGAAGGACGTACATTCACTAAACAAGAATTATCTGAAGGCGCACATGTCATGGTCGTCTCAAAACAAATGGCGGATGTACATAGTATAAAGGTCGGTGATAATTATCCGTTGGGTCGAAGGTATGTTATGTATTTTGATCCTATTGAAGAATGGTTTGATATGGAAGTCATTGGAATTGTCGATGGACCTGAAGTCACAAGACCTTGGTTATTTGAGGGTGATTATGAAGGATACATGACGTATTACTATTCAGAAACTCAACGAGATTGGGATATATTTCCGATGGCGATTGCTCCAAACATTGTTATCGACCAACAAATCATAAATACGAAACTCAATTATCGCTTGGTTGGAATTAACTTGCGTCAGAATGTTCGCATGCGAATACCCATCTTGGAAATGGAGTCCTTTGAAGCTGTTAAGGAAATGAGACAACTGTATGGCAAGCAGCTGCCGATGCCATTTAAATTTAACTTTGCGGACGATCAGATACTTGCCGTATTGGGTCCGATCGGCACGTTAAATATGATTGCTGAGGCTGTTATGATATTTACCATGATTATTGCTGTATTTGTATGTTCACTGATTATTCTGCTCTATCTGAAAGAAAGAAGACAGGAGATTGGCATTTATTTTGCCTTAGGCGAAAAGAAGCGCAACATCGTACTACAAGTCGTCATGGAAGTGTGGATCGTCAGTGCTTTGGCCATGACACTCTCTGTGTTTGCCGGAACTTGGATTGCCAGGGGGTTTTCATCGGAATTGATCCGATTGCAATTATTAATCGCGGATGTACAAAAAGGTAAAGTTGATGTCGTTAACGATAATATCCCGACCCGTGATGAGGTCGTTGCAGCTTATACGGTGAATATGTCCAATGAATATGTATTGTTGTTTGTCGGACTTTCAATGTTAACCGTAACCGCATCAACGATTGTACCCATTGTAAACATATTAAAGTTAAAACCAAAAGAAATATTGTTATAGGAGGGCGTATGAAACTGTTAGATATAAAGGATGTATTCTTTACCTATCCCGATGGTGATAGTGTCCGCACGATTCTCGATCATGTCAACGTAACTTTCGAAAAAGGCAGTATGTATGCGATTGTCGGTTCTTCCGGATCAGGGAAAACGACATTTCTTACATTGATTGCCGGACTTGATACCGCTCAAGAAGGCAGTATTACCTTTAAAGGCAAAGACATTTCTGAAATTGGATTGTGGGAGTACCGACGCAACCATGTCGGTATGGTTTTTCAGAGTTACAACTTGATTCCTTATATGACGGGCTTGGAAAATGTCTTGGTAGCTATGGGAATTTCCGGTAAAACTCACATGAAAGATTCAGCCTATGATTTGCTTGATTCGATTGGGATAGAGAAAAATAAAGCCAATCGTAATGTCCGGCGTTTATCGGGTGGAGAGCAACAGCGTATTGCCATTGCACGGGCCATGGCTAATCAGCCGGATATCATCGTTGCGGATGAACCGACCGGAAATCTTGATGGAGAAACCGAAGATACCATCATCGGACTATTTAGAAAATTGGCCACTGAGAAGGACAAATGTGTCATCGTTGTTACTCATTCTGAAAAGGTAGCAAAGCAAGCCGATGTCATTTTGCGTTTACACGCAACCAAGGGAACATTTGTCATTGAGGATAACCGCTAAACAGTGTGTTGCGCCATTATCAAAAAAGCATTAAAATGAAGGGGAGAAATCCCCTTTTTATATAAAGAGCGAGGAATTGATATGATCTATTTGGATTACAGTGCTACAACTCCCATTGATGAGGAAGTATTGATGCGTTATGTACATGTTGAAAGACATACTTTTGCCAATGCTAACTCCAAGCATTCACTAGGCTTACGAGCAAATTCTGAAATAGCGGATGCGACCAAGAAAATCGCAGTACTTTTGAACGTTGATCCAAGTGAAATCATCTATACATCATGCGCTTCGGAGGCAAACAATACCGCAATCAAAGGTGTTGCTTTAAAGTATCCCCATAAGAAACACATCATTTCATCGGAGCTTGAACACTCCTCGGTGGTGGCTCCACTTACCTATTTACAGGAGAATGATTATGTCATTGACATGGTCAATCTCGATGAATTGGGTCGATATGATTTGAATCATCTGGAATCCTTAATCAAAGAAGATACATTATTGATCAGTTTGGTTTCAGTCGATAGTGAAACCGGAATCCGTCAGCCCATTGAAGAAATCGCTAAACTTGCGAAAAGCAAAAATATTCTGTTTCATTGTGATATTACCCAAGCTTTGGGTAAGTGTCCGATTGATTTATCAGACATCGATCTTGCAAGTTGTAGTGCTCATAAGATATATGGACCCAAAGGCATTGGTCTTTTGGTTAAGAAGAAATCCGTATCCTTGGTTCCGTTGATTCATGGCGGTCGCTCAACAACTTCGTTTCGATCCGGTACTCCTCAGAACGCATTGATCTGTGCATTTGCTCATGCCATGGAGCATGCTTTCTGGAATATGGAAACAAGAGTTCAGCGAGTGAAGGAGTTACGAACGTTTTTAGTGAAACAATTGTCGTTATTTGATAAAATATCCATAAACTCCAATGAGTTTGCCATTGATCAGATATTGAATATCAGTATTCAAGGTATTGACTCGGATCAATGGGTTATGAAATTCTCTGATCGCGATATTTGTATTTCTGCGCGCAGCGCTTGTTCAGGGAAGGAGAATTTCTCGAAATCGGTCTATGCCATCACCAAAGATAACGGCCGTGCGACATCCTCTCTTCGAATCAGTTTGTCACACTTGACCACAATGGATCAGTTACGTGCGTTTTTAGATGTATTGGAAGATTTCTTAAAAGAAATGGGTGATTGAATGAAATTAGTCGTTATCTCCGCAATCTGGTGTCCGGCTTGTCTGATTATGGGTAAGCGGGTCAAAGAAGCATTGAACCAATTTCCCGATTGGACATTTGAGAAACTTGATTTAGACATGGATGAAGATGAAGCATTGAAGTGGAATCCAGGTAAAACGTTGCCGGTATTTATTATCTTGGATGAAAACGGAAAAGAAGTTCGCAGAGTTATCGGTGAGTTATCAAAGGATCGCTTAGTAAAGGATGTATTCCATGGTTAAGAAAATTGGAATTTTGTTGTTTGCCTTTTTACTGTTGACTCCTATTTTTAGTTCGGTAAAAGCTGAAGATAAGGTTATCAATATCTTCTCCTTCCGTGCGGAAGGGTGTTTGTACTGCGCGAAAGAAGAAGCTTTTTTTCAAGAGCTCGAGAAAACGGATAAAAATATCCGTATTTACCGTTTTGAAATCGCTTATGATAAAGAAGGACAAGAAGTTGCTAAGAAAGTTGAAGATTTACTGGGAGTAAAAATATCGACAGTACCTTATGTGATCATCGGTCGTCAATCGATCATCGGTTTTACCGAAGGGATTACGGATGAGGAAATCTTAGAAGCAATTGAGTACAACCGTACGCATGTCGTTCGTGATATCGTAGGAGAAATGCTGGGAGTTGCTGTTCCGTTTACGGGTGATGAAGATGATCCAAAGGAATCAGTCATTCGCTTGCCGTTTTTTGGTGAAGTTCAGGCGAAATCAGTTTCGTTGCCATTGTTAGCCGTTGTAATCGGAGCATTGGATGGCTTTAATCCGTGTGCGATGTGGGTATTGTTGCTTTTGATCAGTATGCTTATTCATATCAAAGAAAAATGGAAGATGTGGACATTGGGATTGATATTCTTATTCACCTCTGCCATCATGTATTTCTTCTTTATGTTATCATGGCTGAATATCACGATGTTGTTTGGTTCAGTGTTTATCTTACGATTGATCATCGGAGCCGTGGCTGTTGGTGGTGGTACGATCAATATTAAAAACGGTTTAAAAAAAGATGATGGCTGTGAAGTCGTCGATGGAGCACAACGCAAAAAGTTGCGTCAACGCATTCAAGAAATCTCAGACCAACCGACCTTTATTCTGGCAATCCTTGGGATTATGGGTTTGGCCATCACTGTTAATTTGGTTGAGTTGTTGTGCTCTGCCGGATTACCCATTGTCTTCACCCAGGTACTGGCTCTTAATCAAGTAACGTATTGGGAGAAAATTGGATATTTGTTGATTTATGTTACTTTCTTCTTATTGGATGATATCATCGTATTTGTGATTGCTATGAAGACCTTTGAACTGACCGGCATTTCCACAAAATACGCGAAATATTCACATTTGATTGGTGGAGCGATTATGATTATTCTTGGAATATTAATGGTGGTTAAACCGGGTTGGCTGATGTTTAATTTCAGCTGATAGGGAGGGAATATGTATATTTACAATAAGCAAGGGTTAAAGTTGTATGTAGAGACGCTCAATTTGGACAAAGGTGGAGATGCAATTTTCTTTCTTAATGGAGTCATGGCTTCGGTCAACAGTTGGGGTTATCAACGCCCCATCTTCGAAGACACAGGATTCCGTCTGATTTTTCATGATTTCATCAACCAGCTTCGCTCAGATAAAAGTGATGACGTATATACATTGGCGGGTCATTGTGAAGACATTGTCACCATCATGGATGAGTTAGGAATTGAGTCGGCTCATTTGATCGGGACCAGTTATGGTGGAGAAGTTGCGATGAAAATGGCAATTAACTTTCCACAAAGAGTTAAAACAATTTCTATTATCGATTCGACCAGTGAGACAGATGCACTGATGGTTCATCAGGTGCGTATGTGGCAAATGATGGCAAAAAAACTTTCAGGTGAGGACTTCTTTTTGGGAGTGTTGGGAAGTGTTTATGGTGAGAAATACTTGCGTGAATATGGTGAAACCCTAAAAAAACGTGCGGTAAGTTTTAATGATTTACCCAAGGATTATTTCAGCGGATTGTGCAGTTTGATTGATACTTTTGTCAATGACGTGGATTTTACCTGGGATTTGACAAAAATAACCTCAAAAGCATTGGTAGTTTGCGGACAGGATGATATACTTAAACCTGTCAGATATTCCATACAAATGGCTCAGATCATTCCGGATTGCGAGCTGGTGGTGCTGCCACAGTGTGGTCATGTAGCCATTTATGAAGCGACTGACGCTCTGAACACTTGCTTACTGGGATTCTTGATGAAGAATAGAGGAAATAATTCATGAAAGCATTAATACTGAAATATATCGACTACTTATTTGTCTTCCTAGCACCGATTGCAATAGGCTTCGCCTATTTTTTAGTGATCATGCTGTTGAAAAGAATTAATAAAAATGTAAATTATGTTTTGGGATTGATTATCCCATTGGTCATCAATGTCGTTTTTCTTTTCATGGTATTTCCGACTTATCAGGGGGAACTAAGTTCAGCCTTTGTGGAAAGTGTCAGCTATTTCGGGTTATCACTCGCTGGAACATTGACCTACGGGGTCTTCGCAATTGCTGCTTCAGGCATTAGAAAACGTTCAAAACCGACTCTCACTAAGTGAGAGTTTTTTTATTATCAGAAGTAATTATTAATATAAAATATTGACTTTGTGAATTGAAAAACTATAATTGTTAGTGTATACTAACTTTTTTAGTAATCGGAGGATGTATGACGTTAAAAGATGTAAACCCCGGACAAGTATGTGTCATTGAGGGTATCGGGAAAAAAAGTTCGCTGCGTAAGCGAATCATAGATATGGGACTGACGATCGGAACGACGATTGAAGTGAGAAAATTGGCGCCATTGGGAGATCCGATTGAAATTCTTATTCGCGGATATCATCTCAGTTTGCGCAAAGCTGAAGCAGCTGAAGTCTTTGTGAGGTTAATCTGATGGGGTTGCACATAGCACTTGTCGGAAATCCAAACAGCGGGAAGACGACGTTGTTTAATGATCTGACCGGATCAAATCAATATGTAGGCAATTGGCCGGGTGTTACGGTGGAGAAGAAAACAGGTAAGGCGAAACATGATCACTTACCGATTGACATCACCGATTTACCGGGCATTTATTCGTTTTCAACGTATTCGTTGGAAGAAGTTATTGCCAGAGAGTTTGTGGAGAGCGGCGATGTGGATGTCATTATTAACATCGTTGATGCATCCAATATCGAACGTAATCTGTTTCTGACGTTGCAACTGTTAGAAATGCGTAAACCGATGGTTATTGCTTTGAATATGATGGACGTTCTTAAAACCCGAGGTACATTATTAGATTGTGAAGAGCTTTCCAAACAGTTAAATGTACCGATCGTTCCGATTGTCGCCAGTAAATCACAGGGAATCAAAGAATTACTTCAGACAGCAGCGAATCAGATGGGAATTGTACCTGCATTACCCATGATTTACAACGAGCAACTTGAACATGTAATTCAAATGGTAGAAAAGAAACTGAAAATTGATGTAATGTCACGCATGCATGCCGTTCGCTTTGTTGATGAAGGTGGTATTGCAGTTTTAGGACATACCATTGATCCCATTTTCTTGGCTCAGTTAAATGAAGAAGTCGAGAAGCGAATTGCTTTTAAAAATATTGATCGGGATATGGTTATATCCGATGAAAAATACGCATTTATCACATCCTTGGTAAAAGGTGTGATAAAGCAAATCAAGGAAAAGGAAAAATATTCGCTTTCGGATAAAATCGATGCGATTGTAACACATCGGATATTCGCAATTCCAATCTTTCTTTTGATTATGTTTGGTTTATTCTCACTATCCTTTGGTCCGGTGGGCAGCTTCTTTAAGTCCAATTTTGAATGGCTCATACAAGAGGGGGTCATCGTTCCGATTTCATCTCTATTAAAACTTTTAGAGGTATCGGATTGGCTGTACAGTCTGGTGGTCGATGGCGTATTGGGCGGTGTTGGTTCCGTGCTCAGTTTTATGCCGGAAATCACGATTTTGTTTTTAACTTTGTCGATCCTTGAAGATACCGGTTATATGGCGCGTGCCGCATTCATAATGGATCGTCTGTTACGTAAGTTCGGTTTGTCGGGTCGCTCATTCATTCCGATGATTATGGGCTTTGGCTGTACAGTTCCAGCGCTTATGGCTACTCGTACACTTGAAAGTGAGCGAGATCGTCGACTGACCATGATGATTACACCGTTTATGTCCTGTGGGGCCAGGTTTCCCATTTACGCTGTGTTTGCGGCGGCCTTCTTTGCGGATTCACAGGCAACGGTCGTATTTTCGATTTACCTGCTGGGAATCGTCATTGCTGTGTTATCAGGAATTATTTTAAAACGATTTGTAACCAAAGGGAAGATATCCAGTTTCATCATGGAACTTCCGGAATATCGTTGGCCAACACTTAAGAATCTTTTGTTGCACACATGGGATCGCGTCAAAGGATTTATCATCAAGGCCGGAACCGTTATCTTAGTGGCCATGGTCATCATTTGGTTTTTGCAGAGTTTTGACTTTTCGCTTAAAATGGTTGATGATAGTGTTAACAGTATCTTTGGTATCATCGGAACTCAAATTGCCATCGTATTTAAACCCTTGGGATTTGGGGATTGGCGTTCAGCCATGAGTCTGATCGTGGGTTTAGTGGCTAAGGAAGCCGTGGTAGGAACGCTGGGTGTTTTATATGGCGTCGGTGAAGCAGCCGTCGATAATCCGGAATTGCTCTCCGCTCCGTTGCGCACGATGTTTACACCGTTAAGTGCCTATGCGTTTATGGCATTTACATTGTTATACATGCCATGTATTGCGGCGTTTGCCGCGATGAAACGAGAAATGAATTCTTGGAAGTGGACGTTGATTGCGGTAACCTATCAAACAACGGTGGCCTGGTTAGTGGCATTTGCCATTTATCAAGGTGGTCTCTTAATGGGATTGAGGTGAAAATATGGGTGATTACATCGTTGGCGGTATTCTCGCAATTCTATTATCAGTGATCGTTTATCGGATGATCGTTTCGAAACGTAAGGGACGTTCGATTACCTGCGGTTCATGCAAATATGCGACAGATTGTTGTTTGAAAGATGTTGAGAAAGACAATTGTCATTCGGAGGTAGTAAAATGACAGAAAAAGATAAGCTGACACCTTCTATTGAGGATTATTTGGAAGCTATTTATGTATTGAATCAAGATAAAAAAGGGGTGCGCTCCGTCGATGTTGCGGAGAAGTTGCACGTCGCAAAGCCAAGTGTAAACCGCGCACTTAAAAGCTTGGTCGAAGGTGGGTTAATTGAGCAACAGCGCTATTCGGTTATTTTCCTGACTGACTTAGGCAAAGAGCAAGCTAAGAAGATTTTGCATCGTCATACCGTGATCAAACTCTTTCTGACCGATGTTTTGGGTTTAAGTGATGAACGTGCGGATGAAGAAGCATGTAAGATTGAACATGTGGTTTGTGAGGACACAGTGGACCGTCTGAGTGATCATGTCGATCGGTTTCTTGGCGAATCATGAAAATGACCGTCGATTTGCATGGGTTAACGGTGTATGAGGCGAAACTGGTTCTCGATCGTTTTTTAGACCGACTGCCCAAAGAAGCTACGGAGGTAGCCGTTATTCATGGCTATCAGTCGGGTGTCCGTTTAAGGACTTTTGTCAGTAAGTATGAGCATCATAAGGTCATCGGAAAAATCAAAACGATAAATCCGGGTGAAACTGTTTTTGTGGTAAAGAGATAGGTTTGTGTAGGTTTGGTCATTGATTAATTGCTTTTTTTGTGCTAATATTTTATGGCACAGCGATGGACACTTAGCTCAGTTGGGAGAGCATCTGCTTGACGTGCAGAGGGTCAGGGGTTCGAGTCCCTTAGTGTCCACCATTTTTATATATGTGCGCCCGTGGCGCAACGGATAGCGCGTTTGATTCCGATTCAAAAGGCTACAGGTTCGATTCCTGTCGGGCGCGCCAATTTTTTTTGTTTATGCCGGGACGTAGCACAGCTTGGTAGTGCGCTTGCTTCGGGAGCAAGAGGTCGCAGGTTCAAATCCTGTCGTCCCGACCAAGATTATGGGGCTGTAGCTCAGCTGGAAGAGCACAACGCTGGCAGCGTTGGGGTCGAGGGTTCGAGTCCCTTCAGCTCCACCAGAAAACAACACCATCGATCAACAAAGCAATTTGTCATCGATGGTTTTTATATGAATCAAATAGATCAATCACCGTTTCATAACATGCTCATTGTTAGACACAGCTTGGAAATAGGGATACAATAAAATTAGCAAGGCATTAGTATCTGTCATAATCGGTGTCAATGCTTTACAGTTTTGGATAAAAAAACAAGTAAGATAAGAAAACTTACAAAAGGAGATTTTTAATATGAAGAATTATATAAGGTTCGCAGCCATGATTTTGACGTCCACCGTTTTAATGTTTATCTTTACATACTTAAACACCTATAGTTTAGATCATGTGTATTTCAGTGAGACAAGGCTCTATATGTCCATACTCATGGGGTCATCAATGGCTATAGTTATGTTGGCTTTTATGTTAAACATGCTTAAGGATAAAAGGCTGAATATTGGAATATTATTAGTAAGCATAGTAGTCTTTGGTTCATCTCTGTACTTAGTCCGAAGCCAAACGACAGTCGATGATAGCTCATATATGAGAGCAATGATTCCACATCATTCGATTGCCATATTGACCAGTGAACGTGCTAATTTCAAGGACCCTCGCGTGCAAGAGTTAGCCAATGAGATCATTGAAGCACAGCGAAAAGAGATTAAGAGAATGCAAGAATTAATCGAAGATATTAACAGTAAAGATAATTAAATCCGGTTATTCAGAGATTTGATTCAATAATTAATAAACCATTAGATTTCACGATCAGATGGTTTTTTTGTATTTACCCCAAAATGAGATATTTAATTAATGCAACCATTGAACCATAATGGCTTTTTGAGTATCAAAAAATCATACTATGATCTGGGGCTCGAGCTAGCATTGCACCGATAATATGGACAAAATATGGCATTAAAGGTATAATTATATGTGGAAGCAACTCTTTGAGTTGAAAGCGGATATAAAATGTATAGTCAGATACTGCCAGACACATTGCTCAATAATTCGTAGCAGGTGTTTGTTTTAGTGGACAAAAAAAGGGAATATTGTTCTTTTTAAGGATAATAGACTCATTTATGCTGTGAAAAATAGAGCTTAGAATACGTAAATAACTAATGAAAATTAAGGAGAAAATTAATGTTTTTTAAGAAAATCGAAACTAAAGGATTATCACATTATTCATACATGATCGGTGATGGTAACGACATCGCCATCATCGATCCTATGAGGGATGTGCAGGTTTACATGCATGAAGCAAGAGAAGCCGGTATGAGAATCAAATACATTTTTGAAACTCATCGAAACGAAGATTTTATTGCGGGATCAATGGAGTTGGCAGAAAAAACCGGAGCAACCATTTACATTTCTGCTCACGAGGACTTGAAACATGTTTATGGTGAGAAAATTAGGGATGGGTTTGAACTTGTCATCGGCGAGATTACACTGAAAGCCATTCACACCCCCGGACACACCTTGGGTCACATGAGTTATGCGGTCTATGAAGAAAAAGTAAAAAAAGCCTTCATGGTGTTCACGGGTGACTGTCTGTTTATGGGAGACCTTGGCAGAACGGACTTTTATGGTGAGGAAAATCTGGAGAAAATGACAGAACTTTTATACAAGAGTGTTTTTGAAAAGTTGTTACCAATGGGTGATCACGTGATACTTTGCCCGGCTCACGGTGCAGGGTCTGCGTGCGGTGAATCCATGGATGAACGAGATTCATCTTCCTTTGGATATGAAAAGATTACAAACAGGCTGTTGCAATTTAACTCAAAGAAATTATTCGTTGAGGATTTTGCAAGAATGAGGATCAAGCCAAGATATTTTGAACGAATGGAAGAACTTAACGTAAAGGGCAGTGATTTTGTTGGTGATGAAGTTATTCTCAATGTGCTGACAGTAGATGAAATCGTTAAGATGAAGGATAAGATTATTCTGTTGGATGCCAGAACAAAAGAAGGTTTTATTGGCGGACATATTCCGGGGTCCATCTATTTACCCAAAGGAAACATCTCTGCATTTTTGGGCTCCATATTCATGCCGGAAGAAAAAATAGCATTTGTCATTGATGGACAAATCGGCGAGATGGAAGAGATCTATTGGTATTGCAGAAGAATGGGATTTGACAACATCGTCGGATACTTACCGGATGGCATCGAAATGTGGCAGCAAAACGGTCATGAAGTTGAACAACTGGCTACAATATCTGCGAAGGCGTATAAGGAAATGACGAAGAACCATGACTTTATACTGTTAGACATTAGGAATGATAACGAGGTTGAGAAAAAAGATCCAGATAAGAACAAAGTAAGCATTCCACTAAAGAGTCTCTATGAGAGCTTAGGCAAATTGGATTTGAAAAAGAGATTATACATTCTTTGTGGTTCGGGCAATAGAGCGACAACCGCTGCAGCATACCTCACAACCAAGGGGTACGATGTTGTGGTCATTACCGGCGGCATAGAGATGTACAGAAACTTTGTTTAAAATCAATTTGACGTTCTTGTTTTATAATGCATGGGAGAGCAGCCATGAGTACTGATGTAATTATCGTATTTATAATACTTTTTGCCGCAGTCATTATGTTTTCCATAGAAAATATCAGAAATGATGTGGCGTCTATTATTATCATGCTTACATTGGCATGGACAGGTGTCATCTCTTTAGAACAGGCATTTTCAGGATTTTCATCCAATGCAGTGATGGCAATCATAGGCGTCATGATTATGGGATATGGGATTGAAAAAACAGGAATAATGGATGGTTTGGCACAGATAATTATGAAGAAGATTAGAAATGAAGAGAATATCGTAATTGCCACGGTGATGGGTGTGACGGGGATCATTTCATCCTTTATGCAAAACATTGGGGCGGTTGCGCTGTTTTTGCCAGCTGTTAAGAAAATCGGCAATCAATCGGGAATCAATCAGCAAAGACTAATTATGCCAATGGCATTCTCCGGAATTATCGGTGGAACAATTACCATGGTTGCCTCAGGACCTCTGATAATTTTAAATGATTTGCTAGCAGATGGCGGATATGATAGTTTTGGTATGTTCAGCGTGACTCCGATCGGTTTAAGCCTTCTTATTGCAGGTACATTATACTTTTTCTTTTTCTCTAAGTTTGTTTTGCCATCAAAAAAGGAGGATGACTCCGCTTTAAAAGATGAACTTCTTGATATCTATGATCTTCCAAACAAGATCTATGAAGTGGACATAGAGAATGACAATAAGTTAATCGGTAAGACCATTGACTCACTTGAGGTGTGGAAGGATTCAGGGATTCACATTCTTGCTCTTTGGGAGTCTGGAAGCAAAATCTACATTCCATGGCGAAAAACTACGTTCAAAAAAGGACAAAGCTTAGCAATCTTTGGGGAAGAAGACCAGTTAAAGCAGTTTGTTACAACTTTTAATTTAAAAATCAAGGATCATTTGAATGTATTCGCAGAGCTTCAGGATGACAAGGAAGCTGGGTTTGCTGAAATTATTCTTCCACCGGATTCAAGTCTGAAGGGTAAATCCATTGAAGAAATAGCTTTAAGGAAAAACTACAAAATTGAACCGATTGTCTACATTAATAATGATGGAAACCGAATGGATGTCATAGATTCAGAAATAAAGCCAGGACTTAAAGCCATTGTTTTTGGAAGATGGGAAGATCTTGCAAGTCTAAAGGATTCAAAGGATTTCGTAGTTATCAGTCAGCAAATTATACGGGTAGCGGAAATTTCAAGGACTGATAAGAAAATCCCTGCAATGCTGATTCTGGGAGAAAGTATCGTGTTGGTACTTCTCGGTGTCCCATTGGCTTTAAGTTTCCTTTCGGCGGCCATCATGATGCTTTTTACCAAGGTCATTCTCAAGGAAGAACTTTATAAAGCCATCGATTGGAAAACCGTGTTTCTGCTTGCAGGTCTTATACCGCTGGGAATAGCCTTTGAAAAGACAGGTGCTGCAACCTTAGTCGCAGAGGCCATCATAAATATTGTTGAATCATGGCCGGTCATATTTATATTAGTAGTTATTGGATTGATTACTTCTTTCTTCTCATTGTTTATGTCCAATGTTGCAGCAACGGTATTATTAGTACCACTAATATTAATCATGGGTGAGAGTTTTGGTATCGACCCCAGAGGATTGGCCTTACTTGTCGCCGTAGCTGCCTCAAATGCTTTTATTTTACCAACACATCAAGTAAATGCGTATATTATGAGTGCGGGCAATTATAAGAATGCTGACTTCATCAAAGCCGGAGGGCTCATGAGTATCATATTTCTGCTTGTATCGACATTGCTTGTATATTTCTTTTATATTTAACAAACCTTTCAAAGGAGGATAAAAATGGATTTCTTAATACTCGAAAGATGGTCGCCTTATATTATAGGCATCCTGATTGGACTTTTAAATGTTGGTGCACTGTTGGTTTCTAAAAAACCGCTGGGAGCATCTACCAGTTTTATGAAACTGGGTGGCATTGTTTATCGTATGTTTAATAAAGAAAAAGTTGAGCAAAACGCATATTATCAAAAAAGTAAACTATCGCTTGATTGGGGAATTATGTTAATTGTCGGAATCATCTTGGGAGCGTTTATCTCGGCGTTGCTTTCGGGTAGTTTGGCTTTTGATATGGTGCCAAACATGTGGGCTAATGAAATATCAGACAGCTCGACTTTGCGATTTGTTGTCGCTCTTGTCGGAGGAGTGCTTCTTGGAATAGGATCGCGATGGACAGATGGCTGTACCAGCGGACATGGTATAAGTGGCACTAGTCTTTTATCTGTTATCAGTTGGGTAGCATCGATTGCATTTTTTGTAGGTGGAATTGCGATTGCATTCTTGATTTATGGAATGTAAGGAGATAAAAATGACAAAGAAAAATAACAAATTGATACAAGGACTTGGTATTGGTATATTGTTTGGTTTCTTTCTTCAAAAAGGAGGAGTAGCCAATTATGATGTTATTATGGGGCAGTTAAGACTTACTGATTTCTCAGTTATAAAAATAATTCTAACGTCGATTATTGTATCGATGCTTGGTGTGAGTTATTTCTATCCTAAAGGCATGGTCCCCGTTAAGACCAAACCAGGATCCATTAAGAATGCAGTCATAGGCGGGCTCATATTTGGTGTCGGTTTCGGACTTTTAGGCTACTGCCCTGGAACCATAGCCGGTGCAATCGGAACTGGAGCGATGGATGCGATAACGGGTGGGTTTATTGGAATCGTATTGGGAACCGTTATATTTGCGATGATGTTTGAAAATCTCACAAAAAGAGGTGTTCTCACCACAGACAAGTATAGTGAGTTCAGCTTATTTCATAAAATATCCGGCAATCCCTTTAAGGTTACTTTGCCAATAGCAGCAACCCTTGTTCTGGTGATGTACATCGTGCAAAGCTTCGGCCTATAACTTTTGTCTAGACTAAAAAGTCCCATTCAGGACTTTTTAAATACAACATCAATCATTTGATGAATTACATCAAAGATACAAACAATTGTGCGATTTCAGGATCAAATTGACTGCCTGCGTTAACAGATATTTCATTAATGGCTACTTCTTTTGAAAGAGCTTTTCGGTACGAACGATCATGCGTCATAGCATCATAAGCGTCAACGATTGAAATAATTCTTGAAAGTAGCGGTATGTTTTCACCACTCAATCCCTGAGGATAACCTTTGCCGTCCCAACGCTCTTGGTGACACAAAATCAGTTCAGCGATTGAGCGAAGTTCGGATGAAGCCATCGCAATTCTGTATCCGATTGCCGGATGCTTTTTCATTTCAACCCATTCATCCTCAGTTAACTTTCCTGGTTTTGTCAGAATACTGTCATCAATATTTATTTTGCCGATATCATGTAAGGAGGATAGTAAGGTGAGATTGTTAAGGTCATCATTGCTCAAACCCATGGCTTTGCCCAATTTCGTGGATAAAACTGCCATTCTTGAGGTATGTTCTTCTGTTTCATGGCTTCTCTCAAATAAAGTTATCCGCAGCGTTTCAAGCAATTTGCTGTGGAAACTCTCGCGTTCAAGAAGTTTTCTTCTGAACATGTAATCCTCGGCCAATTGGCTGATATCATAAAATGATTCAGCTTTTTTTGTTTTGGTTGCAAAACCAATGGAGATGCTAATATTAACCGACTTAGCTAAGGAATCTACATTCAACGCCGGGCAAGCTGTGGTAATACTATTAACAATCTTTTGTGCTTCATGACTGTTTGTTTTGGGTAATATTATCGAAAATTCATCACCACCAACACGTGCCAAGACGTCATCTTTTCTCAAGTGCTTACTGAGCATTTTTGATGTTTCAATTAGGACTCGATCGCCCGCCGCGTGACCCAGAGCGTCATTTGTGAGTTTCAGTCCGTTAACATCACAGATTAGTACAGACAGAGGAAAATTCGCTTCGTTATCGAGTTTATTGATGGCTTCCTCATAAAATTTCCGATTATTTATACCGGTCAACGAATCGTGGTAATTGAGATATTCGACTTTGGCTTCTTTCTCTTTTCGAGCAGAAATATCTGTACAGAAAGTGATAAAGCGGTTGTCACTAATCTTTGCTGCACGAAGACTGATCCAGTAATCCGGACTGTCCTTTTTTCTGACGCGGTATTCTACATCTATAATCTTCTTACCCGTAAGCTTTTTGAATTCCTTTGCTATTTTTTCAAATTCAGAAGGTATTAAAAAATCGGAGAGAGAGAGTTTTAAGACTTCTTTTCTTGGTCGCCCCATAAGTTTACATGCCATCGTATTGACGTCAACGTACTTACCTGTTGCATCAGTAACAAAAATACCAATCGGCGCTTTCTCAATGTATGTTTTAAAAATTTCATCGCTCGTACGTAATTCTATCTGAAGATTCTTTCGATTCACAATTTCCTTTTTCAAATCTCCTGTGCGACGATCAACTAGTGTTTCAAGTTTTGAGTTTTGTGCGTTAATAAGGATGTTGCGCACTTTGATTTTTGCCATGGCCATTAATTGCGTTATCAAAATAGCATCATCGATGGGTTTTAACAGAAAAGCTTCTGCGCCAGCTTTTATAGCCTTATCGCGCAAACTCCGATCTTCTGACAGATCCGTGACAAAAAGTATCGGAGTCATGTGCAAGGTTTTATCTTTCTTGATTATACGACTGATTTTCAAACTTTCTGATTTCGTTATGGAAATATCGATCAGAATTACGTCCGGTTCTCTTTTTTTTGCAAGTAAAACAGCATCTGCTCTGTCTTCGGTTATATAAACTTCCGTTTGAGGAAGAGCTTCAGAAATCGTATTCTCAAAATACTTTGCATTTGTAGCACTATCACTTATTACCAATATTTTCAGTTTATTCATTTCCACACCAGTTCCTCCCTAATACCTCGTATTTAAGTTCAAACCTGAACTAAATTTTTAACAGTATTAATTTTTAAGTTATAGGTAAAAAATCATCAAAACAGTTGAATAAATTGCACTAGGTTGAAGATTGATTTCATATTTACATGTTATATGATAAGTACTGAAAATAGGGTGCATATCTCGTGTCTCGAAAAATTATTGCCTAAATCGGCACTTATTCTTCAACACACTTGTTGTCAAACAAAGTATATCACATGGACTTAAATTTGTCAGATAACGAGATAGAGAGTATAATCTTAAATTCGCGGAATTTCGATAATAGCAAACAGACATGGTATAATAAGTAAAAGATCTCAATATAATTATTTGAAATACTAAAATCTATTTGTTCGATATTAAGTTACTAAAGGAGGAAATGATAATGAGTTTGATGACAAGTTTAAATGATCCGCGTGTCTTGCAACTGGCTCAGAAAGTATACGCCGATCATTTCACGTACGATCCAAAGTTAGAACTTGAATATGATGATCGCCGTAAAAAACTGATGTATGAGGACATTCTATATAATATTAGTTTTCTTATGACAGCCGTACATTTATCTGATGAGAAAATTTTTACGAGTTATGCTCGTTGGCTAAATGAATTGCTCTGCAATCTTATGCCAGATTTGGATCGCGTTCGAATTATGACTCAAATGAAAGATCATTATCGTATTCTATCCAAAACTTTAAAAGATCTTCCATCAGAATTACTTAATGTTGATGAAATTGAGTCTGCCCAACGCTATATTCAAAGGGCAATAGAAATTACCGAAGAAGTTGTTACAGACGTACCTTTGTCAGATCAATTTATGCAAGGTCCTTTCAGCGAATATCGCAAGATGTATTTGGATGCAATGTTGCACAGCAATACCAGAGAAGCCTATGCTGTTATAAGTCGTGCAAGAGAGCAAGGTGTTTCAATCCTCAACATTTATGAAAACATCCTCAATGTAGTCATGTACGAAGTGGGCCGACTCTGGCACCAAAGTAAGCTGACAGTTGATAAAGAGCATTATTGCTCATCCGTGACTCAGACAGTAATGTCACAATTTTATGATGTTCTGTTTTTACAACCTCGAAATCATCGAAGCCTCATCTGCTGTGCGGTTGGCAGTGAACTGCATGAAATTGGCGGTCGAATGCTTTCTGATTTGTTTGAGTACGACGGTTGGGATACCTATTATTTAGGAGCAGCCGTACCTCAAAAGGCATTACTACATGCCATTTCTGAACATCGGCCCGATTTGATTGCACTTTCTGTCACAATGCCACAGCATTTGCTTGAATGTGAAAGTACGGTGAGAGCTGTCAGAAGTCAGTATCCTGAGGTCAAAATTGCTGTTGGCGGTCACGCGTTTAAAATGACAAATCGAATCTGGGAAAAGTGGCCAATTGATTTTTATTCAGATACAGCGGCTGAGCTCATTGAGTGGAGTCATAAAGAATTCCGTGCACTAAAAAAAGCTTCATTAGCTAATCAGCATGACTGAGAGTGAGAACATGCAATCATCATTGACAACGTTTTTGATAAAGTGCGATAAGAAAGGTCAAATAATAAAAGTTTACTGGTATCAACCGGTATACTTTGTTTCGCCTTTTCAAAAGCATTTGTCAGATCTTTTCGATGAATCTGATCTACATGACCTTGACCAACTGATCTGTGATGCGGTTGAGACAAAAAACATACTTACCCGATCGATAAAGCTGCACTTACGCAGTCCTCAGTCAGCTGTTTCTGTCAGAATGCTGTCAATTGAAAATCAATTATTGATCTTAGGATTGGATGGTGACATTTTGACTTCAGAGCAAGCGGATAGTCACAATGGATACATTATTAATGAGTTCATGAGAAATATCCTAACTTCTGAAAGTGAAAATACTGGGAAAAGAGAAAGTACCATTCGTATGCAGTTTGAGCAGATTCAAAAATTGAACAATCGAATGATTAATACACAGCGAGAATTAAGTAGGGTTAATGCCGAGATAAATCGATTGAACAGTTATTTAAACAATCGGTTGGTAAAGGATGAACTGACCGGTTTAGTCAGTCGATATCAATATAGGGAAGAAATTGAAATATGTATACGCAATCAGCCTAAGAAATTAGGGATTTTCACGTTCATTGATATAGATAATTTTAAGAGAATCAACGATACATACGGGCATCGGGCAGGAGATGATTTTCTTAAAATATTTTCGAACAGATTGCAACAGCTTGATTTAAATAACAAAATTTGCATGCGCATATCCGGAGATGAATTTGGTTTATATATACATGGTTTTGATTCAATTGAAGAAGTTGACGTATTGAACATCTGGAAAGAAATTGAGATAAGAGTCCTCTTTGAACCCGCGCTGATCGAGGGAGCATCGATTCCTGTTCGCCTAAGTGCAGGGATGGCAATTTATGGTCTGGATACATTTGAAATTTATGACTTGATAGAATACGCTGATTTTGCCATGTATCAAGCGAAAAAACTAGGAAAAAATACATTTCGGCGCTTCGATAAGAATCTTTATCACCAAGTTAAAGAACTATGAAAAAAGCAAACGGAACTCAGTTCAATGGAAGAAACACTCATTACATTGCATTATCGGGTATGACGCTGGCACTGTGCTTGTTAAGTTTGATGATCTTCAGGGGACCGCTGAGTTTACTACAAGCACTTATCATTCCAATTGTTATGGTCATAATGACGATCAAACAGCCATGGAAGTACACTTTTGCGGCTGGCATTTCATTGTTGATGCTAACCTTGGCTTTCTTTCTCACCCAAATAATCTTTATGATCATCTATCTAATGATGGCCTTTCTACTTTTGATTCTCGTTTCAACGATTCAAAGAGGACCTCGCCATCGTAACTTACTGATTATTCTATACCTACTAATAAATGCTCTTCTTCTTTATCTTGGACTCAGACTTACGGATATCATTTTTCAGACACCCTTGCATGTTATGATGCTCAAACTTTCGAGTGATAATAACATTCTGTATGCATCGATTTTGATTATAGAATCTACATTTATCAGTATTTTTCATCTTCTGATTGTATTAAATGTTTCTAGACGTCAAGCAAGGACTCATCGATAACTAAGCAGAAACAAGCGTTACCAGATCGCTTACGAGCTATTTTTTTGGCAATTTGAAGTTCTCTCAATCAATATCAATCGTTGATAGACTTCATAAGGTGTGAATGGTGGTATAATGGTAAAGGCAAACATTCTATAAATGATTCTATCTTTTTAAGATATAAATATAAAAGAGATAATATGAATCTTCTCAGTGATATCACTGAAAGGCAGGAAATGATCAATGGCTCGCAACGGAATAATGTTTCAATATTTTGAATGGTTTATGGATGGACTTGATAGCAGACTGTGGATTAATCTGAAAGAGGATGCCAAACATCTGCAAGAAATGGGTGTTACCGGGGTTTGGATCCCACCGGTTTTCAAAGGTACATCACCTTTTGATACGGGATATGGCATTTATGATCTCTATGATTTAGGCGAGTTCGATCAGAAGGGATCTGTTAAAACGAAGTATGGGACAAAAGCAGAACTTTTGGAGGCTATTAAAGCACTTCACCAATACAACATCCAAGTATATGTTGATGTTGTGCTGAATCATAAGGCCAATGGCGATGAGAAGGAAACGTTTAAAGTGGTGGAAGTAGATCCGTCCGATCGCAACAAAGTAATCACGGAACCTTATGAAATTGAATCTTGGACAAAGTTTACGTTTCCAGGACGCGGCAATCAGTACTCTGAGTTCAAGTGGAATTGGACCCATTTCTCCGGAGTGGACTTCAATGAAAGAGATAAAAAACGTGCAATTTACAGGATAGAGGGCATAAATAAAGGTTGGTCACAAGGTGTTAATTTTGAGAATGGCAATTTTGATTATCTAATGTTCAATAACATCGATTATAAACATCCCGAAGTTGTTGAAGAAATCCGAAAGTGGGCGCTTTGGTTTGTTAATGAAACCGGTGTCGATGGGTTCCGCTTTGATGCGGTTAAACACATCAATGATTACTTTATGCGCGATCTGATTCGCAAAATCAGAGGTGAATACCGAACAGACTTCTACTTTGTAGGCGAATATTGGAGTCAGAGCAGTGGTGAACTTAATGACTACTTGAATAATATCGGATTTGAGATGGATTTGTTTGATGTGAACCTCCATTTTAATATGCACAGAGCCAGTACCTCCGGTGGTTACTATGATATGAGGAAGATCTTTGATGATACGCTGGTAAAAGAACATCCGGACTATGCCGTGACTTTTGTGGACAACCATGACTCACAACCGACACAAGGTTTACAATCCTGGGTAGAACCATGGTTTAAGCCATTAGGTTATGCATTGATTTTGCTTCGCAAAGACGGTTATCCGATGATTTTCTACGGGGATTACTATGGGATTAAAGGACCTGAATTTATTGAAGGACATCAGTCAGTCATTGATAAACTAATGTATATAAGAACTTACCATGCGTATGGTGAAGAAGTGGATTACTTAGATCATACGGATATCATCGGTTGGGTACGAATGGGCGATGAAGGACATCCTTATGGATGTGCAGTTATCATGAGCAATGGCTCTGGTGGCGAAAAGAAGATGAATGTCGGCTCCATTAATCAAGGCGCGGTTTATGCGGATTACACCGGCAATCAAACGGTTAAGATCACAATCGACAATGAGGGTAATGGATTATTTCCGTGTAACACAGGACAGGTATCCGTATGGGTCAGAGATAACGTTTTGACCAAAGATGCTTCAAAAGAAGATGAAAGCTAAATTTCAATAAAATCCCCAATCAGGGATTTTTCTTTTTAAGTAAATAATTACATACATTATGTATAATATATTTGACATATGGTACGGAATATATTACAATATGTACATAAAAACAAAGGAGAATACTTTATGTCATATCAAGAGAAGAGAACTATCGTTTCTATCATATCCGGTTTAATCATTCTAAGCGCTTATTCTCTATATACGTACGGAAAATATAAGTCTGGCGTGGTCATTGAAGGTGATCTGAAATTTTGGGCAGGCGCAATGCTTCTGTTTATTGCCATCGGAATTGTTTCTACAATCATCATTCAAATCGTGTTTCATATCTTACTTTCAGTAACGATTGCCGTAAAAGCAAAAGTGAACAATGAGGATTGTGATGATAAAGAAATTGAGAAATCCATTCAGTCAGAAATGGTTACAGATGAAATGGATAAACTGATTGAACTTAAGTCCAGCATGGTCGGCTTCATTGTAGCAGGCATCGGATTTGTTTTGGCACTATTACTCATCTTTCTAGACTACTCTGCAGTTGTGATGATCAACGTCATGTTTGCATCCTTTAGTTTAGGATCGCTATTTGAAGGATTTACACAGTTGTACTTTTATAGACGAGGGATAAAACATGGCTAAAAAAATTGTGATTACCAATGAAATCAGAAAGTTTCGCTTCTTTGCCAATGAAATGACTCAGCAACAGCTGGCTGAGAAAGTTGGGGTATCCAGACAGACCATTATTTCAATCGAGGCGGGCAAATATTCACCTTCATTGGAACTTGCCTTTCGAATTGCTGTGGCATTTGAAGTTAAGATTAACGAGATATTTGATATCGAAGTGAAAGGGGACTGACACGATGAAAGCTATAATCTATGATAAAAGTCATAAAGATCTCTTAAAGTTACAGGAAGTAGAAAAAACTGCCCCAAAAGAAAACGAAGTACTCATAAAAATACATTCTGTATCAGTTAATGCTGCGGATGTTCGGTCAATGAAGATGGGAATAATTCCGAAGAATAAAATCTTCGGATCTGATATTGCCGGAGTTGTCGAAGCCGTGGGTATAAATGTTAAGAAGTTTTTTATCGGAGATGAAGTCGTGGGTGATTTATCTGCCCATGGCTTTGGCGGATTCGCAGAATATGTCACAGTTGTGGAAAGTGCGCTAGTTTTGAAACCGAAATCCCTATCTTTTGAAACAGCATCAGCTATTCCCATGTCATCCGTTACAGCGCTACAGGCACTGCGTAACAAAGGAAACATTCAACCGGGTCAGAAAGTCTTGATCTGTGGTGCCGGAGGTGGCGTCGGTACATTTGCTGTGCAACTTGCAAAACATTTTCAAGCCGAAGTAACAGCGGTCTGTGGCAAGAGTAATGTAGCGATTATGAAGGATCTCAATGTGGATCACATCATTAATTACAATGAGAAGAACTTCACTCAAAGCAATAAACAATACGATCTTATTCTGGCAGTAAATGGCAACTATTCTTTATCCGATTATAAGAGTGCGCTGACTTCAAAGGGTACAGTTGTAATTGTTGGCGGATCACTATCACAATTGATCAAGTCTATTTTCTTTGGTAAGTTCGTATTTCCTGGCAATAAAAAACTGCGAGTTCTATCTGCCAAACCCAACCATGCCGACTTGCAATTTATCTTGAATCTTGTCACTGCGGGTCGGATTCGTCCGATAATTGACAGAAGTTATTCGCTTGAGCAGACAGGTGAGGCTGTAAAATATGTCATGGAAGGTCATGCTAAAGGTAAAGTTGTTATCAATGTCGCTGAATCAACTAAATTATGAAGAGGATCGAATGAGCAAATACATTGATTCAATGTCTTAAGTGAAGTAATCATACAATAACGATTGCATTTCCTAACTGCATTTTACATTGTTTTTTAGTATTTGCGATAAGACTAGAAAGTTCATCAATTGTTTTTGGCTGATGATCACGATTAGTGACGACGGCTATTGAAAGAGAAGCAATAATAAAACTTTGTGGAAATCCGCTTCGATTCTTTGATACGAAAACTCCCTGACGCCAATCGTGCGTAGAATAAAGTTGTTCGATATCTCTGTGAAACTCATTGGTAATATGTTGACATATATGCAAAACTTCGTGGTCAGGACTGATTATAACAAAATCATCACCGCCAATATGCCCAAGAAAGTCTTTCTTACCAGCACATCGTCTCATCACATCTGCCAATGCTTTGAGCATTGCATCCCCCTTGGAGAAGCCATAGGCATCATTGTAGGCTTTAAAGTTGTCAAGATCGATATAGATGATGGACCAAGGGACATTCTGGCTAAAAATAGTCTCGATCATACGCTGAATTTCATGATTTCCGGGAAGATTAGTCAATGGATTGGCATCTGTTGCTTTTTGTAATTGCAAATTTATTGATGCCAATAAAAGATCTCGAACTGTGACGGAATTTAGATATTTTCCGTTACTCGATATGGCAATCGACTCATAAACGCGATTCAAATTACGATTCATCGCTAAATCAGATACTTTCTCAACGGGAAGATGTTCTTCTACGACTAAAAAATCTGTGAGCATGATATCTTCAGCATGCATTCGCTGACTTAAAACATAGCCATATTGACCTCCAAATCTCTCGAAGACATGATAGCGAGGTATGATTCCTCGAACGGTACCGTTTTCATCGACGACGAAAAATTCCGAGAGTTCTGAGTCATGTTTCATCTTTTCAAACAGGTCTAACGCGGATGAATTCATGGAGGCCGTAGGGCTCGAGATTCCAAGATCGACCACTCGATTACTAGAGTACAATCGATGATGAATACATGTTCTTGAGTAGTTCTCCATGATAGTATCTCGGCAGTCTTTTGGAATATCTTTAAATTCACTATGGGGTCGACTGATAAAGTATCCTTGTCCAAATTCAACGCCTAGACGGATGACTGTTTTTAGTTCTTCAAGACTCTCAATTCCTTCCGCGATTACCCGTATACCTGCTTGTCGACAAAACTCAACTGTTGAACTTACGGCCGAACACTTAATGGGGTCAGTATTGATGTTTCTAATCAGATTCATGTCAATCTTCAGAAACTCGGGAGATAATTCGCAAACTCGGTTGAGCCCAGAATAGCCTGAGCCAAAATCGTCAATGGCGATTTTGAATCCCTGTCTTTTATAGTGTTTAACAGAGGTAATAAAGCCATTTATATCCTGTATTGCACTTTTTTCGGTTAGCTCTATAATAACATTTTCAGGGCTTATGCCGTATTCCTTTAGTCGTTCCACAGTAAAACCAGATTGGAATTTCAAATCATGTATGATGTTAACATCCACATTTATAAAAAGAACGCTTGAAATGCGCTGTAATGCGGCATTCTGAAGAGCTTTTGTCCGACATAGTTTTTCAAGTTCCCAGAGTCGATCTTCTTGAAGAGCGGTTTTAAAAAGGTCTTCGATGTTTAATTTATTTGAGGAAGTGCTGCGACTAAGAGCTTCGTAACCGAAAACGACTCCGGTTTCAAGAGAAACAATGGGTTGAAATACTGTACTAATCGCTTGCATTTGCAGAATATAGTTAAACGTATTCTCTAGACTCAATGTCATCACCTCTTGAGTGCAATAGACTCTATATAGATTAAGAATATCTCAAATGAGTAATTAAATGAGCTTTCTTAACCTGATAAACTCTACACTAATAATGTTGATTTGGAAATCTAAAGTGAGTTAAAATTGTGTAATTATTATGTAATACTTATTGATAGGCGAACGGTTAAATATTGCCATAACATATGCGATGACTTATCCAACCGCTTGAAACTCGTTAACAGTTTCTAACATAGTGCTTTTAAATAAACCGACGATTTATCAATTCTATTATTCAATCGAGGAGGGGCTAAAAATTAGTATTCTGAAAAACACATTTTACGACTAGAAATTTTAAAGTGATTGATTTATTTCGTTGATAATGGATGTATAATCAGATTATAAATAACAATTAAAGAGGTGGCTATGAAACTTAGAAGAATTATTGGATTTATCCTTGGAGCTGCACTGATTTATTTTTCTGTTGGTGCATACTTTTCTGATGAACCTGCATCAAAAACCGATATCGGAAGAATCATGGTATTTGTAGCTGGGGCATTTGGTTTATTGATGGTCATTAGTAATCTGTTTGCAACGAAGACTCCTCAAGTAAACCAAGCAGTTGTTACTCAGGCATCAGATCCTATCAAAGTTCCCTGTCCGGTTTGCCAACAACCAATTGACAAGACATTTCATCACTGTCCTCACTGTGGCATCAATTTACATCCGTTATGTCCAAGTTGCTCAAGAAATGTTTCACCCGAGTTCAAAGTCTGTCCTTATTGTGCAACAAAATTGAAAGATGAATGATTAATTTTAGTTTGAATGAATGGTCTTAAATTAAATTGATAAGAAATTTAAAATTATTTTGTTTTGTTATTTTTCTTTCACATAGAATTCACAATATTTATGTATCATATATTCATACAAGGAAAATAAAGTAATTTTTTCATTTTTCCCCCTCTGATATAAATCCCGTAACCTTGTATTTATGCGAAACCGTGTGGTCAAACCGCACGGTTTTGCATATTACAGAAGTGAGGCAAATTATGCAAACGATTGTTCGACGATTGGTACCCAATCAAGACATAAAGAAATCGCTAAACAGTTTTCTAGATGAGAACCATCTTTCTTCCGCTGCAATTATCAGTGCGGTTGGAAGTGTGCAAGAGTACGCTCTAAGGGTCAGTGACGGAACATCCGTTATTAAAGGTTTTGAGAACCGTGAAATCGTTTCCTTATCTGGAATTCTGACCAAAGACGGAATGCATGTTCATATATCTTTAAGCGGACTTGATGGTTCGGTCATTGGCGGTCATCTGATGGAAGGGTGTTTGGTCCATACAACATTGGAGCTCGTTTTGATGGCATTGGAAGATGACTTGACTCGCGAATATGATCCGAATACCGGATATAGAGAGTTGAAGGTCAAATAAAAGAGCTCTAGGAGCTCTTAGCGTAAATTGATTTCGTTAATTAGTTCAGGAAGAATCTCAAACATATCACCAACTATTGCGATATCAGCCATCTGCATCATGGGTGTATCTGGATTTTTATCAATTGCGATTATCAGATCACACGATTGCATCCCGACGAGATGTTGAATCTGGCCAGAAATGCCACAAGCTATATAAATCTTCGTTTGAACAGTTTGCCCGGTTTGTCCTACCTGATGAGTATACGGAATCCAACCGGAATCGACGGCTGCCCGACTGGCTCCTACGGCCCCTCCAACTTTTTGAGCGAGCTGCCGAAGTAATTCGAACCCGGCCTTACCATGGGTTCCCCTTCCACCGGCAATAATAATTTCTGCATCGGCCAGATTGATAGCTGATTGTGCGTCGTGGTATACATCCACGACTTTTTTACTGTTTAATTCATCCGAAGGAAGGATGCTCTCAAAGATGATAATACCATCTCTGTCATTGTTGGGTTGTGGAATTTTCATAACACGCGGACGAACGGAAGCGATTTGAGGACGATGATTCGAACTTCGAATCGTAGCTAAGATGTTTCCGCCAAAAGCCGGACGCGTCTGTAGTAAGTCGCCATTGTTTGGATCAATGTCCAATTGAGTGCAGTCGGCTGTTAATCCGCAATAAGTCGCTACGGCAACCCGTGGAATCAATGCGCGGCCACGTGAAGTTGCACCACATAGAATAATCTCCGGAAGATACTTTTCGATTAATCTTGAAAGTATTTTAGCTTCAAGTTCATCAATAAAGTGAGTCAATCGATGATCATCGATAACAACACAAACATCTGCTCCATAAGCGAACAGTTGGATATCTTGAATCTTGTATCCCAAAAGTATAGCCCAAACTTCACTGCCGCGTTTATCCGCAAGTTCTCTGGCGGATCCAAGCAGTTCGAAAGTAACCGGCTGAACAATCCCGCCTTCGACCTCAGCGATGACCCATACATTTCTGAAATTCATTTTTTCTATTTCGGTTTTGGTGATCATAGGGCCTCCTACACAATGCTTCGCAAACGCAACTGACGAACCAATTCTTTCGCACAATGCTGTGCACTACCCTCGATTTTAATTGTACTGGACAAGCGCGGTGCAGGGGGGTCGGTTCTTACTACACGTGTCGGCGATCCATTCAGACCCAATTGATCAACATTTGCGTCAATATCACTTGGCTTCCAAACCGGAATTTCAGCATTCAATGAAGTCAAGCGACCTTTTAACGTGGGTACCCGAGGCGTATTGATTCCCTTGACCACAGTAACAACGGCCGGCAATGTCATTTCACAAATATCATAACCACTTTCATGAAGTCGTTTTGCTAATATTACCTTTTCATCTTTTCGTTTAATTTCCATCAAATACGTGGCTTGTTGCCAGTTGAGATGAGCTGCGATACCTGGTCCGACTTGAGCCGTATCACCATCAATGGCTTGCTTACCGCAGATAACTAAGTCAACATTTCCGATTTTCTCAATCGCTTTAGCCAGAGCATAGCTGGTCGCCCACGTATCCGAACCACCAAAAGCCCGATCGGATAAAAGTATTCCTGAGTCGACACCTAAGGCGATGGCTTCTTTTATAACGGCTTCTGCGGCCGGTGGTCCCATGGTTAAAGCGATGACCTCACCGCCAAATTTCTCACGTAAACCAACGCCTTCTTCCAATGCATAATTATCAAAGGGATTCAAAATGGATTTAACGGCATCCCGAATGATTCGCTTGGTTTCAGGATCGATTTTTGCATCATTACTGGCAGGGACTTGTTTTATACATACAACGATTTTCATAGTACCTCCATCAAGATTTCTACCTTGTTTACTTCCAAACATCTTTAATCAAGTCATACTGCGTTTTAAATCCGACCAACGATAAGTAAACTCCGCATTGCGGATATACTTCATGTAACATTTTTAGGGTTTCAATGGGGTCGTACTCAGTATCCGCAGGTATTTCATAGCCGATGGCATCGGAAAGCAAACTCAATTTTTTACTCATCCAAGCTTCGACCGTGACCGGTATAGTTGGATACTCATTTATTAATTGATCTACCTGTGCATTTCGTTCAATAATCGGTTGGGTAATGATGAATGATGCACCGGCCGCTATCTTACGTTTCATTTTAGCGAATTCATGTTCCGGCGGTTCATAGGGATTAAAGGCGACTCCCAAAACGAAAGTATTTGGATAACTTCTGCGAATGTAGCGCAGAAGTTCAACGGAGGTAACAGACTCGACATCACTTTCACCGATATCCGCTGGTTGTAGTTTGGGTAAGCGATCCGATCCGTCACCGGTGATGACCAACAGAGACTCGATTTTTAAATTCTTACATGATTCAAGAATATTATCTAAATCTGCTTTGGTATGAAAGGTATTGAGATGAATCATCACTTGATTCGGATGAACGTACAAGCTCATTTCTTCAATGATTTCATGTCCTTGAAAAGCCATAATTCCCATGGCGTTGTCAGTAATACAAACACAATACCCGCTATTTAAAACTCTTAGATACTTCTCTTTGAAAAGATCGAGATCTATAAGCAGTTTCGTACTGTCTTGCTTCGGCGGCAAAACCTCTACATGGTAGATTTTATTAACAATGTGGTCGCGTGGATCGTGCATAGCTTACCTCACACTTCAATTTCGCCTTCGCGAAACTTTGTCAGAAATTCCATGCAATAATCATCCTTGCCCAACAATGCTTCGGTTGCATAAACAAAACTCATCAGTTTTTTATCTAAAGGATCTAAAATAGCACCATCCATACCGGCAGCCATAGCAGCTACCATAAATGCCTGATTTAGTATTTTCCGTGCTGGTAATCCAAAGGAGATATTGCTTAAACCACAAGCAATATGAACGTCTGGAAACTCCAGTTTGACTTGTCGGATGGTCTCAATCGCGATCATTCCGTAATGCGATCCAGTTCCAATCGGACGGACCATCGGATCAATGAAAATATCATCCAATGCCACACCTTCGTCAGAGAGATTTTTAATCAGTGTTCTGGCAATCGCAACACGTTCTTCAATGGTTTCGGGCATTCCACTGTCATCCATGCATAAAGCAATGACTTTCGTATCAAATTGCTTAATCAATGGGATAATGGCATCAAAGCGCGCCTTTTCAGCAGTTATTGAATTGATGATCGGTTTTCCGTTTTTGTTTGCTTTAAGACCGGTCAGTATTGCCATTGCGCTTGGCGAGTCGATGGCGAAGGGAATGTCTGTAACTTCTTGAATCGTTTCGATCAGCCATTGCAATACCTCACTTTCATTTTCGTGAAACATTCCGGCATTGACGTCAATAAAATCAGCTCCGGCATTGATTTGGCGTATCGCCAATTCTTGAATGGCGGCTTTGTCGCGTGATTCCATGGCGGGACGGATGGACTTTAAGGTACTGTTGATTTTCTCTGCGATGATCATCATATCTAGACCTCCTATGATATTTATTGTTTCTTTATCGTTCATAAAAATTATAAAGTAGTTTCTAACCTAATTCAACATAATCTGTCAAATTCTTTCAATTGCTTGCAAAAGGAAGATTGCATGAAATAAAATGGATTTCTTGTTATATGTCAATAATCGAGTTCGAGCTTTTCGTTAAACTTGTGCAATTAAATACGAAAACACTTTCGTAAACGTCTTTTATTTCACAAAACTTGTGATATAATGTCTTAAAAAGGGGGTCTTTGCGTGGTAGATATCAGAGATATAGCAAGACTTGCCGGAGTATCAACAGCTACGGTTTCAAAAGTTTTGAATAATTACAGTGAAGTAAGCGATGCGACGAAAGTTCGTATTTTGAAGATTGTTGAAGAGGTTGGATATATCCCTAATTCAAGTGCCAGAGCTCTGAGTACAAAACGGACGTGGCTGATTGGAATCGTTTATTCTGAACATCTTCACATCGGGCTAGAACATAATTTCTTTTCCGGGATATTGGAAGCTTTCAAACGTGAAGTAGAGTCCTTGGGTTATGATGTAGTTTTTATATCTGGGAAAGATATCGGTTATTTGAAGCGCTGCCAAGTGCGTAATGTTGACGGTGTTTTTGTGGTTACGGCAGATTTGATGGACACAGGACTGACAGAACTGTTTGATAGCAAGATCAAGTGTGTCACGACAGATGTTCCTTACAAATCAATACCACTGGTTTATTCTGATAACCGTCAGGGAAGCATTTTGGCTGTAGATCACCTGACTCAATTAGGTCATCGCCGTATTGCTCACATTGCCGGACCGCTGACGTCAATTGCCGGCCAAGAACGTTTGGATGGTTATCGCGTTGGATTGGTAAAAGCCAACATTCAGTATGATGAGTCGTTAGTGATTGAAGCACCGGAGTATGACAGCCATTCGGGTTATACCTGTATGAAGCAACTGCTACAACTGCCACAACCCCCGACCGCTGTTTTTGTAATGTGTGACTTAACTGCATTGGGGGCTATTCATGCTATTCACGAGCATGGTTTGAAAGTCGGGGAAGATATTTCGGTCGTGGGATTTGATGATATTGAACTTGCCTCTCACATTCATCCTGCGTTAACAACAGTTAAACAAAATCGCAAAGCGATCGGAAGAGCGTTGGCTCAGATTTTGAATAAAAGCATAAATAGTGAAAAAGTCGAAGAGAGAACAATTATTGAGACAAAATTAATTATTAGAGAATCGACCAACCGATGGAAGTAAGGAGCTTAGCTCCTTTTTTTAATGATTGAACGAAACGTTTACTTCAGCTCTTGTAAGCGCTTAACTTCGTGTTATAATAATGACGAAAACGATTTCGAAGGAGGTAAACATGAAAAATCGAACCCTTGTATTTGAAGAAACTTTCAATGAAGGTGTTCTTCCCAATGAGAATCACTGGGATTATGATGTCGGCGGCGGTGGCTGGGGAAATAAAGAATTACAGTACTATACCCGTGGGGATACCGATAACGTCATAATCAAAGATGGTAAACTCATTATTTCAGCAATCAAAGAAGATATGGAAGATCACCCGATTACATCTGCCAGACTAGTCAGTCGTGGCAAACTGCATTGGTTGTACGGACGCTTTGAATTTAGAGCTAAGCTTCCGGCAGGAAAAGGAACATGGCCTGCGATTTGGACACTCGGAATTGATGAAGAAGGGCAGAGATGGCCTCACATCGGAGAGATTGACATCATGGAACATGTCGGCAGAGATCTTGACACTATTCATTTCAGTCTTCATACGGGTAAATACAATCATCCAAAGAGAACGCAAATAACTCATACAACGAAAATTGAAGGAGTCACCGAGCAATTCCATGACTATGTTATGGATTGGGATGAAGAGAAGATATCTTTTGAGGTTGATGGGATTGAACATTGCCGATTTTTTAAAAAAGATTATGCGGATTCATGGCCCTTTGATAAGCCTCACTATCTTATTTTAAATGTAGCGATCGGTGGAGGCTTTGGCGGAAGTGTTGATATGACGTGTCTTCCGGCATCTATGGAAATTGAGTCTATACGAATTTTTCAGTAAGGCACAAAATTATAGTTTTTGATCCCAAAGCACCAAAAGCTATCTAAAAAAAGAGAAGATTATGATGAAAATATTGTAAGATTTTTGAATATTTTTTGAAAAAAATTAACAAAAATCAAGATAAATGGCCTGTTAAGCCAAAAATTGGTGGTAGCGCTTACAAATCATTAAAAAAACAATGAAAACGTTTTATAAAGTAGTTGAAAACGTTTTCGTACCATGCTAATATGAAAATAGAAGTTATCCACAGGAGGGAAAAAATGAAAAAAACAATCGTAGTATTATTCTCGATTTTCCTGATGGCTTCCATATTGACAGGCTGTTCCAGTTATAAAGCACTGGACTCCAAAGTAGAGGGTGAGATTTCAATCATGCTCTGGTCTGGGGATGGCACGTTTATGGAAGATATCGGAAGAAAGGAACTCGCACCAGAAGACTTGAAAGGCCAAAATCAGGCGGCTGCATATGCAGTAGCTAAGGCTTTCAATCAAATCTATCCAAATGTTAAGATTAATGTATTTGCAAAAAGCGGTGGACCGCATGATAACGGCGTTACTTGGCAACAAGAACTTGAAAACTTCAAAGCAGAATACGGACGTTATCCGGATGTTTATGCAAGCACTGACTTGGTAGGCGATATTTCAAAGGGATTGATTGCTGACTTGTCACAGTTTGAAAATGATCCACTATACAAAACCTTCAACAAATCCGTTATGGGTATGATGAATTACTACGGATTCCAAGCAGGTGTTCCGCAGTTTTTACAACCTTGGGGCGTTTATGTAAATAAAGCATTGGCCGAAGATAATAATCTTGATGTTCCGGCACCGACTTGGACGATTGAAGAATATACCGATTTTATCGGTAAAGCGGATGGCGTCAATTTCTGGGGAACAATGGATACTGAATTTGATTTCCTTCGCACCGGAACAACGAAGTTTGAACAAATGATGTTCAATTACGATGGCAAAGGCGATTATGTTGATTTGAATACCGATGAAGTTAAAGCACTTATCGATTATGTACCACAATGGGCAAAAGTTGCTGTTTGGCCACAAAGAGATTTAGGCTTAGTGTCTGATGAAGTCATGAATGCCAACTGGTGGTGGGGCTTCAAATTCTTTATGGAAAATAAAATTTTAACACTCGGCGGAGATCCTTGGATGATGGGCGACTGCGCAAATCCGGATCCAAATCACTGGGGCGTATGTAAATCTTCGGATTGGGATATCTATCCTCGTCCTTCAACAGATTATCAACCGAATACAGTCGGTGTAGTTCTTGACCCATTGGCAGTTTATAATGCCTGTATGGCAGATGGTGATTCGGAATGTACCGAAGAAGAATCTGCTCAAGTTAAGTTAGCTTATACATTCTCAGCATTCTGGGCTGGCGATACACGCTCATGGCAAGCTCGTGCAGACCAAACGTTTAAAGATGGTGAAGTTCTGAAGACTGCTTTGAATGACTCGATTCCGTTGGTTACAGGTGAAGAGTTTGACAACCAAATGGAAATCTGGTTCTCCGCTCCTAACCATGCACGCTTCAAAGATCCGGCTGTCATGCCTGGATTCCATGAAGTATTACGTATTTTCCAAGAAGGTCAATTCTGGGCTGTTTCAGATAAAGCTTATCCTTGGACTTACAATTATGAAGGCGCAAGCCGTCCGATTCTCTATGAATGGTTAAATATGTGGGATCCGGCTGTTGCTGGCGCAAGCCGTAATGATGCTAACTGGGCTGACAATGTTAAGTCCAAACTTGGCGATTGGAACACAGCGTTCAATCAACGTTTCGAAGAATCTTCAAAAGCGTTGAAAGACGGTCTAAAACAATTCTACGGCTATAAAGATTCAGATTTCGAATAACAACATGCAGGGACATCCTCGGATGTCCCTCAGACTGATGACAAGTGCACCTTTTAACAGGGTGCACTTTTTAATACTTCAAAAATAAACAGCGTTGATGGCGCTGTAGGTGTGAACGGATGAAATTCTTGAGGTTTGAGTAAGAAAAACAAGACTGTTGATGGAGCAG
>JAUYTU010000015.1 GCA_030694975.1 Erysipelotrichaceae bacterium | reverse complement strand
AACTGATATACAAACGCTCTTTCAGATATGGTAAGATGATAATACCTCATAAATCCTCCTGTTTTTGTCTGTTTGGTCACTGACATTATAACATTGGATTTATGAGCCTTTTTAATGTTGCACTTGTTATGTTAATTCATCTAAACAAAAACAACGAACTCGTTCTTGGCCCTTTTCAAGGCCATCCGGCATGCGTCCGTATTCCCTTTAACCGAGGCGTATGCGGAAAAGCAGCATCCACTAAAACAGTTCAACGTATCGATAACGTTCACTTATTCCCCGGACATATCGCCTGCGATTCTGCATCCAACAGCGAACTTGTCATTCCATTAATTAAAGACGGAAATGTCATTGGCGTATTGGATATTGATTCTCCTGTCTACTCCCGATTCGATACGACAGATATCACTTGGCTAAGTAAAATCGTTGAGCTATTAACAAATTCTATTCACGACTGACCTTCGGGTCTTTTTTTGTAATATATATAGAAAGAAAAAAGCGCATTCGCGCTAAATCTTCTTAACCATTTTAATATGAGGGCAAAACTGATCTAAATAAACCTCTCCCTGTCGTATGTATCCCTGTTTCTCATAAAAACCTTCTGCCGAACATTGTGCTGAAAGTTCAATCACTTTTGCCTCAAGTTGTCGCGCATGTTGTTCCAACGCTTCCATAACCGCTTTGCCAATGTTTTTCTGACGAAACTCCTTTATGACTGCGATGCGACCAATGGTATAGATACCGGATTCGTCTGATTTAAACATCCGACCGACCGCTACCGGAAGACCTTGATCCCATACTTCTATATGCCAGGCAATATCGTCGATTTGATCAAACTCATCCTCAAATCCCTGTTCATTCACAAAGACGATGAGACGGATACCTTTTGCTATCGAAGTATTTTCTATTCCTTTTACGATGTTAAACTTCAATATCACTTTCCTCCTTATTCAACCGGTTAATCAAGCGCAAATTCTTAACGATCATATCACTCATCCATTCCGGTTTAATTTTCTCAAATTCCCCTTCAAACTGATACCAGTTCCAAGGAATCGTCCAGGTACCATCCGATGTTGCTGTTTCCATCAGCCACTTCGACTCCAATTTGAGAATATCGATTTGCTCAGTAAAGAACGGCAAGTTAAAGTTTGGAAAAAAGAAGGAAGGTCTCAACACATAATCAGCACTGCTGCCCCCAATAAAATCATGACAGCCCCTACGGATTTGATGTTTTACTTTTTCAATGAGTTGGTCACTGATGTCCATATCGGCCATCCGTCCATACTGAACCCCACGAACCAAAGCATTCAAATCATGCATTTCTAAATCGTCATCTTCCATAAATCGAGAGAAAATATCTTCGAGTTTTAATTTTGCATTTGCATCATCCGCAACCACAGCCAAAAATCCATACAATGCAGCACTGGGATTATAAATCCCGGCTTTTTTGTCTGCATCATAATTCCACCAGATCGCACGGGGATAGTCATTGTTGGTTTCAATACAGAACTGAAACCAATCCCCATCTTTTTGATCACAATTAATTAAGTAATTAACCAAGTTTTGCACAATCTCCAATTGAAGATTCCAACAGCCGATTTCTGTTAACAGTTCCGTTGCCACCCAACAAGCAATCGGTGAAGAATTCGGATTGCGAAAATCCGGTTCCAAACCATGACCAAAACCCCCGTCCGAATTCTGATACTTCTTTAGTTCATCCAAAACGAAGGACACATCCGCATTTTCAAAGTGATAATTAAATCGCGCAATATCCAACGGACGTCCGCGACTCATCAACCAGTCGATACTTTTCATTTACCTCTCCAAATCCAGCAATTGTTGCTTCAATTCGAGTCCACCCGCAAATCCAACCAAACTGCCATTGGTACCGATGACCCGATGGCACGGAACCACGATCATGCACGGATTGTTATTCATGGCATTTCCGATAGCGCGTGCACCTTTTGGATTACCGATCCGACGAGACAACTCACCATAAGATACGGTATGTCCAAATTCGACTTTCATCAATTCAACAAATACCTGCTTTCGAAAGTCAGTGACTTTGAGATCCAAAACAAAGTCAAACGTTCTACGTTTTCCATCACGGTATTCCATCATTTGAAGAATCGCCTTATTCACTTCACCCGACCCAAGATTCTCTTCCAAGCGCTTAAAACTATAATCCACTTTTTCCACGGCATCTTCTCTTCCTTCGACGATCAGTGAACCATCAAAAAAAGAGCAAACAGCTTTGTTCATACCACTCGCTCCTTTATCCACGCGACTGCCTCATCGACAGCCACCTGCATTTCAAAAAATTGTACATGTGCATTTCCGATTCTGAAATTCGTTACCAGATTTTTATGTTCCAACACCAATCCGATATTTTTAAAATCATCCGGATCATAGTCATAATCAACGTACTTTTGCCAAATGCGGCCACCGCTGCCTTCAACGGCTCCTCCCTGAAGAATGACGGAACGTTTACCGCTGAGTGACTCCGCCAAGTGCAAAGCTGTGCAACTGTCATAACCGACTCCAATCAATAAAACATGGGCTTTCAAATCATAGCAAGCTCCCAACGGAGATTCTTTCCCCAAAGGAAAATCAAGTTCGTGGTGACGGCATATAAACCTTGCATATTTTCCCATAGCACAAAAGGCTACCGCAGGATGGTTTGTTATGACACTGCCCTCACGATGCCGTATACTTTCGGATATCGCACCCATCTTACGGACATCACTGTGAACAACATGAAAGGATGGATGTGATTTACGAATCGTATCGAAAAGCCCTAAAGTAACCGGTGGATTTTGCCAATAACTGGGTTCGCTGTTATCGCCACTTTGCATGGAAACAACAATCGTACCCTCATATCCAACGACTTCAAGTAATGCATCGACCACGGTCTGTGCACCTCCGCAAACATAACCAAAAGCACGCAACGACGAATGAACCATTAAGGTCATACCTTCTGTAACTCCGATAGCGCGCAATTGATCAATGATTTGCTGGCGGGTCAAAACCGCACCAATGACATTACTCGATGATGTCATTTAACTGCAACCAATCCTTAAGCGTCGAGTAATTTATGGCTCCTGTCTTGGATTCAACTAAAACCCCATTCTTAAATATATATGTCGTCGGTGTCCAACGAGCTTCGACCAAGTATTTTTCAACAAGCGAAGTAATATCTGCATTAACATCCGAATCCAACTCTACATAGAAAATCTCTACATCGTAGTTTTTTACTATTTCACGAACGATTGGTTTATATTCCTTACAGGCTGCACACGTTGAAATACCGATCACCAAAACCATGGACTCAGCTGCATCCAAACGCTCAATAGCGTCGCTAGCCTTAATCAAAGTGACATCATTTCCGGTTGTACAACCGGCTAATATAGTAAGCAGTAAGATAAATAGTGCTACAAACTTTTTCATGCTTTTTTCTCCCTATCATGTGCCAGTTTACTGGCTGCTGATGCCGCAATTGCGCCGACGATGTCGTCTAGAAACGTATTACACTGCGTGGTATGTTCATTTAGTTTTCCGATAATACCTGGCTTTACTTTATCAATATATCCGAAGTTCGTCAATGCGATTGAACCGTACAGATTACATATGCCATAAGCTAATACTTCATCCACTCCATACAATGAGTAATCATCCATAATCAACTGATTAAACCGTTCATCCGCAAAGATTCCCTGCTCTGTCAAAATGTCGATTTGAATGCCAGTAATGATGGCATGCTGAACTTCACGCTTATTAAGAACGCTGTCCACATAATGCTCAATCCGATCCAATGTCAAATCAGCAATATAGCGCTTCTGTAAATAATAGACACAGTCAATGATGTCCGTCTTCTCGACACCCCTTTGTTTTAATAATGCTACGCATTGATCAAACATTTGATTCCTCCTTATATAATGACCCAACTTCAAAACTTCTTCTTGGGTAACATTCTCATTTAATTTCGTTGTCTATTCAAGGTTTTTGACCAAGTTTTCCATGAATTATTTATTACCGTCGGGTTAACTGTAACGGATATTCACGCATGACTTTTTCTAAATACCCTTGGTTAATTTTATCATCTACCGTCGATTCACACAAACACGTCGCAATAGCCGCCGCAACACCGTATTTTAATGCCTCCAGTGAACCAAGATGCAGATATGCAATATATGCCCCTAGAAAAGCATCTCCTGCTCCAGTGGCACTGATTACCGGAACATCTTTGTGATAGTATCGGAAGATTCCTTCATCACAAGCGATTGCACCACCTCTGACTCCAAGTGTAATAATAACATCACGAATACCTGATTTTCTCAAGTGCTCGAGTGCTTTCATTAAACTTTCATCATCCGTAATTGCAAATCCGCAGCAGACTTCAGCTTCTAAGCGATTGGGTTTAAAAACCGTTAACCGATTGAGAAATGGAATGATCTTATTGGTTTTAGTGGTGGATATCGGATCGCAAGCCATCAGACAAGAACTGTTTGAAGTAATATATTCAATCATTTCAAACTCAAGATTCGTATCTACGACCAGCACATCATTTTCTTCGATTGACTTAAGAAAAGGAGTAACCGTATCCTGAGTGAGATGCTTCAGTATATCCATATCCGCAATCGCAACCGACATGTCCCCATCTTTATTAGCAATGGCAAGATAGGTTGATGATCCCAATTTATCAAGAAACACGCTATGCGAGATATCCATGTTGCGGTCTTTACAGTCTTTCGCACACTGATGTCCCAATACATCACCACCAAAAACGGTCAGTAAACGTACCGGACATTCAATATTGGTCAGATTCTGGGCAATGTTTCGTGCGACACCGCCAAAACTGATGGATACTTTGCCTGGGTTAGAATCATTGGGTCGCAGACTCTCAAAGGACTTTCCCAGTATATCGATATTGGCTCCACCGATCAGGTGAAATGTTCTCTGCGTTTTTTTCATATTCTTATTATATATCAATCTGGCTCTGAATGGACATCAACTTATGTGATACAATATTATTGAAATCGGAGGAATTTTATATGGATGTTGAAACAAAATTAAATCAGTTCAGGGAAATCAGCGAGAAGATTTCCGCATACCGATTAGCGTTGACCACACTTAACTGGGACTCTAGTACCATCGCGCCAAAAAAAGGGGCTTCCTATCGCAACAAAATGGCCGCCCTTCTTTCGGGTGAGTTGTTCTCGATTGAAACAAGTCCAGAATTTATTGCACTGATTGATAATCTTTCGGCAGAAACTTTAGACGATATAACCACTCGCGAAGTCCGCGAAATAAAAAAAAATCTAGATAAGTCCCGCTATATTCCTAAAGAAGTATTTATTGAGTACGCTCAGTTGACCCGTGACGCCGAGAATGTTTGGGAAGCAGCACGTGATCATGAGGATTATGAATCGTTCAAACCCTATCTGAAAAAACTGATTGATATGACCAAGAAAGTTGTCTCGTATCGAAAGGATGATCGACCGGTATATGAGCAATTGATCGATGATTTTGAAACCGGCATCACGATTGCGGATTATGATGTGTTCTTCAATAAACTAAAAGCTGAAATCGTTCCTTTTTTGCATAAAATCATAAGTAAAAAAATTGAACAACCCGCATGGCTTAGACAGAATGTCTCCATCGAACAACAACGCCAAGTCGTTGAAGTATTGATGGAATACCTTAACTATGACAAAGGTTCGGGGTACATCGGAGAAAGTGCTCATCCGTTCAGTTCTCACTTCTCTGTGCATGACAATCGTGTAACCGTGCGTTATCTTGAGGATATGTTTACCTCTTCCATCTTTGCCTTAATCCATGAAGTCGGTCATGCCACCTACAATGGTCAGGTGGACGAAGCTTATCAAGGGCGTGCAATCGCGGATAGTATGACCTATGGTATGCATGAGTCACAATCAAGACTGTATGAAAATATGTTGGGTCGCAGTAAAGCATTTTGGTCAAGTATCTATCCGAAAGTACAGGCAATTGTAAATAATCTTAAAGACATTTCCCTGGATGATTTCATTTTGGGCGTCAACCATGTGGAATTATCACTGATTCGTATCGAAGCAGATGAACTCACCTATCCTTTGCACATCATGATTCGCTATGAAATTGAACAGGGATTGTTTAATGGAACGCTTGACGTTGAAGGATTGGATAAGGTGTGGAGTGATAAGTATGAAGAGTACTTGGGCATCCGTCCGCCTCATAACGGTTTGGGTATTTTACAAGATATTCACTGGTCCGGTGGCGCGTTTGGATATTTCCCGACATATGCTTTAGGATCGGCCTACAGTGCGCAGTGGATGTCCGCAATGCGCAAGGAGATTGATGTTGATCAATGCTTAAAGAATAATGATTTTAAATCAGTGAACGATTGGCTGAAGAACAATGTCCATCGTCATGGCGGCGTCTATCAACCAAACGAACTACTGCTTTCTGTTACGGGGGAACCCTTTAATCCTCAATATTATATCGAATATCTAAAACAGAAGTACTCCCAACTCTTTGAAGTAAGTGAGTAAGACGTTAACCATTCGTTGGTATCGCTTGGATTTTCAGTTAAGAAACACTCAATGGTGCAGTTGATTATCTTAAAGGACCGTTGGACATAGCCGGATGGAAGATTGCTGTTGAGGATGAAGGACCATCGTTATTTCTGTAGAAAGCTTGCGATTCAAGTCGATATGGGCATAAGGTTTGATTGTAAAATTTTACTTTGCTATGATTGAAAGGTAACAAAGGAGACTTAAATACAATGAAAAACACATTACCTATACTTACTTACGCATTTGATGCGCTTGAACCGTTTATCGATACCGAAACGATGACAATCCATTATTCCAGACATCATCAGGCTTACGTTGACAATCTCAATGCTGCTTTGGAAAAATTTCCGGAGTTGTTCGATCTTGAACTGACTGAACTGATTAAAGATTTAAATCAGGTTCCGGAGTCCATTCGCACAGCCGTTCGCAACAATGGCGGCGGACACATTAATCATACGATGTTTTGGGAAATGATGGCACCGGGTGGTGCTTCAAAACCTAAAGACGAACTTCTTGAAGCAATCGAAGCAACTTTTGGTGGTATTGACCATTTCAAAGATGCATTTGGTAAAGCAGCGAAGGCTCGCTTCGGAAGCGGTTGGGCATGGTTGGTATTAGACGAAGATAAAAAATTAAGTGTCGTATCGACAGCCAATCAGGATAATCCGATTTCCGATGGTTTGACACCAATTCTTGGATTGGATGTATGGGAACATGCATACTATCTTAAATATCAAAACCGTCGTCCGGAATACATCGAAAATTGGTTCAATGTCGTTAACTGGGATGTCGTAACCAAACTATTCGAAGAAGGTAAAAAGGGATCTTTACGGAACTTTTAGAAAATAAGTTGTAAGCATTGCGGAAGTTTTAGATGTTAGCTTTACGGGACTTTTAGAAACATGGAGGAATCATGGTACGAAAGCTATCATGATTCCTTTTTTTTCGTATTTATACAGTATATGATTCGCCTACGAAGGTGGTCGAAATTGCGATATCCAGCTGCGTTTCTGATCAGTAATTTAATGGTGTTATTGCGAGACTCGATAGGACCATTGGATATTCTTTTTCCATTAAACCATGAAAATGAGTTGAGTATTTCAGGCTTCCATTTAAGCAGGGTACGTCCAACACGCTTTACTTCTGAATGAGGATGAGCTAAAAAAATCTTGATAATGGCATCCAATTGATGAGAAGCATCCTGAACGCTTTTGACTCGATTGAACGAGATATACGATTCTTTCAGATCATAGATTTCTTTAATGAGCGGATGGATGTTAAACAAAAGCTCCCGGTATTTCATCAAATATACGATATATCCCAGTTTCCGATTGTATTCCTGTCGATACCATTCAATGCTTGAAGCGTTGCGAAGTAACACGAATCGCTTCTGTTTGAGTAAATAGTATTCCAAAGAACCTCGATCATAGTGTCGTAGAAAACCCTTTAACTGTGCATCCATCATGCTTAGGACTAATTGGATAACATGAAAGGAATCGACACATAGCTTCGCTTGCTTGAAATAATGTCGTTGAAGAAAACGATATCCTTCATACATATCCGAACTGATGAATTCGACCTTTCGTAGTTGTTCCTCGGGTAATCGCTGGAAATAACTGTGTAAAGCATCTTTGGTTCTTCCATAAATGATATCCACAATCTGATTCGATTCAAAATCCAATAGAACCGCTACGTATTTCTTCGTTGCGTTTCTTCCCAGATAAACCTCATCAATACAAAGAACCCGGGGTAGTGAAGGTGGATAAACCGGTACGGACTTATAAAAAGCATCCATAATGGTCGAAGGAGCAAGATGAAGCAACTCACCGACTTTTTTGAAGGTAAGATGTGGATCTCTTAATAGCTCCATCATCTGGATATGGGAGGCCATGGATTTCTTCTGATGCTTGGTCGCCAACGAGCAAACCTCGTTAAAGGTTGTTTGGCAAATCGGACATTGATAGCGGTTCTGCCTGTAATAGATCATGCAACGGCGATCAATAAATAGTCCATGATTGATCTTTCGCTCATATCGATTCATAATTTTCGATGTCGTAGTACCGCATGTCGGACAAGGGTGAGGCTTCACCTTCAATGATAAAAATACGAACAGTCCTTCGTCGGTTGATTGACAAGTAAGAGAAGCTATCTCTTCCTCTTTTAGATTCAAGAATTCTATGATACTGTTATTCATGACAAGACCTCCTATGTTTTTTCCGTCAGATTAATCATAAGGGTCTTGTCCTTTTTATTTATCTAAAACTTCCGTAAAGCCTACAAAAAAGAAGCTCTAGAAAATCTAAAACTTCCGTATAGCTCGTACATTTCTAAAAGTCCCGCAAATACTCGTAAAAAGTAAGTACCAGGGACCGCAAGGTCCCTTTTTAAACGAAAAAGACAGCCCACAGGCTGTCTTTTGTCTGATTTAATCTTCGTCTTCTTCTTCTTTGACGTGAGCAGCAATGACTTTGTCCGCAATCGGCTGAGGAGCAAACTCATAGCGATCAAACTCTTGAGTATAACTGCCGCGGCCTTGGGTAAAGCTACGCAGTTCGGTCGCATAACGCATCATTTCCGACATCGGAACTTCAGCTGTGACCATTTGTTCTTTTTCGTTCAGTAATTCCATGCCTAAGATAATTCCGCGACGCTTATTGAAATCACCGATGACTGTACCGGTATATTCTTCCGGTATCGTAACTTGAACTTTAACAATCGGTTCCATCAGTGCCGGACGGGCTTTCGGGAATCCTGCCTTAAATGCAAGACGTGCCGCAGATTTGAAGGCAATTTCCTTTGAGTCAACTTCATGATAACGTCCATCGACCAAGATTGCTTTCAATCCAACGACCTTATAACCGGCCAACAGCCCTTTAAACATACACTCTCTTAAGCCGGCTTCGACCGCTGGGAAGTACTGACGTGGCACGGCACCGCCAAAGACCTTTTCTTCAAAAACCATTTCTTCACTGTCACAAGGTTCAAAGGTGATAAACACATGTCCGAACTGGCCTGCGCCACCGGACTGTTTTTTATGTTTACCTTCGACGGTAACGGTTCCGCGAATCGTCTCACGATATGGGACTTTGGGTTCAGTTAATTCAACTTCAACTTTATATTTGGATTTTAACTTACTGATAATGACATCGATATGTTGATCACCGACACCAAATAAAATCAATTCGCCTGTTTCGCTGTTTTTCTCAAAACGGCAAGAAGCATCTTCTTCTGCCAGACGTTGTAAACTGGTACTCAGTTTATCTTCGTCATTCTTACTCTTTGGCCACAAAGCGACCGAAAGCATCGGTTGCGGGAACTCGATTTTATCATAAATGACCGGTTTAGCTTTGGTTGCCAATGTGTCGCTGGTTTCCGTGAATTGTAATTTTACGATTGCGCCAATATCACCGGTAAATAGTTTTCCGACACCGATCTGATGTTTGCCTTTGATGGCAAACAATTGAGCGATTTTCTCAACTTTATCTTTTTGAACATTGATAACTTGAGCATCGGTCGTCAAAACACCCGTCATGACTTTAACAAACGAAATACGTCCGACAAAGGGGTCTACGATCGTCTTAAATACGCGGGCACTAAATGCCTCTTTTTCGTTGGTCTCCAACTTTACGACTTTACCATTAAGATCTTTGGCTTCAGTTACGCCCTGCTCGGCATACGAAGGGAAGTATTCGGAAATCAGATCCATCAAACGTTCGATGCCGGTCAATTGAATCGCGGATCCGCAATATACCGGACGGATTTCACCGGTGCGAACACCGATACGAACACCTTTAAGAATCTCAGCTTCCGTAAACGGCTCACCTTCAAAGAACTTTTCCATCAACTCATCATCACCCATCGCTACAGCTTCTGCGATTTGTTCATAATAAGCGTCCACCTGACTGCTCATCGCTGTTGGGACTTCTTTGGCATTTTCTCGATCGTTATGATACCAGGCTTTTTTCTTTAAAATATTAACACTTCCAACGACTTTACCACCTTCAATGATCGGTACTTCAAAAGCAATGACCGATTTACCAAAGCTGTCTCGAAGTGAGTCATAACTCTTTTCAAAGGATGCATTTTCTTCGTCCATCTTATTGATAAAGAAAATGGTAGGTAATTTTCGGACCGTAACGATTTTCCAGGCACGTTCGGTACCGGTTTGAACACCGTCTTTTGCACTGACAACAATTAAGGCGTTGTCTGCCACAGATACTCCAGATAACATTTCACCGGCGTAATCCAAATAACCCGGAGTATCGATGAAATTAATTTTACAGTTTTTCCATTCAATTGGAGCCAATGTTGTAAATACTGTCACACCACGTCTGACTTCCTCTGAATCGTAATCAAGGACGCTATTTCCATCGACCGCTTTTCCTACACGGTCAATGGCTTTGGTGTAAAATAACATGGACTCGACCACAGCTGTTTTACCGCTGCCACTATGCCCTAACAAAACAATATTGCGCACCTCATGTGCTAAATAATCTCTCATATGAAATTTCCCACGGTCCTTTCTTATTTCAAATATGGCTTTAAATCAGTAAAGCTGTGTTCACGAACGTAATGGATTGCTTTATTTCCTTCATTATCAACGATTTCCTTATCTGCTCCTTGATTGAGCAAATATTGAACAAGCTCTAAATATCCTGAATAGCTCGCTCTCATCAATGCTGTACAGCCGTTGGCATCTTTAGCATTGATATCCGCGTTGGCTTCAACCAATTCTTTGATGACATCCACCCTAAATGCAAGGCACGCTTCCATTAAAGCAGAACGCCCCATTTCATCCTGAGCATTGACATCAGCGCCTTTGGCCACCAAATAGCCGACCACGTCCGCATGACCCAGAAAACTGGCTCTCATCAATGCATTACGACCTTTGTTATCCAAAGCATTAATATCTGCTCCAGCTTCCGTAATCATTTTGACAATTCCTAAATGTCCCTTTTTTGCAGCTCCCATAATGGCAGTTTTGTCATTGACATCACGTGCATTTACTTCAGCACCATTGTCAATCAAAAAACGTACAATGTCTTCATGACCGCGTTTTGCTGTTCGCATCAGCGCGGTCCTGCCATCGCCGTTTACAATGTTTACATCGGCACCCTGTTTAAACATAGCACTGACTTTCGCAAAGTCACCGGCCGCGGCCGCATCCCAGAATGTTTTGTTTGTTTGATCCATAACAATTCCTCCTTGATTTAATCAAACACATCGTTTTTTGATGAAAAAAAGACGGGCACATTAAACCCATCTTAAAACATCAGTCGAATTTTAAAACGCACACCAACCGGATTGACAGTTGCCAATACGGTTGATTCTACAGATGGTAAAAGTAAGACCATATTAGCTCACCTCAATTCTGTTGGTACTCTCGTGTTATCTATATTGTAACCAATCCTATGAAATACTCAAGTGTTTTCACCTAAATCCCACAAAATAATTAAAGCGCTTACTTATTACTGAGAAATCTTTGAATATGCATATTGCATAAAGGATTCCATCTCATCAGCATCCAATGTATTTTTTGAACTTATATCAAAACGATGTTCTTTATCCGCCAAAAAACGGCGTCTTGACTGTAAGAAATATGTCCTTAATACCCGTCCGGGAACATCCGGTATCGGGTCATTCCAAGTAGCATCCAAATACAGCCACTCCCCATCAATTTCCACAATATTCCAAGCATGTTGAATGGATTGGGCACTTACGATGCCCGTCTTAATATCCAAAAGTCTCATGATCTGTAAAAATGCTCGGGCATAACCGCTACACACTGCGATTTTCAGATTCAAAGCACCATAAGCCGTAAATGACGGATGATCGATATATTTACTTAAATCCAATTGTAAGACACTTTCATCGTAAACAATCGTTTTTACCAGATAGTCATGAATGACTTCGATCTTCTCAGTATCAGACATGCTATCATCAATCAGTGAATTGATCACGGCATTGGACATCTTAAGTACATCTTCCGCATATTTTTCATCCGGTTCTATACGAATGTACATCGTTTTATATTGAACACTGCCCGCTGTCTTATATTCAATAATCCCTTGTTTCAGACTAAATGGTGAAACCATCAGTGTGTCCAAATACAAGTAAACGCGTTGCAGAGAAATGTCAGCCTCAGAGATATAAGGCACTTCCAACACTCCGATTTCATAATTTTTATATAGAAGCAATGCTAATTCCTGTTCCGAGGAAATGGAGTACAGTGTAGATTTGCTCAAAAAATTCCCTAATTGTACGCGTTTGAACGTGTGTCCCGGAGCAATCATTTGCGTGGGTTCAATCGCCCAGGTTTCTTCAAATTTCTCAGTACCAAAAGGCCAGAGCGAACAGCCCGACAATATAACCGTCAATAACAGTATGAGTAGTTTCTTCTTCATAAGACACCTCAACTAATCTGTAAAAGAATTTGTCTTGTACCTTTTCTTTGATACAAAATCATTGTACAATGAAATTCGAGGTGAGACCAATGAAATTTAATGAATATGTATATCTTCGTCCGGATTTTGATACGATCAAAGTCGGTGCTTTAAAACTATATGAGAAATTCGCTCAGGCAAAAAGTGTCGATGAGCAAATCGAATTGATCAAACAGTTTAATGTTGATCGTTTCAATGTGATGACAGCGAATGTCTTATGCAGTATCCGACATTCCATCAACACGAAGGATGAGTTTTATGAAGCTGAGAATAATTATTGGGACCAACAAGGTCCGTTGTATGAAGAGCTTACAGTCAATTTCTATAAGACACTGCTGGCTTCGCCTTTTATCGAAGAGTTAAAAATTCGTATGCCCCAAGCTTTCTTCAAAATCGTCGAGTTTTCCTTAAAGTCGTTTGATCCGAAAATTATCGGGGATCTTCAAGAAGAAAACCGTCTTTCATCTGAATATCAAAAGCTGATTGCTTCCGCTCAAATCGAATTTGATGGAAAAGTCTATACCCTTCCACAATTAACACCGCTGACTCAATCCGTCGATCGCGACATTCGTAAACGGGCGACCGATGCCCGTTGGGGCTTCTTTGAGAAAAATGAAGCTAAAATCGATGAGATATACCATGATCTTGTACAATTACGTGATAATATCGCCAAGAAACTTGGATATAACAATTTCATCGAACTCGGATATATCCGTATGATGCGTCTGGATTACAATGCAGATATGGTCAATGTATTCCGCAAGCAAGTGCTTTCTGATATCGTACCTGTTTCCAAAAAACTTTTCAAACGCCAACAGGAACGTTTGGGATTGGATAAACTATTACATTATGACTTAAGCTTTGAATTCACCAGCGGCAATGCCAAACCAATCGGTGATCCGGATTTCATTGTTGATAACGGACGTAAAATGTATCATGAGTTATCCAAGGAAACCGCTGATTTCATCGATTTTATGTTGGATCGCGAATTAGTCGACCTTGTCAGCAAACCGGGTAAAGCCGGCGGCGGTTACTGTACGTACATCGCTGATTATCAGTCACCATTTATCTTTTCTAACTTTAATGGCACTTCCGGTGATATCGATGTACTTACCCATGAAGCCGGACACGCTTTCCAAGTGTTCTCTTCCCGTCATATCGAAGTTCCCGAATGCATGTGGCCGACCATGGAAAGTGCTGAGATTCACTCAATGTCGATGGAGTTCTTTACTTGGCCGTGGATGGAGAGTTTCTTTGGGGATCAGGCTCAGAAATATCGTTACTCCCACTTGGGCGGTGCCATCAAGTTTATTCCTTACGGCGTTTTGGTCGATCATTTCCAACATGAAGTATATGCGCATCCGGATATGACTCCTGACCAAAGAAAATCAACATGGAGAACTTTGCAAAAACAATATTTACCTCATATCGATTATCAGGAAAGTGAATTTTTAGAAAAAGGTACCTACTGGTTCCAACAAGCCCACATTTTCCAAATGCCGTTCTATTATATCGATTACACACTCGCGCAGATTTGTGCACTTCAGTTCTTTAAGCGTATTCAAGATAAAGATGAAACAGCCTGGAAAGATTATCATCATCTGTGTACGTTGGGCGGAACGATGTCTTTTACCGGCTTGGTTAAAGCAGCTAACCTGAAATCACCGTTTGAGGAAGGTTGTGTAAGTTCGGTAATTACAACGATTGATCATTGGCTGGAAGGTGTCGACGACAAAGCACTTTGATATGTCACTCAAAAAAATTTTCTATAAGTTATCACGCAACGGTCATTTTGGTGAATGGCTGACACACATCAAAGCATTAAGTTTCCCAGGATATAAAAAAGTCATTTCTAATGTTTACTGTGTCAACAACAATCCGGTTCCAACAGAGATTGATTCGGTCATGATCACACGTTTTGGATTTATTGTCATTGAAACAAAGCACTTTTCCGGAACGCTGATCGGTCATCACAGTCAGGAACAGTGGACGTTGCAGTTTAAGCATCATAAGCGCAATTTGTATAGTCCGATCCGCCAAAATCAGACGCATATATATGCTTTGACGAAAGCTTTACCGCAATACAAACATATACCGAAGTTTTCGATGATTGTGGTGGATGAGGCATGTGCGTTGCAAGTAACATCGGATGATCATAATCGTGTAGTTCACCGCAAGCAACTTAACAAGCAGTTGAAGCTATGGTTGAACACTCAACCCATGATTCTTACACGCAGACAAGTCCGTGAGATTGCTGAACAGTTGCGCAAAATGAGACATATTTCGAGAAAAAACAAAAAGACACATCAGCGTCATGTGAAAAACAAAAAGCAGCCGGATTGATTTCCGGCTGCTTATCTATTGTTGTGAAGCTTTTTCGGCTTTCTCAAGTTTTTCGACTTTGACCAACATCCAATATCCGATAACAAACAATATGATTAATGCTAATATTCCATTACGGGAGGAGCCAGTCGTAACTGCCATAATGGCTAAGATCAACGGGCCGAAGAAATCTGCAAATTTTCCGAAAATATCGAAGAAACCAAAGTATTCATTGGACTCATTCTTCGGAACCAGCTTACCAAAATAAGAGCGTGACAGCGATTGAATGCCACCTTGAGCCATCCCAACAGCAATGGCCAATACCCAGAATTCCCACGCCTGATCCAGTTGATAGCCGAAGATTGAAATTCCGATATACATCAGAATGTAGAATTTAAGCAGTTTTAATGCGCCATGTTTCTTTGCTAATATCCCTGCCAGAATAGCGAATGGGAATGCGACAAACTGTGTGAGCAACAATGCGCCAATCATCTCCGTAGTGCCGATGCCGACTTCACCGCCATAGGTAGTCGCCATCGATATAATCGTATAAACACCATCGATATAACAGAAATAACCAACGATATAGTAGAAAATCTTTTTGTTTTTAAAGATCTTTTTTAACGTTAAGAATACACGGCTGAAAGCCTTTGAGACAACTTGCGGTTGGGGTTCCAAATAGTACGTCTGTTTAACATTTTTAAGCATCGGAATTGTCAATAATCCCCACCATACAGCCGTAATCAGAAACGAAATTTGAGTTGCTTGGGTTGTCGAAATTCCAAAGGGTTTGGTAAAGATGAGGATAATCCCAACAATGAACGGAATCGTACTTCCGACGTATCCCCAGGCATAGCCTTGCGAAGAAATCATATCCATGCGTTCATCGGTAGAAACATCGACCAACATGGAATCATAGAAAATGTTACATGCAGAATAGCCGACGCGGGCGATGATAAATAACAACAAGAACGCCATCCAATCCGTGGTAACAGCTAAGCTAAAAGCTCCTAAGATACCCATGGCTAAAAATGCCACAAACAACTTTTTCTTCATCCCTTTATAATCAGCAATTGCTCCTAAAATCGGTGCCATAATGGCTAATATAACGACTGCGACGGAAGTGGCTGTTCCCCACCAGGCGGAAACGATATTACTTTCGACTCCGGCATTTTCGGCCAGTGCTCTAAAATAAATCGGGATTGTTGCGGTTACACTTAAGATAAATGCGGAATTGGCAATGTCATACAAAATCCAACTCTTCTCAGCTTTGGTCAGCTTCATACATTTCCCCTTTTCTTTTTGATTTTATTATAGCAGAGATTTAATATTTGTTGTAAATTCTTTGTTAAGACATCCTATTTCTTCACGATTAAGAAAAAAGCAACGTTGCCGTTGCTACTTTGCTATAAATGCTTCAACTCTCGAAGCTAAATCGACACTGCCAATTACAATGATTACATCTTTTGCTTCAAAGCGAGCATCCGGTCCAGGAGACAGGATCATCTGCTTTCCACGTCGGATGGCAATGACCGTTGCCTGCGTATGCTGATAGAATGCAGCATCTTTTACGGTTAATCCAATCAACGATGAATTCTCGGGAATTTCAAACTCAAACTTGCGCAATGGATCGGTATAGCTGAAACGATCGTTAAGATCGATGATGTGTTCGACCAGTTGAACAATCTTTTGGTCTAAAAGTTCGCGCTCTTTCATCATTTCCTTTAGTTGAAGTTTCAAATTGTGAATATCATTGGTGAAAGAGTACTGCTGTAAATAAATCAAAGCTTTATCTTTCGACTTAATAACTACTCCACTGTTATGTTGCACTTCGACAATGTTTTCGTCTTGCAACAGATTCAAAGCACGACGAATGGTTTCTGGAGATACCCCATATTCGCTCGACATCATGGAACGACCAGAGAATTTCGTGTTCTCTTTTAAATCGCCGCGTGCAATTCGCGCACATATATCCAGTGCAATTTGTGCATAAACCGGTTGATCCGGTGCTGTTTTTTTCATAGTTTCACCTGCCATTAGCGCTATTATATCATATTGACTCAGATTTTACCGTTGGCTTCTTCGAAATCCTTTTTAACAAGTTCCACAGCATTTTTGACTTCGGTGGGATAACCAAAGTAATATCCCTGACCATATAGGCATTGGTGTTCAAGTAAGAAGTCGCGCTGTTGTACATTTTCAACTCCTTCGATGACCAATTTCAAATCAAGTTCATCTGCTAAATTAATGATCGCTTCCAAAATGATATCTTGTTTCACGTCCAATCCGATATTCATTGTAAACGTACGATCGATTTTCAGAGTGTCGATCGGTAAGGTTTGTAGGTAGGTAAGTGATGAATATCCTGATCCAAAGTCATCCAGAGCGATACTGAAGCCGAGATTTCTTAAAAAATGAAGATGCTCGATAGCAATATCGAAATTAGCAATTAATGCGGTCTCCGTGATCTCTACTTGTATCAGGCGGGTATCGATTTCATATTGTTGAACCCACGACTCCACTTTTGACATCAATTGGGCATTGGCCAATCCTTTCGCAGATAGGTTTAGCGATATCATAATATCCTTGTATTCGCCATGACACCAATCTTTGCGAAGTCGGATGACAGATTCAAACACGAACTCGTCAATCAAATGAATAAGTCCGGTTTCCTCAGAGTATTCAATAAATATCGACGGCGACACTTTACCAAAGGTAGGGCTTTGCCAGCGGATTAGGGATTCAAAACCAATGATCCTGTTTTCAACCATTTGATAAATGGGTTGAAATGCCAATGTCAATTCGTGCATATCCAAAGATTTGCGCAATTCGTTCATCATCGTTACCCGCTCAATCCGTTTCAGGTGGTAATCTTGAGCAAAGAAATGATAATCGTTCTTCCCTTTCTCCTTTAATTGATGGATAGCAGCATTGGCAGCTTTGTATAATTCGGTGAATTTGTCTCCGTCTTGGGGATATCGCGAAACACCCATCGTACAAGTGACAAACAAGATTTGATTTTCGATACTCCACGACTGATTGACGCTCTTTTTAATTTCTTCCAGGAAATCAATCAATTGATCTTCAGGGTAATTTTTTAAATCAACAAAAAATACGAACCCGTCACTGTCGCGACCGATAATATCGTCTTCTTTAATCAGTGGCTTTACTCTTCTGTTAATTGATGCAATTAACTGATCACCGATGTGATATCCTAAAAGTTCGTTAACATTGGAAAAATCATCGAAGTCCATACAAATCAAGGCATAACGATCATCCGTCTCACTGTCTTCGATTACACTGTCAATCATTTGAGTAAGCTTGTTCTTGTTGGGCAATTGAGTCAGTTCATCATACGTTGCCTGATGGATAAGTTTATCAGAAAGCACTTTAAGCACGGTTAACCGTGATTGCAAGATGACAAAGAATAACAGACCCGATGTTACAACATAAAACCAACCTTTGTATGTCTGCATTTCAATAAATGAATCATAATCATCAACGATTGCGGCCAACCATTGGTCTGACCACATAATCCAGATGATTCCGACAATGAGATAGATGATCAAAAAACGAAGCGCTTCGAAAAAAGGCTTCCCCTGTAAGCTGATTTTCTTCTCATTTAGTTGTCGTGCAAATCCAAGAAGTCGTTTCATTTGATCACCCCATGGATATCTCAATTACGTTTATTGGTATCATTATAACACTCGACTTATGTCAATTATACAAATTGTGTCATTTTCATTCGTAATTTTATGATTCAAATGCTTTGTATAAATAATTTTCTGCTCTTGCAACGCTATAAGTAAATGACAACAAGCAATTCCAGCATCGATCCAACGCAAATGACTGACAACGATATCCTTAATGTCTATTCTCTTACGAAAAGTCATAGCGATTGAATCTTCTTGAACTTTAAAATACCAAGGCTGACCATTGGTGGCGGATGGTGCGATCCGAACAGCTTCCAAAACCTGATCCCAATAGGGAAAATCACGTATCTGAGTGATATCCAACCGACGGAACTGAGTTATTGTATCACGCTGAAGGGGTTCATCGGCTATTCCAACGGAAAGGGTAGCCATCGCTTTTAACTTTTTATGAGAGTCATGTTTAGGCAAAGCCATTCCCAACCAACAAGTCCCTAAACCATTGGCACTGCAAAGAAGGTCAATCTTCTGCATGATCATTCCCGCATAAAAATCAGCCATAGGATGTTGTTGCGCAAATAAAACCAAGCCCATGGGTGGTTTGAAATTGAGATACCCTTTTAAATCGTGTCCTTCGACAATCTCGACTTCGTATTCAAAATCATCCACCCTTGGATGCATGCTCTTGGATTGATCGATGATTTCTTGCAATAAAGCAACATCGACCGTTTGGTTATTATACCGACGGACAGATTTACGTTTGAATATTGTGGGATATAGATTTGTTTCCATAAATACCTCTTGTTTCAGTATATCACATCACAAAAAAAGTCTGATTAATCAGACTCTTCGTTCATTGATGTAGGTCTTTAGCAATTCAACAATGGTGGTTGTATCGGTAACTTTACCAAAAGAAACCACTTTTTCATCGAATACTAAACCCGGTGTTCGCATGATACCATAACTGGCAATTTCCTTGAAATCTGTAACTTTAACAAAGTCGACACCTAAACCTAACTGCTTCACTGCATCACGAGCATTCACTTCCAATTTCTTGCAATTCGGACATCCAGGCCCTAAAATTCTGATAATCATATTTCCCTCCTTATCCCATCAGGATATTAAACATAAATCCGATTAACATTATACCAAATGTACAATAAGCCACAAACAATATCAACAACTTCGTCTTGACGACATTCTTCAACAGAATAATCGAAGGAAGACTCAACGTTGTAACAGCCATCATAAACGCCAGTGCCGTACCTAAACCAACTCCTTTATCAACCAATGCAGATGCAATCGGTAGTGTACCGAAAATATCCGCGTACATCGGAACTCCGACCAGCGTGGCCAAAGGAACAGAGTACCATTTATCGATACCCAACACTGCAGAAATCCAAGATTCCGGGATGTAATTATGAATGGCTGCGCCAATTCCAACGCCGATTAAAACATAAATCCATACCTTATTTACAATAAAGATCACTTGCTCTTTCGCAAAAGCCATCCGATCTTTGCGAGTCATTTCTTCTGTTTCAAGTGTAACCATCGGATTGTCATACACAAATCCCTCGACATATTTCTCCATCTTCAACCACGAAATCAGAGTTCCGCCAATGACGGCTAACAAGATTCCAACGACAACATAAGCTAAGGCTACCGTCCAATTAAAGATACTGGCCAATAAGATGACAGATGCCAAATCGACAAGCGGCGATGAGATCAAAAATGAGAACGTAACTCCGATTGGCAAACCGGCGTTGGTAAAACCAATAAACAACGGGATGGATGAACATGAACAAAACGGTGTCACCGTCCCAAGGAGCGCCGCAAACAGTCTGGCCACGATTCCCTTGTGTTTGCCTAAAATCTGACGGGTTCTTTCCGGAGGAAAGTAACTTTGAATATATGAAATCGTATAAATCAACACGGATAACAAGATGAAAATCTTGATTACATCATAGATGAAAAAATTCAGACTTGCTCCGAAGCGGGTTTCAATGTCAATCCCTACAAGAATAAGAAAGGACTCTACTAAATTACTTAACCAAACCATTTTTAACAGTTGATCATTTAACCAAATAAAAACACTCATGATGCACATTTCCCTTCACATAAAGATTCAACCGGTAACAATGAACCTTCCAATAACACAATAACTTCTTTAACCATCGATTCGTTGATGCGGTATCGCATCCAAATCCCATCCTTCTGACCATTCACCAAGCCACATTCAATAAGTTTTTTCATATGAAATGAAAGAGTTGGCTGAGTGATATCAAAATCCACCAACAAATCGCAACCACACAACTCCTTCGATCTCAGCTTCATAAATATTCCATATCGGGTTTCATCCGATAATGCTTTAAAACATGCAACAACATCCATAGTATCACCTCATATCGATGGATATCTATATATTACCACTATATAGATGTTTGTCAATGTATTAATCAAAAAAAACAAGTCCGAAGACTTGTTACTTAGACAATTCGATAAACTTATCAATATCCTTCTCAATTAAAGCCAGCGAACTTCTGAAGAAATCCGGATTACGCACATCAACATTCATGCGCATTGCCACATCCGCAACCAGTTCTTTACCGGTTGCATTAAGCAATTCATCATACTGCTCCACAAACTCATCACCGCGGTTTAAATACTCAGCATACAGTCCCTTGGAAAACAATAAGCCAAAGGCATAGGGAAAGTTATAGAAATTCAAACCCGCCGAATAGTAGTGCGGTTTATTGACCCACATATACGAATGCAAGAGATTTTGATCCAATCCATCGCCATACGCTTCCTTTTGAGCACTGATCATCAATTCTTTCAATTTTGCAACCGAAACCACCGAATTCTTACGTTGATCAAACAGGGCACTCTCAAACAAGAAACGGCTGTATATATCAACGATGACCTGCGTTGAGTCGGAAATTGATGACTCTAAAATAGCCAATTGTTCTTCTTTTGAAGCATTTTTCAGTGCGGCGTTGACAACGATGGTTTCACAAAAAATCGATGCTGTTTCCGCAATCGGCATCGGATAGCGACTGTTCAAAACGGATTCATCAATGAGGGTAGTCCCATGATACGCATGTCCCAACTCATGAGCTAAGGTCGTCATGTTTGAGAAACTGCCACTGAAATTCGATAAGATTCGTGATTCCTTAATACCATGAAGATTCGCGCAGAAAGCTCCACCACGCTTGCCTTCTCTCGGTTCGACATCCAACCATGCATGATCATAGGCATTTTGCGTAAAATCAGCAAGTTTGTCCGAAAACGTTCTGAACTGAGTAATGATAAAATCCATGGCTTGAGGATAGGTATACGTCATATTCACCTCACCCATCGGAGCAAACATATCATAGAATGGTAATCCGTTGCCATGACCCAATAATTCAGCTTTGCGACGAAGATACTTTCTAAAAGCCGGTAAGGACTCTCTCATGGCCGTAAGCATAGCATCCAACGTTTCTTTGTCCATGCGCGACTTAATCAAGGTTTCTTCTAAAGCGGATTCATACCCGCGCAACTCGCACAAAGTTACAACTTCACCTTTAATTCCATTCAGCGCGGCCGCCGAAGACTCTTCGATCTTTTTGTAAGCTTCCATCTCTGCCAAATATCCGGCTACGCGCTTTTTAATATCCTCACTATAGGCAAAATTGCGTACGGCCGGCAAAGGTAAGGACAACTTCTCGCCATCCAAATCCACCTCCACCATCAGTGTTGATGACAGTTTGTTTTGAAGATTGCTCCAAGCGGTCGATCCTGTCGTCGTTAATTTTGAAATCGCAACTTCTTCTTTTTCAGACAGCATGTACTGACTGCGCAACTTGATTTGGTCCAGGTAGAAGGCATATTCTTTTAATTCACTTGATGAGTCAATAATATGATTCAGTGAGTCCAGACCCTTTAAATACGTTTGAAAGACGACACTTGGCTGTGTTAAAGCCGTAGATTTTACATTTAATTGATTCAAAAAATCCAAAGCAACTTCATTTCTGGCATCGGTTGCACTTGTTAAATTGGCAAACTGAGATAATTTCGATATGTAAGTCGTAATCTCTTCACTGTAGCGGATAAATCTCAAAATTACTTCTGCGGGATTATTGTCACTTTTTACCGATTCATTCACCCACTTGCCAAACTCCTCAATCATTTGATCAAGCAACTTTAAATCCTCAACAAATGCCACATCTTCAAATGATTCATATAATTCTTTTAAACTCCAGCGCATGATTGGCCTCCTTTATTTTACATAATCCCTTAACGCAGTAAACGCAGCGTTCTTAAAGTTTTCCGAGGCTCCCCAGTCAAATCGGAAAATTCCCTCTCCGCCTCCGCCACCAACAGCAAACACTCTCGTCTGACCGGTCGTATCATCCAACACAACCGTCAGAGTCAAACGATTACCCACCCGCACATAATGTTTCTCATATACAATGACGACGGTCATATGCCCCACCGTGCCTGTCATATGGCGTCCAATACACGTCCCCGTAATACTGCCATCGATGATGTGATGATCCAACAGCTTTTCAGCTTCATGCATGGAACAGCGAACATTAAATGTATCCATAAACACCCTCTTTTTTATTTCCTTTATTAGCGTAACACAAAGTCATAATAAATAAAACCCGTCTAGCGGGTTTCGTTAATTTTGGGTAATTCGTTAACAAATATCAGAAAATCTTTGTAGGATCCCTGATACGTCGGCTCAAAGGCTTGCTCGCGGACAATCGCATGATCTTCAATCAGATAGGTCGCAATATTCAGTTTACCGGCAATCAAATCTTCAACCGTGTCATTACCTACCATCAGACATTCTGAAGCGGATTTTCCGATTTCACTCAGTACTTCCTGATAGAACTTCGGTTGCGGTTTACAATAATGATTATCTTCAAAAGAGGTCACATAACTGAAATCATCCATGTCCAAACCGGCCCAACCAATTCGTTTTTCAATGGCTAAACGTGGAAACATCGGATTGGTCGCAATAACCAATTGATATCCCTTTTCCTTTAACATCTTAACAGCAACAAGTATGTCCTCATTTTTAGTTACCGATTGACGCACTGCATCAAAGTCCGTTTGATAAAAATGACTGAAACGTTTTTTATACTCTTCCAATTGCTCGTTGACCGACAGTTGCATGGCTTCCATAAATACTTCTTCATTGGTGCGATGCTCGGTGTTGGCAACCATGGTTTTGGTAGCTCCCCAAATCAAAGCAACGAAGCTTTGCAAATCATGCTTATCGGTAAAGTGCTTGGCCAAGGAACCGAAATATACTTTCTCAAAAACTTTGATATCCATTGGCAACAATGTACCATCCAAATCAAATAAAATCGTGTTGATCATATCATTCCTCGCTTACATATGACTTATTGTACCTTTATAAAAACGTTCGGTCAAATAAAAATCACAGGGAATTACCCTGTGAATTTCTTCCACATGGACTCAAACAAGTTCATTTGCGATTGCGCCGCAAAAATCTTTTCATTGATTTCTGCCACAAATCCATGGTCTGAAATCGTGGTTAAATTGGTTTTCACGTTATAGATCGCACTGATAAAACTTGTTAATGCCATTTGCGCACCGACCAAACCATCACTACGCGCATTGACATTGCCATATTCAATTACGATAATGGCACTTTTCGCAACTTCAATTGCCCACATCGCAACCGACATCGGGACTAAGGTCGCCTGTTTCGTTGCATCTTCTATCGCTAAGTTTCTAACGATTACTTCGTCTTCATTTGTTCTTGGCAATCGAAAAGCTTGCATCACCGCTTCAAACGATGCTTTATCTTCATCGGCTTTATCCAACAATATGAGCTGAATGTCACGCATTTTTCCAAGTACATCCTCAAAGATTTCTTCATGTTGTGCGTATTTTTTCTTTCCGACACTTAAACTAGCGACCATCATTACCAAGGATGCTCCGATGGCACCACTGATTGCGGCCGCAGTACCGCCGCCAATGGTTGGTTCATCCGAAGCCAATAACTCACTATACATTTCAATGGTCATATTTTTAATCATACGATTTCTCCGTTTCTAACAATTACTTCACCTTTTCTAATCACCGTGTGTGCTTGATTGATTCCCATATGATACACCAAATGAGCATAATTAGGACAACTGAAGATTGCGATATCCGCATCTTTGCCTGTTTCGATACTGCCGATTTTATGTGCACGATTAATCGCTGCTGCCGCATTTAAAGTGAGGGCGGTGATGACCTCTTCAATGGACATGTGCATTGAAAGACAGGCCACGGCCATTAACATAGGCATTGAGTAGGTATAGCAGCTACCCGGATTAAAGTCAGAGGCTAGCGCTACGACCAGTCCGTTTTTGATCATATCCCGTGCCTTCGCGTAGGGTTCACGAAGCGAGAATGCGGTCAGCGGTAACAATACAGCGGTTACATGATGCTTTCGCATCGCTTCCAAACCTTCGCGATCACTGAACAATAAATGCTCCGCACTGATTGCGTTTAGTTTTGCGGCCAAATGTGCTCCTTTGCCATTGGTAATTTCATCCGCATGGATTTTCAGCTCAAATCCATTCGCTTTTGCGGCCGTAAGAACTCTCTCGGCTTGAGCGTAATTAAATGCACTTTTCTCTAAAAAAACATCACAGAACTCCGCTAACTTCTCGCGGGCGACCCGCGGAATGATTTCTTCGATGATTAACTTAACATACTTCTCCGGATCATTTCTATATTCCCGAACCACGGTATGGGCAGCCATCAGGGTTGAAACCACAGATATCGGACCTGACTCATTCAGTTTTCGAGCGACTTTGCACTGCTTGATTTCATCTTCAAGCGTACCACCATATCCGCTTTTCGCCTCCACGGTCGTAACACCCATTTTCGCCATATTAATGACTCGTTTTCGAGCAAGATCATACAACTCTTTCTCCGAAGCAAGTCTTGTGGCATCAATCGAGCGTTGGATGCCACCGCCTTTCTCCATGATTGTCAGATAACTTTCTCCAGCCATTCGAAGGGAAAACTCATCTTCACGAGTCCCCGCAAATACCAAATGCGTATGGGCATCAATCAAGCCGGGAAGAACGATTTTTCCGGATGCGTCAATGATATCAGCACCGTGCAGCCAGTTCTCATCAATTTCACTCGTCTTACATACCTTTAGAATTTTCCCATCTTGTATCAGCACACAACCATCTTCAATAATCGTTAAGTCATTCATGCCTTGGCCCGGACGTCCGCTTCGGCCAATCGGTGTTACGATCTGACTGGCTTTGGTGATGAGGATTTTCTTCATAATAATCCCTCCAATTGAGTTTCAAGGATTTTATCCATGTCTACATTATTGAAACGCATATAGTAAGCGGCACTTTCAACGATGGCCTCCATCGGAACCAATCCGACGATTTCACTTCCACATACCGTTACTCCATAGCGCAAGGCTTCCATCTTGACCGTTTCAAACACGCGATAAATCGGCGTCTTGGTATAGTCCGTAATGTTCATAGTGACTTGAACCAAACCCCGTTCTTTAACCTCGACTCCACCGGCTTTGATGTAGCGAAATCCCCCCGAACTGTTTCGAATGGCCTTGGCAATCTTGTTGGCAATGGATACATCGGTGGTTGCTAAGTCAATATTGAATGCGATCAGCGGCATCCGGGCTCCAACAGCCACCACTCCCGCCGTTGGGTGAGGCTGATCCGGTCCAAAGTCCGGCTTCCACCGGTCATCCGTCATTTTCTTCACCATTCCCTCATACTCGCCTTTTCGGATATCCGCAAGATTCTCGCGTTGAGGAGCGGTTGCGGCCGCTTCATACAGAAATACCGGAACGTTCGCATGCAAAGCTATTAACTCCCCAACTTCTTTGGCAAGTGTCACACATTCGGCCATCGTCATATTCTTAATAGGAATAAACGGTACGACATCGGTCGCTCCCATGCGCGGATGCTGACCCGTGTGCACATTCATATCGATCAGTCGCGTAGCCAAAACGACTGACTCAACGACTGTTTCTTTTACGGTTTGTGGATCACCGGCAACGGTCACAACGACGCGGTTGTAATCACTGTCAGCTTCTACGTTTAACAGTTTTACACCTTCAACATTAAACACCGAAGTAATCGAATCAATAACCTCTTTGTTTCTGCCTTCACTGAAATTAACGACACATTCAACGATTTTATTCATGGGATCCCCTCATTTTCTTTTTGATTTCTTCCAAATCGGCGACATACGGAATGGTTATATGACTGCGTTGATCCAAGGATTCATTGAATATCTCACTGGTTTCGATAGCATGAGGATTGGATGCCCAATTTCGTCGGGCGACACCACCCATGACATCCCAGATCATCGCTCTTTGTAAAATCTCATCGACCCGTTTGGAACCATCGAGTACCAATCCGAAGCCGCCGTTGATGGATTTTGATACGCCGACGCCCCCGCCATTGTGCAATGCCACCAGGCTCATACCCATCGCACTGTTACCTGCGAAAATAAGAGTGGCCATGTCTGCCATGATATTACTGCCATCCCTGATATTGGACGTTTCTCTAAAAGGTGAATCGGTACCGCCGGTATCGTGGTGATCACGTCCCAACATGATCGGACCGACTTGCTGATTTCGTACCATTTCATTAAATGCCAAGGCGATTTTCAATCGACCGGAAGCATCCTGATATAAGATGCGCGCTTTGGTTCCGACCACCAAGTGATTGGCTTTGGCATTTTTGATCCAATCATAATTGTCTTTGTCCTGATATCTTCGGTTTGGATCAATGCATTTCATAGCCATGGCATCCGTCAAATCCAAATCTTCATCTTTGCCGCTCAGACAAACCCAGCGAAAAGGTCCGTAACCATAATCAAACAGATGCGGTCCTAAGATATCTTCGACATAGGAAGGCCAGATGAATCCATCTTGATCATCAAGTCCGTTTTTCGATATTTCCGAAATACCGCTGTCATACAGAGATTTTAAGAAGGCGTTGCCATAGTCAAAGAAGTAGGTGCCTTTCTTTATTAGATTCTTAATAGCAAGGTAGTGTCGTTTCAACGTCGAATCAACCAATGCTTTAAACAAATTCAAATCTTCTTTTAACAAGCACGTACGCTCTTCAAAGGTAATATCCACCGGACAGTATCCGCCGTTATATACATCGTGACAGGATGTCTGATCGGAAAGCAAATCGATTTTAATTTCTTTCTCTGAAGCATATTCAAGCAAATCGACAATGTTTCCTGAGTAAGCAATCGAGCGTGGTTTGCCTTTAATTAGGTACTTTTGAGCAATCGCAAAGGCTTCTTCACTTGTATACGCAACTTCATCGATCCAGGCTTGACTGTGACGGGTCTTGATGCGGGACGGATCAACTTCCGCGATGATGCCCACCCCTTTAGCTATAACAATAGCCTTTCCTTGTGCACCGCTCATTCCGCCCAATCCTGAGGATACAAACAGTTTGCCACGCAGATCATCCTCTTTATCTAAGCCGAGTTTCAAGCGTCCGGCATTAAGTAAAGTATTGTAGGTTCCATGAACGATGCCTTGGGGTCCGATGTACATCCAGCCCCCTGCAGTCATCTGACCGTAGTTCGCTACGCCCATGGCAGCCGCATTGGCAAATATTTCCGGTGTATCAAACATTCCTACCATCAGTCCATTGGTCAAAATTACGCGTGGCGCTTCTTTATGACTGTCAAACAGTCCGATGGGATGTCCGGAGGCAATAAATAGGGTTTGATCATCGCGAAGAACTTTGAGATATTCTTTAACCAGAAGATATTGCATCCAATTTTGAAATACACTGCCCGATTCGCCATAGGTGACTAGTTCGTAGGGATATAAGGCCACTTGAAAATCAAGATTGTTATCAATCATGACCTGAAAGGCTTTGCCTTCCAAGCATTCGCCTTCGTATTGATTGATCGGTTGACCGAATAGTTTTCCTTCGGGTCGAAAGCGATATCCATAAATACGTCCATATTCATTTAGCTCATTAATAAACTCTTCCATGATTTCTTCATGAAAGTGGTTGGGAATGTAGCGCAAAGCATTGGCGACAGCCTGTATTTTTTGGGATTCACTGAGGGTGTTGCTACGTTTGGGTGCCCGCCGAATTTCGGATAAAAATTCTTTCGACGGAGGCAAGCCATCTTCAAACTTCAGTTCGATCGTAAATAATTTCATAATTCCTCCTAATCCAGGATGCCACAGGCATCCTCAACCTTTCGGATGACTTCACCTTCAATAATCAACGAAACAGCTTTTTCGATATCCGGATACATCGTTCGATCGGTGTCGAGGTAACTGACATGATTGCGCAAAATGTCATAAGCAATCTTTGTGCCCATGCCTAAATGTTCGGGATGGCCAAAGTCTACGCCCTGCGCCGCACATAACCACTCGATTGCAATCACGTGTCTGGCATTTTTGACGATTTCATACGCTTTTCGAGCAGCGATAGTTCCCATGGAAACGTGGTCTTCCTGATTTCCGGAAGAAGGGATGGAATCGACCGATGCCGGATGAGCGAGAATCTTATTCTCAGATACCAGTGCTGCGGCGGTATATTGCATGATCATAAATCCGGAATTGACACCACCATACCTTGTCAGAAAAGCAGGAAGTTCACTTAAGCTGGGATTGACCAATCGTTCAATCCTTCGTTCGGATGAATTGGCGATTTCGGCCATGGCTATGCCTAGAAAATCAAAGGCCAAGGCCATCGGTTGTCCATGAAAATTACCACAGGAGATAACTTGGTCATCATCTGCGAATATTAGGGGATTATCCGTCACAGCATTCATCTCTTTATTGATCTTATCAAGAACATAATTTACCGCGTCTTTGGACGCTCCGTGAATCTGTGGTAAACAGCGCAGTGAGTAAGAGTCTTGGAGTTTAAGTTCACCTTGTTTGGTCATCAGTTTGCTTCCTTCAAGGATGCGAAGAAAATTGCAGGCCGCTAACATTTGACCATGTTGATTGCGGGCGATATGTACTTTGGGGTCAAAGACATCAAATACACCACGTAATGCCTCAAAGGTCATGGCAGAGCTGATATCCGCCATTTTAAGCAGTTGGATGGCATCATAACATGCCAATGCCCCAATGGCTGTGAGGACTTGGGTACCGTTAATTAAAGCCAGTCCTTCTTTGGCTTGAAGTGTTATCGGTGTTAAACCACATAATCGCAGGGCTTCATCCGAGATCATCTTCTTTCCTTGATACATACATTCACCTTCACCCAGTAAGGTCAGTACCATGTGAGATAAAGGGGCTAAATCGCCACTTGAACCCAGGGATCCTTTTTCCGGAATCAACGGAATAATTTTATGATTGATGCAATCGGCCATCAGCTGTAAGACGGAAAGTCGGATTCCTGACAGTCCTTTGACCAGTGCATTGATTCGTAATAGCATGGTCGCCAAAACGACATCTTCCGGCAAATGATTCCCTACCCCACATGCGTGAGAGCGGATCAGATTGACTTGAAGCTCTTCGAGTTGATCGTCGGATATGACAATATTACTGAACTTGCCAAAGCCGGTGGTAATACCGTAGACGACTTTACGTTCTTTGACGAGGCGTTCTACGTAGTCACGCGACTTTTGAATACCTTCATGTGTGCTTGGGTCAATGATGACATTTGCTTGATGGCGCGAAACCGCGATGACCTGTTCAAGTGTCAGATGGCGGCCATTGATATTTATTTGTTCCATTATAAACCTCTGTTGTTCTCTTAATTCTATTATAACAAAAGATACCCGTCTCTCCCAAATGAAAAACAGGAGCTTTCATCATCGATTTACATCGATTGAAAAGTTCAATCAATCGTGTATAATGTACTTAAGTTTGAAGGGGTAGAGAATTATGGACTTTGAAAGAGTTGCATTTGCATTTTTATTAACGTTGTTTGCGGGGTTAAGCACCGGGATTGGCAGTGCCATTGCCTTTTTCGCAAAGCGAACCAATACCAAGTTTCTTTCGATAAGCTTGGGATTTTCAGCGGGTGTTATGATTTATGTATCCATGGTTGAAATCTTTTTTAAAGCACAAGCGTCTTTAATCGGGACATTGGGTGTGCGCTTGGGATCCTGGGTGAATGTACTGTCGTTTTTCGGAGGAATGCTTTTAATCGCTATCATTGATAAATTTATTCCTTCCGCAGAGAATCCCCATGTCATTCGAGGCGTTGAAGATTTAAAAAAAGAGCCTGACAAAGACAGCCTGATGCGTATGGGAATGTTTACGGCACTGGCTGTGGGTATTCATAACTTTCCCGAAGGTTTAGCGACCTTTGTCTCTGCTTTACAAGATCCAAAAATTGCGATTCCCGTTGCCGTGGCCATCGCTATTCATAATATTCCGGAGGGCATTGCGGTTTCTGTACCGATTTACTATGCGACGGGCAGCAAGCGAAAAGCCTTTCTGTACTCATTTCTTTCCGGACTTTCTGAGCCCGTTGGTGCTTTGGTGGGCTATTTGATTTTAATGCCGTTTATGAATGACACGATCTTTGGGATCTTGTTTGCTTCGGTTGCCGGAATCATGGTCTTCATATCTCTGGATGAACTATTGCCTTCCGCTCAGCGCTATGGTGAACATCATCTTTCAATTTTCGGGATGATGGCAGGAATGGCCGTAATGGCTTTGAGTTTATTATTGTTTATCTGACCGTGGACATAGTTTATCATAATCAAAGGACCGTTAATGACGGTCCTTTTTACAAACATAGATGGAAGATGTATCATTGATCTGAACTTTTTTTACCGATGTGAATATGGTGCTCAATTCTATATCTATGGTCTTTATGAAATTAAAATAATCACCATGTTCTGCCCACTCAACCATATCAATATACCAACGACGATTTTGATTAAATTCAATTAAAATGACAAAATGATTACTGATACGATTCATATCATTTAACATTTTCATGCGTAATTCTTTGGGTAAGCCATGTGCCACAAACGAAGCACTGACCAGATCCATGGAATCATTTTCAAAGGGTAAGTCATTGACGATGGATGCCCATTGAAAATCAATGTTCAATCCTTTTGTCTTCGATTTTGCCTGCTCTAGCATCTTATGTGAACTATCAACACCAAAAGTTTGATATCCGCTTTTCGCAAATACGGAACATAGAGCACCGGTCCCGCAACCGATGTCGAGGACGCGGGTAACCGATGAAAGCTCCTCAGCTTCACTTAGTTTTTTTAACGCGAACTCATACCCTTTTTGTTGGCGATGAAAAAACCAACCATAGACTTTTGCGATACGATCAAACAGTCCGGTATGTTTATCGATGATTTTCATAATCCTCCTAAATCCAGCCATTGACAAGAATCAGATAGACAATGACCCCCGCCGAGATGCTGAGCAATGTGTTGTTTTTAATATGATGAACAATTGCGATGACAACCAACGCCAACAGTTCAAACATTCCATACGGAGATTCGGTCAGTTGAGTGTCTTTCAGAGCATAAACCACCAACATGCCCATGGTTGCATAAGGTAAGCGCTGACCCAAGTACGTAATGACTTTAGGTATGGGTTTATGTTCAGGAAATGCAATAAAAGGCACAAATCGTGTGAATACCGTTCCCACAACCAACATTGCCACAGTGATGAGCATTTGATTATTGTTCATGAGATTCTCCTTTGTTCGGATCGAGAATAAAGATCAAAACGACGATCAAAATCATGGCCACGAGCAAAAACTGTGCTCGACTGACAAGGACTAATGAAATAGCCGTCGCAAACACACCGATTAAAAGGTTTTTGCGATTCTCTTTCTTTTTCCATTGGTTTAAAAACAGTACAAAGAATAGCGCTGTTAAAACAAAGTCCAGACCGATGATATCATCGGGCAGCCAAGTTCCGAGTAAATGTCCGCTGAAGCATGCCAACTGCCAGTAACTGTAACACAATAGATTAACGAAGAAGTAATACCATCCGGCATCAATGTCCGGTGGTGGTTGTGATGCAACGTTGATTGAAAAAGCTTCGTCGGCTAGTGAGAAAATCATAAAATTCTTTTTAATCCCAAGTTTTCGATACTTCCCTAATAAGGCGATTCCGTAAAAAATATGGCGGATATTCACTAAAAGGGCTAACAACAGCGCAGCAATCGGATTGAAGGCGGATGTGAGTAAAGTTATGGAAGCAAATTGGAGTGCCCCGGCAAATACAGCCGAACTGATCAATATTGTCCAGATAATGGAGAATCCCTGATTGCTCATCAACAATCCGTAGGCGATGCCCAAAAACAAATAACCGGTGAGTACCGGTAAGGTTAATGGGAATGCGGCTTTCAGTGCTTTGAGTCTCATGGATGTCCTCACAATTGTTCATACATTAACAAAATATCGATCAGGATTCAAGATAAAAAAAGAAATCTTGCGATTTCTAGAGATTTCTTTTTGGTAATCGTCATTTCAAGCGAAGGATCATGGTTCGCAATACCCAGGCACAGCCCAGTCCCAACAACAAATAGATCGGTGTTAATACATCATAAGCGCCGGTTTTAAGATAGGCAAGCAGTCCGGCGGCCATAAATACCAAAGGATAAAGGCAACACTTAACCATAATGATCGGTGTAGCCAATATTGCCCATTTATTCCCTTTTCGAAGAAACCAAGCGGTCAAAAACAGTGGGAATACCAAGAAAATCAAATCCGTCGCAAATACAACTCCTGTCGGATGCCCGGTTTGGGTAATTGCGGTAGGAACCACTTGTGTAAACAAGTACGATGCGGCTAATAATACCCACATCAATCCTAATAATGACGCAAACCCAATCATGAAATTACTGATGGATTTAAATGAATACTGGATATTTTCAAATCGGCTGATACGTGATGAAGCAGAAATCAAACCGAAGAATAGTGCTGTAGTCGATAAGATGACCACCGCAACATATCCCAGAAAGAAGATGTTAAAATAAGCACCATACACATAGAACACATAGTTATAAATTAAGTACCACAACCCACCGAACCAAATCAGCATTGCTATAGTATCCGTTTGAGCGGTTGATTTCATTTTTAATAAGGTTACCATCAACATCGGAATCGCCACAAACAGTGTAATAATGTCATTGCCTTGCCATATGGCTGTAATCATCGGATTGTCGTTGTATACTCTAAAAAATATGCCGCCAATACAAAGAACTGCGGAAATAAGCATCGCAAGAATAGTCATTCTTTTTGCGACCTTCAAATAGTCGAAATCTTTCTTATCTACAACAATCATTACTAGTTCCCCTTAAGACAGTGTTTACTGCCTATTAATCCGAACATAGTTTAATATGCGCAAGAAAAATATACAACATTCATTTTACATGTTAGTTATGATTCTTGTTTGTTAACTATTTCTTCTTTTTATCAAATTTTGCTTGTTGATTGCGAGTGTTTTCTGCTAATCGGAAAATGATAATCTCCTCAATCAATTCATAGGGTATCGGCTTGTCCATATCGAACTGAACCGCTCCTTTAGAATATTTGAGACCGGAAAATCTATCTTTAAAACCCTCGATACCGTTGGGACCGGGATAAAAGCCGATATGATGAGCATGTGCCGCAAAGTGTACAAGATTACCATAATATCGGTAGGTAGGCATTTGATAACTGATGACTTCTTGAGTTTGAGGCGCGAGTTTCAATATAAAAGCTCGGATCTCATTGAGGAGTTTCTGAACTTCCGGCTCAAACTGTAAAATATACGCGTCAACGGTTTCAATGGTTTTTCTCACTATCTTATCTCCTCTGATAATATCATTCATTTCCTGCTTAAAATGAATACCTCTTTCTTTAAGAATAGTAAGCGCCTTTGGGCCAAATCCATGAAGTTTTAGTAGCTGTTGTTCGGTATATTGAGACAGTTGTTCGATGGTCGTGATGTTTTCATTTGCTAATGCCCGATGAGCCGGTGCACTGATTTTAATATCGGCAAGTTTCATAGTAGCTCCCCTTTTTGATACAAATATTATATAGCTTTTTCAAAGGTTATGAACTTCTTATGATTGGTATAGACTACTTTCATCTTCATCTTTTCCGCAATCACTTCAAAAGTGCGTTCACAATAGAAGGATATGTGACTGCGATCGCGGATATAGTGCCATTTCAAAAAATCTTCGTCATGGTTGTTATGAAAATGCGTCATGATGGCTAGGATTCCTTTTTCATTGAGATGTTCACGAAACAGCGTGAAGTAATCCAAGGGATTTTCAAGATGTTCGACCACTTCGGTTGCGGTTATTAGGTCATACGTTTTGTTTAAATAACTTTTTTGAGGCGAATAGAACAAATCATAAATATCCATGTTATAACCATAGGTATCACTCAGTATTTGTGCAAGAACTGGAGATGGTCCACTGCCAAAATCAAGTCCGGACTTGCTATTTGTGCTAGAGGGTAAAACTGCTTCCTTTAAAAAATTATTAAAATACTCCACATAAACCGGGTCTTCGATGGAATTGTTATGTGAATCATAGATTGTCTGTTGAGCTGAAGTTGATACATGGTCGCTTTTGTCCTTCGAAATAAAACCGCAATAGTCGCAGACATGATACATCCCAAAGGTTCTATGATGAATCGCACGCGTCACAGTTGAACACACCTTACACAACGTACTCATATTAACGGTTATCCTGATTGGTAAGTCGCATAGTTTCCGCAAGCGCTTTTTCCTTTTCTGGTTGAACTTTATAAGCAACGTACAAGTTTCCTAAGGAGAAAAATGCCGCGAAGAAGAAGACCCATTGGCTTCCCCACACAGACCAGACAAAACCACCGGCAATCGCTGCGACAATTGAGACCATATGATCTAAACTGATACCCATGGATAACGTAGATACCACATCCTGTTCGTTGAATGCGATGGAACGTAAGTAGATGGATTTGACCATGCCGATTTGCATGGATAAGCGATCAAGCACAAAGAGCAGATAAACGATCCATATCGACCATCCGGTTGAGGGAAGCACTTTTGAAGTTATACCCCACACCACAAATCCATAAATAATATACACGCCAATGAATGTCAGAGCATCCACGTACATCATGCGCTTGATGCCATATTTATCCATCCAATGGCCGATAAGGTTTAAGAAGAAAATTGAAACGAATCCGACCGTGATCGCAAGCAATGCCAAGGTATCGGCTTTTTTAAGTAATAAATCTACGATGACCCAGGTTCCGTAAACATAGGCAACCTGCTTTTGTACACCATGCAAAATCGTCAATATATAGAAATAGCGATATTGCTTATGGATGACCAACTTGTTGGTACGCATTACTTTCTTGGTTGGTCCGACTCGCTTGATCATAACAAGCGTAATGATAGCAGCGAAAGCGAAGGCCATCGCCGATACCAGAAATATCCACGTAACGGATGTCGCAAAAGAGAAAAACCCATAGCGAAAACCAAAGAATACCAGCAGTGCCGCGACAAGATTAAATGCGGCGCGCGTACTGAAGAATTGTCCCATACGTTTACCGACTTGATTGGGCTCGGCCAAAGACATGCCAATAGCATCTTGTAAGGGCATAAACATATGCATTCCCATGGAATTGATAAATAAGAAAATTAGCATCACGCCAAATGTGGGAGTAAACAATCCCAGCACGGTTACACCAATAATTGAAAGTATTTGGGCGATAAAGGCCGTTTTTAGGTCCCCAAGAAAACCAAGTCCGCCAATGACGATGGCACACAACAACCCCGGGAGTTCTCGTGGAAATTCGATCAATCCCCGTTGAAAGGCGGTGACTTGATACACTTCTTTGAAATAATTAGAGTATACTCCATCGCTCAGTCCATTGCCCAAAGCTACTGCGGCAACCAGAACGAAGAACAAAAACACGCCGGGTCGCATGTGCTTTATCTTTTGGGTAATCATCGTCATAAGAACCTCTTTTCTAAAAAATCAATAGTTGTATTATCTCACCAGTTTTGTCATATCGGAAATAAAATGTTGAGTTTTTTTGATGATTTCACCAATCAAATCATCGATTTGATCGAAATTCGGCTCTTCGTCCAAAGTCATCGCAATAATTGAATCGATTCCTGGTCCTAATTCGGTCAGTTTGTACTTGCCAAGTTTCTTGTCTTTCAGCTGACTGTGAATTTGTGATTGAATCTTGCGGTTACGAGCGATCAGCCACGCTTCAAACGTATGACTTTCATGAAGGTAGACGATAGATACTCGTAAATCCAAAGCAAAGATTTTGGAAGGTTTTACGGAAATAAATGTCATGTCCATATATCCAGCGTACAGTGCACCGGATGGTGTTTCTGGATATTGTGTATCCCATGTTGTTTTCAGTTGGGACATCATTTCCATAATTCCCCGATAGGCTTTCTGGATATGTCCTACGTTCAGTTGTTCATTGTAATATTTGATATGCTGATTTAGTCTATCCATTGAATGTCTCCTTTTTAGATGATTAAATCTTATCACTGGATGAAGAAAATTACCATATTTGTCAAAGGGGATATCATTTGATATTCGATTCAATCAATCTTATACTTATGAAAAGGAGATTTTCTATGGAACTTAAAGAAATAATGGATCAGCTCTCATCTCTGACCAATGAGCGAACCAAAAAATATGTTGTGGGTGGCGGTGCGAAAGAGCCGGTGTTTGGGTGTACGATTAGTTCGATGAAACCGCTGTTTAAACAATTAAAATTTAATCAAACATTGGCGGATCAATTATATGAAACCGGAAACTACGATGCTATGTATCTGGCCGGAATGATTGCGGAACCTAAAAAAATGACCAAGCAGGATTTTGATCGTTGGATTGATAAGGCGTATTTCTTTATGATTTCTGATTTCATCGTTTCGGTGACACTGGCGGAAGCAGATATCGGTGCACAGGTTGCGGATGAATGGATTGAAAGTGATAAAGAACTTACTGTTTCCGCCGGTTGGAAGACGTATGAGTGGATGTTGGGAACCCGTAAGAATGAAACATTTGACGAACAACGATTGAAAGAACTTATTAAAATAATTCCCATCCGATTTGAATCTCAGCCACCGAGGGCTCAATGTTCGATGGTTGATTTCCTTCAGGCAGTAGCTATATCGTATCCGCCTTTGCATGAGGAAGCACTGAAAGTTGCGAAGCTAATAGGAAAAAGAGAGATTAAGTTGAGTGAATCTAAATCGCGAGTAGTCGATCCGTTAAATGATATTGTCAGTGAAGTAAGCAAAGGACGTTTGGGATTCAAACGCAAACACGTCCGCTGTTAAGCAAATGCGCAAGCCGAAGCCTGCGCATTTTTTTAAATTTTCTTTTGATTAATTCCAACGTTAAGCGCGTTGAGTATTCCGGTGATTAATAACAGAATTCCTGAGATATAGGTCACAGCTTTACTGGTATCAAGCAATGCGGACATATCTTCGATATCAATCAGATGCTGATTGTACATCATCTGAAAGAAGATTGCGATTGCACATGCCATCAGACTCAGTGCCGTCAACGACCAAAAATTAAGTTTCTTCTCTTTCGCAATCAATATTCCGATGATTGGCAACGTCCAAGCAATTATACCCAAAACCAAACTACCCCCATTTAACCATGCCATAATTTTTTCCTTTCTGTTTGGTTAATTTATTTTAAGCAGCACTCATCGAAAGATGATCGGAAACGTAAATGTTACGATGGCTGCCCACAGCCCGTATACTGGCAGATAAATTGTTATCGCCGATTGAATCGCATGCGGTTGTACTTTGTCTTGAAGAAAGCGAATGTAAGTACGCAAGATCCAAACTAAATGAATCAATATAATCAGATTAATTCCGAGTACAGCGATGCGATTGACTGATATTCCATAAGATGACAGTCTGAATAGGATTGCGGATAAAGCTATAAAATCAATTACAATAGCCAAGCCAAGCAACAGAGCTGAACTATAGTCAAAGATATTTTTTGATTCGGTAGTTTTTCGTTCACTGATGGAAAATATCGAAACTGCCAAGACGACAATTAGGATAATATTGAAAAAAAGCAGGAAATCTCTGTCAGAAAAAGGATTTTTTCCCAGTAACACCATTGTAAATAAAAATCCGAACAATGTCAATAAGACCAAAGGTCCAAATATACGAGCAATGATTGGAGCTATATTTTTCGTTATGCTTAAGTTGCGAGTTACAAGATAGAATCCGACGATCGATAAGGACGAAGCTCCAAAAAGTACAATGTTCTCCATATAGAATTCGGAAATGTCCATCCCCGTGAATTGAAACAGTTGAATAGTGATCAAGGCCAGAATCATACCGCTAATGGCCATGATAGCATAAAGGATTATAAACTCTCCGTTTATTTTGAGAAAGGATAAACGATGACTCACTTTTTGCCAGGAGTCCTTCGTGTATGCCAATCCCATCATCATCCATAGCACGATGGGTAAGTGCAAGTAGGACAGTAGTATACTATCCGTTTCTTGCATAGGCAAAAGATTGATATATATGATTGAAATCAATATCACACTGATGACAATTTGAACGATTTTCTTGTTTGTTGAGCGATAAAACAAAAAATACAAAATAATTGGAACCATCACAGTAAAGAGCAGATTAATCGGAGAAACGAAACTGAGTTCAGTAAAATAGAGAATGATACGAGTTGAAATTCCGGCGAACAAAGTACAAATCGCCATCAAACGAAATTCTCTGGTCGTCGTGAAAGTTTTGTTATAACCTGTGGTATTTTGATAGTTCAATCGTTGATTCCAAACTGATAATACATCACTTTCAGGATGACTCTTCCATGCATCATTAAAATCTTCAATAAATGTTTCCGGGTCAAGTCGATACATTCGTTCAAGTTCTTTAGGGTTGTTCATATTTTCAATAATTTGATTCTTCATCCGATCTTTACTCTAACACGATATCACTATCGAATGGAAACTGCTCAACTTCTTTATGCTTGAAATCAACTTTATAACCAACGCCATCTTTATAGAAAAAGCCACTGATCAACTCTACTTTGATATAGCACATTTCCTGGTCATTTTCATTGTTATGGGCAAAGTACCAGGGTTCAAATGCTTTAATCAATTTATCCCTGATTTCTCGATTTTCAAAGTATAAAGGATGGCCGATATTATACGCATTTCCGCTAAAACGATAGAGCATATTGCATAACGATACTTGACTGTTTTCTTCTATTTCCAATACTTTATTCGATTTTGAATAGGTAACGATGTACATCGAACCTTCCTCAAAGAAAGTATCAATCATGCGGACAGTTGGAACATTATCTCTAGCTGTTGCCAATGCAAATTGACAATCCTTGGCAAATAATACATTCATAACTTCCAAAGCTTTTTCATAGGTTGTCATTTCTAACCTCTTTCGATCCATAGCCCAAATGGAAATGGCGTCAAACAATGTCTTTCAGTTTTATACCAAAGGTATCCACGAAAAGACATATTCCATATGTTGGGGGAGTTCAACTTTTGGATCGACATCCCACACGAATTTCCCGATCATTCCCAGTTCTTTTACAGAATGTTCAAAATGCGCAGCCGCGATTCCCATGTCAATGCGTTGAATATCATAGCCAAATGCATCACTGTATTTTGGAGTTTTGTACTCGTAAAAATGTACATTCCCATCTTTCAAGAGTATCCGCCATGGCTGTTTATTGGATGCGGAAGGCGCAAGTCGCACCATTTCCAAAGCAAATGTATAATTATTTGCCTGCTCTTTGGCTAAACCTGTCTGAAAATCATTGTAGAAGAAGAGTTTACTCCACTCCAAGCGCTTATGTGCCTGAACAAAGGTTCGCATCAAAACTTCCTGAAGATGACGGCTGCTTTGCGCATATCCTATCGGTGTGATTGCCGGAAGGATTTCATTTTCACCAACATGAAGTGCCTGAACAAAACCTTTTCGATCAAATGTACCACCCAACCAACATGTACCGATATCCAGATGAGCTAAATAAAGCATGACGGTTTCCATTTCATAGCCCAATGCTTCCAAAGCCCTTGGCACTGGCCGTATGCTAGCTCCTAGAAAGTGCTTAGCTTTCTGAATTACTCCATACGTACCGAGCTTCTGATCTTCACTTGATTGATCCATGTCAAAAAAATGGAAGTTCACTTTCTGATTGAAGGGATTCTCCAATCCTTTGAGAAATTCGGTGAGCAATGTTCTTTTTTCATCTTCAATTGGTTGACTGGTGTAATTTCTGACGCTGACTCTTTTTCCTACAGCTTCTTCAATGGAAAAGTTGATGTTCATAGTTGTCCTTCTTTCTTTTAATCGTTCGAAAACGTTGACAATGATGAAATAGCACGATATCCGATGATAAAGGTAATCAATGAGAATACAAATGCGGATAACCACCAAAATGTGCTTGGATCTTGTGGTACTGCCGGCAAGATTTTATCTTTAAATATTTCAGCCGTAGATCCTAATACAAAGCCAATTATAACAAAATATGTTTGTTTCGTGAATGTGTTCATGGTCCATTCAATCGGTTTAGTGATTAGAAATACACCGATAACTGTCGATACACCTAAAATACCGATATAAATAACATCGAAAGTCGTGATTGCCTTGAGTAATGTGTCATACATACCTAAAACTAATAACATATGCGAAGTACTGATGCCTGGCAATATCAGTGCGATTGCGATGATAATTCCTGTAATCAATACCATCAGATAATGAACAAGTCCTGTACCTGAGACTATACTAAAGCTTCCGGTTGGAATAAAACTTATGGAAATAACGGTCAAAAACCCAACGATCATGTAGAGGATCGATGAGACTTTTAACGTTCTTTCCTTTGTTTTCTTAAATAAAGCCGGAACACCGCCGATGACAGCACCTAAGAAGAAAAATGAAAGATATATAGGGTATCTGAGTAAAAGCCACTGAATGACAAAAGCTAAGGAGCCAATGCCTAAAAATGTTCCCAGCAGCGCTTTAAACAGAAAAATGGAGTTTCCTTTGATATCACTGAAAAAATTACTTATTGAACTAATTAGTTGATCGTATATTCCTAGAAGAATGGCCATGGTTCCGCCGCTTATTCCTGGAACGCTCATAGATGATCCAATAATGAATCCTTTTAGAATAGTTATAAGATCATTTTTTACTTCATCTCTCATCTAAATACAAGATATCTAGTTATAAGATATCTTACTCCTTTCGTCATTCGTTATTTCGGATTGTATAATTCTCTGATAATGGATACGAATAATATTCAAGGTCAAAATCAGAAATATGAGTTAGTTCCCAGCAATCTCAAGCAGTAATCTGTTTACTTCATCAATAACTACTTGTGGTTCTGTCAGTTGAGGAAAATGACCGCTGTTTTTAGCAATGATGACTCTGCCTCGTAAAGAAAGGTTTGTTAGTTCAATCTGATGGTTTAGTCTTGCCTCTTTAACTCTCCTTGGCATAAACCAACGTAATGCCGGTTTACTTCCGGCAATAACAACAATCGGTATGTTGGGGAATCCGTCAAACTGCTGAATTTGATGTACAGTTGTTAGTACATAATCTACTTCCGTAAGTTTATTCTGATTGAATGTATGTTTCTTTTCACTCAATACATCGCTTATGGTTGATGACTCAAGAAAAACGACCCCACACACTTCACTTGGATAAGTGTGGGCAAACAATTGTGCAATAAAACCGCCGAGGGAATGACCTACAATCAGATAGGGCGGTTCAATCTTCAAAGCTATTAAAAGTCCCTTTAAGTCTCTCACCATTACTTCGCCGGTCTGCGGCTCGCTTGGTTTACTGCTATTTCCAATTCCCAATCGATTGTAAGCGAAAATTACATTATCGTTTCCTATTTCTTCCCATACTTTTAACCAACCTTCAATTGGTCCGCCAGCACCATTGATCAATAGGATTGAGGGACTTTCAGATCCCTTTATTGCACACTCAAAATTATGACCATACACCGATTGAATATGCTTAACGATTTTCACCATTCTACTCTCCGATCAAATGCTTCATTGGTATAATATTTTGTCAGTACGTAATAATTACTTCAATTCATTATTAACAGTCATATAAGGTCGATCAAATCGTTTTTCAAAAGCATTATTTGCTTTAATTCTCTGATCCCAAAGCATTGAGTTCACAAATCCGATCTTACTCAATATCTTAAAGATAATTCCCATACCTTTTCCAAATCGGATAGGTGTAGCTAATCGTTGAATATCTGCGCTACTGAATTTGCCCTCATTAATCAATGTTGAAATCGTATTGACTATAGGCCTTATCGTAGCTTCTTGGTATTTTTCCGGACTCATTTGCAGACTTTCCGCTCCACCCTTGATGGCCATTCCCAAATAAGTTCTACCCAATCGAGTCGATAACAGTTCAAAATAAGCTTCAAGATAATGAGACTGACTGCTTTCCGGGAAGCCGGACTGTACAAAAAAACTTAAGTCGCCTTTGGAGGGCTGAAGTTTTTCGATAAATGCTTTGACATGGGAAGGCATTGCATGGACATAAAGAGGCATTAAGAACATTACATGTTGTTCACTGTTAAAAGCTTCAGCCCATTCTTCCCATTTTTCATTTTTCCTCAGGTCACGGACTTCGACCTTATCGCCTAGAGTTTCGATAACTTTGTTTAAAATTAAACTTGAGTTGCTAACAATCCTTCTTGGAGAACCATTATAAATAACTAGTTTCTCCATGGGATCCGTAGATGAAAATGGCAGTTTACGGTTTTTAGCTTTTCTGGATTCAAGTGATTTCATTTGAAGATTGTCATCTTTGACGATACGAAAAGCCTTGGATTTGAAATGGAAAGCCGTACGATACAAATAGTCTTCAATGACCTGCTCTTCCTGACTTGTTAGACCTTCATTTTGAAAGTAGAATACCATGTCAGGATATCGATCATATCGGGCAACATGATGACATTCACCATCCACCAATTCTATGTAGGGATGATAGTGAGGAATAGTTCTGTCTAAAAAAGCTTTGGCTTTATGATGAATGAACCCCTGTACTGTGCTCATAAGTATAATTACGGTATCACTGTTAACATAATCAAAATATGATTCCGCCATTGGATCTTTCATTACACATGTCCCTGGAGTTTTTAGCCAACAATTCCAACAGCCGATGCATGATGAAATCGATTGATCACCTAACTTAATAACATTAAGTGGTTCATCAAATAAATTCTGGATGGCCTCGATGGTTTCATCTTCCTGATTCTTTCTCAAATCAAATAATGTTTTCATAGTAATGTCTCCCCCTTAGAACTAATTCAATATTTTTAGTATATCATTGTTGAATCATCTGTTGTACTCATTTTTCATTTCTCACTAAATTGCATTCAAAAAACATTCTGAGATTCCAGATAAAGTAAATTGACTAATTTTTCAAACTTGATTACCTAATTTGAGACTTGTTTCCTATTCTTACTTTCATACATTAATTTATCCGCTTTAGCTATCATATCCTCTGGATTGATTTCATCGGCTAACTCGCAAAGTCCTACACTGCTTGATAATTCAATCTCAGTATTGTCAATGATTAGATGAGTCGTTTTAAGTGAGTTATTAATTCTTTCAATGACTTTCTGCGCCATATCTAATGTTGCATTGGGGAAAACAATGACAAACTCATCACCGCCATATCTGCCAAACAAGTCGTCCTGACGAATGTTTTCTTTAACAATCGATGCATACAGTTTAAGAGCTGCATCCCCCTCAACATGACCATACAAATCATTTATCTGCTTAAATTTATCGATGTCCATCATGCAAACCGATAACTTGCTGCCATTTCGTTTTGCTAGTTCAAATTCATACTTAAAGAGACTTATCAAGTACTGACGGCTGAATACACCTGTTAAACCATCTTTTTGAGCCATTTCCTTTAAAATGAATCCTTCAACTTTTTCAGATACATCCAAGCAGCTACCTATAAAACCAGTGAATTCGCCATTTTCATCAACAGCCGGTACACCACGATCATCAATCCATCGATACACACCGTCGTGACGAAGTAATCGATATTCCATTTCGAAAGCAGTTCTTTTCTCAAAGTTTTCCAAGTAAATTTTCAGACATCTATCAAAATCCTCCGGATGAACTCCTTCAGCCCATCCATTACCATATTCTTGTTCATAAGTTCTGCCTGTGAAGTCAAGCCACGTTTTATTGAAGTAGTAACACATTGCATCTAAACCAGATCTCCAAATCAAGTTCGGTGCTGTTTCGACAATCGTTTTGTACTCATTTAAATTTAATTCCATAAATGCTCCTCTCGGTTAGTTAAAACCACATACCAACATGCATATCCAAGCATTGGAACTCAAAGCACAGTGATTAAAGAGTTCTCACTTATATTCGATATTTTGGTAGTTTTACAAATATTCTAGCAATTAAAATGTTCAAAATTCAGGTAACTAATGATTGTCAGATAACCTGCTTCTTAGCAATTTTAAGATACGCTCTACGATACCTACACATTATAATCTATTTCACATGAAGTTATATTTTTTGTTTAAGAATTTTGATTTCTTCACAAGTTGATATATTATTTAATGAAAGGACAAAAAAAGGATCCACTGAATCAGTAAATCCCTTCTTACAACACAATGATTTAATTGACGCTTTTATCGATTTTAGCATCGATTTTTTTTAGCTCTGCATCATCAATCGTTGAAAACCAAACATTCAATTTTTCCTTTGATTTTTGCTTTACTTCCTCATCAGCATACATCGAAACCGCAACAAGTACACCAGCCAAAGCAGAGAAATCATCCGTATATCCAATAAATGGAATAAAGTCCGGAATAAAATCGATGGGTAGAATGAAATATGCCAAAGCTCCGATGATCATCGACTTTGCCCATTTAGGCGTTGTTGCCTTTTGTAAGGTGTAAAATAAAATCAAAGCAGTATATACAATTCTGATTCCAACCACCTTCGAGAATTTAAGAATCTTTTCAAATAGTCTCGTCCCAGAATAAGATTTTGTATACTTTGGGTCTTTTTTTTCTTTGATAACGTCCATGGTATACTCCTTCGTGCATTGTTAGACTGCATGTGAATTATAACATATTAAAGAATTACTTATGACATTCCTCCCAATTGTTCATTAAGGTTTCACACACTCTACCATCGATATTCTCTACCCGGATTCCAACGGACATGCGATTAATGGACTGTATTTTATCGAGTCAATGCTATTTCACAATTATTAAAATATTCTTAATTGCACATAATCACTTTAGTTCTGTCCTGTAGAATAGGGCATAAGTTATAAAAAAGAACATAAATGAAATCAATGAACCAATTATCACTGCCTTAAATATCTGATCGGGATGATACGTTATAAAGTCGTTTTATCTGCACCATTTTGACCAACGAAACCATAAATTCTTCCTGATTTATGAGTGATGGAAACATCTCAGTGCTTTGGTTTAGTCAGATTCACTATTTTTACTACTTCATTCATCGTTATCTCCCCGACGCTAGTTATGCAAAAGGTCTATCAAACTTTCTGTCAAGCGCATTGTTCTTCTTCAGCATCCCATTCCAAAATATACTATCACTAATGCCCAGTTTAAATAAAAAATACAACAACATACTCATACCTTTTGAGAGTCGAATCGGCTTCGCTAGTTCTTCGACAATATCTCCATGAAAAGTTCTGGTTAATCTAAAGTGTTCTCCAAGATTTTGCAATTGTTTGAACAATTTTTTGTTCATCTTCTCAGGCATCATGCAAATTCCGGCCGATCCACCCCTGACAACCGTTCCAATGTATGTATAATTCAGCTTATGTGCGAGTGCAGTCAGATATCTTTTCAAATATTTCGAATGTTCAGATTCTCTAAATCCTGATTGCACGATAAAACCCATCGATTTTCCATCATCGATTGTTCGTTCCATGCATTCGATTAATTTCATCATTATGCCCGGCATCGCATGAATGTATAACGGCATTACTATAATGACGGCATCAAACCGCTTCATATACTCAGCGAGTTTCAAAGGGTCTTCATTGGCCACATAACATACTTGGTACAAATTTTTTGCACTACCAATAAATTTCTCAATAATTACTTCAGTATTCCCGTTTCTCCCTTTTGGAGAACCGTTGATAATTAACGTTTTCATCCCGATATTTCCTGCATGGAACTTTGATTTATCGGTTTCACCACTTCGCATTTACTGTAAAACTGAGCGAAAGTCCTATGAAGATAATTTTCGTATATTTCTTTGCTATCCAAAGAATCAAAATCGCCTTGGTAGTAAATCTCAACATCCGGATACTTTCTGTAGCGTGGCAAGTGCATGGCTTCTCCGTGCTTAAAGGTTATATCTGGCATAAACAGTGGAATCATGCGATCAAAGAGAGTTTTGAGATTACCACTGACAAATCGTTGATTCACTTTTGAAAGTATGATAACTTTATCTGCCTTTAAATATGCCTTATAAAACTCATCTAAATCCGTGTTTATACACCTTCCAGGAGTTTTAATCCAACAGGACCAACAGCCGACACAATCTTTTACTTTCGTTTTCCTTAAATCAAACATGTATTGGCATGGAATATCAAACCCATCGAACTCTTTTATAAATAGATTAGATTCCATTTTCGACTAACCATTTCATAACACTTTCTTCTCGTTCTTTAATATCATGTTGTTGCTCATCATATTTACACATCTTCTTCTGAGCCACAATATTTCCGTCTAACATATACAAGATTCTTTCGCTCTTCGCAGCAACTTTAACATCGTGAGTGACTAACATTACGGTTGTACCTTTTTTATTAATGTCCGCAAGAATTGACAAAATTTCGGATGCAGATTTGGAATCTAATGCCCCTGTAGGTTCATCGCCAAATATGATATCCGGATCATTGATCAATGCTCTGCAAATGCCCGCTCTTTGCAATTGTCCCCCAGAAGCCTGCGTTATATGGTTATCTGCCAGTTTCTCAATCCCAGTGATTTCCATTAGTTTCATTGCTTTTTGACTAATCCCTGACTTATCCGCATTCTTAGCCAGAAGTGCCGGGAACATTACATTGTCAAGCAATGACAGATTCTTCAGAAGATTAATATCCTGAAAGATGAATCCCATATTGTTCAGTCGGATATCTGCTAATTTTTCTTCTTTTAATCCGCCGATTTCAACATTATTAAGTTTCACACTTCCAGAAGTAAGTCTGTCCATTCCGCTTATATTATAAAGCAATGTTGACTTCCCGCTTCCAGAGGGTCCCATAACGGATACGAACTCCCCTGAAACTACATCAAGATCTATATTTTTTAAAATATGAAGTTCATTGTCTTTTCCCAAAACTACTTTTTTACTTAGGCCTCTTGCCTCTAAAATATTGTTCATTCATCTTCCTCCGATTTCAAACAATTTAGTTTCACATGCTTCAAATTCAATAATCTACCCTCTTAAAACTACCGATATATCTTCTTTAACTGACATGTTACAACACACCGATACCGTAAATCCAACGACTGTAAATAGAGCTAACGGACATAGCAGCCAGGTCTGCCAAGCAATATCAACAAACTGGATTCTTGCCGCTCCCATGGTCGACATAACTAGGCTCACCAGGAGTTCTCCTAGATACCTCGATGCCAATACGCCTAGAATGATTCCCAATGTTAAGATCATCAGCATTCCTGCCATGTATTGTTGTTTTATGTTTTTGGAAGTTAAACCCATACTTCGCATAATTGCGATTTGTGACATATCTTTTGACAATAACATTTTTAGAAACAATGCAGTTATCAGCGTTGCAATAATCAATGCAATGGCCATACCTGCTATGACAACGAGTCCCATCTGATCAATAAGATTCCCTAAAGTCTGCCTTGTGTATTCTTGGATGTCATTTACTTGGGCAGAAGCATAGGCACTCTGATAGAAATCCATTCGACTCTTGATATCGACACCTGGCGCCACATCAATGTAAACAATGTACCAAAGAATAGCATCTTCATTTAATCCCAGACTGGTATGTGCCTTAGCAGTTTTACCCCCATTGGTAATATCCTGATAAATACCGGTTACTTTCAGAGTCTTCTCAACTCCATCAACCTTAACAATGACTTCATCACCTAACTTCTTATCCAAACCGTCTGGTGATGCATTCGCAAATGAAAGTGAGATCTCACCTTCACCAACAGGTGCCCTACCCTCCAAATAGTTTAGTTGGAATATTGAAAAGTCACCGGTCTCAATTGAAATATAGTCCCACGATCCTTCCGGATTTTTAGCTTGGTAATAACATGTAATATAGGCCGCTGACTTTTCAATCTCTGAATCGTTTCGCAAATCTTCTTGCAACTTCAAGAAATCTTCAGAAATGGTTTCAGATTTTCTAAGATCGATTCGCATATCAGATTTGCCAATTCCCATGTAAGTGGAAAAGTCAGGTGAGTTCATCGTGTTAAATACATTTAGCGGAAGAATTACGATGAACATAATTACAGTGAATATAAGTAACAGTAATCGATACAGTTTGAAACGTTTCCAAACATCTCTGAAGCCCATATAAGTGTTCGTACTCAAAAACCTGTTCTTTAGCAATGGGAAATTGTACTTGTGGTTCTTCCCCTTTTCCATAATATCGGCACGTAAGGCTTCGACTGCAGAGATTTTATCGATACTTCCCAAAACTTTCTTGCAGTACATTACAATCATCAGATACACAACAAGCGGTGCGATAAGGGTTAGACCATATTGTAATCTCCCAGTTAAATTTGAGGATAAGTAGAGTTTCATATTTCCACTAAAAAGGTTTGCTACTGGGAATGAAATTATGTAACCCATTACGCCAGCTATGATTGACATGGCTCTATACTTAGTAAGATATACCTTCTTGATGTCGTTTCGAGATATTCCCATCGCTTTCATGACACCAATTTCCCTTAAATCTTCGTCCATCGTTGCTAAGAATGTCAGCTTTATGCAGTATGCGGATATGATAATCAATAAAATGCTTATAAGGATAATGATCATCGCAATAGCTACATCTGACATTGCGTTAAACAACATAAAAGCCATGGCGCCTACCGAGGGACCATTGGAAGGAAGTCCCGCTTCGATATATGCTGACAGTACGGCCTGAGCATTGCCATTCTCTTTTAATTTGAATTCTATTATGTATTCCAGTTCCCCTGATTTGCTTTCAAGTATTTTATCAAAGTCAGATTGATTGACGACGAACCGTTTTGAAGATGCGATGGAAGCATTCATCTCATAATCTCTCACATAATCTGAAATAACGTATTCCGCTTGATTACCTTCTAAATCCACGGTGAGTCTATCGCCTATGTTAAGATCATGTTTAACCATGAAATAAATGGGAACCGCTATTTCCCCTTCTTTTACATCCAATTTTTCATTGTTGAGATCCAACAGAAAGTCAAATTTCTTATTCTGTACTACAAATGAGATATCCTGTACGGTTCCGGCCATGGTTTCATTCTGGCCAAAATGGATATCGATTCCTTCAATATTCAAAAGAATCATCGTCTCTTGCATCGCTATATGCTCTTGATGTTGGTTTGTAAAATTATCGATTTCTGTTTGATCATACTTTCCGGCATGCATTTGTGCAATGTCGGCGGGTACTGCCCGATCTTTAAGCTCCGATATGGACTGAGTTAGATTCGCAATAATGTTAATTGCACTGGCACTTAAGATGACTGCCATGGTCACAAACACAAATACCGCTGTGGTGATAACTTTCTTTCTGCTAAAATCATTCTTAACAATTTTCCAAAACATCGTTTTTCTCCTTGAATCAAGCTTTATGCAAGACCTATTTTGCTACATATCTAATAATCTATAGTAATTCTCTTCTATCATTCTGTGTCATTTTTAAATGCTTTCATACTGAACTCAAATATACCTCTCAACGATTCCATCGGTGTCAGATTGAATTCTTGCAGAAAATTCTGTTCGTTGTATGTAACCATGGATACAGTTCCGAGTATTAAAGCTTTTAAAAACAGAACTCCACTTTTTACATCCGTATCTTTCTTTATACTTCCATCATGAATTCCTTTAGTCATGCATGCTGACATATAGTTTGTCAGGTTGGTATTCTTGGCTACAATTTCATCATAAATTCCTAGATTCTTAAATTCGCTTAAATCCTTTAGTTGAAATATTGACATCATCTTGGTATAAAGAGGTCTCCTTTCCGCTATATCTGTAAATACGATTCGCATCAAATCAAGCATTTCATATCCGGTCATCGATTGTTTTTCATCAAGTGCTGCTTTTATCATTTGATTAATATTATTAGCTGCACGAATATAGATCGATGCCATTATTTCTTCTTTGCCCTTAAAATAAGCATAAAGTGTTTGCTTGGTGAATTCGGCTTCCTTAGCAATATCATCCATTGTGACAGATTCAAAGTTACCAATTTCATATATACGTTCCACCGCGTCCAGTATCTCATTACGCCGATTTTCAATATCTTTTTGCTTACGATCTGTCTTGCTCATATACTCACCGTCCTTTTTATTTTACTACGAGTCTATTTTATGATACTGATAGTAATATGTCAACAATCTATGAATATATTTATGAAGAATTTTGACTTTTTCACATAAAAAGAAACTTTACCAGAGAGGTTAAAGTTTCTTATTACTTATGATTACATTGATTATTCAACATCCTTTATATAGAAAAACCACGAACTATCGGAACAAGTGTGCCATTATCAACTAACCGCCGGATTTTAGCTGTGGGATTAGCATAAACTTTCAACTTCCATCATCAATATTTAATAATCAAAGATCTCTAATTTTCTGTCTCACCTTGAAAAAATCTTTCCAAGGATCTTCACCTTTTAGTCTTGCAATCGCAGTTATCATATCGATTTCATTTGGGGTAACTGTATCCAGTTCTTCCCAAAATATCGGCATGGAAACCGGAGCCCCTTTTCTAGCTCTGACTGAATAAGGCGCAACACTGGTTGCACTTCTGCCATTTCGTACCCAATCAATATATATTCTGCCTTTACGACTGTCTTTTCTCATATTGCTCGTATATCGGTCCGGCCACCGTTCTTCCATCGCAGTCGCAGTCATTTTCGCAAAGGCTTTAACTGCACTCCAATCCGCGGATGGTTCAAGAGGAACGACCACATGATACCCTTTACCGCCGCTGGTCTTTAAAAATGATACTAAAGAGATCTCATCCAGTATTTCTTTCATATGCAAAACGCCTTCACGCACACGTTGCAGTTCCATACCTTCTTCGGGATCCAGATCAAAGACCATCATATCCGGCATTTCGAGTTTCTCCACTTTACTGCCCCACGTGTGAAGTTCTATGGTTCCCATTTGGACCAATCGAATAAGACCTTCAGCTTCCGTAAGGTAGAAATAGTCCTCATTATCACCACCATTTTCTTCGATGGATATGGAATGAACTCCTTTAACCGCCTGTGACAGATGCTTTTGATAGAAACACTCCCCGGGAACTCCATCAGGGCATCGCAAAAGACTTAGGATGCGATTTCCCACTAATATCATCATTCGCTCAGAAATTTCATTATAATATTTAGCTAGGTCTTCTTTTGTGATGTTAGAACCTTCGAACATCTCTTTGTCGGGGCTGCTAATTCTTATCCCCTTTACATTGGTATTCTTGCGTTTAACTGCTGGCTTACTTTTCTCTTCTACTGGTTTTTCTGCTTCTTTTTGAAAATGCTCACGTATTACATCCTTCGGCAACTTATCTACTCTCAATCCTTTATAACTTGCCTGACGTAACAGATTTTCATCCGTCCACTCCGCAAACTTAATTTCCGCAACTGACTTTGGATTAAGCCATGTAATTACTTCATCCGATCGTTGTTCCACAGCATTTTTGAATGGAGATGTTTTTCTCTTTATCGAACTAAATAATCTTTCTAGATCAGCCATGGATTTTTGCGTAAATCCTGTTCCGGCACGCCCGACATGTATCAGTTCTTCATCTTGATATACGCCTAAAAGCAGCGCACTTAACCCACTTCTTTTCTTCTCGGTTAGTGTATATCCTCCAATCACAAATTCCTGTCGGTTCTGACACTTTACTTTTAGCCAATCACCATTTCGTGTACCCCTGTAAATAGAGTTTGCTTTTTTACATATAATACCTTCCATGTTCGCTTTACAAGATGCTACAAAAGTATCTTTCCCGGCTGTGTCTGTATGATTACTGTAATGCAAACTCGGATGCACATTCTCCATCAAGGACGATAATTTTTCTTTTCTTTCTATAAGTGGAACCCCACGAAGGTCACTTCCGGAAAGAGCCAAAAGGTCGAATATGATATACGTAAGTGATTGACCTTTCGGATGTTTAAGAAAGCCTTGAAGCGCTTGAAAATCCGTTTTTCCATTTTTATCATGAACTACTACTTCCCCATCCAAGATCAAGGATCGTCCACCGCCCCATTCTAAAAGCGCATCCGCAATGCTTTGTAACTTGGAAGTATAATCATTTCCATTTCTCGACATCAGTCGCACTTCATTATGATGAAGGTAGGCAATGATTCTGTAGCCATCGTACTTAAGTTCAAAAATCCAGTTATCACCGGTCGGTACTCGATCGACAAGTTTGGCTAGCTGAACGTTGGTATTTTCAAATGGCAAGCGAATATTAACTTTATCAGGATTCTCATCAACTTCTTTATTATCTGCAATTTCTTCCATGGTTCGACGAGAACGTATACTCGTCGTAAATTTAGAGATGCCGTCATTATCCAAGGCATACTTATCTTTTTCTTTAATCAACAACCAATTGTTCTTACCTTCTTTTTCCTGTTTAAGCCGAACCAACGCCCACTTACCCTTTAAACGACTTCCTTTCAATATGATCTTCAAAGAACCTTCTTTCAATCCATTTTCGACATCTTCAAAAGGCTCCCATACCCCTTCATCCCATAACATTACAGTACCCCCACCGTATTCACCTTTAGGAATGACACCCTCAAAGTTCCTGTATTCAAGCGGGTGATCTTCAACTTCAACAGCCAGGCGTTTGTCTTGTGGATTATAGGAAGGACCTTTGGGAACAGCCCAACTTAAAAGAACACCCTCCCATTCGAGGCGGAAATCATAATGATCGCGCGTCGCCTCATGGCGCTGAACAACAAACACAAGTTTCTTTCCGCTACTGGCAACACTGCCCTGAGGTTCAGGTGACTTACTTGAATCTCGCTTTCTTTGATATTCGTCTAGTTTTCTAGCCATGAAAGCACGTTCTTTCTACTTGAAGCATGCTTAGTTGGTTGCTGATTTTCTTGGATGTGCTTTGACACTTTTCTTAAGCAGATCCAAAATATCCACAACTTTTCCAGAAGGTTCCGGTGCTTCTTCTTCAGACTCAACTTCATCGACAGCTTTACCTTTTTTCTTAGACTTCGCTTCGATACGTTTCATAATGGCTTGACTGAACTGATCCTTATAATCTTCAGGTTTCCAATCATCGGTCATACCATCGATAAGACTTTGAGCCAACTCCATTTCCTTATCCGTTATCTTAATTGACTTAGGGATTTTGAGTTCTTCCATCGTCCGAATATCTTCATAAAAGCGAATCAAGTTCAAAACCAGTCCATCTTCTTGGGTATATATCACCGCCAGATGTTCTTTGGTTCGAATGACTACACGAGCGATAGCCACCTTCCCTGATTTCTTAAGTGCTTCACGAAGTAGGACGTAGGGCTTTTCACCTCCCTTTGTCGGAGTCATATAGTATGGTTTCTCAAGGTACATCAGCGATAGCTCATCTCTGTCGATGAACGTTTGAATGTCCACAGTTTTAGAGGCTTCCGGATCCGCCTTTTCAAAATCATCATCCGTCATCACAACATAATCTCCATCTTCATACTCAAATGCTTTTACTATACTTTCCCAAGGAACTTCCTCTCCAGTCGCTTCATTCACTCGTTTATACTTAACTTTATTTTCATCTCTTGAATCTATATAACTAAACTTTAAATCGTTGCTATCTTCCACCGTAAATAAACTCACCGGAATATTTACGAGTCCAAAAGATATTGCGCCATTCCACATTGATCTCATGTTAATTTTCCTTTCAATATAAAAATTGCCTAAGTTCTAGGCTGTATTTTTCTCCTATATATGGTATGTACCATTTATAAACCCTTTTTGAATGTATTTTAATCTTACTACTTAAAAAACTATTTCACAATGTATACGCAAGATTCGAAGGTTTTCAGTCATTCGTTTACGAAAAAAACTCTAGGACCACTTTTCAATAGCTCTAGAGTTTGAAGTTTTTATAGAAAAAATTAAATTCTAACTGTCTCAAAATTACTATAGTTAGGCAATACTTGGTTGACAAACACGTCCACAATTTCAGGGTCAAATTGTGTTCCGGAACATCTCAAAAGCTCTTTGATGGATTCCTCTTTGTCACAACTTTTCCGATAACTTCTTTCACTGGTCATTGCATCGTAAGCATCTGCAACAGCGATTATCCTTGATTCGAGGGGTATTTTATCTCCTATAAGTCCATTAGGATACCCGCTTCCGTCCCATTTTTCATGATGATTAAGTACAAACTGCGCTAACTCTAAAAACTCGTTTGACGTACTTAATATACGCCATCCTTTCTCAGGGTGTTTTTTCATCTCATCCCATTCATCGCCGGTTAGTTTTCCTGCTTTATTCAAAATTTTATCATCAACTCCTATTTTACCAATGTCATGTATAAGACCAGCGATCCTCATTTTTTTGATATCACCTACTGAGAAATTTAATTTAGTGGCTATAGCCTGGCAAATGCTACCCACTCTGGCTGAATGCAGGGATTCTCTATTACTCTTTTCAAATAGTGTATTCATAATAAGGTTTATTGTATTACTTCTTATGCTAGAGCGTTCGTACAGCTTATGCCTATACATATGATTTTCAGCAGTTGCAAAAATCTCGATCAATGATTGATCATCCGTCTTTTTCGTCTCATATCCGTAAGATATAGACAGTTCAATCTTTTCAACCTTTTCTTGTGATGCAAACATCTTAATTCGGTTTGCTATTTGTATTGTTTCATCGGCATCAGTCTTTGGAAGAATAATAACAAACTCATCCCCTCCCAATCTGGAAACAATATCACCAACTCGACATGCCTTCTTAATGGCTTCAGCTGTCTTGATTAGAAGATCATCCCCAGAACCATGTCCAAATGAATCATTTATCAATTTCAATCCGTCAACATCACACATAATAATGGATATGGGAAGGTTATCGATTGTGTCAACTCGCCTAATTTCTTTTTCAAAATACCTTCGATTGTATAGGCCGGTTAAGTAATCATGATATCCTAAATATTCATTTTTTTCATTCTCAATAGCCAGTTTTTCATTTGCTATCATTAATTCACTTGTTCTTTGTTTAATCAATAGATTTAGATTAATCTGCAAATACACAATTTCATCTTTTTGCTTGGTTGTAATATCATTATTGGCAACCATAACACCTACTCTTTTTTCATCATTATCCGAATACACAAATGCATTGTATATAACAGGTGTGGTGAATCCATTGATATGCTTTAAGTTGAGTTCGTAGTTAAATGACTGACCCAATTCAAAAACCATTTGATAATAACTTCTTGCTTTTTCCGGATCGGAAAATATTTCCCAAAAGCTGGTACCAATTAGCTCATTTTTAGTTAAACCTGTTGCATTTTCTACGGCAGTATTTGCACCTATAATTTCCCCATTCTCATCAATCGTAAGAATGGGATCTATACTGGCTTCGATTAAGCTTTGATTGTATCTCCAAGCTCTATTGATTATTACACCCGCCATTTCAATTTGTTCTCTGGCTAGTAATAATTCTTTCGTCTTTTGCTCAATCTCTTTACTTTGTAACGCTAACTCGTTATTTGCGATAATCAGCTCTGCTGCCCGTTTTCCTTTTTCTTCATTTTGATATAACAATTCTTTATTGGCAATAATCAGTTCTGCTGCTCGTTTTACTTTTTCTTTATTCTGGAATAACAATTCTTCATTGGCAATAATCAATTCCGCTGCACGCTTCTCTTTTTCTTCGTTTTGATATAACAATTCCTCATTAGCTATAACAAGTTCTGCTGCACGCTTCTCTTTTTCTTCGTTTTGAAATAGTAATTCTTCATTGGCAATAATCAATTCCGCTGCACGCTTCTCTTTTTCTTCGTTTTGAAATAGTAACTCTTCATTGGCAATAATTAGTTCTGCTGCACGCTTCTCTTTTTCCTCGTTTTGAAATAATAATTCCTTATTAGCGATAACAAGTTCTGCTGCACGCTTCTCTTTTTCTTCGCTTTGAAAGTCCAATTCCTCATTAGCGATAACAAGTTCTGCTGCACGTTTCTCTTTTTCAATAAGTAAATACAAATTGTCCTGCTCGAATTGCAGTTGTATTCTAAAATTTAAATGGGATTTAACACGGTTTATTATGTCTTGTTTATTGAAAGGTTTCACGATAAAATCTGTTGCTCCTATGTTGAATGCTCTAATTTTATCCTTCGCTCCATCCGAATCAGAAATGAACAGTACTGGCGTATCTTTCATTTTTTCATCCGACTTAAGCCTTCTCAATAGTTCAAATCCATCTAACGTAGATGATTTTATATCCAGTAAAATAATATCCGGCTGTTTTTTTGCAATAGATAGCAATGCCTGTTCTCCACTATTGGAAGATCTAATCAGATATCCCTCAGATACGAAAATTTCACTCAGTAGAGTTAAGCTTTCCAAGGTATCATCTACAATCATGATTTCTGCCTTAAAAACATCTATTATCTGATTGTTTTCCATTAGAAAAACTCCCTTCAATTTTCACAAACACCTTGCTTGTAAATTCTGTCTTTTTTTGTCACCATCTTTGGTAATTTACTTATACTTTATCCGTATAACTTGTCAACGATATCTTAATCTTATTCAAGTTCATAGTCAATCAAGTGCGTAAGTTTTATCTTTGCATGAAATTATTACTTTCTTACCCCTAAGAGTTCTGACTTACTTTCTTGAATGCTATATTTTAAATACTTGAACATACTTTATTCGACAGTTTTAAATTTATTACTAGTTCTAAAACTCTCCTTGCACAGAATCCACGGGACCATTGAGTAATAAAAACGACTTCAACTCAATACCAAAAATCACGCAATCAGGAGTGTTCAGAATATTTTTTAATTCATCATGCCTTTTAACTAATTGTATGCGAACGATCTCGGTTTCTAAAGGATCCAAATGCTTTAGAACCCCTTCAAATGTAACTGAGGCTACGGTTTCATCTGTAGGATAAACAAGCTTGTGACGGTTATCAACCAGCAGACTCACCTTTGAATTCTCTAACAGGTTTCTAAATTTCCTGGAATTACGATAAGTCACCATGTACACCGTCTTCAAATCATCACTAAGGACATAGGTCATCAGGGAACAATAGGGAAGGTCTTTGCTTACCGTACACAAAACACATAGGGAATTGTTCATCAACATTTCTTTAACTCGATCCAGCATGTTTATCATACCTCTTTCATAAATATAGTCCCTTTTAAACATCAATCTCCTCAAACAAAATGTCAGGAGCGATAATTTATATGATATATAATCAGTTAAGCAGTTTAAAGAGTTCGGATTTAGAACTGAAACTGAATAAGTCAACTATATGTAGCTTCTATCCATTGGATGACTAATTCTTTGAAGACGACACTTAATCGTTCAATTTCATCCATTCGTTTAAATGTAGCTATTGCCCTATCGTTTTCCTTCCAAGTCAAAATCTTGTGTTCGTCCTTGAGCAATCTCTCTTTTGGTTGTTCCTTTACTTTCGCACCCCGATGAAAAATAACTTGAATCTGCTTAAAAGGATTTATCCTTATCGTGACGCGATCTTCATTATTGATGCTATAATTCGGTCCATTCCATTTAACTCCCTCAGAAAGTCCCAATCCTGTACTCATTATTATCGATCGTAAGTAATTGATTTCATTTCTTAAGGGGTGCTCCAAATTATCTAAAAGCGCAGTAACCTCATTACTTAAATTATACTTTTCCATTTATATAATCATCCTTTACAATTTTAAATGCTTTGTGATAATCCATGGTTGATCAATAAAGTATTTCCACATTGCCATAGAATGTCCAAGACCTAATTGATATTCTTTTTTTAACCAATTAGTAAAAACAGTTGCCTTCATATCTTCCGTTAGCATTCCTTGACTAACAACCTCATCTCTTATCTGCTCGGGAATCTTTCCGTTTTTTTAGCAATGTTATCCATATAAGCATTAAATGACATTACCTTATCCTCCTTCAGCTAGGATTTTTACACGTTCTAACGCTTTTGGAAACCTGATACACATCGTTTCTTCTTGTTCTTGGGGAACATCGGTCTTAACAATTAGAGTTGTAACTCCATGTTTTTCGATAAGTGAATAACTCTCTGCTCCACCCGTCCACTCATTTTCACGTGTTTGCTCTCCACGTTCTTTTGTGTCTGCACTATGTCTAAATAAAACAAACTCATTGGGAACAAGTCTCTCTACAAGATCTGTCACACCGTAACCACTTACAGAGGATATAAACTGGATTTCAGTGCCTTCTTCCAATACACCTTTAATATATGTTCCTTCATCAATAATATTCGCCCAATCACGGAATGTACCATCCTCCCAAAGAGTTGCCCAGACTCTTTCTTTTGAGGCAATTATTTCGGTTGAGAACTGAATTTCTTTCATAACTTTCATCATTCCTTTCGTTTACACAAGCATTCGCTACGCAATTGTAGCATTAAAGCTAGCGGGAGCATTTTCAGTATATTATTAAAATATGTGTTAAGATAATTATAACAATAATCATTGTATATATAAACACTATGGCTCACAAACGAAAGAAAGGGAAAAAGTATGAAGATAACAATTATAGGTGCAGGTAATGGCGGATCTGCCATGGCCGCAGATTTAAGTGTTAAAGGACATTCCGTTACTCTTTTTAAATCATCTGTAAAAGGAAATAATGAGCACTTTGATAAACTTGTAAAAGAAAACGGCGAGATTTTGTTAAAAGATTTAGATGGTGATATGAAAACGAAGATTCATAAAGTAACGAGTTCCATCGATGAAGCATTTTCGGAAGATCCGAAAGTAATCGTGTTATTTATTAAAACAAACTTCCACGAAGATATTATCAAAAGGATTTCACCCTATTTAAAGGATGATCAAGTCGTATTACTTGAACCCGGATATTTGAGCACCGCATACTTTCTTAAGCATAGTAAAAATCGTAAATTAATTGTAGTTGAGGCACAGAGTTCTCCACTGGATTGCCGTATTATTGCGCCGGGAATAGTAAAAATTCTATTTAAAAATGAACGCAATCCAATTGGTATTTATCCCTTAAGTCGAACAAGTGAAGCGGAAAACATATTAAAAGAGTTCGATTATAATTTTATTATCTTGAATTCAGTTGTGGAAGCAGCATTGCACAATCCCAATCTTATCGTTCACACAATTGGAGCCATTATGAGTATACCTCGAATCGAGTATACCGATGAAGAGTATTCCATGTACCGCGAAGTATTCACTCCGAGCGTCTGGAATCTTGTGGAAAAACTAGACAACGAAAAAATGGATATTTTAGAATCCTTAAACCTAAAAAGATTACCTTATGTTGAGGCTTGTAAATTTCGAAACTCCAAAGACCTTAGTCTTGATGCTAAAGAAGTTTTCTATGATTATGCTCAAAACGATTCACCTTCCGGTCCTGATGTAAGCGATTCAAGATACATCACGGAAGATGTTCCGGAAGGTTTGGTGCTGTTGGAGTCATTAGGAGAGATGCTTAACATTAAAACACCTGTCTGTACTGCATTGATAGAGATCGCATCCGCTTGTTTGGATACTGATTATAGAGCAAATGGACGAACTTTAGAGAGACTGGGAATTGAGAATGTACGAATAATCATGGAGATGTAGTATCAAAATATCAACAAAAGAAAACTTAGGCATCAGAGGGTCCAGAATCCCAACCGGTTTGACTTGCCCATTTATCCGCCCTATAAATAATGTCCCAAAAGATTACATTCTTTCCTTCAACATATGCTGCCCTATTATCTTTGTACATTTCTGCCAGACGATATTTTTCATTCTCATATAATTTTATTTCTAATGGATGGCATCTAAGATAATCTCTAAACAAAAGCGGGAATTGTTGGTGCCAACTTCCAAACTTTCTTACATGGATGTGGATCCTGCTCTCACCTGGTTTTTCTCTGAAATACCTTTTTGTTTTCTCTGGATTATCACTTTTATAAACATATCCTAACCTTTCCAGAGGTATCCGAAATTCATCAATATTATCCAAAGATTTTACAGATATTTGTATATCTATAATAGGTTTTGCTGCTAAACCAGAAATTGAAGTCGAACCGATATGATCTATTCGTATCGCGACTTCACCAAGTTCTTCTCGAATCTTCTTTGCGATGCTACTAAACAAATGGGCCCATTCATCTGTATATGGTTGCAAAATAATTTGATCCATAATTTTCTCCTCACAATAAATTTCTATTTGAATAGCTGTTTAGTTAATAATACTATAAAATGTTGTGAAAAAAACTACTAAACTAGCAGTTCTTTTGCAAATTAGGTATAAAAAACCTGCTGAATATATTACGATCCCACAGGTTATTCATCTACTTCCTGGATAGGCCTAACTCAATGAACGTATTTACATTTCATCGCCTTCTCAGTTTGTAATTTGAGTTTTCTATACTACTATTTTTTAATGCTAAATTAATCTTCTTTAAGGAAATGGCACCAATCATTATAAACATCCAACTCTGACTTACCAAATACATCTTCGTATGTTTTGTTTCCAGAGGCATAAGCATGCACCTTATCCCAACCATAGATTTCATCGAGATATTCAATATACGAATATGAATAGGCATATCCACCCATGTTCCCGAACTCTAATCCATTATCCGTCTTTAACTGCTTGAAGGTAGGAATGGAATGGCTTGTCAAATCCGACTCATTTGGCTTTTGATTTGAAAGATATGTTGCCAGACCATTGTCCCAGAAGTAAGACATCTTTGGATTGATTTGATAATTGATGGCATGAACGAGTTCATGCAAGGTTGCATTCAAAATGCTTTCATGGGTATGTCCTTTAACCTTTGTATACGGTGAGACCATCATAATGTTCCCATTGTGGCTGTCTCCTATGTACCAGCTTGGTGCAAAAGTCAATGTTATAAAACCTGCTTCTCTAATGGCCAACTGTCTTTGAGTTTTGTATATGTATACTTTCGTAGGCTCATCGAATTCCACATTCATTTTCTCTTTAATTTCGTTGGATTTCAACTGAAGCAGCTCAAACACTTCTTCTGCACCTTTTTGTACTTCAGGTGCATAAAACATCTCAATATTCTCATCCGACATCGTTTTAAAACCCATGGGTTTCAGAAAAAATACCGGTAATGTTTGAATAATTGCGATTGCTACTAAAAATACCAAAATTACCATCGTTTTTTTTCTTCTTTCTTTTTTCATCTTTTTACCTCTTTCGAATTGAAGCAGCCTCTTCTGCCGCCTCTCATAATTAATATAGCAAAGCATCCTTAAATATAACTGTTTCGAATCTTAAATTATTCTTAAACTTTATTGAATCAAAGCCAGAGTTTCGCGTAACCCTCATTTTTAAAATGCATCAGGCAATCCAATGTTCCGCTCTTTGAAAGTGATTTAAATCAAAGACAAAAGAAAAGTTTCCAGATGTCGGTGATTATTACCGAAAGTCTGAAAACTTCCTTTTTGAGCATTCCCGAGTCTGAGATTCACCTTAACGTGACATCAATACCACCGTTACAACAAAAGTGAATTAACACCGTTTCAAAAAACCTAATTATTTGAAAGTATCAAGTAATTACTCCCACCTTCTTTTTTTACTCTATACATTGCTTCATCACTTTTAGAAATAAGTTCATCAATTGTCTTGCCATTATTGGGAAAAATGCTTACTCCAATACTTGCACCGACTTTACAAATATTTTCATTAATTATGATCGGCTCTGACAATCGGTCTAGAATGCGCTTTGAGATTGCATCTATCTGAGTTTGGCTTACATCTTTAAATAACAGTAAAAACTCATCTCCTCCAATTCTTGCTGCCAAGTCGTTTGATTTGATAATACTGATGATCTTCTTAGAAATAATCTTTAGTAGCTCATCTCCAACTTGGTGCCCATACTTATCGTTTATTGTTTTAAAATAATCAAGATCGATGAACATTAGTGCAAAAGTAGTATGTTCAATGCCAGCCTTTTTTATATACTCCTCGGTTGTATTTATAAAGTGGCTTCTATTTGATAATCCGGTTAAAGCATCATAGTTAGCTAATTGTTTTAATTTCACATTATTCTCTTCTAACAATTTAGTATATCTGCTTATCTGACCCAAAACATCAAAGTATTCATACTTTTGCTTATCGAAGTAACTATACAAAACTCCTGACCCTATCACTAAATAACTCATCAAAAACAAGTTATGTGCTAACCACCAGTTTGAACTCCAAGGCTTGGAAATCATGAAAATTATTACTGTTTCCATAATAAGACACAATCCAATAATGAAAGAAAGAATTGTAATATTTTGCTTTGCCCTATAAGAATAATAGTATTTCAATGAGTTTATACCCAAAAACAGCAGTGTCACAACCTTTGTCAGAATGGCTAAATTTGTATCCGTAAGGTCATCATTTTTAAATATAGGAAATATCTCAGGTGTTAATAAACCAATATACAATAATCCAGACAAAAGAATAAATAATCCTAATAAAACGTAGCCATTGAAATATTTCTTTATTTGATATCTATGTTCAAACAGGCTATCTGGCATAAACATCATTAAGGCTAACCAAAGCCTACTCAAATCCCCAAATAATACAAAAGCATTGATATTGCTTATCATATTAGGAAATTCAAAAAATTGCCCCATTTTCATATTAGGTGCAACTAATGCATGAAATGTGTAAAACACTCCAACTCCAATAAAGCCAACAGAAATGTAAAATATTTTCTCAACTCTGTTTTTCTTATACTCGAGATATGATGCCAATCCAACTAAAATGGCTATTGCTGAACTGAAAATTACATAATAAAAGTGTAAATCACCATAGACCATAGGCTCAGTTCTAAAATCGGCCATGTAAAAATAGAAAAATACCGGAAGTACAACTATCATTAAAGATATAATGCTGATTCTTTTTATTGTTAACATGTTAAACCTCCTCGCAATACATTATAACTCTGTTGAGTCTCGATAAAATGCAATGATTTAAATGAAAGTTCCAAAATACTTGTAAAAAATTGCTAATATACGTTCTTGTATAATAAGATACCTGTGTTGAGTCTGTTTGGTCCGTTAACAACGTTATAATCAAGCATTGATACGTAATAGTTAGCAGTCATTGAAGTTATAGCACAAGTTAAGTTATAAAATATTTTTCTATTCCAATCTATCAATCTGCTTTCTCAACTCCCATAACCATATTTATAAAAGTGTTTACAATTCTAGGATCAAACTGAGTACCCGAACATTTTTTCAACTCTGCAATGGCTTCCTCTTTACTAAAAGGTGTACGATAAGTTCTTTGTTCAGTCATGGCATCATACGCATCGCTAACAGCAATGATCCTTGCCATCAAAGGTATCTCTTCACCTGCTAAACCATTCGGATAACCTTTTCCATCATAGCGTTCGTGATGTAACAGTACTATCTCCGCTATATCATTATATTCGATTGTCTTAACAAGAATTGAAGCACCTTTTACCGGATGAAGTTTCATCACTTCCCACTCCTTTGCATCCAATTTGCCCTCTTTGTTAAGAATAGCTTCTTCAATACCGATTTTTCCGATGTCATGTAAAAGACCTGCAACTCTAATTTTATCCACTTCTGGTTTGCTAAAATTCATTTTTCGGGCAATTGACTCACAAAGTTTTCCGACCCGCTCAGAGTGTTTTTTCTCCCTTTCGCTTTTCATAAATAGCGTTTCCATAATAACATTAACAGTTTTACTTCTAAGACTGTTTGTATTATAAAACTTTCTGTTGTTCAGAAATGCTTCAGCTTCTCTATGAAGGTCATCCAATGTATCTCTTTCATCCTTTTGAATCCCATGCCCCCATGAAATGGTAATCAGTGCATCTTTCCCAGAATCCTCTAGCTCTTTATCAAATTCCCGAGTCAGTTTATCTAAACATTGTCTGATTTCAGTTTCATTTTTACCAGATATCAAGATTGCAAATTCGTCACCCCCAACACGAGCTAGTACACTACCGTCAATGATGATTGACGCAAGTCTATTTGCAATATCTTTTAAAACTGCATCACCTTTAACATGCCCGAATGCGTCATTAAAGGTTTTAAATCCATCTATATTACCTAAAAGAAAAGCAATAGGGAAATCGCCTCTCTTAACTCTACGTTCAAACTCCTCATCAAAATATCTTCTGTTAAAAACTCCAGTAAGATGGTCGTGATAAGCCAAAAACTCATTCTTCTTTGTGGCCTTTTCTCTCTCACTCACGTCGAAGATTATCGAAAACAGAACCTTCTTTCCCTCATATTCTATAGGAGTGCTGTATACATCAACAACTCTGATTTCTCCACTTTTTAATTGATGCGGGAAAGTAAAATATTTCCTGCCTTTGTTAAGAGCTTTCAAACGCATCGCACTAAGTTCGTCCTTATCTAATGTATTTATATCTTGAATTTTCATGTTCAAGAGTTCTTCTTTAGAGTAGCCATAAAATGTGCTAGCTGCCGTGTTTGAATCAATAATTTCACCAGACAACGGTTCAATAAGAAGCATAACGGCTTCATGATTATTGAACATTGATAATGTGCGTTCAAGCAAACGTTTCGTTTCTTCTTCGGACTTTTTACGGTCGGAAATGTCTAGAATGATCCCTTCCAAAGCTTCAACTTCACCATTTTTGCCATACACTCCCTCGCCTAACTCTAAAACCCATTTTCGTTCTCCAGAAGCTGATGTAATCTCATATTCGTATTCAAAAGGCAGTTTCTTGTCAATAATTCTCTCCCACTCTCTCCACAAAGGTTCACGATATTCAGGAGTGATTAGTGAATTAAATGTCACATCTCTATTGTTCATAAGGCTTTCAGGAGCATATCCGGTCAGCTTAGTGCAGCCGTCAGAAACAAATTGCATCGTCCAATCTCGGTCATAATTGCATCTGTATGCCATACCCGGAAGGTTTGAGATAAGAACAGATTTGCTACGTTCACTTTCTTTAAGTGCATCACTTGTTCTTTTTTTTGAGGTGATGTCCTCTATTAAGCATAAATGTAGGGATTCATCGTCAGAAAAACCTTGCAAAGGGGACACTATCATATTCGTCCACACGCTTGATCCATTCGGTCTTAAAAAACGTTTTTCCATAGAATAACCACTAATCACTCCGGCTTTAAATTGTTCAAATTTCTCAAGATCAGCTTTTAAATCTTCTGGATGGGTGATCTCTGGCCATGTTGTATTTACCAAATCACTACTTTCTCTCATAAGAATGCGTTCGAACATTGGGTTAATATTCATAACTCCAAATTCTGATTGAGTCGCATAGTTCTTGTCATGCATAATGGCTATTCCGACTGGGGTTTGATCAAACACACTGTGGTACAAAGCTTCGTCAAAAGCTATTTTTTTACTTAGCTTCTTAAGCGAAGATTTCTGTGCCCAAGAATGAAACCATGCAAAAACAAGCAAATTTAAACAAAGTATAATAATCGCATCAGGAAGCATCTGTCTCCTTAGATCCGCATACCATTCTGAAGCATCATAGTCAATCCCGAAAACAGCTAAATACCTGTCACTTGTCGGATCTTTCACTGGCACCAGAACACTGATCCAGGTTCCCCATCGGTCAGTTGTCGGTTCTGTAAGAACTGTCTTGCCTGAAATGAAAGTATTCCGTAGAACATTATCCGCCTCTTCATAAATTTGTCCGGGTGGAGAGTAATCGACAGAGTCCGCTGGCTCTGAATCCATCAAAAATACAACGTTTTCATCTCGCTCGATCATCAAGTATGCGAAACTGATTGGATTTGTTGCTTCAACCAACTGTGAAAGGCTTTTTTTCATCAATATATAATCGGATTTTTCAAGATCTTCTGCACTTCCGGTTAATTTCGCTATGTGTTCGGGGTGGAAGACGGATTCCAAAGATTGTGCCAACATAATAGCTTTAGATTCAGCAATATCTTGATACCTGTTCCAAGCATAAACAAGATATAGGCCACTCAGCACAACGATTATTATGATGAAAACGATAACTCGCACAAAAAGGTTTTTCTTTTTATATATACTAAAAGTTGCATCACTTTCTTTGATTTGTTCTAATTTCACATTATTACCAACTATCATACTTGTACCTCCTTCTACACTTTGCATAACAGGCTCATCTTTATCACTTCTCACTCTAACTCTTTTTCTGAATCTACATGATGACTAAACACGCTGTATGTCATCTTGGAAACAATGATATTCATACGTATACGCAATTGTCGATTCATGTTAGAAATCTTTAATATGATTCTACCACATAATAATAGCAATACTATAAATCACTTGAGTTCAACTTACAAGAATTAAGTATCAAGTCTTTACTAAAACAAAAGTCCACCATCCTCTCAAAGCTTGTTAAAACAAGATCATTTCAATCCAATATTTTATCCTCCATACAAAGAATCTTTATTTGAATAATCGTGAAATTAATAATATTAGAAATGTTGTGATAAAAACCACTAAACTTACTACTCCACTGTAAAGTGGTAAGACTAATAAGTATAGACTGCCACTCGCCCACCCCTCTACGCTTGTAAAAAGCAGGGTGTTGATAGCAAAAAATATATAAAGCAGAAGTGTAGAGATATTAGCCGTAAATATAAATAAAACTGTTGGTAATCTTGTCAACGTATTATTAAAGATTGACCTACTTGAAAACAAAATAAGAGCTATTAATACAGGTGAAAATGTAATCAGTGAAACTTGAATTCTATCTGTAATATTCTCTGATCTTAGAACATAAAGAAAATTAAAGCTAGATAAAATACCACTAATGATGAGTAATTTAGAATTCAGATTATTCAATTTAGAGATTTCCATTTTCCCCCTCACATTCTGCAACCATCATCAGTTTGTCCAACCATGCCGGTTTCTATTTAAAATAAAGCTCTTGTCTCCTTAATAATCGTTTATTAACGCATCCGATAATGTAGTTGCACCATTTCTCATTCTCTTTTAGTTGTCTTTTTTGACAACTACTGACACCGGATAGTGATCTGATAAATACACTCCTTCGTGTACATCCGTCCACTTCTCCACCAACTTCAACCGAACATCACCGCGAACAAAAATATAATCGATCTGAGCCGACTGATCATTCTCTGAATTCAGATTATCACGGAAATAGCCGTGATAGGTAATGCCGATGTCTTCTGTAAGACAGACAAAATCAGGATATGATTTCATAACTGCCATTTCTTCTGATTCAGGTACAGCATTCAAATCTCCCGCAAGAAACGTCAGATATTCTTTATACATAGACGTTGAACTGATGGTATGCATCACAAGTTCAAGTTCCTTACGCCTTACGGCTGAGTTAAGATGATCCAGATGCGTGTTTACTACACGAATGATCTTTCTGCTTTCACGCTCCATTAGATAACATTCTGTACAAAGCCGTGGGAAAACACTCTGCTCTGGGAAAATACTTCCCGGAACATTCGGTGTTTCAGAATGCCAAAAATGATTGAGTGCTATCAGAGAGTATCGATCTCTTCGAAAGGCAATCGGCACCTGCTCTCCATCAAGGTTTTCATCCCGGCCGCATCCGACAATGCAATATTCCGGCAGCGAATCATTCAACCATAACGCCATGTGGGACATCACTTCCTGAAAACAAACAATATCCGGACTTTCCTCAGCCAGTTTCTTCAAAATATAGGGCTTTCTGAATTCGAAATTATTCTCTTGGTCCACTCCGCAATCACAGCGGATATTAAATGTCACTATTTTCAAGTGGCTCACCTTTGTGGGAAAAGAATGTTATCCCACACCTTATCAAATTCATATATGTCTATCCTTGACAACACAAGCTTCTGCACACGGAGGTGGCAGAGCAACATCAATATTAATCTGCTCTCTGTATTATCGAATACCCAGAATAGATCCGTACTCTATTCTTCCCAATATATCGTTGCTTTATTTTCTCATATTTATCTTTCGATAAAATCTTAAGGCGTGAATCACTGCTTAAAATTTTAGCAAATATTGAAGTATGCTCAATAATAATTGTATCCCCATTTAAGATATCAATAATAAAATCAGCCATTTCTGCTGTTTCCATATGCCAATGTTGTCCACTTTCATTTATTCCCAGCATTTCATTCGCCTCTGCTGCAAATAGAGTTAAATACTCATTAATTCTGATAATTAACATATAATCATCAATACTTTCAATTCTCAAATTTGCATCGTAGTCATTTAGTAATTTATGTAGTATTTTTGAATCCATTGAAATTTTCCCCTCAGATTATTCAATCATTTCTTGATAACATCATCTAAAAGTAAATATGCGAGAACCATCAGTAAAACATCAAAAAGAATCCCAATAACGATGACAATACCAATATCACGGTGACTATGGTCAGCGCATAGTAATTGAAAGAATAAGACTGTGATATAAGATTGTGGTTTTTGAATTGGGTATTAATGTAGTGATAGAGATTCTTGTACTGATGCCACGCATATATAAAAGTAAATATGCCAACAGACACCAGTGATATGGCCATGGTCCAGGATATCCATCTGCTTTGGGTATCTTTTAGTGCTGTACCAAGCGTTATGCCTACACCTGAAATGGCAAACCCCGTTCGGATCCATGCCGCAAATGTTCTTTCTGCAGCTAGATAAGTTCTACTTGTTGCCAAAGAAGTCCGCACTTCTGCTAGTTTATTCGAGTCAACGATAAATGTTTCGCTCTTGTTTGTTGGATCTTTTTCATCCATTGTACCACTCCTTACTTTTTTATCTACTTGTATACAATACACATTAATTCTATGATAGAATTATTTTCTAATAATCATACCCTTATTTTAGCATAAAGAAATATAGTTAAAATGTATAGATATATTTGCATACAGGTGTAAATAAAAAGGAGATATTCATTATGGAATACAGAAGCACTTTATCATCAGCTCAAGGCTATGCTAAAAATGGAAAACTTGAAGATTGGGTTCATTCATATTTGCTATCTGATGCAAATAATGAAGAATTTTCGAATGGTTTGAAACTGTTTGATAGATATTTTTTAGGACCGATAAAAATGCCATTATCGCTGTTTTATCGATGTTGTGGACCTGAAGAAAACATGAAATGGAAAGTAGATGCAGAATGGTTTGAAAAGAAAGTCGCAAAGCTAGAAAACGCAATAAAAACAGACAGCGATATGCCTCCACTTATAGCTCATTTTGTTGAAAATGCCTTTGAGTTAAACGATGGAAACCATCGTCTGGAAGCCTATTCACGTCTTGGTAGAAAAGAAATCAACGTAATTATCTGGGTTACTGAAAAACACGAATATGAGTTATTTTTATCTAAATACTCAGAATACTTAAAATAATTAACCATACAAATTTCATATCATTTAACCTCCGAATACTTTTCTTGAACAAAGCCAAGTTCATTCCCGTCGGGATCTGCAATAGTAAACTTACGATTCCCATAAGGCATAGTTTCAATGGTATCAATAATTTTCACTTTACCTTCCAAAGATTCCCAAAGAGTATCAACATCATCAACCTTGAAATTAAATCTGGCACTTGTTCCACTTGTTACTGCCACCATAATTGAAAAACTTGCACCTTCAGCACATTCAAATTGA
>JAUYTU010000009.1 GCA_030694975.1 Erysipelotrichaceae bacterium | reverse complement strand
CCAAAATGAGGTAGCGTTTTGAAATCCGGGATTACGCAATCGACAAAGCAGTCGAACTGACTGGATTTTGTCATGGATAGAATTATTCTTTTCGTTTTATCTCATTTTTCTCTTGATTTATAATAGTTAATTTCTCCTTTTACAAAGCGATAACCGCTACGTTTCTGATTGTAAAAGAGAAACGAGAAAAAGCATATGTCTTTTCGATAAGTTGCCAATGTTGATAGATGACTTGCATAAATGATAAATTTGAGGTGATCTATTGACGCAGAACAAAGGCAGGTATATATTGAAAAATGAGGTGATTGCTATGAAGATACTTGTAACAGCTTTTGAACCCTTCGGTAGAGAAAATGTGAATCCGGCATTGGAGATATTGAAGTTATTACCCGATCAAATCTTGGGGAAACCCCTTATCAAAGTCGAGATTCCTACCGTCCGCTTTAAATCTGTTGATGTTATTATCGAAATGATCCGAAAACATCAACCCGATGTTGTGCTAAGTCTTGGCCAGGCGGGTGGTAGAACGGATATTACCTTTGAGAGGGTAGGCATTAATGTGGATGACTATGGGATTGAAGACAATGAGCACAACATACCCGTCGATGAGAAGATCATTAAAGACGGACCGGATGCTTACTTGGTCAATCTGCCGATTAAGGATATGATGAATAGCGTAAGAGATATCGGTATTTCAGCATCGATTTCCAATACAGCGGGAACCTTTGTGTGCAATCATGTCATCTATGCAATTCGACATTATTGCGAAACGGAATGTCTAAATATTCAATCGGGGTTTATTCATGTTCCTTTTTTGCCGGAACAAGTCATCAATAAACCAACAATGCCTTCTATGCCTTTGGATATGATGGTCAAAGGTATCAACATAGCCCTTGAAACAATCATTAAAAAAGGAAGCGACCTCGCTCCCTAGTTCTCCGCAAGCGTCGATATCAACGACGCTTTTGTTATAATGATTTTGTCTCAAGGGTGTAACATTAAGAGTGGGGGTTATCGTAACTTTGCTATAGTGTTATAATGTATTATTGAAGAGGTATCGTATGGTAATGAAAAAATGGATTAAGAATGGGTTGCTATTGGTCGTTGGAAATTACATTTTGGCATTATCGGTCGGGGTGTTTATTTTGCCATACAATATATTATCGGGCGGGGTAGCCGGTATTGCAGTTGCATTGCAACCTCTGATCAATGTTTCCCCAGGAATTGTAATTAACATATTGGTTATTGGGTTGTTTATTGTTGGTGCTTTTGCTTTAGGCAGACAATTTGCATTCAGCACGGTCATAAGTTCCTTTCTATATCCGTTTATGCTTACATTTACTATAAAGATGCAATACACGCAGGCGTTGGATCCGATCTTAGCCAGTTTGTATGGTGGATTACTAGCAGGTATAGGTGTTGGTATGGTTATTCGAAGTGGCTCTTCGACGGGTGGAATGGATGTTCCTCCACTGGTCATACATAAATACACTCACATTGAAATTCATAAACTCGTATTAATCGTGGATGCTCTTACAGTACTATTGGGTTTATATGCCTTTGGGCTTGAAGCGGTCTTGATCGGGTTTATATCGGTTTGGGCATGTGCCTTTTCCTTAGATAAGATTTTAGTATTTGGTGGGCAACAGGCTAAAGCTGTGTATATCATTTCTGAGCATTATAAAGAACTGATTCCACTGATACATGATAAACTTGATAGAGGAACTACATTGCTTAATGCGACGGGTGGATATACTGGGGAAGATCGTCCGATCATTTTGGCGGTTATTATGAAGAATCAATATCCTGAGTTGACACAAATCATTCATTCGGTTGACAAACAGGCGTTCTTTATAGCAAATGAAACCACAGAAGTTAAGGGGTATGGATTTACGCTGGATTATAAAGTGTGACGACTTTGTCATTACTTATTTGTCACGTATTGACATGCTTGTCACGAATTGACAATAACTTTCATCAACAATTCACACATGTTGTGGTAGAATACAATGTACGAGGGAGGTAACTCATGGTATTAATGAGAAATGTTAGTAAAACTTATAAAAACGGAGTCAACGCTCTTCACAATATAAATATGACCATAGAACAGGGAGAGTTCGTGTATATCATAGGACCTACGGGTTCGGGGAAATCGACACTCATCAAATTATTGGATGGTGAAGAGATTCCTTCCGGGGGTCTTGTGGAAGTTGTCGGAATCAATATCGGAAAACTTAGACGTTCTAAGATTCCGATGTTTCGAAGAAATGTAGGCGTTGTCTTTCAAGATTATAAGTTGCTTGAAAGAAAAACAGTATTTGAGAATGTATACTTTGCTTTGGAAGCAATTGGAACACCAAAGCTTAAAGCACGACAACGAGTTCGTGAAATCCTTCATTTGGTCGGTTTATCTGACAAAATGAAAAGTTTCCCGGAGCAGTTGTCAGGCGGACAATTACAGCGCACCGCGATTGCCAGGGCGATTGCCAATCAACCGAAACTGTTGATTTGTGATGAACCCACCGGTAATCTAGATCCGGATATGTCTACGGATATCATGTTACTTCTTGAAAAGATTAATCGTGAAGAAGGTACGACAATCTTGATGGTCACACATGATATTACGTTGGTCAATCAGTTTAAAAAACGCACTGTCTTACTATATGATGGTCACATTGTAGCTGATTTGGCGGAAGGAGGATACATAAAAAATGAACCTGTTCCGACACTTTAAAGAAGCCTTCCTAGGCTTGGTACGTCATGGTGCCATGACGGTTTCCAGTGCATCTGCAGTCGCTTATGCACTATTGTTTGTAGGAATATTTATTATCTTAAGCATCAACATTGAACAGATTACGTATTCTGTTGAAGAAAGTGTTCAGATTCACGTGAAAGTCAATGAGGAATTCAATAAAGAAGAGCCATTGGGAATCATTTATACACAGATTTCGGAAATCGTCGGAGTCTTGGATGTTGAATATTCTTCAAAAGATGAAGAATTGGATAAACTGGTTGCCACGTATGGTGAGGATGGAAAAATCTTTGAATCATACCGTGGAGTAGGAAATCCGTTACGTGCTGCGTACTTAGTAAAGACAAATGAAGGTTCGGATATCGAAGCAGTTGCTGAATCTATCCGATTAATTGCAGGTGTTGAAAAAGTATCTTATGGTGGTACCGGGACGGTACAATTAATGAATATGCTTGATTATATTCGATCAGTTGGTTATATTTTAGTTATAGGATTAAGTATTGTTGCCGTTTTCCTTATTTCTAATACAATTAATGCGTCAATATGTTCAAGGATTAATGAAATATCGATCATGCGGACAGTAGGTGCAAAAAACGGTTTTATCCGGATGCCTTATGTTATTGAGGGAATCCTTATTGGAATATTGGGATCCATTTTTCCAATATTGGTGGCAACGATGGGATATATATATTTATACGAAGCCTTAGGTGGAGTCTTCTTGGCTCAAATGTTTGTGCTTCAATCACCCTTTCCGCTAGTTTACTATACAGCCGGAATCTTGGTTGGTATTGCGGTATTTGTAGGGCTGATTGGCAGCTTTGTATCGGTAACCCGATATTTGAGGTGGCAACGATGAAGAAATACTTTAAATCATTATTAATAGTTCCGATAGTTTTGTTGATCTTCGCGACAACAATAACTGCATCGGCCATAGACTTTAGTAAAAACGAGAGTTATTATGAGAAACTCTGTTTTGGGACGATATCAAGAGAAAATTATACAGTGTGTCAGCAATTTCAAACTTACATCAATCAAAAGGCTAAAAATGCGCAAGCAGACTTAGCTGCTCTGCAAAATGATTTGAAAGATGTGAAGAAAAATATTGTAGCCTTGGCTCAAAAGGTAAGTGAATATGAGGCGACGATTGTTGAATTAGATCGTCAAATCCGTATTTTAACAGATTCAATTTACTATCTTGAATCCAATATTAAAACATTGGAAAAAGAAATTGTTATCCGTGAAGACAATGCCAAGAAAATCGATAATGGTATTCGCGAACGCTTGGTTGTCATGCAGGGATTTCTATCCGTGAATGGCTATATCGAGTTCATCATGAATGCTACAAGTTTTTCTGATTTGATTCGTAGAGTTGAGGGCATTCAAGATACTACGACTTATGATAAAGAGCAAATCAAAGCACTTCAAACTGAAATTGAACTAATAAAAATTGATAGAGAAGAGTTGGTGCGGCAGCAAGTCGTTTTGGTTGAAAACCGTGTCAATCTCGAATCCAATCAGACAACGATGGCTCAAATGAAACTTGAAGTTGAGAAAATCATTTCTGAGTATAAAAAACAAGAAGCAGACCTGTTGGCAATGCAAGCGGAATTAATTTCTGATTTGAAAGCCGTACAAGATAAACTTAAAAGAGTTTCAGCAGCGCTTAAAGCGGTTGTGACTTCCAATGGATTCTTGCGTCCGGTTGCGTCAGGATATCGTGTTTCCGCCGGAGCATGGAATTATCCAGCTTCCTTTGGTGGTGGGCGACATATTGGAATAGACCTTGCTGCACCTGTCGGGACACCAATCAGAGCCGTAGGGAATGGCATCATTATGTATAGTGCAGACGGTTGCGCAACCTATGGTTATTTAGGCAACAGATGTGGTCGTCCTGGCGTTGCCATGGGTGGAAATCAAACCTATTTATTGACATCAATTAACAATAAAACGTATTGGATCATTAATTTCCACATGAAAGAAGGTTCAACACGTCCGATGGGTACAATTGTCAATCAGGGAGATAGAATTGGGAATATAGGTTCTTCAGGGAACTCAACCGGACCACATCTACATATTGAAGTTGTTTATGTAGGTAATAACTCAATGAATTACTATGCGAGCCGCTGGAATGGTGATTTGTCATTCGGGGCTGGTTGGGGAACAACAGGATACAATCGTCGGTGTGAAGCCAATGGTAATAAACCACCATGCCGACTAAATCCGTTAAACGTGTTTAATGTTGTAACGGGTAGAGGTTATTAAAAGCGGGAAACCGCTTTTCTATTAGGGGGTTGTATGAGGAAATCTATTATACTACTACTAATCTTGTTAACGGCTTGCACTGTCGAACCGGCAATCGAATATCCTTATGAGTTTCCCTTTCAGTCCCCGATTTCATTGGAGTATCGGGCTTCGCTGATGATGGTGGGAGATGCGATTTTACATCAAAACTACTTTAGTCATGGGGAAAATGAAGATGGCACCTATGATTTTCGACCATCTTTACGCTATATTGCTCCGATCGTTAAGAACTATGATTTAGCTTTCTATAACCAAGAAACGGTATTTGGCGGAAAAGAATTAGGATACAGTGGATATCCAAATTTCAATTCACCTGCTGATTTTGGGGAACAAATGATTGAAATGGGATTTAATATGGTAAGTCTTGCGAACAACCACACCATGGACAAAGGGGTCAGAGGAGCATTGAACTCCTATGACTTTTGGAAAGAACAGCCCGTTATTACCGCCGGTAGCTGGGGAAGCCAAGAAGAACGTGATCAGTTTCGTATACATGAGATAAATGGGATTACTTTTGCCTTTTTAGCTTATACTTACGAATCCAATACGAGATCAATTCCTGACGATCAAAAGTATCTTATTGATATTTATGATGAAAATCTGGTACGCAAGGATATGGCTAGGTATCGTGATGAAGTAGATTTCATAATTGTTTCCTTACATTTTGTCCAAGAATACAATCATATTCCACACCCTATACATGTACAAATGGCAACGTTCATTGCTGAGCAAGGAGCGGACATAATCATCGGGCATCATCCGCATGTTATTCAACCGATTGATTTTATTGAAGATACATTGGTTATTTACTCACTAGGGAACTTCGTTTCGTCTCAGATTGGTGAGCCTCGTCTAGTCGAATTGATTGCCAGTGTTGATATGGTAAAAATTGTAACATCAGAAAAGACTTACTATCGATTGGAAAATGTTAAAGCAGATTTGCTCTATAATTATTACACACCTGACTTTAAAGAGTTCACTCTTTATCCGATGAGTCAGGTTCCATTGAGCATCATGCCCGACCGAGATGCTAAATATCAGGCGTATGCAAAAATCATTACACGCTTGCAACCGGATAAAATCACCTTGGGCGGATTCTTTGATGAGTAACGGAGTTAGTCTCCGTTTTTATTTTGGATATGGTAAAATAATGAAAAGAGAGCGTGAATATCATGAGACAAGTTCGACCATTCAATTTTGATTGGCAGTTTAAACCATCCTTTGATTCACGGGATTTATTGATTGAGGATCATTTGGGTTTTGAATTGGTTCATATACCTCATCAATTGCCATTGGATCATCTGACGTATGTGGACGAATCGTTGGGTTTTAAGTCGATGTGCTATCGCAAGGCTTTTGTCTTGGATACGACTTTGCGTAATCGAAGGGTTGTCTTTAATTTTGGAGCAATAGCCCATCATGCCAGAGTATATGTGAATCAGCAGCTTATATGTGAGCATATCGGAGGTTATACATCTTTTGAGGCCGATGCGACCGAAGCAATCCTGTGGGAATCGACCAACTGGATCGTCGTGGTTGCGGATGGAAGTGAGAAAGCAGACATACCACCTTTTGGTCATGTTGTGGATTATTTGGGATATCATGGTATCTATCGTGAAGTAACGATGATTCTAACAGGTAAGAACTATTTAAAGGATTTGTTTGTCCAAACAAAAGAGAAAACAAAAGTTGTACACTCCGTATCGGTGTCTGTAGACATCGTATGTTCAAATCCGCAGGATTTTTCTTTGCAAATAACTTTGAAAAAAGCGGATAATATGGTTGCTCAGTTCAATCGTAATATCATTGAGACCCAAAACATTTTTGATTTTGATGTGGATAGTCCTAGTTTGTGGGATATAGATGATCCTAATTTATACAATATTGAATGTAAACTGATGAAAAATGAGGTCGAGGTCGATGCTGTTTCGGATATGTTCGGATTTCGTACATTTGAATTTACAAAAAACGGATTTTTCCTCAATGGAGTTAAACACAATTTGATCGGTCTGAACCGGCATCAGAGTTATCCATACATGGGCTATGCGGCAGTCGAAAGTTTACAACGAAACGATGCGGAAATATTGAAGAAAACGCTTCATGTAAATTTAGTCAGAACATCGCATTATCCCCAATCAAAACATTTTATCAGAGCTTGCGATGAACTTGGTCTGCTTGTTTTCACGGAACTCCCCGGATGGCAACACATTGGTGATGAGAATTGGCAATCAAACGCGTTGAATATGTTAAAGGAAATGATTGTTCAATATCGAAATCATCCCAGTATCATTCTTTGGGGTGTGCGAATCAATGAATCTGCTGATCATCATGAGTTTTATACAGAATCAAATAAGATGGCTCACCACCTTGATCCATCCCGACCTACCAGCGGTGTTCGAAATTTTAAGGGTAGTGAGTTGTTAGAGGATGTTTATTCTTATAATGATTTCTCACACACCGGAAAGAATGCGGGTTGTGAGGATCCGGATAAAATATGTGCCCATCTGGAAGTCCCTTTCATCATATCTGAGCATAACGGCCATATGTACCCGGTTAAAAGTTTTGATAATCAAGTACTACGTACGTCTCAAGCCCTTCGTCATGGCAAAGTGATCTCGGATGCGCTTAAATATCCAAGAGTAAATGCGGTCATCGGCTGGTGTATGAATGACTATCAGACCCATAAAGATTTTGGCAGTGGTGATAAGGTTTGTCATCACGGCGTTTTGGATATGTTCAGACAGCCGAAAACTGCCGCGAAAACGTACATGGCACAACAAAAAGATATTTACTTGGATGTAGATTCTTCGATGAGCATGGGTGACTATCCTTCTTCCAATATGAATCAGGTCGTTGTTTTTACCAACTGTGACACTATATCACTTTATAAGAATGAGGTATTATTGGGCGATTATGCAGTAGTGAAGAACAATGGGTTTAATGAACCTTTGATCATCTCTGATTTCATCGGAAATCAAATTCGCACAAACGATGACTATTCAGAGAAGATTGCTGATCAAATCAAGGATGTCCTGGTGTCATACAATCGTTATGGTATGGATATGCCGTTAAGTAAGAAGTTGTTAATGGGAAAACTGATGACGATCAATCAACTGACGTTTAAAAAAGGTGCCGCAATGTATACGAAATACGTGGGTAATTGGGGAAGTGAAAGCGTTGTCTATACCTTTGTTGGCAAGCGTAAGGACGAACTTATTGAGTGCAAGCGTGGTGCTGTAACGCATAAGAAAATGTCAGTTAGTTTTGATCGGGACGAACTTGTGGAAGCAGGCACTTACGATGTCATGACGGTGACGTGTGAGGTTATTGACCAAAACAATCAAAAACTCGTCTATTTCCAAAGTGCGATTTCTGTATCAATCAGCGGTCAGGCAAAATTGATCGGGCCTGCGTTGATAAGTTTTGTTGGTGGCAACGCAGTTTTCTATGTTCGGACGATGGGTAAAGTGGGAGAATCTGTAATTATAATTAACAGCCCTGGGTTTGAAGAAGTAAGAAAGAATGTTTCTATTAGAAAATTGTTGTAGTTTTGTCCACGGGTTGATTCCGGTTGGTATGTAGAAATCAGTTACAAATATTGCTATGTTGTTCAGATTATTCCAATAGTAAAATCGGTGTCTGTTTTATATGGAGATTATCACCTATGAGGTGAATGATCATAAGGAGGAAGATTATGCCACGGATTATTATGGGGATTCAGATTTTGCATCGTAACGATGAAGCTGTTCAAGTTCAGAAGTTGTTGAGTGAATATGGGTGTTTTATAAAAACACGATTGGGTTTACATAATGCGGCTGACGATCGTACTTTTTGTTCTGATGCGGGATTAGTCATTATTGAGTTTATTTCTGATGCGGAAGTTGAAGTGAAAGAATTAATTGAAAAACTTAAGAAATTTGGATCTATTTCAGTTCGGACAATGGAGTTCTAAATCTACTGGTTAAGCAATTTCACACGGACATAAAGTTACAAGTATATCTTGTATGTATTTTCAATGTGAAAATGTTTATGCTTTTCTTTTAAAATTTTGCATGCTGATGTAATGATTCATTTTGATTGACGAGGGTTTTGTGGATATATACAATGATTACAGAGGGTACAATACTATGACAAAATACATGATTGATGGACACAAGCTCTATGACTTTGTGGCATCGGGTGCTCAGAACCTTATTGTTAATGAGCACAATTTAAATCGAATCAATGTTTTCCCGGTTGCGGATGGTGACACCGGGACCAATCTTGCACTCACCATGAAGAATATTTTATCCAATGCCAAAAAGGATGTCAGTGCGCAACTGACGATGAATTCAATTGCTAAAGTCGCATTAGAAAGCGCGTATGGAAACTCGGGGATGATCTTTGCACAATACCTCAATGGGTTGGCCATTGAAATTGGTGATAAGGAATCCATTTCTCAAGAGGAATTTGCTCTGGCGACACAACGAGCTGTCAAATATGCTTATGAAGCCGTAGCATCTCCGAAAGAAGGTACGATTCTGACGGTTATGAAAGAATGGTCTACCCAGCTAATGGACAATATCGCGGGCGAATTTGAGAACGTTTTTGAAACCTCAATTACCAATGCGAAAAAAGTCGTAGATCAAACGAAGTTTAAGTTGAAGGTATTGTTGGACAACGATGTCGTCGATGCCGGAGCCAAGGGCTTTTATTATTTTATTGAAGGAATAGGCCAGTTCATTAAAACCGGTAACCTTGAGACATTAAAGTTTAAGGCTGCACAAATGGAGGAATTTCCGGAAATCCATCCAGATACCAATGTGGGTGAGTTTAAGTATTGTTCGCAGTTTTTGGTGGAATCCAAAAAAGATAAGAGCTACTTTCAACAGCTTTTATCGCCTTTTGGAGATTCGTTGGTCGTAACTTCAAAAGACGATCATGTTCAAGTGCATTTACATGCCAAATCTCCGGAGCTAATTATGGAAGCGTTAGTCAAAGAGGGAACGGTTTTGTCACATAAAATTGATGACATGCAACTTCAAGCCAATTTGAAATTTCAACCGAAGAATAAAATCACGATTGTAACAGATTCGATTGCGGATGTAAGTAAGGATTTCCTTGAACAGGAAAATATTGTTGTTATTCCGCTCAATCTCATTGTTGATTCGACGGTGTATCTTGATAAACTGACCATGACTCCTGACTTGTTTTATCGACATTTGGATGATTATCGAATGAATCCTACCTCAGCGCAAGCGACCATCGAAACAATCGAACGACTCTTTAATCAAGCGCTTCAAAGCGCAGATGAAATCATTGGAATATTCGTTTCTGCGAAGATGAGTGGAACATTCAATAACATCCAGCGGGTGGTCAGTCGAATGAACCTACAAGGTAAAAAAGTAAAACTTATAGATTCGAAAGTTAATTCCATTGCTCAAGGTTTGTTGGTGGCTCAGTTGGCGAAATGGCGAAATCAGGGACTTTCTTTCGAAGAACTTGTCGATAAAACAGAACAAGCCATTGCGAATACGCATATTTATGTGAGTGTCAGAAATTTGAAATATATGTTGCGTGGGGGACGTGTATCGAAGGTTCAAGGATTTATTCTTTCGAAACTCGATTTAAAGCCGGTAATTTCCATCGATCCGCAAGGTAAGGGTGAAATTTATAAGAAGACACTTTCTCAAAAGAAGGCGATCAGTCTTATCTTGAAAAAAGTTAAAGAAGACATGGATGCCAAGGGAATCAGTACGTATGGATTGGTCTATGCGGATGATCCAAACGATTTAACTCAATTTGCATATCAAGTTGAGCAAATCATCGGTAAAAAACCAGCCTATATTGAAGCAATTTCGCCGATTGTCGGATTGAATGCCGGTAAAGGAGCTTTTGCTATCGGCTATATAAAGGGGACAGTATGAGTATAACAACCATTATCTTGGTTTTATTAGCCTACTTTACAATTTGGTACATTGTAGCTCAAATCATGAACAATGCCGGTATCATCGATATCGGCTGGGGATCGGGATTTGTGCTACTCGCTGTACTTCAACAGTTTTCTACCGGTTTTGACAGTGGTTGGCTGTTGACGGCGATGGTTTTTGTCTGGGGTGCTCGATTGAGCTGGCACATTGGCAAGCGCAATCTAGGCAAACCCGAAGACTTCCGCTATGCCAACTTCCGCAGGGAATGGGGTAAATCCTATTTGCTCAGAAGTTATTTCCAATTGTTTTTGTTTCAAGGATTGTTAATGGGAATTATCTCGGTCGCTCATTTGATGGGTCAACGCCAAGAGGGTGAACTATTCACTCCACTAGCGATCATCGGAGTTATCGTTTATCTGCTCGGCTTCTCAATTGAAGCCATCGGGGATGCTCAACTAAAGGCACATGTAAGCGATTCGAGAACAAGAGGAACCTTAATTCGTAAAGGGCTTTGGAAGTACTCCCGCCATCCCAATTACTTTGGGGAAGCCGTCCTATGGTGGGGAATTTACTTGGTTGCTGTGGCCTATGGTGCGCCGTGGTGGACCTTCTTTAGTCCATTGACAATTACATTGTTGGTTCGATATGTATCGGGTGTTCCAATGTTGGAAAAACGAATGGAAAAATATCCGGATTTCGAAAGTTACCGTAAGAGCACAAGCATATTTGCCTTGTGGTTCAATAAAAAGGGGAATTAATATGAAATTAGTAAGTCAATTTTTAGTGGTATTGGTCGTATTCTTTGCGATTGATTTGTTTTGGTTGGGTGTTGTAGCGAAAGACCTGTATGCAAAGTATCTTGGTTATCTGATGGCTCCTCAGATTAACTGGGCAGCCGCCATCACATTCTATCTGTTATTTATCGTGGGATTAATGATCTTCGTATTGTTGCCGGCATTGGATAAGCAATCTCTATCCCATGCATTGATCTATGGAGCACTGTTCGGATTCTTCACCTATGCAACCTACGATCTAACCAATTTAGCCACAATCAGAGATTGGCCAATCACAATTACGATCATCGATTTGATTTGGGGAACATCACTCTCTGCGGCGGTGAGCTCGATCAGTTATCTGATTATTACAACATTCTTAAAGTAAGGCGAGGCAACTCGCTTTTTATCAGGAAATGACCAATAATATCAATCAACTAAGTTAGTAGAGATCAGCGTATAATCACTCTTCATTGATTTCATTTGCGACTTATGCTATTATATTTGTAACATGAATGTATATTGTAACATCACATATGTTACAAAAAATATAAAAGATACAAAGAGGTATTTACATGGTACTTAACTCCGCAATTAGTTACATAAAGGATAACTTTCACTGTGATGTTGTTTTAAAAGAATCTGTATGGGTCAAGAAACTGCCAATTTATTTGAGTAAAGGATATGAATTTCTAGAAGTTGAAATATTCAACTCAATTTTCATTTTGATCGATTGTTCAAGGAAGAGTAATCTCAGTGCTGAAATCTACCAAAAACACATTCAAAATATAGAGAGAATCGTAGATAAAGATAACGATATTAGCTATATATTAGTTTTTGGTAGTATATCAAACTATTTACGAATGCAACTGATTAAAGCGAAACTCTCATTTGTCTCGATTGGAAAACAAATATACATTCCAAAGCTGGGAAAGGTATTTAGTGAAAGAAGAGAGTTGAGATATGCAAACAGTAATGACGAATCTATAATTAAAATGTCACCATCTACACAAGCCCTTTTCTTAGAATTACTAATTACTCGTGATTTCAGTAAGTCCATGGAACAAAGCGCAAAGAGATTAGACATGACAAAAATGACTGTTTCCCGTGCTTATGCAGAGTTAAAGATCTTGGGATTAGTAAAATATGATAAGAGTAATAAATCCTCAAAATACAAATTCTTCTCAACAGAGGAAGAGACGTGGAAGAAAGCTCAATCCTTCCTAATAAATCCGCTTCTTAGAAAAGTCTACTTTAAATCGGATATACTAGAAAATGCTGTTATAGAAAAGCTTTTGGTAGCAGGAGAATCTGCATTGACACAGTATTCAATGTTAGCTCATCCAGAAAATGTAGAATACGGTATTACAAGTAAGCAGTATAAATTGATTTCAAATGAAATTGAAGAAATACCAATCAAAGATAGTAATTCTTCAACCATTTACATATTTAAGCATCGAATGCCTCACAATGAAAAATTGTTACATCCATTAGCGATTGCTTTGATGTTCAAGGAGGAAATCGATGAGAGAATACAAGGCGAAATTGAAAACATGATGATAACGTACAATTGGAAATCTAAGTAAAAAGTATGAGGAAACTAGGTAGCAGGGAAATTGAAGAGTTTAAAAATTATTTTCAGGATTACCACGAAAGTTATATTCTGATTGGAGGGAGCGCTTGTCAAATCTTACTAGGAAATGCAGGATTTGATTTTAGGGTCACAAAAGACTTAGACATAGTGCTATGTGTGCAAACGCTTAGTGTTGATTTTGTGCATCACTTTTGGTCTTATATTAAAAAAGGAAAATACAGAACAGCGATGAAAGCGAGTGGCAAAAGATGCTTCTATCGATTCGATAAGCCGGAAGAAGTAGGCTTTCCTGGTATGATCGAATTACTTTCGCCTTTGCCTGATATTTTCAGGGATGTTCAGGGTCAAGTTGTTCTTCCGATGACAATAGGGGAAGAAGTCGTGAGTTTATCAGCAATCATACTTAATCAGGAATACTACAATTTTATGATTAATCTCAAAATATCGATAGATGGTATACCTTTGGCCGATCATCGAGTTATTATTCCGCTTAAAGCACGAGCTTATCTTGATTTGAAATCTCGTAAAGGAAAAAAGGAAAACATTAAAAATAGTGATATAAAAAAACACAAGTATGATATTTTCAGAATGTCTCGTTTGTTGGTGAATGAAAGAATAGAAAATGTCCCGGATGTTATTCGAGAGGATATGTTATTACTCGTGACAGATATTATCGAAAATGATCTGTTTCTTAAGCAGTTAGGCATTGTGGATATATCAATGCAAGAAATAAAAGACTTACTTATCACTGTTTATGGATTGTAGCTGATTATTATCTTTGTCAATCAAACTGTTAGCAAAAAAACAACGAGGATCTCTTCGTTGTTTCGTAGTTAAATGGTATTTAGTATTCTTCTGCTGTTTTTAATCGACATCTTTTGTTGGGATACCGCCAAATAAAGCCGCAACACCATAAATGATCGAAAAGAATAGAGCGACAACAAACTTAAGAACATGATTCTCGATAAACTCATTCTTCTTATAAGCTACCCCAAAGAACTTTGCGGAACTGTAAACGATCCAAGATACAAAGAAGATGAATGCCAGATATGTACCAAATTGTATTAGTTCTCTCATAAGTACCCCCATTTAAAAGTTTAACAGACTATCAATAAATTACTCTCATAGGATCAAATTTCGTCTTCTTCAATGTGCCATCCTTACCCATCGCCCGAATCAAACCAATGACCGGCCGATTAAACCACGGACGATCATGAACACCGGCCACACACCACATAATTCCGGTATATCCATTCGGATCACGTCCATCTAAAAAGTAGGTATCATTAAGATAAATTAAAATATCTATAGCATTCTGAGGATGTTTGGTCCAAAGGAGCACCATCTTGGCCCAATACATACGTAAATACGAGTGAAGATAGCCATCTTCGATAACCATACGTTGACAAGCATTCCATAATACATCGTGTGTCTGAGCATGTTCAAACTGTTCACGAGAGTAAATGTATTCTCTAGTATCTTGAAGATGTGAACTTAATGTCTCCCTTGCCCATGGCCACGCACCCTTAAGCGAATCATAACTCTTCTGATAATGACAATAATTCTCCGCAAGTTCTCTTCGAACCATCGCCTCCTCCACAAACAATGGAGCATTGGGATGGTTGGTTTTCTCGACTTCACGAATCATCTTCACGGGGGAGATCATCCCAAAGTGTAAATAGGCGGACAAATAGGACTGACCCTTAGCATCAAAGAGATTGCGCTGATCATAATGATCCAAACCATGGGTAATAAAGTCGTTGAGTGTGTGAACCGCGGCATCTTCTCCGGGAAGAAGGCGCGAGAGAGCGAGTTTAGGATAGTTGTTTAATAATGTATCAACTTCATCTCTCTTAAATCTATCTGCTGTATCCATATCCTGAGAATAATCAAAATCGATCTCATCCAGATACTCCGTAAACTTACTCATTATCTTATTTCGAATCGTCTTCGCCGCAAACTCCAGTTTTCCACTGGCTTCTTCCACCGGAATTACACAGGCGGTATTGATCAATTGTAAATCAACATCCTGATACAAACACCACTCCCGCACTTTCTCTTGAGAAGAAAGAAAAGGCTTTAAGACGTGATGTTCATTAATAATAGAAAGAATACGATATTCTTTTTGAAAATGTTCAAACGCTTCAAGCGCATGACCTTGAAAAAGATAGAGCGGTATACCCCTTGTTGCTAATTTGTCACTAACTTCTGCGAGTCCTTTTAACAAAAAGTCCATATTACGTGTATTGGCATAAGGAAAGTTGGGAATCAAAGCAAAAACTACGATTAACTTCGCACTGTTTTCCTTCGCTATTTTTGATGCTTCTACAAGCGCCGGATTCTCATTGACTCGAATCGCCCGACTCATCCAATAAATAACCACATTTTCTTTCATATGTCCCCTTTAACAAAAAGCGGGGAAACCCGCCTTATTTTGCATTAAGCTTAACGATCTCAATGATTACACTCACGGCTTTCTCCATGACTTCCTTCGAAGCAAATTCAAATTTTCCGTGGAAATTCTCAGCACCTGTAAACAAATTTGGGGTTGGTATTCCCATAAATGAAATCTTCGATCCGTCCGTTCCACCGCGAATCGGCTTTATTATAGGAGTAATACCTAAATTCGCCATTGCCTGCTTCGCTAATTCAACCGGCTTAAAGTCTTTAGAAATAACTTCCGCCATATTATAATAGGAATCCTTCATATCCACAACGACGCGACTTGTTCCGTATTTATCGTTCATCGTCTTCGCATTATCCCAAATCAACTGCTTACGCAATAAAAACGTCTCCTTGTCATGATCACGAATGATATAGCTCATATGACCCAATTCGATCGTCGTTTTCATTTCACTCAAAAGGAAGAAACCTTGATAACCTTCCGTTTTCTCCGGAACTTCATCTTGGGGCAACATTGAATCAAACTCCAAAGCTAATTTCGAAGTGTTGACCATCTTATCCTTCGCGGTACCCGGATGTACACTCACGCCATGCAACGTCACCTTCGCCGAAGCCGCATTAAAACTCTCATATTCTAATTCTCCCAAGACACTGCCATCCAATGTGTAAGCATATCTTGCTCTGAAATCCTTCGCATCAAATAAATTTGCTCCGCGACCGATTTCTTCATCCGGACCGAAAGCAACACGAATTTCCCCGTGTTTGAGTTCAGGATGTGCCATTATGTACAACATTGCCTCAATAATTTCAACGATTCCTGCTTTGTCATCCGCACCCAATAACGTCGTACCGTCGGTTGTAACCAACGTGTGACCAACATAATTCTTCAGATTTGGAAACTTATTAACACTCATCACAACATCCAACTCTTTATTTAATACAATATCTTGACCGTTATAGTTCTCAATGATTTGAGGCTGAATGTTCTCAGAATTAAAATCCGCTGTGTCGAAATGGGCGATAAAACCCAAAGAATCAACTACTTGATCCGAATTTGAGGGAATCGTCGCTGTCACAAACCCATTGTCCAAACGATGAACAACTTCACCAAAACCCAACACCGAAAGTTCATTCGCCAACATCTTCGCAAATTCTACTTGTGCTGGTGTGGATGGTACAGACTTGCTTGATTCATCCGAACGTGTATTCACTTTACAATAGCGGATCAACCGCTCTATCATGGTTTCCATAATTTCCTACTTTCATTCGATATTTCTATTATAGACCATCCGCCGTAAAACTCAAGTTGTGCTATAATTTAACAAACGGGAACGGAGGTAATTTTATGGAACTGTTCCACTTACAAACAAAAAATACCAGCTACGCATTCACGGTGTTGTCCACCGGCCAACTCGAACATCTTTACTATGGAAAGAAGATACGGTTGGAAGATCCCTCGGTATTAAGTGAAAAAGCGGTATTCCCTAGTGGGAACTGCGTTGTCTACGATCGCAAAGTTCCCCATATCTCTTTAGAGCACCGCATGCTCGAACACTCCTCCCCCGGAAAAGGAGACATCCGCCAGTCTTTAGTAGAGATTATCTTCCCCGACACATCGTATGTGTCGGATTTTGTATTTCATAAAGCCGAAAGAAAAAGAGGAAAAGAAGCTTTAAAAGGACTTCCGAGCAGTTATGGATCTGATGATGAAATTGAAACGATAATCATTACCTTAAAAGAAAAGAATCATGAAATATATCTTCAATTAAAGTACAGCTCATTTTATGAGTCGGATGTGATTGTACGTAGCAGTAAACTGATTAATCAAACAGAAATGATCATCACCATTGAATCACTATTCTCCATGCAATTGGACCGTGATGACATCGACTGGCAAATCATGACATTCGATGGACATTGGGGAAGGGAACGCACCCCTCATACACGGGATATCGGGTATGGGCGAAGCGTTGTAGAGAGCTTAGCCGGTAGTTCAAGTAATCGTCAAAATCCGTTCTTTATATTAAAGAAAGCACATACAGATGAGGATCTGGGAGAGTGTTTAGGATTTAATCTTATATATTCCGGAAATCATCAAAGTAACATCGAAGTCAGCGCTTATGATCGATTGAGAATACTGAGTGGCATCCATCCGACTCACTTTCACTGGCCATTAAAACCCGATGAAACTTTCCAATCTCCCGAAGCTGTTTTCTCATTTAGCTTTTTTGGACTCAATCAACTGAGCCAACAGTTTCACAGTTTCATCAATCAAAACATCATTCACGGGGAGTGGAAAAACAAAGAACGCCCTGTCGTACTGAACAATTGGGAAGCAACCTATTTTAATTTTTCTGAAAGTAAGATACTGAATTTGGCAAAAGAGGCCTCAAAAATCGGGGTAGAATGCTTTGTGTTGGATGACGGCTGGTTTAAAAACCGTAAAGACGACCTGCGTGCACTGGGCGACTGGTATACCGATACCAAGAAACTTCCCCACGGTTTGAATTGGTTGAGCAAACAAATCCAAGCCATGAACATGAGTTTTGGCTTATGGGTAGAACCGGAAATGATTAACGAAGACAGTGACTTATATCGTGCGCATCCGGATTGGGCCGTTGGCAGAGTTGATTGCGAGGCATCACTCAGTCGAAATCAACGACTGATCGACATGAGCAATCCCCAAGTACAAGATTATCTGATCGAGCGATTAACTCAAATCTTCACCGAAGCCGAAGTGAGCTTTGTAAAGTGGGATTACAACCGAATCTTCTCCGATCATTATGGATCGATCCTTGATCACCAAGGAAAATTCACACACTCATTTATATTGGGAACATACCGCGTTTTAGAACAGCTTATCCTGCGATTTCCACATGTACTGTTTGAGAGTTGTGCATCCGGCGGAAACCGCTTTGATCTGGGCATGTTATGTTACACTCCGCAAATCTGGACAAGCGATAATACCGATGCCCTCGATCGCACGGTCATTCAGACCGGAACCAGTTACGGCTATCCGCTATCCTCAATATCCGCACACATCAGTGCTGTACCGAATCATCAGACCCGACGGATATCACCATTGAACTCTCGTCTGGCTGTTGCCAGTTTCGGTGTATTTGGATGTGAGATCAATTTGAACGATTGTAATGATAAGCAGAAAAAAGAAATCGCTGCACATATAACCTTGTATAAAGCTTATCGAAATACGCTTCAGTATGGTACGTTTTATCGAATCATGTGCGATAAAAACCAGGTTCGCTGGATGTGTGTCGACCAACAGAAACAAGCAGCTGTAGCCATGTACTTTCAATCACGAAATCCGGTCAATGTTAAAAGTGAGCGATTTATTACCCGAGGACTGGACGAAGATGGATATTACTCCGTCAAGTCAGTTCCCTTTGATATGAGCATCATAGAATTTGGGGATTTAATCAACTATGTCTCCCCGATTCATATCAAACCAAATTCTCTATTACATAAGACAGTTGATATTTTCATGAAAGTGAAAAGTGAACACGAGAATCTGAATGCGTATGGCGATTGCTTAAACTTGGCTGGGTGGGCATTAAAACAACCATTTGTGGCCGGATTGCATGAGGAATCGCGAATCATGTTCGATCAATCGGCACGCTTGTATTTATTTGAACGAAAAAAAACCGAAAAGTCATAAAATGTTGTGTATAATGTGTGAAAATAGATAGTGTGGGCAACTTAGTATGAACACCATCATGGACTTGTGCTAAAATAAGCGTACTGCGAGGTAACGATATGGAAGAAGAAAACGTAAGAATTAAATTAGAGCGCCACGTTTGGCCCGATGAAAAAGCCAACCGAAAGCGCAAGAAAATATTTGTAAGCACGGTCATAATTGCGATCGTTCTTTCCTTTGGCATCGGATGGCTATTTGGATCTTTTCTTCAAACGCCGATTACTGTCAATAACTCAGGAAAGTATACCCGTTTGGATGCAATCATCGAAACCTTGTCCGCTCAATGGTATTTCGGCAAAGATGTCGAAGACCTTGAAACTTGGTTGCTTGATAATGCCATCAATGGCATGATCGATCTCAACGGAGACATTCATACCGACTACATGACTGCTGAAGAAGTAGCACAATTTAATGATTCCATTGACATGGGATTTGTGGGAATCGGCGTACAATACTACATGAGCGGAGACGGTTACCCGGTGGTGGAACGAGTATTCAAAAACTCACCGGCAGAAGCCTTCGGTGTTATGCCTGGGGATATTATTTATACGGTTGATGGAGTGGATATTAAAGGAATGGAATCTGAAGAAATCGCTTCAAGAGTCAAAGGCGAAGAAGGAACCACGGTTATTATCGAATTTTTACGTGCCGGAGTGGTCGTTAAGAAAGAAATCATCCGCGGACTTGTAAAGAATTCAGCGTTTGGACAGATTCTTGCTGGGAATGTCGGATATCTTGAAATATACCAATTCGGATCGTCCACCACACAGGAAGTCGTTACTTATCTTAATGATATGCAAGAAAAAAATGTATCCAAGCTTGTTATAGATTTAAGAGATAATGGCGGGGGGTATTTAAATACCTTAGTCGGCATATCCAGTTTACTGTTACCCAAAGACGCCATCGTGATCCGACAAGAATACAAAGACGGAACCAGTGAAATTGGTAAGACCTTAGGCGGTCAAATGACCAACTTCAAAGATATCGTTATCTTGGTTAATGCGAATACGGCCAGTGCATCTGAAGTTTTGACCGCAGCCTTGCAAGAGCAGGCCGGTATCAAAGTGGTCGGTGTTCAAACGTATGGTAAAGGCACCGTACAGATTACCCGACCCTTTGCGGATGGCAGTGCACTTAAGTTCACAACGGCTCAATGGAAGACACCCAATGGCAATGCTATTCATGGCGTCGGAATAAAACCGGACTATATTGTTGAGCTACACCCTGTTTTCTACTTCGATAAAATCGTATTAGATGATGGCGTTACCTATGGATTGGATCAGGTGGATGAAAGTGTTGAGCTCGCTCAATTAGCCCTTGATTTCTTAGGGTACAACGTAAACCGTACAGATGGCTACTTTGATCAATCGACTGTAGATGCAATCGTTAAATTCAAAGCTGATTATGCTCTGGAAGAATCAGAACGTCTAGACAAGAAAACTCTGCAAGTTTTATCCACCGAAATCATTCGCTTCTGGTTTACCAATCGCGCAACCTTGGATTCACAATTACAGAAAGCACTAGAACTCATCAATGAATGACCAAAGCTTTCAACTGGTCTCCACTTTTGATCCCAAAGGGGACCAACCCAAAGCGATTGAACAACTGGTAGAAGGATTAAATCAAAATAAAAAAGCCCAAGTCCTCTTAGGTGCTACCGGAACCGGTAAGACTTTTACCGTGTCCCAGGTAATTGCACGAGTCAATCGGCCCACCTTGGTCTTGGTACATAACAAAACACTGGCCGGACAGCTATATTCAGAATTCAAAGAACTCTTCCCAAACAATCGGGTAGAGTATTTTGTGTCAAACTTTGACTACTATCAACCAGAAGCCTATATGCCAAGAACCGATACATACATTGAAAAAAGTGCGATGATCAATGCAGAATTGGATATGTTGCGCTTATCCTCGATTAACAGTATCCTTCAACGCAGAGACACGATCGTCGTCGCTTCTGTCGCCTGTATCTACGCATCCAGCGATCCGGAATTATATCGCGACATGTTCTTTACCCTTCGAGTCGAAGAAACCATTGATCGCCAACAGCTGTTACACACACTTGTGGAGCGCCAGTATCAACGCAATGACATCGAACAAACGCGTGGAACCTTTCGGGTTCGAGGCGATGTAATCGAGATCTGCTTGGGTTATACCGATGCATTCATTCTGCGTATTGAAATGTTTGACAACGAAATCGAACGCATCACAGAAGTTGATCCCATTACCGGCAAGATTATCAACGCTTATTCCTTATATCACATCTTCCCCGCCAATGAATATGCACGCAATAAAGAACATATCTTGAGGGCATGCAATGATATCGAAGCCGAGCTAAGGGAGCGACTGATAGAGTTTGAGAAAGAAGGTAAGCTTCTTGAAAAGCAACGCCTGGAACAACGGACCCGTTATGATTTGGAAGCCTTGCGCGAATTTGGATTTTGTCCGGGCATAGAAAACTACTCCCGTCATATCGATGGCCGAGCAGAAGGACAGCGACCCTTTACTATTTTCGACTTCTTTCCTAAAGATTTTTTGTTTGTGGTGGATGAGTCTCATGCCAGTATCCCTCAAGTTAAAGGCATGTATAACGGTGACCGAGCTCGCAAAGAAGTTCTTGTAGAGTTTGGATTCCGCTTGCCTTCAGCACTCGATAACCGACCCCTGAAATTTGCAGAATTTGAAAAATTGACACCGCAAACGATTTTCGTATCCGCAACTCCCGGTGATTATGAAACTCAGTTAACCAACGGGGAAATCGTCGAACAAATCATTCGCCCGACCGGACTGCTAGATCCGCAAATCGAAGTCAAACCGTCACGCGGTCAAATCGATGACATCGTCGACCAAATCAAATTGCGCATGGCCAAAAACCAACGGGTGTTAATCACCACATTGACCGTCAAAATGGCGGAAGAACTGACCGGATATCTGAAGAAATTGAACTTAAATGTAGCTTATTTACATCATGAAACCAAGACGCTTGAACGCATTGACATCATACGCGATTTGCGTAAAGGGAAGTACGATGTACTGGTCGGAATCAACCTTTTAAGAGAAGGATTGGATTTGCCGGAAGTATCGTTGGTAGCGATTTTGGATGCGGATAAGGAAGGATTTCTTCGTTCAACGCGCTCATTGATTCAAACCATCGGTCGGGCAGCACGCAACTCGGATGGGAAGGTCATCTTATATGCTGACCGTATGACTGACTCGATGATCAATGCAATCAACGAAACCAATCGTAGACGCACTGTGCAAGAGCAGTATAATATTGACAACAACGTTACTCCGAAAACGATCGTCAAGGAAATCCGTGATTCAATTCGCGGAAAAGAAACCCAGGAAATGACGGCTCGGCTGCTAAAGAAAAAAGGTAAGGTTGGTAAAAAAGAAAAAGATGAAGTCATTCGTCAGTTGGAAAAAGAAATGCACGAAGCCGCTCGTGTTCTTGATTTTGAACGGGCAGCCGAGCTACGCGATATCATCATCGAAATGAAAGCTGAGTAAGCCGGGGTAACCCGGTTTACGCATTGTATTTTTAATGAATAAGTTTATCATGTATAATGAATAAGGTTAAGGTGGATCAAACATGAAACAAGATGTCATACATATTAAAGGAGCGCGAGTCAATAACTTAAAAAATATTGATTTAGATATCCCACGCAACAAATTAGTCATTATGACCGGACTTTCAGGGTCTGGAAAAACTTCGTTGGCCTTCGATACGATTTACGCGGAAGGTCAACGCAGATACGTAGAATCACTGAGTGCTTATGCACGTCAGTTTTTAGGTAATACCGAAAAACCGGATGTTGATCTTATTGAAGGACTGTCTCCGGCTATCTCCATCGACCAAAAAACCACAAGCAATAATCCCCGTTCGACCGTTGGGACGGTAACCGAAATCTATGATTATCTACGTTTGCTATATGCGCGTATCGGCACACCGTATTGTCCAACACATCACACGCCCATTCAATCTCAGACGATCAAGCAAATGATGGAACGGATATCTGAACTTGAGGATCAATCGCGAATTCAAATTCTCGCTCCGGTATTGCGCCAACAAAAAGGAACGCACAAAGACCTCTTCGAAAAACTTTTAAAAGAAGGATTTGTTAGGGTTCGGGTTAATGGTGACATCCACATGCTCGAAGAAGATATCGTATTAGAGAAAAACAAAAAACATGATGTCGATGTCCTAGTTGATCGAATCATTAAAACCGATGAAAACAAGACCCGTCTGCATGATTCATTGGAAACGGCGCTCCGATTGGCAGATGGTTTGGCTATAGTCTCAACATCTGAACAGGAAATCCTGTTTTCACAGCGCTACGCTTGCAAAGAGTGCGGTTTTGTTGTTTCTCGACTAGAACCCCGCTTATTTTCGTTCAACTCTCCTTTAGGAGCGTGTGAGACATGTAAAGGGTTAGGGGTCACTCAGAAAGTCGATGTCGACTATCTGATTCCCGATCGAAACAAATCGATCCGCCAAGGGGGTATTGCTTACTATAAAAACATCGCCGGAAGCGAGAATATCGAATGGCAAGTATTTAAAACGTTGTGCGAACAATATAATATTGATATGCGCACACCTATCAAAAATCTGACTGAAAAAGAGTTGAATATTCTGTTGCACGGTTCCAAAGAGCGAATCGCTTACAGTATCTCTTCACGCTCCGGAAACACCTTTTCTCGAAAAGACTATATTGAGGGTGTGGCGACGCTGATTGAACGACGCTTTATGGAAACAACCTCACAGATGTCACGGGAATGGTATGCAAGTTTTATGTCTGAATCTACTTGTGAAACATGCAATGGCTATCGACTGAATGAGATGGCTTTATGTGTGCATGTCGGTATCAAGAATATTAATGAATGGACACAAATGTCCGTCAAAAATGCATTACTATATATGGATCAGTTACAATTGGGTCAAATGCAAACTGAAATCGCACGCTTGGTACTTAAAGAAATCCGCGAACGTTTAGAGTTCCTCAAAGATGTTGGTTTGGAATACTTGACATTGGATCGGATTGCCGGTAGTTTGTCCGGTGGGGAAGCCCAACGAATTCGTTTGGCTACTCAAATCGGCTCACACTTGACCGGTGTTCTCTATGTTCTCGATGAACCATCCATCGGACTTCATCAACGTGATAATGCCAAACTTATCCGTACATTGAAAAATATGCGCGATCTAGGGAACTCATTGATTGTTGTCGAGCACGATGAAGAAACCATGATGGCATCGGATTGGATTGTCGATATCGGACCTGGAGCAGGTGAGCACGGGGGTGAAGTCATTGCCAATGGAACACCAGAGGAAGTTAAGAATAATCCCGATTCGATTACCGGGCAGTATTTATCCGGTAAGATGTTCATTCCTATCCCTACGGTACGCAGTAAAGGCAATGGCCAGATACTGAAAGTTATCGGAGCCAGAGAAAATAACCTGAAAAATGTAACGGTTGAGTTTCCGCTCAACACGTTTATTGCGGTCACTGGTGTCAGTGGCAGCGGTAAATCATCGTTGGTCAACGAAGTCCTATGTAAAACCTTACAACATCATTTGGGCAGAGCGAAAGTAAAGCCCGGATTGGTCGAAAAGGTTGTCGGACTTAAATACATCGATAAGGTAATCGAGATAGATCAGGACCCGATCGGTCGCACACCGCGTTCCAATCCGGTTACTTATACAGGGATTTTCGATGATATCCGTGATTTATTCGCACTTACACCCGAAGCGAAGGTCAGAGGATTTCTAAAGGGACGTTTCTCCTTCAATGTTCGTGGCGGACGTTGTGAATTATGCCAAGGGGATGGTGTCAAACGGATTTCCATGCACTTTTTACCGGATGTATTTGTTCCTTGCGAAGAGTGCGAAGGCAAACGATACAATGAAGAAACGTTACAAGTAACGTATAAAGGTAAGAATATTTACGAAGTTCTGGAGATGAGTGTGGAAGATGCGATTGAGTTTTTCACCAATGTTCATAAAATCAAACATCGCTTACAAACGCTGATGGATGTCGGTTTGGGATACATCAAACTTGGTCAGCCTGCCACGACGCTTTCCGGTGGAGAAGCACAGCGCGTTAAACTGGCGAGCGAACTTCAACGTCGTGCCACCGGTAAGACCGTTTTCATTCTTGATGAACCAACGACCGGACTGCACAGTCATGATGTCGCTAAATTGCTCAAAGTATTACAGAGAATCGTCGAAAACGGAGATACAGTCATTGTTATTGAGCATAATCTTGATATTATTAAATCAGCAGATGTTATTATAGATATCGGACCCGAAGGCGGCGATGAAGGCGGAATGATTTTGTGCACCGGAACACCGGAACAAGTAGCCGAGCATCCAACCAGTTATACCGGGCAGTATCTTAACAGACTATTCCATAAAAAGGAGGGGTAACTGTGAGCTTTGAAGCAAAATGCTCCATGCGGGAAGTAAAGAATTATTTCCGATTTGAACAAATCACGGGTAATGACGAATCTTTAGACCGCTGGGTCGTTGTCCCTGATATTAACCGTCCAGGTCTAGAATTAACCGGATTTTTTGAACACACGGAACCACGAAGAATCGTCATTATGGGTGACAAAGAAATGGCGTATATCGAAACGATATCCGAAGAACAACAACGTTATGTATTTGACCGTCTTACCGATGGTTGGACACCCGCTATTATTATAGCCCGTCACTATCAATGTCCGCCGATCTTAAATGAAATTGCGGCATACAAGAACTTTCCGATTTTCACATCTGAACAAAAGACCTATCGGCTGATGGTCGATATCATCGGGTTTCTGGATGAACATCTCTCGCCAACCGACAATATACACGGTGTCTTAATCAGTGTATTCGGCAAGGGCGTTCTCATTACCGGTGAAAGCGGAATGGGTAAATCGGAGACAGCATTGGAACTTATTCGTAAAGGGCATGTCTTAGTCTCAGATGATCGGGTCGATATCCGACGTGTTCATAACACCGTCATCGGTTATGCTCCTGAACTGCTAAAAGGATTGTTGGAACTGCGTGGAATTGGGATCATCGATGTTGCACGGATGTTTGGCGCTTCGGCAATGCTTGACAGTACCCGAATCGATTTTGTAGTATACTTAGAAAAATGGGATGATTCAAAAGACTATAAGCGAGTTGGGATTGAATTAAATAAAGTGATGACGATGTTGGACATTGAGGTTCCACAGTTATTATTCCCAGTAAAAGAAGGCAGAAACTTGGCAATATTGATCGAAGCTGCCGTTACCGATTTTACGCTAAAAGATAAAGGCTTTGATGCTGGCAGTGATTTTGATCGTCGGGTATTCGATTACATTGAACGTCAAAATGAATTAAATAAGAAATAACGGAGGAACTATGAAATTTTTTCCAGATTTACAAACCTTTTTGGATATTGGGCCGATTTCCATCAAGTGGTATGCTGTTCTCATTTTAGTGGGAGCCTATTTGGCCTATTATTTAAGCTATCGTAATTTAAAGAAAATGGGGTACAAATCAGATTTGACTGATGACCTGTTTTTTGGCGCATTGCTATGCGGTGTTATCGGAGCCCGTTTATGGTTTGTGGTTTTCTTTGACCTAAACTACTACCTTGCCCGTCCCTTGGAAATCTTTATGACTTGGCAAGGCGGACTAGCGATTCAAGGCGGATTATTTGGCGGAGTATTGTTTGGCCTTTGGTTTGTCAAGCGTAAAAAGATCGATTTTATTCGAGTTGCGGATGCCATCGTACCCAACATTTTGGTCGCGCAAGCGATTGGACGGTGGGGTAACTTCTTAAATCAAGAAGCGTATGGCCGCGTTGTTCAAGAATCTTTTTACAGCGGTTGGCCACAACTGATTAAAGATCAAATGTTTATTGCCGGACAGTTCCGTGAACCGACCTTCTTATATGAAAGTGTACTAAATATTGTCGGATTTTTGCTCATAACATTTGTTTTGAAGAAATTCTCTAAACCTAAACGAGGCGATATGATTTACGCTTATTTGATGTGGTATGGTGTCATACGCTTCTTTATTGAAGGGTTGCGCGCAGACAGTCTGATGTTCATGGGATTGCGCTCCGCACAATTAGTATCCATTGCCTTTATTCTAGTGGGAGTCTTAGGTACGTTAGGACTTTTTAGAAAATTGATGAAAAGAGAGAAACCTATCATCCTCTTTGATTTTGATGGGACACTGATGGATACCGAACCTGCTATTATCGAAAGTTTTAAGCAAGTCTTTAATAAATATGCGCCGGATATGATTATTACCCGGGAAATGGAATTATCCTTCTTAGGACCGACCTTATGGGAAACGTTTGAAAAGTATTTACCCAATGAGTCAGCTGACAAATTGGTTGAAGATTACCGGACGATCAATTTCGAAATGCATAAAACACATGTCAATCCGATTGATGGAGCCAAAGAATTATTAAGTGAATTGAAAGAAAATGGTTATCAGCTTGGAATCGTTTCAAGCAAACTGACAGATGCCATTGACTTGGGCCTGAACATGTTCGATATGAAAGATTACTTTGAGGTAATCATCGGGCTTGAGCAAGTGAAGAAACACAAACCAGATCCGGAAGGATTATTTGAGGCATGCAAAAAACTTGGAAAAGGTCATGATTCCGTGATTTACGTTGGGGACACCACAGGCGATGTATTGGCGGGAATCAATGCCGGAATGTTTACTATTGCGTTTGCGACAGATCAAGAACGCAAGGAATTGTTAGAGAAAATGAAACCCACGCGTTTGATTTCTTCGTTAAGTGAAATCAATGACGTGTTGAAGGAGGATGTCGAATGGACGTACAGTACGATGTAATTATCATAGGTGCAGGTCCAGCCGGAATGACAGCAGCCGTTTATGCTTCACGCGCCGGTTTGAAAGCGATGATGCTTGAACCGGAAGCACCGGGTGGCAAACTTGTCAAAACCTTTGAAATCAGTAACTGGCCGGGAATGAAAAGCGTAGCCGGTGTAGATTTGGCAATGCAAATGTTTGAACACTCCACAGAATATGGTTGTGAGTACAATTACGGTCGAGTCATGCGTGTAGAAGTTGACGGTAAAATTCGCAAAGTAATTTGTGATGATGGCAATGTCTATACGGCCTATGCGGTCATTCTTGCTACCGGAACCGTTGAGAAAAAACTTGGTTTAGAGAACGAAGAACGTCTGACCGGACGTGGAATATCGTATTGTGCAGTGTGTGATGGGGCTTTCTATAAGGAAAAGGTCGTTACAGTCATCGGTGGCGGAAACTCAGCGTTAGAAGAAGCGCTGTATCTAACGCAGTTTGCATCTCATGTTCGTATAGTTATCCGTCGCGATGTTTTCCGTGGAGAACCGCATATTCAGGATTTGGTTAATAAACATCCTAAAATCGAGATCATTACCAAGAGTATTCCTGCTTCATATCAAGAAGAAGATGGGAAGATTTCGGGAATCGTTTTAACCAATGTGGATACAAAAGAAAAGAAGTCTTACCCTACTTCAGCGGTTTTTCCGTATATAGGATCAACTCCGGCAACACAAGCTGTTGCACATTTGCATGTTACAGACCCGGAAGGATATCTGATCGTTAATGAAAAAATGGAAACAACAGTGCCGGGTGTCTATGGGGCGGGCGATGTCTGTTCGAAGAACTTACGTCAAATCGTAACGGCGGTTGGTGATGGCGCTGTTGCAGCACAGATGATTTTCCATTATATCCAAGAATTAAGCCACTAAATCAAAAAAATCATGTAGTTTCTGATACAATATATCCGAGGTATCCTATGAAAAATAAAAGAGTCATCTTGGTTACAGGTATGTCTGGTGCAGGTAAAACATCGGCCATGGGCATACTGGAGGATATGGGCTATCATGCCATTGACCAATATCCTCCCCAACTCATTGGATCGTTATTAAAGCTCATCAACAAAGAAGAAGATCCGCGATTGGATTACCTGGCCTTAGCGACCAGCGCCATGGACTTCCCTTTGTTTTTGATGCGTTTTGAGAATGTCGATGCCGATGTAAGAGTATTGTTTTTGGAAGCATCGGATGAAGAGTTGCTTTTACGATACAAATTTACCCGAAGGACGCATCCGATGTTGATTTCAAATATGGCAAGTACCTTAGAAGAAGCGATCCAAATTGAACGTGAGATGTTTACCGGCATGAAAGAGCGTGCCTATTACACGGTGGATACCACATTTTTAAAACACAACGAATTAAAACTGAAATTGGAGAAAGTATTTGCTTTCTCAACACAACCGGTATTTACCATTAGTTTTATTTCGTTTGGCTATAAAAATGGTGTGCCGATGGATGCAGATCTATTGTTTGATGTCCGCTTTTTAAAAAATCCCCATTGGGTTGAAGAACTTCGCGGTTTGAGCGGAGATGACAAAGAAGTATATGATTATGTCATGGTCGAAGAGCAAACGCAGATCTTCTTAAAGAAATTAACAGATTTCTTGGACTATGCCTTTGAAGAATATGTCAAAGAAGGCAAAAATCATTTTACCGTCGGTATTGGCTGTACGGGTGGTCAGCATCGTTCGGTGGCTATTACGAATTGGTTGTTTGAACATTACAGAGAGAAGTATAAGAGTTTTAAGAATCACAGGGATAAAAAGGATCGAATATGATTAAGAAAGTTGTCGTTATGGGTGGGGGCACCGGTCAGGCTACATTGCTAAGGGGTTTGAAATTATTACAGAATATTCACTTGACGGCAATTGTAACGGTTGCGGATGATGGAGGGTCAACCGGAAGATTACGCCGGGCTTTTCATATTCCTGCCATGGGTGATATTCGTAACGTTATGATTTCAATGGCTGAATCAGAGACCATGTTATCAACATTAATGGAATATCGATTTGAAGGTTCTCCTGAAAATGAAATATACGGACATAATCTTGGGAATCTGATATTGACAGCACTTACCGATCGAAGCGGTAATTTTATGGAAGCCATAACAGCGATTTCCAAAGTACTCAATGTAAAAGGGGATATCATTCCTTCAACATTGCAAGTAATCACACTATTTGCGGAAATGGTTGACGGAACCATCGTTCGTGGAGAGTCGAACATACCTAAAACAGGCAATCGGATCAATCGCGTATTCTATCAAGAAAAAGTTCGAGCTTCCCGGCAAGCCATTGATGCCATCAAGTCAGCGGACTTAATCATTTACGGGGTGGGGAGCTTATATACGAGTATTTGTCCGAATCTGATCATTGAAGATCTTGCGGATGCTTTGAAAGTTGCTAAGGCAAAGAAAATATATGTTTGTAATGCGATGACCCAACCGGGGGAGACGGATGATTATTCAATGGAAGATCATGTGGATGCTATTGTTCGACATTGCGGTGTCGAGGTTGATCTAGTCGTCAAAGCCAATGACTCGTTGCCTCCGGAAGTTGTCGAACGATATAAAATTATGGGAAGTATGAATGTCGAAATGGCGCAGAAGGAACATTCTTACCCCATCATGTTAAGCAGTTTGTTGGACTTTTCGGATGGATTGGTACGCCATGATCCCCTTAGGGTCAAAGATTTGATTGCAAGTATATTAGCGCAGGAGTGATACAATGTCGTTTACCACAGAAATAAAATCGGAAATATCTCAAAATGAATTAAAACCGTGCTGCACCCGAGCGCAACTTTCGGCGTTGATTCAATTGAATGCTACGCTGGCTATTTCCAACCAATCTTACCAGCTGATAATCAAAACTGAAAATCCAACAACAGCTAAGCGTATTTGGATTTTACTTAAAGAACGATACCAAGTAACGTGCGAACTTTCGATCATTAAAAAAATGAAACTTAAAAAGAACAATGTTTATGTTATTAAAGTTATGGCAAAAGTTAAGGAAATTCTGGAAGATGTAGGACTTTGGACATCGCTGGGATTATCGGATCGTCCGACACGTTCGATTGTTGCTAAGGATTGTTGTGCCAGAGCTTATTTGGCCGGAGCATTTTTGGCTTCGGGAAGTATCAATAATCCAACGAAAACAAACTATCATTGTGAAATTGCCACACATGATGAAAAACATGCAATATTTATAAGTAAATTAATGCATCGTTTCGAACTGCCTGCAAAAGTCGTACCAAGAAGGCAACAACAGGTTGTTTACCTGAAGGCATCCGATAAGATTTCGGACTTCTTAAGAGCTACAGGGGCGATCGATGCATTGATGAAATTTGAGGATATTCGTATCCAACGTGATTTCCGTAATTCATTGACCCGGTTGGATAATTGCGAAGTGGCTAACGAAGTTAAGACACAACAAGCGGCATCACGGCAGATTGATGATATCATAAAAATTCAACAATCTGGACGTTTCGAATCATTGGAAGAAAAACTCAAAGAAGTGGCGTTATTAAGAATCGATAATCCTGATGCCAGTCTAAATGAGTTGAGTGATGTTTATGAAGAACAGTCGGGTACAGTTATGAGTAAGTCAGGAATGAAGCATCGATTCAATAAATTGCACGAAATCGCTTCTCATATAAAATAAGTGGCAGTAAATTGCATTAATTATGCGAAAAAGGCAAACAATGTAGTTATTTTCTTGTTTATTTGGCATAATCTTTGCAATCAAGGTTTACTTACTGGCATACGTATTTTATAATTAAGTCACGTTATGGGGACGTGTGTACGGGGGTACTTATGGATATGTTTCTTGCGATAGCAATAATATCAGGCGGATTAATTTTTTTGTATATGATACTTGCTGAAGAAGCAAAATCACAACGTCGGATGGATTCACAAGTCAACGCCTCAGTAGCTCGGCTTTTTCAGGAAGAAGAAATTTCATTTAACGGTACCAATGGCAATGACCATCGTCCATATTTTGTTGAATTTGTTGAAGCAGATTTAAAGCGACATATTTTCCCAATTAAAAAAACGATCTATAATAAACTTAGCGTAGGTGATTATGGACGTTTAACGTATAATGGTTTCCGTTTTATTGAGTTTTCAAAAGATGGTGAAGTTAAGTCGGCTCATCAAACTTGGGTTGACAACATTACCGGGGGGAATGCAGTTAAACTTAAATTTTATGCATTTGCTCCAGCGGTAAACATGATCATATCGACCGATCAACCAATATTTTTGCCGTTGAGCAAAGTTAAACAAAACGTCAGAGTACTATTTAATTCAACAAGCATAGCTACCTTTGGGGTTGAAAATGAAAATGGGGACATGTTGCACTTTACAAAAGTTGCTACTGGAAGACGTTGCCAATTGGAAATACCGGATATAAAGAAGAGAGGATCTTATTGGTTGGAAGATCTTTCAGAAATCGATGTGAGTAAAGTCTTGGATATGTTTTCTAGAGGCGATGATCTGGTAACCGCCTACGAACTGACTTTACAATCTTGGCACAGAAGCGCGGCAAATCGAAACTCGATTTAAGCAGATTGTACAAGGTTTGATAAAGATTGTAGAATGACGGATTATCTGCGAATGCAGAACTTCATGCTAAACGGGGAGAAGAAGGGGGAGGACCAATGGATATTCTTGACAGCAATGGCGTGGAATTACACATTGAGAAGCGATTTGGTAATCGGATGAAAGAATTACGATTGGCCAAAGACATTTCTCAACAGGAATTAGCGATTCGTAGCGGCTTGCATCGAAATTACATTTCAGATGCCGAACGTGGGAAACGCAATGTTTCACTTAAATGTATTGAGAAAATTGCTTTAGGGCTTGAATGCACGCTTAAAGATTTGTTTTAAAAACTGCCACACGGCAGTTTTTAAATGGTGCAGTTGTATTCGCTTTTCGCAAATGCATGATATAATGAAATAGGTGATTTTATGCGAATATTGCAATTTATTCTTTCTTTGATTTTTTTATACTTCTTCCTGTTGGTCGCATGGCCTTTGTTTTTACTTCTTTTCGTCGTGCTAGCCATCTATTGGATTTGGGTGGTTTTGAAAATAAAAAAAGCAACAAATCAGGCATTTGACGATTTGAAGCAACAAGAATCTATAGAGCGCCCGATCGAATCGGGTGAAGTCATCGATGCACAGTATACGGAACGTGAGGAATAACTATGACTTTCGGTGACATGGACTTTTCACCACTTAATGAAAACGATATCCCGCTTATAAAAAAATATTTGGCATTAGCTGGATACGAAGAAAGCAATCATAATTTAGTCAATCTGTTAATGTGGCAAAATCAATACCCGCTGTTCAAATGCATTTCAGATGATTGGGTACTACTATTAGGCATTCATCAGGGTACTTTGTTTCTCTATATGCCCCTATGTGAAAGAAAATTTTTGAATGATGCAATCAATCAGGCTTCAGCAATCTTCCACACGGCGGATATAAATTTCGTTATGAGTGCTTATACCAAAGATGTAAAAGAACAGATCATGGAAAAACACCCGGATTTCTGCGCATGCAGCCCCAGGGAAAGCTATGATTATGTATATGAACGTGAAAAACTAATTACGTTAAGTGGTAAGAAATTACAGAAAAGACGCAATCATTACAATGGTTTTATGAAGACGTATGGAGGTCGCTACCGATTTGAGCCCATTATGGCCTATATCGATCAATGTAAAGACATGTTAAAAGAATGGAAAATTGATGACAGTGATGACTTTCTATATTTTGAACGATTAGGCACAGAATATGTCTTGGATAATTTTGAAGTATTGGAAGCCAAAGGCGGTGTAATATTGATAAATGATAAAGTTGAAGGCTTTATCATCGGATCGTATGGCAGTAAACGCATGGTTCAAATTAACATAGAAAAAGCCAATGATCAAATACGCGGAATATACCAGGTGTTGGAAAGCGAATTCTTGAGTCGCAACTTTACAGAGTGCGAACTTGTTAATCGTGAAGATGATATGGGCAAGCAGAATTTGCGGGATGCAAAAATGGCTAGTATGCCATTGTATTTGATTGAGAAATACCGGATATGCGAAGAGGTGAAACATGATTGCCAGGGCAGATGCGAAGGATAAGAATTTAGTCTACTTGTATTGGAAGGAGTTGTTTGCTCATGATGATAATGGGTCAATCGATTTTTTCTTTGACCATTATTGGAGTGAGAACAATTGCTTTGTATTGAGGAAGAAGGAAGAGATCGTTTCGGGCTTGAATGTTCTGAAACACGACATGATGCTGAATGAGCAGCGACTGCGAGTCTCATTTATATCGGGTGTTTTCACACGACCTCAAGATCAGGGAAAAGGATACATGACTGAACTCATGACCGAAGTATTGGATATTCTGTCCCATCAAGATTTAATCACTTTATTATTAGCGTATAACCCCAAGGTTTATGAACCTTTTGGGTTTACGACTGTGATGAACAAGAAAATCGTGCATTTGACTCGGTCCATGATTCCACAGTTATCAACCATGGGTGTCACATATCAAGTGAACTCAAAAGACTTGTTGGCAGCTTATCAAAAATTTACAAACTATTTCACTGGGTTCTTTGTTCGGGATGAAACAACCTTTGATATTATCAAAAAAGATTTGGAAGCTCAAAACGGCCGATTGGTCGGATACATCGAGAATAATGAACTGAAGGGATATATGATGTATACTGTATCTCAATTACATGTTGAAATACAGGAAATCGTTTATTTCAATTCGGATACATTGTATCGCTTATTGAACTTTGCCAGTTCTTTAAAAGAACGGATTGATTTGTCAGTTTCAACCGCAGAGGACTTATCGAAACTCTTTCCGAAGGCACTGATCGAAGTCAAACCTTGGATGATGGCTCGATTGAATGATTCCAATCTATTCAATAAATTGTTTCATGTATCGGTGTTCAATGGTCAGGAAGCGTACATGATCGCGAAGAAACCTTTATTTAACCCGGATTTTCAATGAAACCGATTACATTTGATTGCTAACGGTTTCACAATTGACATTGCTATCATATAATTTTATAATAGAAGTTGTCAAACAGGAGGACTTAAAATGACAGTAAAAGTTGCTATTAATGGATTCGGAAGAATCGGACGTTTGGCTTTCCGCTTTATGTTTGGTTCAAGCGAATTTGAAATCGTTGCAATCAATGACTTAACGGATGCCAAAACACTGGCTCACTTATTAAAGTATGACTCGGCTCAAGGACGCTATGACAAAGAAGTTTCTTTCAACGAAACTGGAATTGTTGTTGACGGCAAGCATTTACGTGTTTATAAAGAAAAAGATCCAATTAACTTGCCTTGGAAAGAATTAGGCGTCGATGTTGTTATCGAATCAACCGGTTTCTTTACCACGGAAGAAAAAGCAGGTTTGCACATTCAAGCCGGCGCAAAGAAAGTTATCATTTCTGCTCCTGCAACCGGAAATATGAAGACGATTGTATACAACGTCAACCATGAAATTTTGGATGGTAGTGAAACAATCGTATCGGGTGCTTCTTGCACAACCAACTGTTTAGCTCCGATGGCTAAAGCATTGAATGATGCATTCACGATCATTGCAGGTTCAATGACTACGATCCATGCTTATACCAATGACCAAAATACATTGGATGCTCCGCATGCTAAAGGTGATTTACGTCGCGCTCGTGCTGCTGCAGCAAACATCGTTCCTAACTCGACTGGTGCAGCGAAAGCGATTGGTTTGGTTATTCCTGAATTGAAAGGTAAACTGGACGGTGGTGCACAACGTGTCCCGGTTATCACAGGTTCAATCACTGAATTGGTTGCCGTTGTTGAGAAATCAACAGATGTTGAAAAGGTTAATGCTGTTATGAAAGCTGCAGCTAATGAATCTTATGGCTATACCGAAGAAGAATTGGTTTCCACGGATATCATCGGTATGTCCTTTGGCTCATTATTCGATGCAACCCAAACAAAAGTCGTTTCGGCCGGTGGCGTTACAGTAGTTAAAGTTGCTGCTTGGTATGACAATGAAGCTTCATATACTTACCAATTGGTTCGCACAGCTAAATACTTGGCTTCGAAGAGTTAATTGAGAGCGGGATGAAAATCCCGCTTTTTTATTAAATTACCGACTTGTCAAAGAGTTGTCGGATTGTTATACTTTAATAAACCGTAGATTGGAAGAGTAGGGTGCTTTGGCTTTTTAGAGACGGTCGCAGGGTGAAAAGATCGAGTCGGAGTATCACGAAATGCATCCATGAGGGATTTTTGGAACTAAGTACAAGAATACGCATCCAGCGTTATTGGGACAAGGAACTTTCTGTTCGAAAAAGAGTGGAACCACGTTTGCGCGTCTCTTGTACGAGGCGTTTTTTTATTTCAAGGAGGAAGAAAATGAAATTATTTAATTCAATGAGCAACAAGATTGAACAATTCACACCAAAGAAACCCAATGAGGTTTCCATGTACGTTTGCGGACCTACCGTATACAATCATGCTCATATCGGCAATGCACGGCCGATCATCGTCTTCGATACTTTGCGCCGCTACTTTGAGTATTTGGGATTCAATGTCAAATACGTATCCAATTATACCGATGTGGATGATAAAATCATTGCCAAAGCATTAGAAGAGAAGGTCAGCGAAGAAGAAGTAGCTGCCCGCTATATCGAAGCCTATCAGAAGGTACGTGAGGGACTGAATACGAAAGTTCTTGCCGCTACACCGCGGGTGACCGAAACCATGGACGATATTATCTCTTTTATTCAAGCGTTGATTGATATCGGTATGGCTTATGAATCTGAGGGTGATGTTTACTTTAAAGTAGCTGAATCTGAAAAGTACGGTCAGTTGTCCAATCAAAAAGTAGATGATTTATTGGTGGGAGCCAGAATTGATGATCATCACGGCAAAGAAAGTCCGATTGATTTTACGCTGTGGAAAAAAACGGAGGAAGGTATCCGATGGTCTTCACCATGGGGTATGGGACGTCCGGGCTGGCATACCGAATGTGTGGTCATGATCAAGAAGGAATTCGATGGTTCTATGATTGATATTCATGGTGGTGGTATGGATTTGAAATTCCCGCATCATGAAAATGAAATCGCCCAGTCGATGGCCTTATTTAATCACCCGATCGCTCAATTATGGATGCATAACGGAATGTTGAATATCGATGGCGAGAAGATGAGCAAGTCGATCGGTAATGTTCTGTGGGCAAAAGATATTTTAGAACAACTAGGTGGCGATACGATTCGTTGGATGATGATGAGCGCACACTATCGCGCTCCGCTGAATATCAACGATGAGACAATTGAACAATCGAAGACGGAGCTTAACAAAATCCGTGCAGCATTGAAGCAAGCGTATGTTAAGTTGCAATTAGCAAAGGTTGATTTACAAAAAGATGTTAACAAAGAAATATTGAATGGTTTTTCAATGGCAATGGAGGATGATCTTAACTCTCCCAATGCTATGATGGAAATCTTCGATGCAGTTAAGCAATTAAATCAACTGCTTAGAATCAAAGATGCGGACTTGCCTTTGGTTGCACAGTGGGTCGTAGCCATAGAGACAATGATCGACATCTTTGGCATTAAAATTGAGCGCGTAGAGTTAACGGATGAAGATTTGAAACTATATGATCGATGGAACCAAGCGAAAAGTGAAAAAGACTTTGAAAAAGCGGATGAATATCGAAAAGCTCTTACTCAAAGAGGCATTCTATGATTAATCATACCGGATCAGTTTTGGCTTTTATTGGAGATGCGGTCTTATCTTTGCAGGTCAGAGAATATTTGGTTAAGCGTGGTTATACGAAATCAAAAGATTTGCAGTCAATCAGCGAGGCGTTTGTCAGTGCTAAAAGTCAGGCAGAGTATTCAAGATTTCTGTTGGAACAGATTTCACTAACCACAGAAGAACTTGAAATGTTTAAGCGTGGTCGTAATCACAAATCTGATACGATTCCCAAAAATGCGGATGTGCAGACATATCGTTTAGCGACAGGGTTGGAAGCGTTATGGGGTTATTTGTATTTAACCGATAATCAACAACGACTTGAACAACTTTGGGACATTTATAAGACATTCACGGAGGAGAACTATGGCACAATATATATACGGTAAAAACACCGTGCTTACCCGGTTAAACGAAGACATGCCGATAGAAAAGCTGTTTCTTTTAGAACAGAGCAAATGGACGGATGTATTGGATTTGGCTAAGAAAGCACGCATTGAAGTCGTAATGTGCAGTCGCTCTAAATTGGACACATTAGCCAATGGCAGCCATCAAGGAATCGTTGCTCAGATACGAGAATATAAGACGTATTCGATCGATGAGATTTTGAGTTCTGTTGAAAAAGGCAAAACACCTTTGTTGGTGATGTGTGACGGACTTGAAGATCCTCATAATTTAGGAGCGATTTTACGTACAGCGGATGCGGTAGGTGTTGATGGCGTAATAATTGGAAAACATCGTTCGGTATCATTGACTCCGACGGTGGCTAAGGTTTCAACCGGAGCTATTGATACAGTTAAGGTTGCGCAAGTGACGAATCTGACCCAGACACTGAAAGAGTTGAAGAAAGCCGGATTTTGGGTTTGTGGTGCCGATAGTGAAAAAGCATCAGACTATCGTCAGGCAAATTTGACAGCTCCTTTGGTTTTAGTAGTTGGTTCTGAGGGATTCGGATTATCCCGACTGGTAAAAGAGCAATGTGATTTTACAGTTAAAATACCGATGGTTGGGAAGGTTTCTTCGCTCAATGCTTCTGTAGCGACAGCGGTTTTACTTTACGAAATATTTAATCAGAGAAATCCAATGAAATAATAAGGAGATTTTAATTATGTATAATGACTCCAATGATCACGAGCTCCTCTATATGATTCGTCAGAAAGATGAGGTTGCCTTGGAAATGTTGTTGAAAAAGTACCATAATACGATTATGGGAATCGTCTACGGGATGTACAGATATGCACGCTTATTGAGAATCAGTAAAGAAGAATTATATTCTGCAGGTATGACTGGATTTGTTCAAGCAGTAGAGTGTTATAGAGAAGATTTGAATGTTTCTTTTCAATCCTTCTTGAAGCTTTGTGTAGAAAGAGAATGTCGATCGTTGTTGAGGAAACATCGAGGATTGTCGTATAGTCTGATTAGTGGAAGCCTTTCTTTGGATATGACGATATCGGAAGATGAGAATTTGTATCTTATTGATACGATTGCCTGCACCAATCCGGATTTTGATCCGCAATGGCAGTTTAGGTATAATGAAGCGAAGCGGTCGTTGGTTGAGAAACTTAGTAAAATGACTTCATTTGAAGTGAAAGTCGTACATTATCGATTGGAAGGCTATTCTTATGCCGAGATTGCGGAATTATGTGATGTGTCAAGTAAGGCTGTAGATAATGCTCTTCAAAGGATTAAGAAGAAACTGGGTTCTGTTTGACTAAATATTTGCTTTATGATAAAGTAATAAGGCAAATGAAAGCGAGTTGATTTTACGTGGCTGAAAAGAGCGCTAAAGTTATTCTGACTTGTACGGTCTGTCTGTCCCGCAACTACTCGACACGCCGTAATAAAAAGACTCAGACGGAGCGATTGCAGTTACATAAATTCTGTAAAAGATGTAATGCACATACGCTTCACAAGGAAACGAAATAGGAGGTTATCTCAATGTTTAAATGGTTCAGTATTGAAGGCATCATGACGGAAGTTAAACGTATCCGTTGGCCAAAGGCAAATGATATGGTTAAAGATTCGTTGATCGTAATTATTTTTACGACAGCATTTGGTGTATTCTTCGTCGCTGCTGAGGCGGCTGTAGCTTTCCTGTTACGTTTGATTGGAATCGGAATTTAAGATGGCTGAAGAAAAACAATGGTATGTCGTGAACACTTACGCCGGCCATGAGAATCGTGTTAAAGAAAATCTGCAACGTCGGGTTGAAACCATGGGTATCGAAGATAACCTGTTTCGTATTTTAGTTGCGGAAGAAAAAGAAATAGAATTCAAAAATGGTAAAAAATCGGAAAAGATGCGCAATCTGTTTCCGGGTTATTTATTTGTTGAAATGATCATGACGGATGAAGCTTGGTATATCGTTCGTAATACTCCTGGAGTAACCGGGTTTATCGGTTCATCAGGCGGTGGCGCAAAACCTTTCCCGGTATCACCCGATGAAATTGAGTCCATCTTACGTCGTATGGGCATGAGCGATCGCAAGGTCGTGGTTAACTTTAAAGTTGGCGATCGTGTACGTATCACCAACGGTCCTTTTGGCGGGATCGAAGGTCGTGTTGACAGCATGAGTGATGATGCTCAAACGGCTATGGTACTGACGATTTTGTTCGGACGCGAAACTCCTACCGAAATTGCTTACATTGATTTAGAAAAAACAGATTAAAACCGTCTTTGTGCGGTTTTTTTAATCCCTGAAAGGATGATGGAATGAATTCGCTTAAGAACTTCTTATATCAACGATCCTCGTTGCTGGTGCTATCTTTCCTTACGAAACACATGAAAAGTGCTTGGACTTTACAGGATATTTCCGACGCTTGCACACTAAGTGATGAACAATCGCTGCAAGTATTGGAAGATTTCTGCGAAAAAGAAATCATTTCATGCAAGTTGGAAAACGACGTTCGAAAATTTGAACTTAAAGAAGAGTTACTCTATGTTCAGGCGTTTCGGATGTTTGAGGATGCGGTTGAATTAACTGCATTGATTACAATGATCAAGGAGCGCTGTCGTAAGATTGTGCTGTTGGACAAAACCAAAGACGATGACGGACGCTATGATGAAGCTGTCTATTTATTCATTGAGATGGATCAGGATAATCATCGTTTTATTTTGGATGCGATATCAAAGGCGCAATTTGATCGTCCCATTCGGCCGATCGTACTAAGTACGCATGAGATTTTACAGTTAACCATTGATAATCCGACCTACATTTATCAATTGAATGCGGGAATCGTCCTGTGGAACCGATAAACTCACCAATTTCTTGACTATTTAATCTTATTTTAGTACAATAATACTCGCCACTCATTGTGGCGGGTTTTTCTTTGCGTGGGAGGATGCGCAATCATCCATTAACCACTGCATAGACATTTTCAAAAGGAGGAATGTTTGTGAGTAAAAAAATTGCAAGGGTAGTTAAGCTCCAATTCCCTGCGGGGGGAGCACGTCCGGGTCCTGCTTTGGCTGGCGCCGGCGTTAACATGCCACAATTCTGCACCGCATTTAACGATGCGACCAAAGACCGTGCGGGTGATATCGTACCTGTTATCATCACCGCATTTGAAGACAAATCGTTTACGTTTGTCTTAAAAACAACACCGGCAGCGGTATTGTTGAAGAAAGCTGCGAATGTTAAGAGCGGTTCGGCCAGTCCGAAAGCGACGAAAGTCGGAACGATCACTCAAGACCAATTGCGTAAAATCGCAGAATACAAAATGCCTGATTTAAATGCTAATGATGTTGAAGGCGCAATGCGTATCATCGCAGGAACAGCCAAGAACATGGGCATTTTAATCGAAGGCATGGAAGGTTAAGAGGGATAAACAATGGCAAAACATGGTAAAAAATATCTTGCTGCATTAGCGAAGGTCGATCGTACCAAAACGTATCCGGTCGAAGAAGCTATCGCATTGGCAAAAGAAGTAAATTTTGTAAAGTTTGATCCGACCGTTGAAGTATCTTTCCGTTTAAATGTCGATCCGCGTCATGCTGATCAACAAATCCGCGGAGCGATGGTTCTTCCTCATGGTACCGGCCGTACGCAAACCGTATTGGTCATTACTCAAGGTCCGAAAGAAAAAGAAGCCTTGGATGCTGGCGCTGACTTTGTCGGTGGCAAAGAAATCCTGGATAAGATTAAAGGCGGATGGTTTGAATTCGATATCATCGTCGCAACTCCTGACATGATGGGCGAACTTGGTAAATTGGGTAAATTATTAGGTCCTAAAGGCTTAATGCCAAACCCGAAAACCGGTACCGTCACAGTGGATGTCACCAAAGCTATCAATGAAATCAAAAAAGGTAAAGTCGTTTACCGCGTTGACAAAGAAGGTAATATCAATGTCATGATCGGCAAATTATCTTTCACTGAAGAACAATTAAGAGAAAACTTCAAAGCGATTTATGATGTAATCCTGCGTGCCCGTCCGGCAGCCGTTAAGGGCTTCTACATGAAGAATGTAGTCCTGTCCACAACGATGAGCCCAGGTATCCGCATTACTGTCGACTAATCAATGACCAGTCAGAAATGACTGGTTTTTTTATGGGCAATCAAAAACAACGAACAAGCAGATTATGATAGTATATAAAAAAGAGGTGATGTTATGCACAGTGATGCAAAAACAGTTGACGAATATGTCAACGAACTCCCCGAAGAACGTAAAACTATCATTGAAAATCTTCGTAAAGTCATCAATGATAATATTCCCAAAGGCTTTGAGGAAACGATGGGATATGGAATGGCCGGATATGTCGTCCCATTCTCAAAATATCCAAAAGGATATCGATGTGATCCTAAAGTTCAATTACCATTTGCCGGGTTTGCGAGTCAGAAAAACCATATTGCCGTGTATCACATGGGTATGTATGCAATTCCGGAAATATATGATTGGTTTATAAAAGAATATACTGAAAGAGTAGGCAAAGCACCTGATTTAGGTAAATCCTGTCTCAGATTTCGCCCAAAACAAAACATCCCCTATGATCTTATTGGGGAATTATTCCAGAAGATCACTGTCGATGAATGGATTTCGGTGGCTGATACAATATAGTAAAGAGAAGAGAAATCTTCTTTTTTTGTGCTTGACTTTAACATTGTTAAAGGTTAACATTAATATTGTTAAAGGTGGTGACCGCATGAATGTACTTCCAGAATGGATGGCGAACCTCGAAGACGAAGATTTGGTGTTTATTAAAAAGTTTGTTCTTGCTTCTGGCTCACTAAAAGAGATTGCGACTCATTACGGTGTGACCTATCCAACCGTGCGACTGCGATTAGATAAAATTATCGATAAAGTACTCTCGGTTGAAAATCAATCCAAAGATCCATACATCAACGTGATTCGCAGAATGGCAGTCAATGAGAAGATTGATTTGGATACCGCTAAACTTTTGATTGCGGAGTATAAAAAAACAAAAGGCAGAAACCTTGAGGAAAGTGAGGATTCCCAATGAAGACATTCTTACCGGTGTTTAGCTTTTCTTTGATATTAGTTTTATTTGGTACACCCTTTTACATAATTCAGTTATTGACCACTAAGTTCGTAGGCGCAAATTACCGATTTATAATACCGATTATATCCTCAATCATTTGTACAATTTTCTCGCTGATATTCATATTTGGACTAATGTCCGTTGAGTCACCAGGCGAACTATTTAGACGAGTTGTACTCGGGGTTTTGATTTTGGTTTTGTTTCAAATCCCGACATTCATATTATTACTTGTTGGTCATCTGACAACCAAACTAACAGAACCGAATAAAGATGTCAAAAGAATGAAACATCTTGACCTTGAGTAGAAGGAGAAGAATATGTCAAATTTCATGATGCTGGGGGGATTTCTGATCATTCCAATCGTAATTTCCTTACAAGCGTTTCCGGCATACATTTTACAGTTTCTGATCGTTCATTTTGTTGGTAAGCAGTATCGATTCATATTACCTGCCATTTCCATAGTCGCGATGCTATTGTTTGGAATGGTACTCTCAATTCCGGCATTTCGGATGGATGGCCACCCATTGCTTCGCCTGATTTATATGTTGATTATCTTAACTGTATTTCAGATTCCTACACTTGTATTATTTCTGGTGGGTAAGCTGGCAATCAATACAATTCCGCAAAAATCGGATTTCGATAAGATGAAAACGTTAGATTTAGAATAAATTAATAGTGTATTAGTTGTATTAATACAATTGTTATGATATACTCGTATCAGAAAGGAGCGAGAATATGAAACTTAAGTACGGAAGAGTCTATTTGGGTCTGGTTGTTATGGTGGGGTTCTATCTGCTCAGTGAAGTATTACGATTAAGTATCAGTTCGAACTGGGAATACTTTCTGATCATCAATGTATTGCGTACAGTCGCCTTTATCTTGGGTGGCATAGCATTGGGCATTATAATCAGCGGTAAAAAGTTCAAACTACAGTTCAATACAGAAAAAGTATTGTTATTATTAATATTACTGGCATACATGATGGTTGGATCAGCATTTCTACCGGATATGTTGATCAATGAATTCTCAACCTCCGCAATCTCAGTTTTATTTGGTTTTATCTTATTTGACTAACCGGCTAAGCCGGTTTTTTTATGTTGACAAATGAGCCAATAACCGTTAGAATAACACTGTTATCAATATACCCAAGACAGCAACGGCCTAGTCGCTTAATAAGGTTGCCGAGGTAAAAAAGAACTAAAAATCTTTTTGCCCGTGCTGTAATGGAACGGGCATTTATTTTTGTTTGGTATATTGTATACATCGCCACAGGAGGTGAAGAGAGATATGAACCAAACGATACTCGATCAAAAGAAGCTTGTCGTGGATGAGATTGCCGGTAAATTCCGTGAATCCCAATCCGCCGTCGTCATCGAATATCGCGGGCTGACAGTCGCACAAGTAACCACTTTGCGCCGAAAACTTCGTGATGAAGGCATTGAACTGAAAGTTTACAAAAACTCGATGGCACAACGCGCAGCAGAAGAAATCGGACACAAGGAATTGGTCACTGAGCTTGTCGGACCTAACGCAATCGCATTCGGTAAGGATGCTGTCGCGCCGAGCCGTATTCTTTCCGAGTTTGCCATTAAGAACAAAGCATTAGTCTTAAAGGGCGGCCTTGTTGAAGGAAAAGTCGTTGACGCCGACATGATTAAAGTATTGGCAAAACTGCCGAACAAAGATGGCATGATCTCGATGTTGCTAAGCGTATTCCAAGCGCCAGTACGCAATTTCGCATATGCTATCAAACAAATCGCGGATCAACGCGAAGCTAACCAATAAGGAGGAAAATTAACATGGCAAAATTAACTGCACAAGAAGTCATTTCTTCACTGAAGGATATGACAATCCTAGAATTAAATGAATTAATCAAAGCAATCGAAGAAGAATTCGGTGTAACCGCTGCTGCTCCTACCGCAGTCGCTGCTGGTCCGGTCGTTGAAGCTGGTCCGGTTGAACCGACGGAAGTAACCGTCGTATTAAGAGAAGTCGGTCCTTCAAAAGTTGGCGTTATCAAAGTTGTCCGCGAATTAACAGGCTTAGGCTTAGTTGAAGCTAAGGGCATCGTTGACAAAGCACCGGTAAACATCAAAGAAAACGTTAAACCGGAAGAAGCTGAAGAAATGAAAAAGAAATTGATGGAAGCTGGAGCTGTCGTCGAAATCAAGTAGTTCATGTCACCACGCTTTGCTTTTAGGCAAAACACGGAGGTGATGCTGTGAGTCATTATTATTCAGAAAACCAAGATGTTCCACATAGCCGGAAAGAAGTATCTTTCCGGTTTTTGGACACCTTGATTACACTGACCACTGACTCCGGTGTATTTTCCAAAGATCATTTGGATCCAGGAAGTGAACTATTACTCAGACATATCGTAAAACAATTTAATCAACAATCCTTTTGCGATGCTGGATGTGGTTATGGAGCCATTGGGATCACTGTAAAAAAGATTTTTCCTGAAAGTTCCGTTACGATGTTCGACATTAATCAGCGAGCTGTAGATACAGCCGTTGAAAACTGCAAATTGAATAAAGTCCAATGTGAAGTGATTCAATCCGATGGATTTGACAAAATCAGCGATTCATTCGACATGGTTGCCATCAATCCGCCCATTCGCGCGGGTAAGACCGTTATTTATCGTTTGTTTGAGGAAATCGAAAAACATACGAAAAAAGACGGGATTTTATTGGTCGTCATACGCAAACAACATGGCGCACAGAGCGCACAGAACAAATTGACCGAAATCTTCGGAAATTGCGACATGATTGACCGATCGATGGGTTATTGGATATTAAAGTCAACAAAACATTGACAAATTGACAAACGTTTGATATTATAATAAATTGCATAATATTAAAATTTTAAGATGGGGTATAATGCCTTTTTTGGCGTTATGCCGATAAGAAAGGATGGCGTGCATGGAAAAAAATCAATCTTATCGCTTAGTTCAAATGGGTAAAAAAGCCGTTCGCCGAGATTATTCAAAAGTCTCTGGGGAACTGGATTTGCCAAATTTGGTAGAGATTCAAACCGACTCATTCAAATGGTTTCAACAAGAGGGAATCAGAGAGGTATTCGAAGAGATTTACCCAATCGTCAACTATAGCGAGAATATACGATTGAAATTTATGGATTATGATTTTGGAACGCCAAAGTACTCAGTCAACGAATGTAAAATACGTGAAGCCAATTATGCGGCTCCGCTAAAGGCAAGAATGGAACTGGAAATCGATGATCCCAATACCGGAGAACGCATCATCAAGCATGAAGACGTCTTCCTCGGAGATTTCCCGTTAATGACTGATTCCGGAACATTTATTATCAATGGTGCCGAACGTGTCATCGTTTCTCAAATCGTTCGCTCTCCGGGAGCCTACTATGAAATTGGTACCGAAGATAAAACCGGTAAAGAAATATTCCAATCCGAGCTGATCCCAAGCCGTGGAACATGGTTAGAATACATGACCGATGCCAAAAAACAGGCGCTGGGACGCATCGTTAATATGCGTGTAGACCGTAAACGTAAGATTTTATCTACGATCTTGTTTAAAGCGGTCGGAATGTCATTAAATATTGAAAAAGGTGAAGATGCATTTGATACTTCATCCTTTAAGACATTCTTAAAAGCCATCGACTTACCTGTATATGAAGAAATCGAAGTCGTTAATGAACAACGCGAATTCTTAAATCTGTATTTATTATTATATACGGCATTCTTCGGAAACTATGAAGAACTTGCCAATACATTGGCTGCTGATAAAGTCAAAACGACTCAAGAAGCGCTACTGTCAATCTATGAAAATCAACGCTCTGATGAAGTACCGACCTTGGAAGGTTCTATCAACTTAATGAACGCTAAGTTCTTCGATCACCGTCGTTATGATTTAACCAAATCCGGTCGTTATAAACTCGGCAAGAAACTTTCCGTCGCAAGCCGAGTGGAAAATGCTCGCTTGGCTATGGATGTTCTTTCACCTGATCAACAAATCGTTGTCAGCGCCGGAACATTAGTGGGTCGTCATGAACGCAATACCCTAAGAACTGAACTGGCAAAAGGTATGCACATGTCCGCACTGCCGTTCAACCATTTATTCACACATCCGGAAATTGTTGTGAAACCGACGAGTTACAAACATGCATTGGTCGGGCGCATATTAGCCAAGTCAATCGATACTGACAACGTTACATTGACTCGCGGTACGGTGCTGACATTAAAAGACGTTACTTTATTGGCCAACGAAGTCAAAGAAGTTTCTGTCTATGGTGATATCATCGCCCGTCCGGCAAAATTGACTTCAAAAAACTTATCCAGTGTACTTAATTACGGTCAACGTTTATTCAAACTTTGCCGTTTAACAGTCGAAGATGAAGATTTCAAAATCAACGATGAAATCATCGCTCCTCGTTATGTAGCCGAAGAACACATTCACGATCTGACATCGTCTGCCGAAGACAAACTCTTCGCTGCTGTCAATAGTGGTGTTGAAATCACCGCATGGTTAATTGGTGCCGCTATTCAGGAAATAAGTGTACGTGTTGACGCTTCGGATGAACAAGCGATTCGCTTAATCGGAATCGATCCCTACAGTACAGCAAAAACCGTTACTATTTCCGATATGTATGCCTCGTATTCCTATTTACTGAATATGATGGATGGTGTTGGTGATGTGGATGACATTGACCAATTGGGCAATCGTCGTATCCGTACCGTCGGAGAACTCATACAAAATCAATTCAGAATCGGTTTATCGCGTATGGAAAGAGTCGTTAAGGAAAGAATGTCTATTTCCGAAACCTCCAACCTAACCCCGAAAAACCTTACCAATATCCGTCCGCTGACTGCTGCGATCAAAGAGTTCTTCTCTTCCTCCCAGTTGTCACAATTTATGGACCAAACCAATCCGTTGGCCGAACTGACCAACAAACGCCGTATCTCCGCTTTAGGACCCGGCGGTCTGACACGTGAACGCGCTGGATATGAAGTGCGTGACGTTCATTCATCTCACTATGGCCGTATCTGTCCGATCGAAACTCCGGAAGGACCAAACATCGGATTGATCTCCAACTTGACTTCCTATGGACGAGTCAATGAATTCGGCTTTATCCAAACGCCTTATCGTACTGTCGAAAAAGACGGACGTGTTACGGAAGAAATCATTTACCTTTCATCCGACGATGAACTCGATTACGTCATTGCTCAAGCCAACGAAGTCGTAGACGGTAAACTGGCTAATGAACAAGTCGTTGTCCGTCACAAAGGTGAAAATGTATTGGAAAAAGCGTCGTTAGTCGAACTTGCGGACGTATCACCGAAACAAATCGTATCGGTCGCTACCGCTTGTATTCCGTTTTTGGAAAATGATGATGCATCCCGTGCTTTAATGGGCGCTAACATGCAACGTCAAGCCATTCCGCTACTAAGACCAAACTCACCGTATGTCGGAACCGGTATTGAATACCGCGTTGCCAAAGACTCGGGCAGTGCTTTGATATCAGCAAACTCAGGGTTAGTTACGTATGTTGATGGCAATAAAATCGTTATTACCGGAGATACAGGCACTCAAGTTTATCAATTACAGAAATTCCGTCGTTCTAACCAAGGTACGTGTATTAACCAAAAGCCAATTGTCAAAAAAGGCGAATACGTTGAAACCGGCGATATCCTTGCGGATGGACCGGCGATGCAAAATGGCGAATTGGCTTTAGGCCAAAACGTTACCATCGCATTTATGACTTGGTATGGTTACAACTATGAAGATGCCATCATCATGTCCGAGCGTTTAGTGAAAGAAGATGTTTATACATCGATCCATATTGAAGAATATGATATTGAAGTTCGTGATACCAAATTGGGACCTGAGGAAATCACTCGGGATATTCCCAACGTTTCGGAAAATGCCTGCCGTCATCTCGATGCCCGCGGTATTGTTATGGTCGGTGCGGAAGTTAAAGAAAGCGACATTTTAGTCGGTAAAGTAACTCCAAAAGGTCAAAGTGAAATTTCACCGGAAGAAAAACTGTTATTAGCAATCTTCGGTGAGAAATCTCGTGAAGTCCGTGACAACTCCTTAAAAGTACCGCATGGCGGTAGTGGTATCGTTCAATCGGTACGTATCTTCCGTCGTGAGGACGGACATGAGTTGCCTCCGGGAGTCAATGAAGTTGTCAAAGTATATATCGTTCAAAAACGTAAAATTTCTGAAGGTGACAAAATGGCCGGGCGCCATGGTAACAAAGGGGTTATTTCTAAGATCTTACCGATTGAAGATATGCCTTTCTTGCCGGATGGTACGCAAGTCGATATTATGTTAAATCCTTTCGGAGTTCCATCACGTATGAACATCGGACAAGTCTTGGAAATCCATTTGGGTATGGCAGCCAAGAAATTAGGTGTTAAATTTGCCACTCCGGTTTTCGATGGTATCAGCAATGATGAATTGAAAGCCATTATGGAAGAAGCACAAGTCAATGCTGATGGGAAGACCGTATTATTTGACGGTCGTACCGGTGATGCATTCGATGAACGCATCGCAGTTGGTGTTATGTATATGATTAAGTTGGCGCACATGGTCGATGACAAACTCCATGCCCGCGCTACCGGTCCTTATTCGCTTGTTACTCAACAGCCGTTGGGTGGTAAGGCGCAAAACGGCGGTCAGCGTTTCGGAGAGATGGAAGTTTGGGCATTAGAAGCCTATGGAGCTGCCCACGCACTGCAAGAAATCTTGACCATCAAGTCGGATGATATTGTCGGTCGTACAAAAACGTATGAAGCGATCATTAAGGGCAAAAACATTCCGGAACCGGGTGTTCCTGAGTCCTTCCGCGTATTGAAACATGAACTTCAAGCCTTGGCTATCGATGTCAAACTCTTGGATGAAATGGGTTCAGAAATCGATATGAAAAAGATCGAAGCGGAAGATTTGACACAAATGGCCGTATTGGAAACTGCTGATCTAGGCTTTGAGTCAACCTTATCATTCGATGATGAGGACATTGCTGAAGCTGCTATCGTCGGATTCGATGAATATGATGTTTAAAAAGGAGGCCTAGAAAATGAGTATTAACAATTTTGCCTCGATTCAAATCGGTTTAGCTTCACCCCAACGCATCCGTGACTGGTCGTTTGGGGAAGTCAGAAAACCAGAAACCATCAACTACCGCTCACAAAAGCCGGAACGCGATGGTCTGTTCTGCGAAAAGATTTTTGGTCCATCCAAGGACTGGGAATGTTATTGCGGTAAATATAAAAAAGTACGTTATAAAGGCGTCGTCTGCGATCGTTGCGGTGTTGAAATCACCAAGTCCAGCGTCCGCCGCGAACGGATGGGTCATATCGAGCTGGCCGCCCCCGTTGCCCATATCTGGTATTTGCGCGGTATCCCTTCGCGGATGGCGCTATTGCTAAACATCACACCCAAGGCACTTGAAGAAGTCGTATACTTCGTATCTTGGGTTATCACAGATCCAATGGATACACCACTGGACTATAAACAAGTCATTTCCGAACGTGAATTCCGCGAATATGCGGCGATGTACGGTCCGGGATCATTTATCGCTCAAACCGGTGCTGAAGCCGTTAAAACGATGTTGGAAAAAGTGGATCTTGAATCCGAACATGCTTTAGTCCAACGTGAATTAGTTGATGCTCAAGGCGACAAGCGCAAGAAATTAATCAAACGCTTAGAAACCATTGAAGCATTCCGTCACTCCGATAACAAACCGGCGTGGATGGTACTAACTGTATTACCGGTCATTCCACCCGATCTTCGTCCGATGTTGCAATTGGATGGCGGCCGTTTTGCGACCAGTGACTTGAATGATTTATATCGTCGTGTCATTACCCGTAACAACCGCTTGCGCAAACTGCTCGAACTGGGCACTCCTGCGATCATCGTTCAAAACGAAAAGCGCATGCTTCAAGAAGCTGTCGATGCACTCATCGATAACGGACGTCGCAGCAAACCGATTACCGGTGCCGGCGGTCGTGCTTTAAAATCACTTTCACACAGCTTAAAAGGTAAGCAAGGACGTTTCCGTCAAAACTTACTCGGTAAGCGTGTTGACTTCTCAGGTCGTTCCGTTATTGCGGTCGGACCGGATTTAAAGATGTATGAATGCGGTATTCCGCGTGAAATGGCTATTCAGCTGTTCAAGCCGTTTGTTATTAATGAAATCGTCAGCCGTGGTATTGCGGGAAATCCCAAAACCGCTGAAAAGCTGATCGATCGTCAAGATTCGCGTGCCTGGGACATCGTTGAAGATGTCATCAGTCACCATCCAGTTCTATTGAATCGTGCACCGACGTTGCATCGCTTGGGCATTCAAGCCTTCTTCCCTAAACTGGTTGAAGGTAGAGCCATCCGTCTGCATCCGTTGGTAACACCAGCGTTTAATGCTGACTTTGATGGTGACCAAATGGCGGTTCACGTTCCGTTGTCGGAAGAGGCTCGTGCCGAAGCTGAAATCTTAATGTTGGGTTCCAATAACATTTTAGGGCCAAAAGACGGTAAGCCAATTGTAACGCCATCTCAAGACATGGTCTTGGGTAACTTCTACTTAAACATGGAAGAAATGGCAGATGAGTTCTTTAAGAAGGCTGATTTACTGGAAACTTTAGGTGATCAGGAAACTGCTGATTTGTGGAGAGGATACGGGGCGAATGAAGGCCGTGTATTCAAAAGTCGCAATGAAGCTTTGATGGCTTATGAAAACAGACAAATTCACCTTCACACCCGAGTTGCTGTTCGAGCATCTGCGCTAAACAAAGACACCTTTACAGAAGAGCAAAACAGGATGTTCTTAGTTACGACACCGGGTAAGTTGATTTTTAACGAAATGTTCCCATCGGACTTTCCTTATATCAATGAAATCACGGCCGCTAACTTTATTGCGACTCCGGATAAGTATTTTATCCCTCAGGGAGCTAATGTCAAGGAAGTCATTTCAAAGATGGAAAATGCCAAAGATTTCAAAAAGAAAGATTTGGGTTTAATCATTACAGAAGTGTTCAATCGTTATTCAACCAAGAAAACTTCGGAAATCTTGGATCAAATCAAGGATTTGGGATTTAAATATTCAACAATCGCCGGCATGACAGTTTCATTGGCCGATATCAACGTTGCTCCTAACAAGCAAAAATATGTTGAATACGGAAAAGAAAAAGCGGCTGAGCTGATGAGATTATACAAACGCGGTCGTTTGACGGCTCGCGAATGGGAACGTCACTTAACACAATTGTGGGACAACGTGAAGCTTCAAATCGGTGATGAGCTGATGGAAAACCTGCCACGTAAAAACCCGATCAACATGATGGCGATCTCGGGTGCCCGTGGTAACCGTTCTCACTTTACCCAGTTGGCCGGTATGCGTGGCTTAATGGCGAAACCGACTCAATCGAAATCGAAGAAGGAATACCAGGCGAGCATTATCGAAGTACCGATTTACTCTTCGTTCCGCGAAGGGTTGAATGTGTCTGAGTTCTTTATCTCGACCCATGGTGTTCGTAAAGGATTGACGGATACTGCGTTAAAAACGGCTGAATCCGGATACCTTACCCGTCGTTTGGTCGACGTTGCTCAAGATGTCATTATTAATGAAGAGGATTGCGGAACCGATCGCGGCTATTTAGTCGAAGAAATCGTTGATCGCAAGACCAATTCGGTCATTGAAGGTTTATATGACCGTTTGGTGGGTCGTTATTCAAAAGAAACGATTATCGATCCGGTTACCAAAGAAGTATTAATCGAAGAGGATGAGTTTATCAATGAAGCAACAGCGAAGCGCATTGTGGCCGCTGATGTAAGAAAGATGCACATCCGCAACGTATTTACTTGTGATTCTACCTATGGTATTTGTAAGCGTTGTTATGGTCGTAACATGGCGACCGGTAAAATTGTTGAGGTTGGCGAAGCTGTAGGTATTATGGCTGCTCAATCCATCGGTGAACCGGGAACTCAGTTGACCATGCGTACCTTCCATACCGGTGGGGTTGCGGCTGCTGAAGGACAAGATATTACGCAAGGTTTACCGCGTGTTGAAGAATTGTTTGAAGCACGTCACCCCAAGAGTGCTGCTGTACTATCTAAAATTGATGGAACCATTACGGATGTTATCGATCCGGAATCGGGCGGTCGCATGAAGATTGTGGTTTCCAATGAGAAGGAAAGCATCGAGCATGAAATCGATATGACTCAAACCAAGCGTTCTTGGTTGAAGGTCGGTTCGGAAGTTTTGGCCGGAGACAAACTGACGGAAGGTCAGGTCAATCCGAAGGAATTATTGGAAGTTGCCGGTGTGGCGGAAGTTCAGAAGTATATTCTGAAAGAAGTCAAAAAGGTATATGCTTCTCAAGGGATTGAAATTTCGGATAAACACGTAGAAGTTATGATTCGTCAGATGTTGCGAAAAGTTATCATCATTGACGGTCAAGATACATCGCTGTCGGCAGGTATGCAAATTTCCTTGCCGCAAATCACTGGCATCAACCGTAAGGCATTACTATCAAATAAACGCCCGGCCATCTTTGGTCCGACGCTGTTAGGTATTTCGAAGGCCTCCGTTGAAACCGATTCATTCTTGTCGGCTGCATCTTTCCAGGAAACAACCAAAGTATTGACAGATGCTGCAATCAAGGGCAAAATCGATACGTTGATGGGCTTGAAGGAAAATGTCATTATCGGTAAGTTGATACCGGCGGGTACCGGCGCGAAGAATTACCGTGAAACTACGGAGGAGATTATGGCCTTAGCTGCGGAGTTAAAGTTGGATCGTGAAGAGCGAAATGCGGATAAAGATGACTATATTTCCCTTCCGGAAGAAATGACACGCGTCAGCGCAGAAGATTAGTTAATAATTGAGGAGCAAGGTGTTGACTTTGCTCCTCAATAAAGGTAAAATATACACGCTTATGGATAAATTAGTTTCCCTTCCGGGGAACTAAATTTTCTGAAGATTATGACACACCAGGATGTGTGTGCTACAAATGAAAGGAGATTACGCATGCCAACAATCAATCAGTTAGTTCGTCAAGGACGGTCAAGTAAGGTTACCAAGTCGAAGTCACCGGCTTTGAATAAAAGTTTGAATACCTTGCTGCGTACCACAACCGATATCTCTTCTCCGCAAAAGCGCGGAGTATGTACTCGTGTAGGTACGATGACACCGAAGAAACCGAACTCTGCACTACGTAAATATGCTCGTGTACGTTTGTCCAATGGGATGGAAGTTACAGCATATATTCCGGGTATCGGCCACAACTTGCAAGAACATAGTGTTGTTCTTATCCGTGGAGGCCGTGTTAAAGATTTACCGGGGGTCCGTTACCACATTATTCGTGGAACCATGGACTGTGCAGGGGTAAACAATCGTAAACAAAGTCGTTCGTTGTATGGAGCGAAGCGCCCGAAACCGGGTCAAGCTACAGCACCGGTCAAAAAAGGCAGATAAGCCGTTAATTGTGAAAGGAGGATTTAAATATGCCAAGAAAAGGACATATAGCTAAGCGTGATGTATTAATCGATCCGATTTACAACTCGAAATTAGTTACACGCTTAATCAACAAAATCATGATTGACGGTAAACGCGGTGTCGCACAATCAATTTTGTATAATGCGTTTGAGATTATTGAAGAAAAGACGGGCCGTCAGCCGATGGAAGTCTTTGAACAAGCACTTGCTAATGTAATGCCGATGTTGGAGTTAAAAGTTCGTCGTGTCGGCGGATCTAACTACCAAGTACCGATCGAAGTTACACAAGAACGCCGCTTAACACTCGGTTTGCGTTGGGTGGTCAATTATGCTCGTTTGCGTAATGAAAAAACCATGGAACAACGTTTAGCCAACGAAATTTTAGATGCAGCCAATGGATCAGGTTCTTCTGTTAAGAAGCGCGATGATACCCATAAGATGGCTGAAGCAAATAAAGCATTCGCTCATTACCGTTGGTAAGAGTGAGAGCTACAACGAAAGGAGAATCTACCTATGGCACGTGAGTTTTCACTAGCAAAGACGCGCAATATCGGTATTATGGCTCATATTGACGCTGGTAAAACAACGACGACCGAACGGATCCTGTTTTATACAGGCCGTACACATAAGATTGGTGAAGTGCATGACGGTGCCGCTACGATGGACTGGATGGCGCAAGAACAGGAACGTGGTATTACCATTACTTCTGCCGCAACCACAGCCCAATGGCATGATCACCGTATCAACATCATTGACACCCCGGGCCACGTAGACTTTACCGTAGAAGTTGAGCGATCACTTCGTGTACTCGATGGTGCCGTTGCGGTATTGGATGCGAAGTCAGGCGTTGAACCACAAACAGAGACAGTTTGGCGTCAGGCGACCAAATACAACGTTCCGCGCATTGTATTTGTTAATAAATTAGATGCGACCGGTGCTGATTTCTACATGTCTGCCCGCTCGTTGCTTACTCGTTTAGGAGCAAAAGCTACACCGATTCAATTACCGATCGGCGTAGAAAACTATTTCGACGGGATCATTGATCTTGTTGAAATGAATGCTCGTATTTTCCAAGATGTTTCGAAGAAAGTGGATTTGATTCAAGAAATCCCGGCGGAGTATTTGGATTCCGCTCAACAATATAGAGATAAACTAATCGAAATGTTAGCAGATTATGATGAAAATATGATGATGGCAGTTCTGGAAGGTGAAATACCAACCGTTGAACAAATCAAGGCAGCCATCCGTAAAGCAGTACTTACTGGGGAGTTCTTCCCGGTCCTCTGCGGAGCGGCGTATAAGAATAAAGGTGTTACCGCGATGTTGGATGCGGTTGTCGACTATCTGCCTTCCCCGTTGGATGTAGACCATATTACAGGTATACTTCCTAATGGTGAAGTTGTTGAGCGTCCTTCCAACGACGAAGAGCCCTTTGCGGCGTTAGCGTTTAAAATCATGACGGACCCGTTTGTCGGTCGCTTGAGTTACTTCAGAGTATATTCAGGTAAGGCAACTTCAGGATCCTACGTGTTGAACGCTACCAAAGATAAACGTGAGCGTTTCGGCCGTTTGATGCAAATGCATGCCAATCACCGTCAAGAAATCACGGAAGTTTATTCCGGAGATATCGCGGCGGCTGTCGGTTTGAAAGACACCACCACCGGCGATACGCTGTGTGATGAAAAATTCCCGATCATCTTAGAATCTATGCAATTCCCGGAACCGGTTATCAATGTTGCCATTGAACCGAAGTCGAAGGGCGATCAAGACAAAATGGGTCTGGCTTTAAGCAAATTAGCTGAAGAAGATCCGACGTTTAGAGCGTTTACTGACCCAGAAACAGGGCAAACAATCATTGCTGGTATGGGTGAGTTGCATTTGGATATCTTGGTTGATCGGATGAAACGCGAATTTAAAGTTGAAGCGAATATCGGTGCTCCGCAAGTTGCCTACCGCGAAACCATCCGTCAGTTGGGTGATTGCGAAGGTAAGTTTGTGCGTCAGTCCGGTGGTCGCGGTCAATACGGTCACGTTAAGGTCAAATTTGAGCCAAACGAAACCGGAAAAGGCTTTACATTCGTAGATGCGACCATTGGCGGTACGATTCCGAAGGAATACATCAAGCCGACGATGGAAGGCATTCAAGCCTCATTAAATAACGGTTTGATTGCCGGTTATCCGATTATCGACATTAAGGCGACCCTCTATGATGGTTCGTACCATGAAGTCGACTCTTCGGAAATGGCGTTTAAGGTTGCTGGTTCGATGGCTTTGAAAGAAGCTGCGAAAAAGTGTAATCCGGTTCTGTTAGAACCGATTATGAATGTCGAAGTTACAGCTCCGGCAGAGTATCTGGGTAGCGTTATGGGAGATATTTCTTCACGTCGCGGCCAGATTAAAGATCAGGAAGAAAGAGGCAATGCGGTTGCTGTTACAGCATTCATTCCGCTTTCTGAAATGTTTGGTTATGCAACGGATCTGCGTTCATTTACGCAGGGTCGTGGCAGTTACTCGATGCAATTCGCTCACTATATGGATGTTCCTAAGAGCATCAGTGAGAAGGTTGCCAAGAAGAATGTCAGAGATAACTAATCATTGATTTTGACAGGCTTTTATCATAAAATATAAGTGTTCTAAAAAAATAACAAAATCAGGAGGAAAATTGCAATGGCAAAACAAAAATTTGATCGCTCTAAAGTGCATGTAAATATTGGAACCATCGGTCACGTCGATCATGGTAAAACGACTTTAACAGCGGCTATCACATCTTACCTTTCGAAAAAAGGTACATCGAAGAAGGTCGCTTATGACCAAATTGACGGTGCACCTGAAGAGAAAGCTCGCGGCATTACTATTAACACGGCTCACGTAGAATATTCGACGGCTGCTCGTCACTATGCTCACGTTGACTGCCCAGGCCATGCCGACTACATTAAAAACATGATTACCGGTGCTGCTCAAATGGACGGCGCAATCTTGGTTGTTGCTGCTACGGACGGACCGATGCCGCAAACCCGCGAACACATCTTGTTGGGCCGCCAAGTAGGTATCCCGCATATGGTCGTGTTCTTGAACAAATGCGATATGGTCGATGATGAAGAATTAATCGACTTAGTCGAAATGGAAGTTCGCGAATTATTGTCAGCATACGGATTCGACGGCGACAACGCTCCGGTTATCCGTGGTTCTGCTCTTAAGGGTGGCGAAGGCGACCCAAATTGGGAACCAAAATTGGGTGAATTGATGGATGCAGTAGATGCATACATTCCTGATCCTATCCGCGAAACAGACAAACCGTTCTTGATGTCGGTTGAAGATGTATTTACGATTTCTGGTCGTGGTACAGTTGCTACCGGTCGTGTTGAACGCGGTTCATTAAAATTAGGTGAAGAAGTTGAAATCGTTGGTATTCGTCCGACGAAGAAAACGGTTGTTACCGGAATCGAAATGTTCCACAAACTGTTGGACAGCGCACAAGCTGGCGATAACATCGGCGCATTGTTGCGTGGTGTTAACCGTGATGAAGTTGAACGTGGTCAAGTATTGGCTAAAGTCAACTCCGTTAAGCCGCACACCAACTTTAAAGCTCAAGTTTATGTATTGAGCAAAGAAGAAGGCGGACGTCATACTCCGTTTGTATCGAACTACCGTCCTCAATTCTATTTCCGTACGACTGACGTAACAGGTGTTATCCAGTTGCCGGAAGGCGTTGAAATGGTTATGCCGGGCGACAACATCGAAATGATCGTTGAATTGATCAATCCGATCGCTGTTGAACAAGGCACAAAGTTCTCCATCCGTGAAGGTGGACGTACAGTTGGCGCCGGTAACGTTACCGAAATCATCCGTTAATTTATTCAAAAACTCAAAAAGCCGGGAAACCGGCTTTTGTTGTACAAAGAATCGAAAAACATAGCGCTTACGTTTTTTTAATGAGGATAAGAGTGGCGAGAACACCGATAAATGCACTGGTACCCATTTTTCCACCCAAACCTAAGAAATAGGTTGAACTTGCCAGGAAGATAATCGCAGTAATCAAACCCGCAATCGCAAAATAGAGCGGGGTTTTCAATATCTTAATTTGACTCATCCCCGCAAAAGAAGCGGCGAAAATCGTTCCGGCGAACAATACGCTATAAGTACCAAGTGTCAGCGATAGTATATATCCCGATATACCGACAACAGAAGAACCCAGCACGACTGAACTGTTGAAATATCGTTGTGCCAATTGAGAAGTTGCTACGGATGCCAATGCAGAAAATAGTAAAGCAGTAGCTAAATATACTATACCCCATAGAGTAGACACGGAATAAAAAACGTGACTCCGCTATGGGGTTTTATTATACTTAGAACAGAGGTAGAAAAATGTCAAAAGTTACATTTATTAATGAAGAAATTGAAATACTGAAAAGCAATCGTTATGTAAAAAAAGTAGGTGAGAAATCGATTAGTTTTACAAAGGAGTTTAAGGAAATCATTGTACGGGAAGGACGAAGTGGTAAGTCACGACTGAATATCTTGCGAGA
>JAUYTU010000008.1 GCA_030694975.1 Erysipelotrichaceae bacterium | reverse complement strand
CCAAAATGAGGTAGCGTTTTGAAATCCGGGATTACGCAATCGACAAAGCAGTCGAACTGACTGGATTTTGTCATGGATAGAATTATTCTTTTCGTTTTATCTCATTTTTCTCTTGATTTATAATAGTTAATTTCTCCTTTTGTCTATAACTACTTTATCATGTATACTGATAAAGTAAACACTTGATGGAGATAACGATGAGCAAAATTAAAATGATCGCTGTCGATATGGACGGAACTTTTTTAAACAGGAAGATGGAATATGACAGACCCAGGTTTTGGAAGTTATTTGAAATCATGAAAAAAAGGGACATAAAATTTGTAGTTGCATCTGGAAATCAATATTATCAGCTAATCAGTTTTTTTGAGCATCGTGATGATGAAATGATGTTTGTGGCTGAGAATGGATCGTATATCAGTGATGGAGGCATACCGTTAAAAGTGACGGAGTTTAGTGAAAATGCAAAACAAAGTATTTTAGCTTTTGTTGGAGATAAACCGGACTTGATTAATGTATTTTGTACTGAAAAAAGAGCATATATGCTCACCAACCCCGAGCGAAAAACATTTGTCGGACAGTGGTATCATCGACTTGAGGAAGTTAAATCCTTCAATTCGGTATCTGATCCGATGATTAAATTTAATATCAACTGTAAAGATGAGGATACGATGCATTATGTAGATTTGATTAAACAGAGTCTTCCCAACGAAGTAGATGTTGTTACCAGTGGTCATGGCAGTATCGATTTGATTGTCAGAGATTGTCATAAGGCCTTTGGACTTAAATTGCTTGCGGATAAGCATGGAATAACCGCGGATGAGATCATCGTTTTTGGGGATGGAGGAAATGATGTAGAAATGTTGAGGATGGCCAAATATTCGTATGCGATGGAAAATGCCCCTCAATACGTAAAGGAAAGTGCGAAATTTCTGGCGCCTTCCAATGAGGAACAGGGAGTATTGACGATTCTGGAGCAGTTGTTACATCAGGGGGACAGTAATGAATAAAGTGATGTTATCGGAGGATTTCCGTGGAAACTTATTTGTCAAACAAGATGGAAAAATCATTATTGAGAGTGAACAAGGTTATGCGGATCTTGCGAATAAACGACTGAATCTCAAAAATACTCGATTTGCCAGTGCATCCGCTGGAAAGATTTTTGTTTCTGTCGCAATACAAATACTTATTGAAAAAGGCAAATTAGATTTCAGGGATACACTGGGACAGTTGTTGACGTTTGATTTACACCAAATCGACCCTGAAGTGACCGTAGAGCAATTGCTCACGCATACATCAGGAGTGCCAGATTATTTCGATGAGCAGATCATGGATGAATACGAGCAACTTTGGATAGATTTTCCAAGTTACAAAATAAGAGAGAATTCGGACTTGCTACCGCTTTTTATAGACAAGCCCATGCAATATCCGAAAGGAACAAAGTTTAGCTATAACAATTCCGGATTTGTTCTGCTGGCATTAATTATTGAACAACTGACTCAAAAACCGTTTGATTCATACTTGGAAGAGGTTATATTTAGACCTTGTCAAATGGATTCAACCGGATATTTTGAACTTGATCGATTACCGTCAAACTGTGCAAATAATTATATTTACTGTGAATCTACCGATTCTTATCGTACCAATATTTATAGTGTCGATGCAAAAGGTACCGGAGCAGGAGGAGCATTCATCACAACCGGAGATATTTCGAGGTTTTGGGATGCATTGCTTCATCATCGCTTGCTAACGAAAAACATGACCGAACAAATGTTTCAGGTGCATAGTGAAGATGGCGAAGGATCCTATTATGGTTATGGTATTTGGATTCACAAAGACAAGAATACCTTAGAGAACATCTTGTACTTTCAAGGGCAAGATCCGGGGGTCAGTTTTATTTCTGAGTATAATCCAACGAAAAATATCCAAATCACTCTTGTTAGCAACTTTGGGGATAACGTATGGCGAGAGATCAGAAAGATTCGAGAAGCAATTTAATGAGAGAAAACACGATGATCAAGAAGTTTGAGTTAAGCGACTTGCGGGCTTGTTCAGAAATTATGGTTTCCGTTTACAACAACGAACAATGGCAATGTCAATGGTCGCTAGAAACAGCGCAAGACTATTTGAGAGATTTTACGGATTGTAAGAAGTTTATTGGTTACACACTTTGGATCGATGGCGAAATCAAGGGAGCTATCTTCTGCCATGAAAAAATATGGTGGAATAACAGTGAAGTCTTTGTGGATGAAATGTTTATTTCCCCCAATCTTCAACGAAAGGGGTACGGTACAGAATTGATAATTGCTGTTGAATTGTATATAAAAGAACACAAATTTGCAGGGCTTACATTGTCAACTTCTCGATACACTCCAGCTCCATATTTTTATAAGAAGAACGGATTTTCAGAGGCGGAACATGTCCTTTTCATGTATAAAGAAATTTAGTGAACAGTTGAAATTTTGAGGTATAAGTTCTGTCTTTTTGTTAATGTTTGAACAGTTTGATGGGACTATTCTGGCAGTATCTCATGAATCGCCAGTTTTTGAATCATGTGTGCGAACAGCACTACTTGTTTACATCAGAAGGTCTACATTTGATTGATGAAGTGGATATCGATTGATGTAGCATTGCTTAAAGTTAGGGTATAATAAAAGAAATGTAAAAATAAAAGGGGGAAACAAAAATGAATTTTTTTCAAAAGATTATGGTTATGCTTATACTGGCATTTGTTCTACTGATAGCACCTAGAATTGGAAGTTTAGTGGCAAATTTATTCGATTTCTCAACAATTGATCCGGATGGAGCATTCATGTGGATCAGTGTCCATCATATTGTGCAGGCACTTGTTATTATTCCAATCATGCTAATCGTATCTAACACCTTCAAAATCAAGTTTAACCTAGGTTGGGGTGATAAGCTTGAAGGAATGAAGTATTTAAAGAGGTTTATTTTGGTGTTTACAGTTTATACCCTCATAGCCTATTTAATAACCATGGTCAGTGGTGGCATCGTGTCTTTTGCATATCCGTTAACCACTCGGAATATCGCAGGTTATTTAGGATTTCAGTTACTCTTATCCGGACCTTCAGAGGAGTTGATTTTCAGAGCTTTTGCGATCAGTGTGTTTGCGGGGTTGGTAACCGATCGACGAATCAATAAGCATTTAAGCTACGCTGTTTTATTTGCTTCCATCATCTTTGGGATTGCTCACATCGGATTCTCATTCAATCCTTTTAGTATTTCCTACTCAGTTTTTCAGGTTTTCTATGCGATAGTCCTTGGATATTTCTATGGCGATTGCTATGAGAAATCAAGAAGTATCATCTATCCAATGATTATGCACAGTTACTCCAATGTCTTAATGATTGGGCTGTCCGTTGTAATCTCGATTTTACGCTAATTGGATGATCATTTGTTTCATTTCTTACATGTAAAAAACATATTTTCTTGCATTTCTGATATAATGTTGATATTTGGAGGGTTACTTATGAGAGAGTCCTTTTACTTAAATAAAAATACCGCATTGATCAACTTTTCCCAACGTTATTACTCAACGACCAACGAGATCGTTTCTTCGGATAGTTTCAAGGGCGTCATCCTGTCCTACATTAAAAAAGTCCAAGCAGATTATCCAAACTTACATGCGTATGTTGTGGGTGGTAAAAGCAATGAGGAAGCTGCAGATAATCTGGTACATTTATTGAAACTACTATTAGTTTTAGAGTTGGATGAAATTGACTCACCGTATCTCAAGCAACCTGAAAAACTCTTAGAAGTCGTTGAGGATGTGTATAATTATTGGCGCTCTTTTCAGCGGTGCACCATCATTAAGCAAAGCTCTTCTCAAGGCAATCTGATTACCAACTTTATTGATGCGGATACGAAGTTCAACTCATTGATACTCTCGGTTTATCGCAGTGCCCAAGAAAAAATACAAGGCAGTCGCAATCATGTGTATCGTCAATTGAATGCCGGATCGAATGCTTCGATGGTCGTTCGCGATATCAAGTGGTCAATATTGCCCGGATATGAAGTAGCAAAAGGAATTCCGTTTATCGATTCAATATTACTCAGAACACCGTTATTGTTGCATCCAAAGAGCACAACGCGGTCAGGATCGTTCAAACTTGTCTCTCCCATCAGTGTGGCTCAATTGCCTGTCAATAAAGATGAATATTTCTGCTACCCTGCGAAAGTCGGTCAGTTGCTGATCTTCATTAATTTCCATCGAGATTTCACATTCTCGGGAATTTCATTGGCGAACTTATTTGAACTTGCGGAGCAAAAAGAAGTGTTAAAACGCAAACCAGACTGTATTTTGTTTTTCGGTGTAAAAACCGGTGAAACGGAGTGCACCTATTTCTATGATGATAGCAATCGCGTGTACACCGGGGTGGTACCTTACCAACCACGCATTGACTATTTCGGCTATATGAAAAAGATGGTGCTAACCTTACATAATGCCGCGATGATGCGTAAAGGAAGGTTGCCATTGCATGGGTCGATGGTCAACTTACATTTCAAAGATGGCACGGTTAAGGGTTTGATATTCATCGGTGATTCCGGTGCCGGAAAAAGTGAGACGATTGAAGCGATTGAGATGTTAAAACATCCTCAACTTGCGAAAATCGATGTTATCTTCGACGATATGGGAACCCTGCATTTGGAAAATGGTAAAGTCGTGGCTCAGGGAACGGAAATTGGTGCGTTTGTGCGATTGGATGATTTGGATGCCGGAAGCCCATACAAAAATATGGAGCGAAGCATTTTCATGAATCCGGAAACAGCCAATGCGCGCGTTATTATTCCGGTGAGCACTTATGCACAGATTACTAAGAATCATCCGGTGGACTATTTCCTGTATGCCAATAACTATGATAATAAAGAGGGCATGCATCTGGCAAATAGGGCATTGGATATGAAAGATACCTTTATCATGGGTAAGCGGATGGCCTTGGGAACAACGGATGAATCCGGTGTAAGTACCACCTACTTTGCCAATCCTTTTGGTCCAATGCAAGAGCAAGAACTTTGCGATCATTTGATTGATCAATACTTTGAAGCGTTGGATCATGACGGAGTGCTGACCGGAGAAGTCTATACGGGTTTGGGAGTTAAGGAAATGGGCATGGATCACTTATATAAAACAGCCAAAGCAATTTTGAGCGACGTTTACAAAAAATAGTGTAAAAGTGTTAGAATTGAGAAAAGGATGTGATGATATGAAAAAAATTGCATGTATGCTTGCGGATGGATTTGAAGAAACGGAAGCATTAGCTACAGTCGATATTTTAAGAAGAGCGGGGCTTAAGGTTGATTTGGTTTCCATCGACAAAGAAATTGTTCGAGGATCGCATGATATCAAGGTGGTTTCCGATCGCTTAGTTGGAGAAGATCTCATCGATTACGACATGATTTTCTTACCCGGTGGGTTACCAGGAGCAACCAACTTAATGGCAGATCAACGGGTATTGGATTTGCTTCGTCAGTTTGACAAAAAGGGGAAATGGATTGCAGCAATCTGTGCGGCACCATCGGTATTGGCAGCTGCCGGAATCATTAAGGATCGCAAACTAACTTCATACCCTGTTTCTGCTGGTGATAAAACCTATGACGGTGCGGAATATCTTGAGGACTTGGTTGTTATTGATGGAAATCTGGTGACCAGTCGCGGCGTTGCGACGGTACCTGAGTTTGCATTTACCTTGGTAAATTTATTGGATGGCGATGCATCAAAATTGCATAAAGCCATGTTATTCAACTTGTTGGACTAAATACCTATTGCTCTTGAGTCCTTGTTTGCATATAATATAAAAGGACTCAAGAAAATGCACCAGTGGCGGAATTGGCAGACGCGTACGCTTCAGGCGCGTATGGGCGACCGTGTGGGTTCGAGTCCCATCTGGTGCACCATGTGTCACAATTTGAACTCTCAGTTTTGAGAGTTCTTTTTATTGATATTGATGTCTTATATAAATACGGCATTTGCAAAAATAGTATATTATTTGCAAATGCCGTATGATAATATAATGTGGGAGGTATTTTATGAAGAAAGATGAAATTTCCAAAATTAATGATTTTATGATGGAAAAGAATCTAGTTACAAGAGAGGAATTATTGAGTTTTATTTTAAAGATAAATCCAGAAAGAAACTCTAGTTATCTGAGATTCTATTTAATAGATTTAATTAAGGCAAATGTATTACACAAATTCAACGATAGAAAATTCAAGTATAACGGAAAGCTAAAACCATTTTCATACGAGTATACCAAAAGTGATTTGTTACTGCAAAGTAAAATTGAAGATAGATTCGATAACTTAGATATATGCATTTGGAACACAGGATTTCTATCCCTGTACTTGAACTTGATGCCAATTGACTATTACACAATTGTTGAAACAAATAAGCAATATTTGGAACTTGTTTTTGACTTTCTAAAACACGACTATAATGTTCTATTGGAACCTAATAAAAAAGAACTAGAATTCTACATGCATAAAGAGAACCAGATAATACTAAAGAAATTAAACACACGAGCTCCACTTGATAAGCCTTACAATAGTAAGATTGCGGCAAATGTACATATTAGTAGATCTTCAAGGATTGTTTTTAAACCATCAATTGAAAAAATACTTGTAGATATATATGCAGAATCAAGTACTTATAGTTTTTATAGTGAGTTAAACCATATCTTTGAAGGTGCTTTAAAAGCTTATTGTGTAAATTTTCAGAAGTTGTTCTATTATGCAAAAAATCGAGGTATTTATGAAGAAATATCAAAATTTGTTGAGAATGAATTGAGCTATGATTTGAATAGAGGTGAATTTCGTTGCTAGATCAAGCAATCCTTAAGGATAAAGATCGTTTAAAGCTATGGATTGAGAGTCGAACTGATAATCCAGTGAAGAATATAACTCTTGAAAGACAATTGTTTGCCTTTTGTTTACTTGAGAGTATCATATCAATGGAAATTGAATTCATCTTTAAAGGTGGTACAGCATTGATATTATTACTTGATGAATCAAAGAGATTTTCAACAGATATTGATATATTAATATCAAGACCTAATATGGCGAAATTAGAGAGTTTATTTAACACAATCGCTAATCCTGATTCTATGTTTATTAAATTTGTTAAGGATGAAAGGGCGGATATACATTTTCCCAAGGTTCATTACAAATTTTTCTTTAACTCTATTTAAAAGAATGATGATCAAGATGGGTATATTCTATTAGATGCAGTTTTTGAAGTAAATCCTTACTTAAGTATTGTTAAAAAACAGGTCAAAAATGATATTTTATTTTCCACTGAACCATACCTATATGTGTCACTACCGTCTATAACGGATATTATGATAGATAAGCTAACAGCTTTCGCACCTAATACTATTGGTGTGAGATTTGAAAGAGTGTCTAAGGAAGGTGCTTTTCGAGATCAATCAAGGGAAGTTATCAAGCAATGGTTTGATGTAAACGAACTTTATAAAAATTTTACAGATAAAGAGAATTTAAAAATGCGATATATCAGTTTGTCAAAGTTTGAGATCGAACAAAGAAATCTGGAGATTGATTATACAGCTTGCCTAACAGACACAATCAGTGTGGTTTTGTGTTTTCTATCGAAAGGAAAAAGAAATCCTGAAACATTTGAGAAAATGAAGAAGGGGATAAGAAGTCTTAAATCATTTGTTAATACTGATCTTGATGAAAGCTACTTTATTTCTGCTTCAGTGAATATAATTGAGCTTATTTCATATATTTTCTGTGATAGTCCATTCGAATATAATGAACTGTTTGAAAAATCAAGAAAAGAAATAGTATACGAGGATTTTATTGGCCAAATGGGTATTAAGAAAATCGTAGACTTAGTAAGGGTGAATAATACAACCGATAGAGATCGACTAATAAAGTCATTAAGAGTAGTCAGCAATTTCATAATAGTACAATGACGGCATTTGCATAAAATAACGATATTACGCATTTGCCGTGTTTACCATTACACATTAAAATCTATGCATTAGCTTGAAAAAATCAGAAACCAAAGTCTTAAATTGACTACAGAATTTTTAAGTGTCAAAACATTTTTATAACTGAATTTTATCGCTTCTCATTGGACATTTCTAACCTTCGGCGGTTGATAATTATTGAAGATGATCTGATCCTCATCGCTCAACTGACCCGTTTTTTCAAGAAATGAATGGAACACATTTACAAATTCCCTCGGTAAGCGATTGAGTGTTTTTTGCTTGATTTTATCGTCAATCTTATAATATGCTTCTGCCATCGAACCAGTCATACAGGCAATTGTATCCGAATCTCCGCCAATCGAAATTGCCAAGCGAATCGCATCCTCAAAATCCGATGCCTCATAAAAACAACGAATCGCTTGAGGCACAGAACCCTGACATGTAACATCAAACTTATACCATGATCGAATACTGTCGGTCGTCTCGCTTAGGTCATAATGATACGTTTCTTCGACGTGCTTTTTAATCTCGTTTTTGCTCCTACCGGATCTTGCCAAAAAAATTACAGAAGCAATTGCTTTCGCACCTTTGACACCTTCCGGATGATTATGCGTAACCTTGGTTGTTTGTGTTGCTAGTTCCAGTACTTCTTCCAATGTATCTTTCCAATAAGATATTGGAGATACTCGCATGGCTGAACCATTACCATAACTATTTAGTGGTTCATACGAGTCATCCTTACCCCATTCTCTGAATCGCTGTCCAAAACCAGCTTTAGGATACTTGCGATACCACTCCTTATATGCTACTTCAAAGGGAATTTCCTTGAGCAGTGCATCCATCGTCGCAATTGTCATGACCGTGTCATCCGTGTAATGCGAAAGCGCATGAAATAATTCAATATCCTTACCTTTATGATTAAACTTCTCAAACAATGAACCAATGACATCACCGATGATAGCTCCCCACATAACTGACCCTCCGTTTTCCTTAATTATAACGCAAAAGCAGCCGGGTTAATTCAACCACGGACTGCTTTCGTTGGGATTTTCGGACGCTTCGACTACCAAGGGTATCAAACCATGATACTCAACGGTACAGTGATCAGGGTCGTGGGTAAAAAATTCCTCACCCTCCTGATTGTTGATCAGTCCGACCGTAAATAAGCCGAACATCACACCATCATAGACATGATCCGCAAGAAATCGTTTTAGCCCTTCCGGACAGTTTCCGACATATGGATAATATGCGCCTTCGACACGAATTCCCCATACCAACTGCTCTTTCTTAGCGATAATATTGATATTGGCATCGATTGAATCGTTGATTTTCTCAATCAAGAATCCAGACGATAGCAACTCTTTTTCGGCGAAGTTTAACGCAATATCTTTGATCTCCTGGTTGGTCAACAATCGCTTTTCATCAATTTCCACCTCACACTCACTCGCCGGTAGAATAAAGGCGCGTTCAATAATCGGCTCAACACCATCAATCGAAGGATAGAGCATCATAACTTCCTGATTCTCCATCCTAAGACCGTCGGTAAATATAAGGGCATTCAACATCTTCCCATCGGATCCCTTTGGCCTGGCACTGCCGATTTGAATGTATAGCGGAATGCCGTTTTCCTTGTGCCAGTCCAACTTGCAAATAAAACTCTCATAAATTTCCAGACCTTGCGATATTTCTCCAGGACGGCTTTCAAACTCATTAATCATTGTGGAGTAAATAAACAACATTTCTTCATCTCTGTGACAAAAAGCTTTTCGAACAATATCACGGCCTTTGATTAACATAATCGTATGAATAAACCGGGTGGCATATAAGTCATCTGATTCTTCCATGACTACCTCCCGATTCGCTGGTAAAACTGATCTACGACTTCTTTTAAATCGGCGGGTAAACGGCGCATGGCCTGTTGCTCTATAGGGGTAGGGATGCCAAACATCGCCTCAGCGATCGATCCGGTAATACAAGCAATCGTATCAGTGTCTCCGCCAATTGACACCGCCAAGCGAATCGCGTGTTCGAAGTCGTTGGACTCCAGGAAACAACGAATGGCTTGAGGGCAGGTGCCCTGACAGGAAACATCGTAACGATACCAAACCCGGATAGAATCAACGGATTCATCGAGGTAATAACCGAAGCTTTTTTCGATGTATTGCTTGATTTGCGCTTTAGTTGAACCGGTTCTAGCCATGTATATGGCAGCTGCCGTGGCTTGCGCACCCTTGACCCCCTCGGGATGATTATGGGTGGCCATGGCCGACTCCTTAGCTAACTTCAACGCTTCCTCCAAGCTTTTCGCCCACCAAGCGACAGCGGCGACGCGCATCGCTGAGCCATTGCCATAACTGTTGTAGGGTGAATAACTGCCTGACTGTGCCCAACGTCTGAAACTTGGGCCGTACCCCGCTTTGGGATACTTACTGTACCAACGTTTGTAGGCCGTTGCAAAACTGAGTTTGTTCAGCAGCGCGTCCATTGTGGCAATGGACATAACAGAATCATCCGTATAACGGCAACGATTGGAAAACAGTGGAAATGATGTCGACTTGTTGTTATGAAACTCGTAAATCGAGCCCACAACATCGCCGACGATAGAACCTTTCATAAAGGTTACCTCTCTTTCTTAATTTAAACTGAAATACTTAGACTTGAATCCGAAATTGATCTTGGTATCCTTCAGGACATTTAATCCGATGATTCCATCGATCCAATCCGGAATTAATACTTCCAATCCCTCAGGCATTACACCCATGGAATCAGAGAATGTACGATTGGCAAACTGTAGTTGACAGCGATATAAATCAGTCGAGAATATTCCCAACGTAGGGAAGAAATCCTCGGCTTCACCAATGTAAGGCTGATGATCAATCCAGCTTTTGCGAAGAAAGGATATCGTCGCTCCGGTATCAAGGAAAAACTTACCTCGCTTCCCGTCAACGATTGCCTCTACAACCGGTACTCCACCGTAATACTCAACATCGAATCGATCACCTTCACTTGTGTTAACTTGCCAAGGTTTTACGGTCCAACGACCCATTCGTCGATCGTATTGGAAACTCAAGTCATATTGACCCAAGATATCCATACCGATCAATCCGCTGATATGCGAAGACAGATACTTCTGAATCATCGCAAGCAGGGGATGGTTGGACCGACTGTATCGATCATTGAGAAAGTTGATCGTGCTGACATCGGTAAATGAAATCGGTGAACCGGTGTCAACAATGATCTTTCGATTGCGTTCATCCAACAAGCACAGCTCATCCGCGGTAAGGAAACGCGGGGACAGTTTACTATTGTTAAAATTTCGGGAAACATCATCGATGATCTCTTTCATGTCAGTCTTCTTAAAAAACTTCTGATTCTCCTTTTTAATGCCAATGTCATCGGCATCGCGGCTGCTACTTAAATCTGCGCCAAGAAAGCTAAACAGCCATCCTTCTTCGGTTTTCTCTTCAATCAATCGTTTGACTTCGATAAGCGAATACCTTTGACTCGCATTCTCCATGCCATCCGTCATAATAGCGACCATGGTCAACTCACCAGGGACAGGTTGATGCATTGTGATCATCTGACCAATCGCATCAAGCAATGCGGTATAACCCGAGCAGTGATAGTCATTGAAAGTCAACTCCCCATGATCATGTACTAATTTAGGTTGGCTTGTTTTTACGATATCATTGAAAAAGCAGGTGGTAATCTTTGTTTCAACATCACTCTCCCTTTGAACTTCTAAGAAAGAATTGACGCTTTGGATGGTTTGCTCACGATGACTGTTCATCGAACCTGAACAGTCCACTACGAGCAGTGCGTGTGCACATTTGCTTTGTTTGGCTTTATCGTTCATATTGAACCTCCTTTTCCTTACACTCGAATTATAGAATTACGGACATGGGAAAACTTCAATTGCCAATTGAAATTTCATGAGATTGCGAATGTGTTATAATTTAACTAGAAAGAGTGGAAATGATATGTCGTATGACGAAACGAAAAGTAAAGTTGTTCAGTTTATAGCCAATACAGATTTGCATAAACAACTTCCCGTACAGCTCATCCTGAATCCAACCATTCAAACGCCGAGTCGAAGGGAACAAGCCCTCGATTGGGCGACTAAACCGTATCGGTTTTTCGAAATTTTAGAAATCATGACCCAGCGAGCCGGATTTAATCATCCGCCAAATTTCTACAATGCTGCGGAAATAAGTCCGCAGGTCTACTCCAATCTACAAGATCCGGATCATCAGGTCAGCCGAAAAACCGCAATCAAATGCATCATCGCTTTGAAATTGGATTATCTTGATGCCAGCTTATTAATGGGTATCGGCGGATACAATTTTGATTGGACCGATAAAAAAGATCTGGTCATCATTTACTGTTTGATGCACAATATCTTCGATTGGTTTACGATCAAATCACTTCTACATGACTTGGCCGATTTCAATCTCAGTTAGAAAAGGAAAATTTATGAACTTAAACGAACTTGTATCAAAATATGAATCCGAGATCATTGAAATTAGAAATCATATCCATCAGTATCCGGAAGTCGGCTTTGAGGAAATACAAACCAGCCAGACAGTGATGAACTTTCTGGATAAAGTTGGCATCCCTTATGTTAAAGGTATTGCTAAGACGGGCGTACTAGCAACCATTGTTGGAGACAAACCCGGGAAAACCGTCTTACTGCGCGCAGACATGGATGCTCTTGCTATGGATGAAGATCCAGGCAACCCGATTGTATCGAAAATCGCAGGACGCATGCATGCTTGCGGTCATGACGGCCATACGGCTGGACTGTTGCTTGCCGGAGCTTTGCTCTTTGAAATGAAATCTGAGTTACGCGGTACTGTAAAACTCATGTTTCAACCCGCCGAAGAAACCGTGGGAGGAGCCTTACCGATGATCGAAGAAGGAGTTCTTGAAGGTGTCGATATGGCCTTTGGCTGTCACTTATGGGGAAGTGCACTGGAAGGTACGGCCGGCTATAAATATGGTGCGATGATGGCTGCACCGGATGAATTTAAAATCACTGTTACGGGTAAAGGCGGACATGGGGCGTATCCTCAATCAACCATCGATCCCATTGTAGCAGGTGCACAAATCGTCACTGCCATTCAATCCATCGTCAGCCGCAATGTTAATCCGTTAGAATCAGCGGTTGTGACGATTGCGACTTTCCACAGCGGAAGCGCATTTAACATTATCAGCAATGAAGCGATCATGACCGGGACCATTCGTACACTATCCGAAGAAAACCGCGAAAGGGTGGCTCGTCGACTGAAGGAAATTGCGATGCATGTCGCAAGTGCGTATGGAGCGGAAGCTGTTGTCGAGGTCATTCGTAAATATCCGGTATTGGTCAATGCGGATGCGGCGGTCGATGTCGCAAAAGGAGCTTTTGCAAAGATCTTGGGTGATCAGAATGTATCAGAAATACCTGTACCAAGTATGGGTGGCGAAGATTTCGCTTACATTGCCCAACACGTTCCATCAGCGTTTGTCTATGTCGGCATCGCCAAAAATATTGATGAGCCGATATCTCATCATCATCCCAAGTTTCAATGGGATGACAAAAATATCGCGATATTAGGGAAGGGATTGGCGCAATGTGCCATTGACTTTCTCAATAACGATTGACACAATACATTCCATCAACGAAAATAAAGATAAGGATTCTGGTGAAAAAAATGGAAATTAGAGAAGATTTGAGGCTTGCGGTATTAATTGATGCTGACAATGTCCCTTATGCAAATATAAAAGGTGTCATGGAAGAAATCGCACGATATGGAACGCCGTTTATCAAACGTATTTACGGCGACTGGACCAAACCGAATTTAAGCGGTTGGAAACCGGTGCTGTTGGAAAATGCGATTACACCCATTCAGCAATACGGTTACACAGTTGGCAAAAATTCAACCGACAGTGCAATGATCATCGATGCAATGGATATCTTATACTCACAAAATATTGAAGGGTTCTGTATTGTATCTTCGGACAGTGACTTTACCCGACTGGCTATTCGCCTGCGTGAAGCCGGCAAACGTGTGATCGGTATCGGTGAGAAGAAAACGCCGAACCCTTTCATCGTTGCCTGTGACAAGTTTATTTATATCGAAATTATTGATAAAGAGATTGCCAAGAAAGAAAGTCCTGAAAAGACTACGATGTCAGACAAATCGCGTCGTGAGGTCATTCGTTTGATTTCCAGTGCGATTGATGATTTGGCGGATGATAACGGGTATGCTTTCTTAGGAGAAATCGGTACGTTTTTAATGAAGAAACAACCGGACTTTGATCCCCGTAACTATGGTTTTCAAAAGCTGACTGCACTTGTAAAAAATCTTAAGGTATTTGAAATCGATGAACGTCGCAGCGGGAAGACCAACATCAAACATGTCTTCATTCGCAACCGAAACGGAATTGCTGTATAAGAGGGGACACCCTCTTTTTTCATTCCCTAATACTGTCATCATTGACTACTGACAACCTTAGATTTCTATAAATTGAATGTTGTAAACGCTGCCACTATACTGAAATTGTAGAGAACTATCTCTAAAACAATTGAAAGGGGTTGTATTTATGAGAGAAAAAATTCAAGTATTTGGCCGCTTCCTCAGCAGTATGGTCATGCCGAACATCGGCGCGTTCATTGCTTGGGGTTTCATCACCGCTTTATTCATCCCTACCGGATGGACACCAAATGAAAACCTCGCTGCATTAGTCGGTCCGATGATTGTCTACTTGTTACCAGTGTTAATTGGTTATACCGGTGGACGTATTGTTCATGGTACCCGCGGTGCTGTCGTCGGTGCTGTTGCTACGATGGGTGTCATCGTTGGATCCTCTGTTCCGATGTTTATTGGCGCAATGATCGTCGGTCCTGCCACAGCATGGTTAATGAAGAAATTTGACCAAGCAGTTGAAGGCAAAGTCCCAGGTGGATTTGAAATGTTGGTCAACAACTTCTCACTTGGTCTATTGGGATTAGGTGCCGCATTAGTATCATACATCGTTATCGGTCCGACAGTTCAAGTAGGTATCGATGGCGTATCGGCTGCCGTTGAATCCGTCGTTAATGCCGGATTACTTCCATTAGTTTCCATTTTGGTGGAACCTGCCAAAGTATTGTTTTTAAACAATGCGCTTAACCACGGTATCTTCGGTCCTTTAGGAGTTAATGAAGTTGCTGAAGCCGGAAAGTCGATCTTCTTCTTAATCGAAACCAATCCGGGTCCAGGTTTAGGTATCTTGGTTGCTTACTTTGTATTCGGAAAAGGTTTATCTAAACAATCCGCTCCTGGTTCTATGATTATCCACTTCTTAGGTGGTATTCATGAAATCTACTTCCCATATGTATTAATGAATCCGCTATTGGTCTTAGCTGTTATCGCCGGTGGTGCTGCCGGTGTATTGACCTTCTCCGTATTGGGTGCAGGTTTAGTCGCTACACCGTCCCCAGGATCAATCTTCGCATTAGCTGCAATGGCGCCTAGAGGCGGTTTGCTTCCGGTTTTAATCGGTATAACCGTTGCTGCTGCCGTGTCCTTTTTAGTAGCTGCTGTTATCTTGAAATTCACAGATAAAGAAGCTGATTTAGAAGTTGCGAAAGCTCAAGTCAAAGATTTAAAAGGTAATTTAAAACAAGTCGCTGTTAAGAAAATCGTCTTCGCTTGTGATGCCGGTATGGGATCATCCGCTATGGGTGCAACCACATTGCGCAAAAAAGTACAAGCTGCCGGACTAGATATTGAAGTCATTCACAAGGCTATTGAAGATATTCCTGCCGATTGCCAAATCGTTGTCACTCACGAGTCGTTGGCCGGCCGTGCTAAAGCAGTGGCTCCGCAAGCAGAAATTGTAGCTATCACCAATTTTGTTGGTGCACCTGAGTACGATCAAATCGTCGCCCGATTGGTAAAATAATTCATTGAGAGAGGGAAACCTCTCTTTTTTAGTTTTGGCAACAAGTTATAGGACAAGATTCGTATTCAAACTCGTGAATATCAGAGAGTAATTGTTATAATAGAGTTGAGGTGGGACCATGACGCTAAACCTGAATGTATTTTCGCCCCGGTTAATCAAGTTGCTGATCTTATTGGTCGAACACTCCGATTACGTGCCGGTGGCAGCTTTGGCCGAAAAGCTCGGAACAAGCAAACGTACATTATTTAGAGAGATTCAGGGATGCAATCGGATGTTGCAGCCTTTTGGCATGCAACTGGAAACAAAGTCAGGTGTAGGCATTCGCCTGTTGGGTGAACCTGCCGATAAAAGTCGTTTGTTAAAAACGCTGATGGATCATCAGTCCACGTTGGGATTTTACGATAAAGAACAGCGTCGTATGATGCTGACAGCGGAGTTGCTTAAAAATAAAAGTATTGTCAAACTTCTCAACTTTGCGCAGTTGTTCGATGTGTCCGAAGCGACCATATCCAACGATATGGACTTATTGGATGAGTGGTTCAATCGCTATCGATTGAAACTGACACGCCGTCCAGGGTTGGGCGTTTATCTTGAAGGCAATGAAGATGACGTTCGCAAGGCAATGACGGATTTTGTTCATTTACAACTTGAAGAAAACAAACTAATGGACTTAATATACATGCATCGCGACAAATTTGACTTTGAGGATTACTTTTCGTCGAGCGAACCCAACGGTATCATGAGTTTATTGAATCGCAAGATTCTCATTCGGGTCATTGAGGTTTTAAAAGAAAACAAAGAAGGGTACCTTCAGAGAATGGCAGAAAGTTCGTTCATCGGTTTGGTCATTCACTTGACCATCGCAATCGAACGTATGATCAATCATGAAATCATTGATATAGATTCCCATCTTTTTGAAGAATTAAAAGACGATGAAGATTATGATAAAGCAAAAGTTTTGGCGGAGTATATGGAAGACGAATTTGAAATCGAGTTTCCAGATGCAGAGATTGCCTACATACTGATGCATCTTAAAGGGGCTAAACTGAGATACCTCGACTCTTCCTTGGATGACGATTTGCAGGTATTGGTTAAAGATTATGATATCAAACGCATGGTTGAAATGATTATTCGCCGATATGAACAGATTACGGGGATATCACTGATTGATGATGAAGTCCTTGAAATCGGGATGATTACTCATCTGCGCCCGGCACTGACCCGTATGTACTATCAACTTGAAATCCGCAATCCATTGCTCGAACAGATCAAAGATCAATATGCCGAAGTTTATAAAAATTCCAAGAAGGCATGTGATGTCATCGAAGTTGAATTGAAGCAAAAGGTTCCGGATGATGAAATCGGATATCTGGCCATGCATTTTGGCGCTGCAATCGAACGTTTGAATCAACGGATGCAAGTCAATCGAACGATTCGCATCGGTGTTGTATGTGCTTCAGGTATCGGAATTTCCAGTTTGCTATCCTCACGCATCCGTTCCTTATTTCCAGAGATACATGAAGTTAAGCCCTTAGCGATGGAAGATGTTAAGGCAGGAATTGAAAGAGAAGTTGACTTGTTGGTGACAACACTGGTTTTGAAACAACAGTTATTACCGAGTGTGTATGTTCATCCGCTATTAGCTAACGACGACATTGAGAAAATCCGGTCTGCGATTGCTCAGTCCAAGTTAGTTAAAAATGAACTGTTCAAAAAAGATGAATCACTCAGTGATAAGATCGATGAAATCGGTCAGATCAACAATATGATTAAGCAATTGATTGGTCAGATAGAAGTCATTGAAATATCATCCGATTACACGTTTGATCGATTGATTGATTCGTGTGCCCATCTAACATCTTCGGATGAAGCTCAATATGTTCAAATCCATGCGGATTTAGTCCGAAGGGAATCAATGGGTTCAGTCATCTTGGAAAACGAACGGATCATTCTGTTTCACGCCAAGACAAGTGCTATCCGCGAACCGATTGTTAAGATATTGCTAAGTGACAAAGACGGGTTTAATGATGTTCAGGCAAAAAAAGCGGCGGGCATATTATTGATGCTCATCGGATCGCCAGCATTAAAGATTCATGGCGAGATTTTAAGCCAGATAAGTCAAAGCTGCATCGAAGATAACCGGCTTTCATTGGCGATCATTAACAAGAATCATGATAGAATAGTTCAAGAGATTGAAAACGTATGTACGCGTTGGTATCGCAATGAGATGTTGCGGCGCATGCCATAAAGGAGAACAACTATGAAATTTTCATTTAAAAGCAAAAAAGCATTGCCGATATTAATGAAAGAGAATATCCTAATCATTAATCAACCGATGAGTGCAAAAGAAGCCATTGAAAAAGTGGGAGAAATGATGGTTAACAGCGGTTATGTGAAAGAAGGATATATTGATGGAATGCACCGTCGCGATGAAGATCTATCCGTGTATCTTGGAAATTTATTGGCCATTCCCCACGGGGTGCATGATGTAAAAGATCAAATTATTGACTCGGGTATGGCCGTATTGCTTGTTCCGAATGGAATCGACTGGCATGGCAACACAGCCAAAGTCATTGTCGGTTTGGCCGGTAAAGACGGGGAGCATATGGCTATATTAGCGAATCTTGCTACAGTATTTGAGGAATTGGAAACTGTTGAGAAGTTGGTTGAAACCAGGGATATTGATTTGGTTTATCAGACTCTGACCCAGTAAAAAGCAAAAATGAGCAAGGTGCAATTGCTCATTTTTTTGTGCCTGAATCAGGCTCTATTACCCCAAAATGTCTAAAGGAGGATACTTTGGGAGGGTAATCAGTGTTGATATAATGCGAAAGTATCGCGAGCGATCATTAATTCCTCATTGGTCGGAATCACCATGACCGCAATCTTGGATTCGGGTGTGGAAATCAATATTTCCTGTCTGCGCGTTTGATTCGCTTGGTGATCAAGTTCAATTGAGAATGCTTCGGAAATATATTCGATCACTAACTGACGAATCGGTATTGAATTCTCACCGATACCGGCGGTGAACAGAATGGCATCACAACCACCCAATTGGGCAATATAGGAGCCAATCGTCATTGCTACGCGCTGGACATACATTTTGCGAGCCAAATCAGCATTTTCATTGCCCTCAGCAATAGCAGCTTCAATATCTCTCATATCGGAAGATACTTTAGAGATACCAAGAATACCGGACTTTTTATTACAGATATCGGTAATCTGAGCTACGCTCAGACCTTCTTTTTGAGCTAAATAAGCCATAATGGAAGGGTCGATATCGCCTGAACGTGTACCCATCATAATTCCGGCTAAAGGAGTGAATCCCATGGAAGTATTGATACATTTGCCATCAAGAACCGCAGATAATGAACCACCATTACCCAAGTGACAACAGATCAGGCGTCTGCTTTTCTCATCGCCCAAGATTGTACGGGCGCGTTGGGTAACATAAGAATGAGAAGTGCCGTGAAAACCATATTTACGAATTTTATATTGATCATAGTATTCCAATGGAATCGGATACATGAAACTGACTTTATCCATGGTTTGGTGAAATGCGGTATCAAAGACAGCGACTTGCAACGTATTTGGTAATAGTTCCTTTAATACCTTATAACCAAGCAGATTTGCCGGATTATGAAGAGGAGCTAAATCACAAAGCATCTCAATGTCATGTGCAACTTCATCGTTGAAAACCTCTGAATGCTCATATTTTTCGCCGCCATGAACAACTCGGTGTCCGATACCGGCCAAATCATCCAAGGATTCAACGACTTTATGATCAATTATCAGCTTCAGCAATATCTGAATGGCTGTCTGGTGATTTGGAAGAGGATGAGTTTCTGATATTTTACGGCCATTAAACTCCATTGTGTACGTGCCTTCTGTTAAACCGATTCTTTCGAAAATGCCTGAACAGATGACTGTTTCAGCCGGCATCGTATAAAGTTGAAATTTACACGAAGAACTACCGGAATTAAGGGACATAATTACTGACATAAGATTCCGCCTTTCCACTATAAATACAGTATACACTATTGGTCGAAAGTTCGATTTCCTAAAAACATGAATGAACCTTCATGTTTAGTTTAATGGGTCATTGAAGGTTCGTCAAGTACTTTTTAATGAAACTGTAAACGGTTACAAAATTTCTGTTGACATCCCATATTGAATGGATTATTGTTAATATGTAAGGTGAATCATGTTTCATGTTTGTTACAACTAATTAATTGAAAGAGGAGAACTAAAATGAGCAAAGTCTATTTAGTCAGCGCTAAGCGCACCGCGATCGGCAGTCACTTAGGAGCACTTAAAAACGTCAGTGCACCGGATATGGCAGCTGCCTGTATCAAAGCAGTTATCGAAGAAACACAAATCGACCCATCCAATCTGGATGAAGTTATTATTGGCAATATCTTGCCAGCGGGACAAAAACAAGGTGTCGGTCGTCAGTCATCGCTTAAGGGCGGAGTACCTGTAACCGTTCCGGCTTACAGTATCAACATCGCATGTGGAAGTGGAATGAAAGCTGTCATGCTTGCAACCAATAGTATTAAATCCGGATTTGCGGAAATGATCATTGCCGGTGGAACCGAAACGATGAGTCAATCCCCATACTTAGTGAACTACAACGTTCGTACAGGCGTCAGAATGGGTGCGATGAATATGGAAGATCATATGTTGGTTGATGCGCTGTGGGATGCTTTTGATGGATCACATATGGGTGTTACTGCTGAGAACATCGTCACTAAATATGGTTTTACCCGCCAAGAACAAGATGCCTTTGCAATGTCTTCGCAAAGTAAAGCAATCGCAGCCATCGATGCTGGTAAATTTAAAGATGAAATCGTACCTCTGGAAGTTAAAGTCGGTAAGGATGTCGTAATTTTTGATACCGATGAATATCCCAACCGCAAGACAACGCTCGAAAAACTTACCAGCTTGCGTCCTGCTTTCAAAAAAGACGGATCGGTTACTGCCGGTAATGCATCCGGTATCAATGATGGAGCTAGCGTTATGCTCATCGCATCCGAAGATGCTGTTAATAAATATAATTTGAAACCAATGGCAGAAATCGTCGGTTTTGGTCAAGGCGGGGTCGAACCGTCGATTATGGGTCTTGGACCAACTCCAGCGATTCGTATGGCACTTAAAAATGCAGAGTTAAAATTAGGTGACATCGATTTATTCGAACTGAATGAAGCATTTGCGGCACAAGCCTTGGGAGTTATCAAAGAAATCAGTGAAGAACATGGTGTTTCAAAAGAAGAAATTCTGTCAAAATGCAATGTCAATGGTGGTGCGATTGCATTAGGTCATCCCGTCGGAGCTTCGGGTAACCGCATTATGACGACTCTGGTTTATGAAATGAAGAAAAGAGACGTTACTTACGGATTGGCTTCACTATGTATCGGTGGCGGTATGGGAACGGCGATCATTCTTAAAAACGTTAACAAGTAAAAATTAAAAAAATAGTATGAATTAAAATATAATATCAAAAGAAAGACGAGGAACAACACAATGAGACTAGAAGGTAAAGTTGCTGTAGTAACCGGTGGAGCTCGCGGATTAGGACAAGCGATGGCTGAACTTTTCGCCAAAGAAGGCGCAAAGGTCATCGCTGCTGATATGGGAGCCATGGGGTATGAAGCAGAAAATGTAGAAGGTTATTCGCTGAATGTTACCGATGGTGAAGGTTGTAAGAAGTTTTTCGATTATGTTGTAGAAAAATATGGAAAAATCGACATCTTAGTCAATAATGCCGGTATCACACGTGATGCACTGACACGTAAGATGTCAGATGAACAATGGGATTTGGTTATCGATGTCAATCTAAAAGGTGTATTCAATTTAACCCGTCACATTGGTCCGCACATGCAAGCCAATGGCGGCGGTTCTATCATCAACATTTCATCGGTTGTCGGTGTGTTTGGCAATATCGGCCAAGCCAACTATGCAGCAACCAAATCCGGACTGATCGGCTTAACGAAAACCTGGGCTAAAGAATTTGCGCTTAAAGGCGGTAATGTTCGCGTTAACGCCATTGCTCCGGGCTACACGATGACCGATATCTTAAAAACTGTGCCACAAGAACTACTTGATGGATTTGCAAAACAAACAATGCTTGGACGTTTGGGACAACCACACGAAATTGCTGAAGCAACTTTATTCTTAGCGGGTGATGAGTCCTCATACATTACCGGTCAGGTGTTAAGTGTTGATGGAGGCATGCGTCTATGAAGCAATATCCGATCAATTTTTACACTTGCTCAAACGGTGAAACGATTGCATATCGTAAAGCCGGCAAACAAGGTCCAGTCGTCGTCTTGGTTCATGGCAACATGAGTTCATCCGTTCACTGGCAGACAACGATGGAGAAATTAGAAAATGATTTTCAACTCATCGCACCTGATATGCGTGGTTTTGGGGATAGCAGTTATATTAACGAACTAAACTCACTCTATGATTTCGGTACCGATTTACTGGATTTACTGAAATTTCTAAAAGTGGATACTTGCACTCTCGTCGGTTGGTCGACCGGAGGCGGTGTTGTTTTGGAAATGGCGGCCGTACTTAAAGAAAAAGTTAAAAAAGTTGTCTTATTGGATTCGGTAGGTTTGACAGGGTATCCGATGTTTAAAAAGGATGCTAACTATCAACCGATATTGACAGAGTTACTGACAAAAAAGGAAGATATCGCGGTGGATCCGGTTCAAGTACTTCCGATTGTTGCGGCTTATGCCAATCGCGATAAGAATATGTTAAAAATGATTTGGAACGCGTTGATTTATAATATGAATCAACCCAGTGAAGCAGATTATGAACTTTACTTGGATGCGATGCTCAAACAACGCAATATCGTTGACGTCGATTACGGATTAGTCGTATTCAACATGACCCACGATCACAACGGGGTTGTTGCCGGCAGCGGTCGAATGGATTTGATTACAGCGGACATCGTCATCTTGCATGGCGAGAAAGATTTGGTCGTTCCTGTGATGTATGCTCATGATATGAAGAAACGTTTTGGTGACAAGGCTGAATTGGTTTTATTTGAAAATGCCGGTCATTCGGTCATCACCGATGATTTGGATCTATTTATTACAACACTAAAAGAAAAATCAGCTTAAGGAGGAGATACCCGATGGGTAAGGAAGTAAATGTCGGAATTGTCGGAATGGGTATCTATATTCCTGAAAGAATAATGACGGCTGCTGAAATATCAGAAGCTACATTAGGTGTGTGGAGTGAGCGAGCAGTCATCGAAAAACTAGGAGTCGTTCAAAAAAGATTACCGGGTGCTGACGATGGAACTCAGGAAATGGGCGCCAAAGCAGCTCTCGACTGTTTAAAGAAGACAGGCATCAATGCCTCTGAAATTGACGTCATCGTCTGTTTTGGGGAAGAGTGGAAAGAATACCCACTAACAACCTCGGCTCTGTACATTCAAGATCGGATCAAGGCTGTCAATGCCTGGGGAATCGATGTTCAAAATCGTTGTTGTACCTCGGTCACAGCACTGAAAATGGCCAAAGACATGTTAGTAGCAGATGATGAAATTCACACGGTGCTGGTTTGTGGGGGTTACCGTAATGGCGACTTCGTTGACTATGCGGATAAAGATATGTCAATGATGTATAACTTAGGTGCCGGTGGCGCTGCAATCTTACTGAAGAAGAATTTCAATAGAAATTTACTGTTGGGATCACATATTATTGCGGATGGATCCTTGGCGCGTACGGCCGGTGTTGAAATTGGCGGAACTTGTCGCCCCATCACAAAAGACAATGTCGATGAGGCATATAAATCACTGCGACTGATGCAACCGGAAGTTATGAAGAACCGTCTGAACGAAGTTTCTCAACAGAACTGGCTGACATGTATCAACCGTTCGTTTGAAAAATCAAACATCTCAAAAAGTGAACTTGGTTATCTTGCTATTTTGCATATCAAACGTTCCGGACATCTGGGAATGTTGAAAGAATTAGGATTAACCGAGGATCAGTCCATCTACCTGGAAGACTATGGCCATATTGGCCAGGTTGATCAGATTCTGTCATTAGCCCTTGCTCTGGATCGTGGCAAAGTGACCGACGGAACGGTGGTATGTATGTTGGCAGCCGGAATCGGTTATGTCTGGGCGGCCAATGTCATTCGCTGGGGTGAAGCGGCATGAGCATCTTTCTGCAATTACTGTTAAGAAGTCTTGAAACAGGAAGTGTTTATGCACTGGCTGCACTGGGCATCATCATCGTTTATCGCACATCCAACATCACCAACTTCTCCCAAGGAGTTGTCAGTATGTTCAGTACCTTTGTAGTAACGGCGCTATTTATCAACACCGGAATGCCCCTATGGCTTGCCATTTTGGGCGGGGTTGCCAGTGCCATCACCGTCGGTATGCTCATTGACTTCGTTGTTATCCGTCATACCAAAAAAGTGTCACCGGTAGCAAAACAAATCATTACCCTGGGATTGATTATGGTTGTGTTGGGTATTACACCGCTATTCTTCGGTGTTGACCCACTGACACTGCCACGGCTGATCAATGCCGGAGACTTGAAAATACTTGGAGCTAACATTTCATACAACGGCTTATTCAATATTGTCTTTGGATTAGTGTTGATGTTCATATTATTCTACGTTCTTCAAAATACAAAATGGGGTCTTGCGGTTCGCACGACCGCATCCAACGAATATACAGCACGCCTGATGGGTGTGCCCACTAAAACCGTCACGATGTTCGCCTGGGGGATTGCCGGTGTTCTGGGCGTATTCTCCGGAGTCATGGTCGCACCGATGACATCGGTTAGTTTAAACCTGATGGATCAAGTACAGATTAACGCGCTTATAGCTTGTGTACTTGGTGGATTTCAAACGTTCTACGGACCGATTTTCGCTGCTTACATGATTGGTATCAGTGCTAACTTATTATCGTATTATGTATCATCCGTATGGGGCGGGCAAATCTTGTATATTGTGATCCTGGCTTTCTTGATCTTCAGGCCGCATGGCTTGTTTGGTAAGAAAATCGTTAAGAAAGTGTAGGCACTTATGAAAAAGAACAACCTTCTGAAAAACCCATACGTACAGTTTATTTTGTTTGGCTTGGTATTGGCAACGCTGCCCATCATGGCACAGACCTTTCCGTTTATTAAATCAGGTTACATCATCACCATCGGCGGAACACTCATCTATGCGATTGCTGCCTTGGGATTAAACCTGCTGCTTGGATATTCAGGATTAATCTCCTTGGGTACCGCTGGCTTTATGGGCTTAGCCGCATATATCTCCGCATATCTGACGGTGGACTTGGGTTGGCCGTTTCTAGCCTCTATGGCTGCTGCGGTCATCATTCCGACCATTATCGGAATCTTGGTCGGACTTGTTTCCTTGAAAATTGAAGGTATGTATCTGGCAATCGCTACCTTAGCGGTTTCAGAAGTCATCCGTAAAACATTTGAAGAGTTTGATACATTTACCAATGGTTTCAGCGGTAAGGCCGCTAAGTTTCCAGAGTTCTTTAACATCAGTCTGGATCGGGCAACGACCTACTATCTGATTGTCATTGTGATGGTCCTGGTTATGATCCTAATGTACAACATGGTCAACGGCCAATTGGGCCGAGCTTTGAATGCGATGCGCGGCAGTGAAGCAGCATCTCAAGCGATGGGTGTCAATTTATTGAAATATCGTTTGATTGCCTTTGCCTTTGCTACAGCATTTGCGGCATTATCCGGTGTACTCTACGTTCACTTTGTCCGCTACAGTTATCCGTCAATCTGGTCGTTAAAACTATCCTTGGATTTCTTGGCTATGATCATCATTGGCGGCCTTCGCTCGATTTACGGAACCGTGTTAGGCGCATTCATTATCTTCGCAGTTCCCGACTTGTTCTTAAAGCAGATTCCCTACTTCAACCAATTGTCATACATGTTCAACGGGATTTTGATCATCTTGGTCATTATGTTCTACCCCAACGGCATCGTCTATTTACGCTATGACATCAAGAAATGGTGGAATAAAGTTTTTAGCAGAAAGGGGAAGATAAATCATGATGCTGGAAAATGAGATTTTAAAGATTGATGGTTTATCGATCGCCTTCGGTGGACTGAAAGCTGTAGACAATTTATCGTTTACGATTAAGGAAAATGAAATATTCGGATTAATCGGTCCCAATGGGGCCGGTAAAACGACCGTATTTAATTGTATTACACAATTTTATAAACCCAATTCCGGTTCTCTGCTGTTTCGCAGTCGAAATGGCGAAGTGACTGAACTGACAAAGCATAAAGTTCATGAAATCATCAAACTCGGACTTGTCAGAACATTTCAAAACGTTGAACTCATCCGTGAGTTGAGCCTGATTGACAATGTTCTGGTGGGCGGTCATATCGATTTCAAATCGACCGTGTTTGAGCAGGCACTGAAACTGCCAAGAGCGGTAAAAGAGGAAAATAGGCTTAGAAAAGAAGCTGAGGACATTCTTCGAAGATTAGGTATTTATGAGCGAAAAGACATGATGGCTTTTGGCCAACCCTACGGTATTCTCAAGAAAGTCGAATTTGCCCGAACACTGATGAGTCATCCGAAACTGATCATTCTCGATGAACCGGCAGCTGGCTTAAATGATGTGGAAACGCTGCAACTGGCTCAAATGATTCGTCAGATTCGTGATGAATTCAAATGCTCCATCTTACTAGTGGAACATGACATGCGTTTGGTCATGGATGTATGCGATCGCATTTGTGCCATTAACTTTGGTCAGTTCTTGGCGATAGGCAATCCTAAGGAAATTCAACGGGATCCAACCGTGCAACAAGCCTACCTTGGAAACAGTGAGGAAGAACAAAATGAAAAAGACAGCACTGTACATTAAGGGATTAAAAGTACGCTATGGCGCAATCGAGGCATTAAAGGGTATTGATATGGTCGTTATGGAAGGTGATGTCGTCGCGATCCTGGGTGCCAACGGTGCCGGAAAGACAACGACACTGCGAACCATCTCTGGTTTGATTGAGCCGGCTGAAGGCAGTATCTTATTTTATAACCAAGAAATCGGAAAGCTTGAACCCAATAAAATTGCTCAAATGGGAATTGCTCAATCACCGGAAGGTCGACAAGTCTTTCGGGATCTGACCGTCGAAGAGAATTTAAAAGTCGGAGCGTTTACCGTGAAGGACAAAAAGAAGGTCGCTGAGTCCTTTGAGCGGGTATATCGATATTTCCCAGTGTTGAAAGAACGTAAGAATCAGATCGCTTCAACATTGTCGGGTGGAGAGCAACAGATGCTTGCCATTGCGCGGGCACTGATGAGTCATCCGAAAATCTTACTTCTCGATGAACCATCTTTGGGTCTGGCTCCATTGATCATTCGTGACATCATGAATATTGTTCGGGAAATCAAAAATGAAGGAACGACGGTCATTATCGTCGAGCAGAATGCGGCACAAACGCTCAAAGTGGCGGACTATGCCTATGTCTTGGAATTAGGTACCATCAGCACCCATGGTCCGGCAGAGATTTTGAAGAATGATCCTAAGCTGATTGAAGCTTATCTGGGATCACATTAACATGGTATTAATGCATAAGGCATTAACATACAAGGAGGAAAAGTGATGTTTAAGAAATTATTAGCTCTTCTGGCAGTTGCACTCATAGCGGCGTCGTTAGCTGCTTGTCAACCTGCTGTAGTTGAAGAAGCTGCTCAAGGTGTTACAGACACCGAAATCCTAATTGCAAACTGTGCAGCAACTTCCGGCAACTTCGCACCGGTCGGCGTACCGTTTATTGCAGGGATTGAAGCTTATTTAAAGGTTTTAAATGATGCCGGTGGAATTAATGGCCGTAAAGTCCGTTTCTTACACCAAGATGACGAGTTTGATCCGATTAAAGGGAAAGCTTGTTTACAAACGATGGTTGAAGATGAAAAAGTATTCGCAATCGTCGGACACTTCGGTACACCGGTTGTTGGTGCTACCTTGGAAGACTTAAAAGATTACGGTATCCCTGCAGTTTATTTTGCTACCGGTATCGGACAGTTGTATAATGATAAAGCAGAAGGCCGCGACCGTGGAATCATGCCGGTACAACCGATTTACAGAACGGAAGGCCAAATCATGGTTGCTCGCGCTGTTGCTCTAGCTGACGCTAAGAAAATCGGAATTATCTATACCAATGATGATGCAGGTAAGGACTTACTGTGGGGCGCACAAAAACAAGCCACTGCTTTAGGTTTGACATTAGTTGAAGCTCAAGTCACCGCTGGTGCAACCGATGTTTCTGCCGCAGTTACTACGATCAAAGAAGCCAACGTTGACTTTATCATCGGTGCTGCTATTCAAGCAACCATCGGAACAATCATTAAAGAGTTGGCTGCTCAAGGTGTTGATAAAGATGTTATTACGACCTATGTAAACGTTGCTCCGGTTATCGCTGGACAATTCGAAAACGAAATTGCCGGTAAATTTGATGTTTATGGTAATGGTTGGGTTTCGTTTGAAGGCGATCGCGCAGCTGAACTGCAAAAATTCGCAGCAGCAGCTCCTGATTATGCAACAAACGCTTTTGCAATGACGGGGTGGATTGCAGCTCACTTCTTTACTGAAGGCTTACGTCGTTTAGAAGAAGATGATGTTATCACTTGGGAAAAATATATGGACGCTATGGAATCAGCTCCAATCAAGAACCCATTTGGCGGACAAATTGATTATGCTAACGGTTTACGTGCCGGTACTCAAGAAATGAATCTTTCAAAAGTTGACCCGACAGCACCGACAAAATGGGCTGTTGTTGACGGTTTAAAATCGATCGACTCATTGTTAGGACAATAATTATTTCATTGATGCGGGAGAGATTTCTCTCCCGCATATTCCATATGGAGGGTGTATGAACTATTCAGATAAAGTGATTTCTGTAGAAAAAGCATTGGAATTAGTTAAGTCAGAGGATGTCATCGTTACCGGATTAGGTGCTGGTGAAGCGCATGATTTTTTGATGCAATTACATACGATTGCTGATCGTATCAATGATGTGACTGTGACTAATTGTTTACCAATGTCGGATTTCCCATTTATGAAGGAAGAATACAAGGATCGGTTCTTTGTGGACGGATGGTTTTACTCCCCGGCATTGCGCAAAGCTCACAAGAACGGTAACATCTCTTTTATTCCCAATCATTTGCATTTGGCCGGAGTGAAACGGTTGGACTTTGTCAAACCGAATATTTATGTGGGCAGTTGCAGTGCTGTGGACAAACATGGGTTTGTTTCTTTATCAACCGGAAATACATATGAAAAACGTATGATTGAAGCAGCCGATTTGGTCATTTTGGAAGTCAATCCCAATATGCCAAAGACGTATGGTGATCTGGAAGTTCATCTTAACGATATAAATTATATTATTGAATCCGATTATCCGGTACCGGTACTTCCGGAAACACCGATTAACGAAAAAGATTTGAAGATCGGCCAGTACATTGCGGATTTTGTCAACGATGGTGATTGCATTCAATTTGGCATCGGTGGTATTCCCAATGCGGTAGCTAATGCGCTTGTCGATAAAAAAGATTTGGGTGTTCACACCGAGATGTTGACAACGGGTTTGATGAAACTGGCAAAGTCAGGAGTTATCAACGGATCGAAAAAAACCTTACATCGCGGGAAAATGGTGTGTACCTTTGCCTTAGGTTCGGCTGAATTGTATGATTTCATCGATCAAAACCCATCCGTCATGATTTTAGATGGCAATTATGTCAATGATCCGCATATTATTGGTTTAAACGATAACCAGATATCGATAAATACAACATTGGAAATCGATCTGACCGGACAATGCTGTTCAGAGTCGATCGGTTCTGTACAGTTTAGTGGTTCAGGTGGCCAGGTAGATACGGCGGTCGGTGCTCAGAAAGCAAAAAACGGAAAATCATTCATAGCTCTTTATTCGACAGCGATGGTCAAAGATGCATCGGGTGAACGGGTTGAAATATCGAAAATCGTCCCTCAATTAAAGCTGGGTGCTGTTGTTACTTTATCGCGAAACGATGTTGACTTCGTTGTGACGGAGTATGGCGTAGCTGCGCTAAGAGGTACCAATATCCGTCAGCGAGTACAACGATTAATTGAAATCGCCCATCCGAAATTTAGGGATGAACTGTATGCTCAGGCAAAAGAAATTGGGATTATCTGATGGCAACATTTGAATTTAAAGAGTATTCGATTTATTTCGAATCTTATGGACAAGGAAAACCGCTGATTATTCTAAATGGAATCATGATGTCAACCGTCAGCTGGCAATCGTTTGTCAAATCGTTCAGTCAGTACAATCGGCTCATTTTAGTGGATATGTTGGATCAGGGGAATTCAAGTAAGCTGGTAGATAAGTCATATGATCAATCGTTGCAAGTCGAAGTTATTAAAGCTCTTGTGGATCATTTGAAATTGGATAAAATATATCTGTTTGGTATATCTTACGGCGGAGAGGTTGCCATGAAATTCGCTCTGGAACATCAGGATAGAGTCGAACGGTTACTGCTGTTTAACACCACCGCCAAAACCTCGCCTTGGTTAAGAGAAATCGGCTATGCCTGGAACAAGGCAGCAGCTGATGGGGAGGCTTATTATTCTACGACGATACCTACGATTTATTCTCCTCAGTTTTTTACTAAAAACGCGGCTTGGATCGAGCAGCGCAAATCAATTCTTATACCGCTTTTCAGTAATCTGGCCTTCAGTGAAGCAATGATTCGACTTACTAACAGTGCTGAATTTCATGATGTTGCGAAGGATGTTCACAAAATTTTGGTTCCGACACTGATCGTCGGGTGTGAAAATGATTATATCACCCCCCTTGGTGAGCAACATTATTTAGCCAATCAAATACCCGATGCGCAGCTGATTGTCATACCGGATTCCGGTCACGCATCCATGTATGAGAAACCTTATTTGTTTACTTCATTGGTATTGGGATTTGTCCTTGCTGACCATGTAACATTTAAGATAGGATAGTTCATTGTCATAATCAATGCATCATGATATTATAGGTGCAGCCATAGGAGTGATTGTATGCAATCTTTAGTTAACCAACCCAAAACAAAACGCGGACAGGCAACATTGGATCGATTGACCATTTCGGCTGAACAGCTGTTTTACAAAAAGGGTTATCACGGTACATCCATCAATGATATTACGGGATTGGCCAATGTCGCTCCCGGTACTTTCTATATTTATTTTGAAGACAAAATGAGTTTATACTGTTATTTATTGCTTCAATACAGCCATCGCATTCGCATGCACATTGCCAAAGAAGTAAAGAAGAGTTCATCACGCAAAGAAGCGGAGCGGGCGGGTCTGAAAGCATTTCTGCATTTTATCAATGATCACAAACACATTTACAATATTATTTGGGAATCCTTGTATATCGATAAGCGATTGTTTATCGATTACTATACGAAATTCGCTCAAAATTATATGTCACAAATCGAAGTTTCGCAGGCCAATGATCAAATGAAAGTGTATGATCCGGAAGTTATCGCTTTTTTACTGATGGGAATTTCTAACTTTATCGGTTTAAATTGGGTCATGTTTAAAGAAACGAAAGATTTTGATTATGTGGTTGATCAGGTTATTGAAATATTAGACAAGGGTTTGTTTGTAGACTAGGCTCCCACGGGCCTTTTTTTAGCGGAGGGTATATGAAAGCATGTTATCCCGGTACATTTGATCCATTGACCAATGGTCATATGGATATCATTGAACGAGCGGCGAAGATTGCGGATGAATTGATAGTAGCCATCATGGTGAATCCGGATAAGAAGGTTCTTTTTTCGGTGTTGGAGCGTATCGAAATGATCAAGGAATCTGTGAGTCACTTGTCCAATGTTTCTGTTGTGGCAGCGGAAGGTTTGACCGTTGATTTGTGTCGGCGATTAGGCGCATCGGTTTTAATTCGAGGAATACGAGCCGTCATGGATTATGAATATGAACTTCAACAATCAACTGCGAATATGATGTTGGATGACACGATTGAATCGATATTTTTGATTGCTACACCGGAATTGTCATTCATTTCATCGTCTGTTGTTAAAAACTTAGTACTTTGTGGAGGAGATGCAGAGAAGTTTGTTCCTGCCTCGGTTAATCGCATACTAAAGGAGAAAATCCATGGAAATCGTTCTGGCTTCTAAATCGCCGCGACGAAAACAATTGCTAGCGCTTTGCGGAGTTGATTTTAAGGTGCAGGAAGCGAACGTGGATGAGATTTTGGATGAATCAGTGAGCAAGGTGGATGCTATTGAGAAACTGGCTTTACACAAAGCTCAGACAGTATTCCTTCATCATCCGGAAGCCTTAATTATTGGGGCTGATACCATTGTGCTAGTGGATGATGAGGTGTTGGGCAAGCCCATCGACACTGAAGATGCTAAAGTTATGTTAAGAAAACTGTCCGGTCGCACGCATCAAGTCATTACCGGTGTGTGTATGATGGATCAATATAAAACCGTTACATTTTCGAGTGTTGTCGAAGTTGATTTTTGTGATCTTGATGAAAAAGAGATCGATGCCTACGCCAACAGCGGTGAACCGATGGATAAGGCGGGGGCTTATGGTATTCAAGGTGGGGCAGCACTATTTATATTATCGATCCGTGGGGACTATTATGCGGTGATGGGACTGCCAGTATCCAAGGTCTATGAGCAGTTAAAGAATTGGTAGTTTTTAATAAAAAGGGTTGCAATTTATGGCTTTTTTTAATATCATTGTTTATGCACTATGCCGCTATAGTTCAATGGTAAAACGGAGCAATGGTAATGCTCAGTTCCCAGTTCAATTCTGGGTAGCGGCACCATTTTGTCAACAATGCACCGAAAGGTGCTTTTTATGTTTAACTTTGTAATGATTTTCGCTATAATTTATTAGTAAAATAACGCATTATTTTTTGATTTTTGAGATGGATGCGTATAAAGGAGTCTCTATGAAAAAACCAGTATTAGTCATCCTTGCTGCCGGGATGGGCAGTCGTTATGGCGGACTTAAACAAATTGATACCGTGGGAAATAACGGTGAAAGTATTATTGATTTCTCAATATTTGATGCAAAGGAAGCCGGATTTGAAACGGTAGTTTTAATCATTCGCAGTGAGCACGAACAGGTATTTGAGGAAGCTTTGGGATCGAAAATCCGTAAGCACATGAATGTTATCTATGCTTATCAGAACATGAATGATTTGCCCAATGGCTTTGAGTATCCTCAGGGTCGTGATAAACCATGGGGAACGACTCATGCTTTATTGGCGTGTCGGGACATTTTGGACGGCCCTTTTATGATCATCAATGCGGATGACTATTACGGCAAGCACTCATTTAAAATCATGTATGATTATCTTAGCAATGAAATTGCGGATAATGAATATGCTATGATCGGTTATATTTTAGAAAACACAGTCACCCATTCCGGGATGGTCACTCGTGCTATCTGCGAAAATGTTGAGGGGTATTTAAAGAAAATTGTTGAGCGACCGAAAATCGGATATAAAGAAGGCGTTTTAGTGGTAGAGGTGGATGGTCAAATGGTTGAGATCGACCCCGCCAGTCAAGTTTCTATGAATTATTGGGGATTCACACCAGCTGTCTTTCCATACTTTCAATTTGTGTTCAGACGGTTTCTGGAAAATGAACTCGAAGGCAACCCGTTGAAATGTGAGCATGTATTGCCAACGGCTGTCGGTGAAGGTTTGGCTGAAGATCAGTTTAAGGTGCGTATGCTGACGTCATCGGATCGCTGGTTTGGCGTAACTTATCGCGAAGATAAACCGATGGTGGTTGAGGCATTGGCGAAGATGAAGGAAGATGGATTATATCCGTTTGACTTATGGAAGTAAAAAAAGGGCAGCACAACTGCCCTTTAGAATATGGTTTCGAAGAAGTTTTTAAATATCTCCATCGTCGAGAGGATGGTTCCCAAGGTTGAGAACAGGTTAGCACTCATGACGACGAGTAAGGCATGGAGGAAGCGATTGGACATAAATCCTTTCAATGTGTGAACATCTTCGTGAATTCTTTCCAAATCAGAGACCATCGGTTTTCTCATGATGGCTTCTACGGTTCCGGCAAACCAACCGGCAGCAAGCAACGGTGATAACGAACTGATGGGTGCAGCCACAAATGCGGTCAATATGGATAGAGGATGACCCAGAACCAATGCCGTTCCCAAGGCGGATAATCCACCGTTGAGGACAATCCAAATCATTACTTGTCGTATGCCAATGGATGAATCAAAACTGAACGTAATCAATATAAGGAGTAAGATCAATGCCGGAATGAGCCATCCGGAAGCCTTGCTTAGCCAGGTTCTGTCCGGCACTTTATCAAGCTCACTTAAACTGTTTGTATGATTGAGTTCGCGAATGATTCCCGGTGCATGGGCAGCTCCGATAACCGCGACGATCACATCTCCAGGAGTTTGCTTAATGCTTTGTGCCATGTATTGGTCCCGTTCGTCGACCAATCCTTTTTTGATGGAAGGGAACTTACCGCCGACTTCCTTTAAGGCTAATTCAATCATGTCCGACTGTTTCAGTTCTTCTAACTTCGCTTCCGTAATCTCTTCTTCCATAAACATACTCGAAATCAATGCGGTTAGCAGTTTAGATTTTTCCCATAATCCCAGACTGCGCCAAATTCTCATGAAGGTGGTCTGAATATTACGGTCGATGTATCGGATGCGAGCTCCGGTATCTTTAGCACTTTGGATGGCTTGCATCATTTCAGCGCCAACCGAAATATCAAGTTGTTTTGCTAATTTCCGCTGATAAGAACTTAAAATTAAGTTGGTAAACAAAAATCCGGTTTGTTTTTTCTTTATGATAGAAATAATATCCACATTTTCCCATGATTGCTTCTCGGTAAATGCTTTTGCCCGTTGGGCATCAAGTTCAATACATACGGTGGCTGGTTTAAAGTTCTCTATGGTCTCTTTCACATCTAAAACACTCTGTGCGGACACGTGAGCCGTTTTGACGAGAATAATCGTTTTGTTTTCAATGGTTAGTGTAATTACAGATTCGTTCATGTGTACCTCACTTGTACATTGTAATCAAAGATGGGGTATAATACAAGAGTATGAAAATATATAATGCGAGACTTTGGATGTGCTAAAATGATTTATTTACACACGTAGGGAGAGAATTATGAGAACAAAAAGATCAAGATATTTCAGGTATATAACGTTGATTGCCGTGTTGATATTTGCGATCACCATTTACTTGTTTCAACATTATCAACCGGCTATAGAAGCGACTGTATTAATTGATCGTCAAAGTGATATGACCGTTGAAGAAAAGCTTGGTTTTAAGAAAGCCTTGGTTATCACTCCGGAAGGAGTGGATGAAAGTGTCGGGTGGATCATCTACCCGGGCGGTAAAGTCGATTATCGTGCCTATGCTGTTTTAGGTTATCAGTTAGCTCAGAAATCGGGTCAACGAGTGATTATCGTATCATTTCCTTTTCACCTAGCCGTATTAGATATCAATGCCGGAAAAGCATGGATGGACAACTACGAAAATACTGACCAATGGTATGTGATCGGTCACTCTCTTGGTGGGGTCATGGGTGCGCAAATGGCGAAGAGTCAAGAAAAAGTCATCGGTATCGGATTTTTAGCAGCTTATCCGTCTTCTGATTTTTCAGATAGTGATATTCGTATGATCTCTATTCGGGGATCATCGGATAAAATATTAAATCTAGCCGCATTTGCGGATGCACAAGACAAATTTTCACCTTATACAGAGTTCTACGTCATTTCCGGGGGTAATCATTCTCAATTTGGGTCCTACGGATTTCAGAAAGATGATGGCATGGCAACGGTCACAAAAGAGAATCAAATCAAGACAGTGGTTGATTTTTTGGTGCTTTGGGGCAGCGAAAAGTAAGGTTTTTTAACAAACCAAGATGTGATATAATTAAATCTGCTTAAAGGAGGACGAACCATGTTGAATTACTCAACCATTCAAACGATCATTCAAGTGCTGCGCATGTTCTTTGATATCGTTTTAATGTGGATCCTGTTATACTACACTATCCGAATCGTCAGAAACAATTCAAGGACGGTCCAGATTTTTAAAGGGATCATCCTTATCTTATTTATCAAATCCATTGCTACATTTTTCAACTTTCGCACTGTCGCGTGGCTGGCCGATGTCTTTGTAACGTGGGGATTTTTAGCTGTTATCATCATCTTTCAACCGGAAATCCGCGGATTATTGGAACGTTTGGGTAAATCGAGTGTGTTCTCACGCCTTAATGCACTATCCGGCAATGAACGCGAACAACTGATCGACTCACTGGTCAATTCAACGATGCAATTATCGGAAAGTATGACCGGAGCACTGATAACGCTGGAACAATCGCATTCCTTATCTGATTATATTAAAACCGGAACGCCGATGAACTCCGTCGTTACATCCGAACTTTTATGTTCGATCTTTGTTACATCGACACCGCTTCATGATGGCGCTGTTATCATTCAAGGCGATCGCATCGCTTGTGCATCTGCTTATTTCCCACCCACAAACATGGAACTTCCTTCGCGTTATGGAGCCCGTCACCGCGCGGCTATCGGAATCAGTGAAATTACAGATTCGATCACAATTATTGTTTCGGAAGAAACCGGTAAAGTGTCTATTGCTGAAGAAGGTAAACTGACGCCGGTCACAAAAACCAAACTGCATGAATATTTGCATCGCATGATCATGAATCAGGAAACTGATCTTAAATATGAACCGACGCAGGAAGAACGTTGGATGCCGTTTTCTTTTAAGGATGGTAAAGCACCGATTATCAATGCCGAGCCGGAACCCATCGGAGATCAACCGTTATCTGCGAAGGAAATTATTGCTCCGGTTGTTAAAAAGGAAATGGCGGGTCCGGATACTTTGTTCAAACGATTTAAAAAGAAACCAGTGAAACAAGAACCGACCGTCGCGGAAATGGCAGTTTTGGAGTTTAAGGATGAAGAATTGTCTCTCGATTTAAAGACAGATGAACTTGATATCGAAGTATTTGATGATAAGGATGGAGGTGAGCAAACATGACAAAAGGACCGCAACGACAATCCAGTGATGAGAGAGTAGAAATCGCAAAGCGTATAGCCAGTCAAAGCCAAAAAGTGGCAAAGACCTACGCAAGCATTGAACTTTCTATTTTACGGGTCATCCGCTGGTTAAGTGCATGGGTTGATAAACTGCTCTTTAATCCGCGTTTTGGAAAACCTATCTCATTGGTTTTGGCTATATTGCTTTACGCTACGATTAACTTTGGCAGTGCTGATATCTTCAGTGCTGGCATCAGTGGATCGGGAGAAGAGATTCCGGATATTCCTTTAACCGTTATCGCAAACAATGAGGTATATGAAATTACCGGTTTGCCAATGATGGTCAATGCTTTGTTGGTGGGAGAACTTGCCGACATCCAAATGACAAAGAATCAAGGAGGCTATAAAATAGTCGCTGATTTGACGGGGTTGACCGAAGGTGTGCATCAGATCAATTTGGTTGCAACCGACTTCTCACCACGTGTTAATGTAGCTGTCACACCGTCTACGGCGATAGTTACGGTTACGCGCAAGGTATCCGCGAAGTTTATTCTTGACTATGACTTCGTTAACGTGAATAAGATGGATTTGGAGTATGTGCTTGGTGAGCCGCAACTTGAACTCAGTGAGATCATTGTTCGGGCTTCGCAGAGTACGCTCGACAGCATCGCTTTTGTTAAAGCTTTTATTGATGTAACCGGCGTGACTGAAAACTTTACCAAAAAAGTACCCATCGTTGCTTATGACCAAATGGGCAATCGGGTGATGGCAGATATCATGCCTGCAGAAGTCAGTGTTACCGTCAATGTATCATCTCCTTCGAAGACTGTTCCGGTCATCGTTGATCCGGTGGGAGAAATTCCTGAAGGTAAAGCTATATCCACGATTTCCATGGATCACAATTCAATTACACTTTATGCTCCTGAATCTGTATTGGCAAAAATCGATGAATTGCGCATACCAATTAATGCCACAACACTGACAGGTGATACAAATCTTGTTTACACGGTTACGTTGCCAAGTGGTGTTCGTAAGTCCAGTGTTACAAAGGTAAATATGGAAATCAAATTAGGCGATGGAATCAAACGTATCGTTGAGACGGTCATGATTCGCTATCGTAACAATATTAAGGGTTATCGATTTACGATCGTCGATCCCGAAGATGCGTATACCAATGTTGAGTTGTTTGGTACAGAAGAAAATATCGCCAATATAACAGCCGACAATATGGAAGTTTATATCGATATGTTGAATATTGAGCTGGGATTACAAGATGTTATCATTTATGTGGATGGCGGAACGACTCTGGTGAAATTTACACCTGAGAAACAAGTCATTTCCATTGAAGTCATACGATAGAAGGAGATTGCTTGTGGGGAAATACTTTGGAACTGACGGAATTCGCGGAAAAGCGAATGAAACGCTTACTGTACAAACTGCTTTTGCGGTAGGTAGTTATTTAGGTTACTTATTTTCGCGAAAATCGAAGGGGAAAATATTGATTGGGCGTGATACCCGGATTTCATCAACCATGTTTGAGGCAGCAATTACGGCAGGAGCAACCGCTGCCGGATGTGATGTTTATACGCTCAGGGTTGCTCCGACTCCGGCGATTGCTTATTTGGTAAAAAGTGAAGGATTTGATTGCGGAGTCATGATCTCAGCATCACACAATCCGTATTATGATAATGGTATTAAAGTTTTTGATTCAAAAGGAAGTAAGCTGTCTGCTTTAATCGAAGCGGAGATTGAGCGATATATCGATGGTGAGACTACGATTCCATTGGTTCATGACGGGCAAATCGGTCAGTTGTTTGACTATACCGAAGGGTTGAACCTCTACTTGAACTGGATGGCAACGTTGTTTGATTTTGATTGTCAAAACAAGCGTGTAGTGATTGATTGTGCCAATGGTTCGGCTGTAGCCACAGCTGAAAGAATGTTAAACCGAATGGGTTGTGATGTTATCGCATTGCACAACACTCCGGATGGAATTAATATCAACACAGAGTGCGGATCTACCCATCCGGGACATTTACAAAAAGCAGTTGTAGAGTCACAAGCGGACGTAGGTTTTGCTTTTGACGGAGATGCTGACCGATTGATCGCTGTTGATGAATTCGGTAATCTGATTGATGGTGATAAGATATTGTATGCTTGCGGATTACATTTAAAGAAGTATCGCGGTTTGAATAAAAACTCGATCGTTACAACGGTCATGTCGAATCTCGGGTTGTACAAAGCTTTACAAAAGGAAGACATCCATTTCATTCAGACGCAAGTCGGCGATAAATATGTTTATGAACAGATGCTTTTACAAGATGTTAAATTGGGCGGTGAGCAGTCCGGTCATATTATATTTAAAGATCATGCGACTACCGGCGACGGTTTGTTGACAGCCATGAAACTGTTAGAAGTTATGGCGGATACCGGTCAGTCACTGGCCACACTGACTGCGCCTGTTGCTATATTTCCACAATTATTGAAAAATGTACGTGTCAAAGACAAAAAAGCAGTGATGGAAGATGTGCAATTAAAGGAGAAAATCCGGATACTTGAGGAAGAGTTGCATGGTAACGGACGTATTTTGGTTCGTCCTTCTGGGACTGAGCCGTTGGTGCGTGTGATGGTCGAAGCACAAAATGAAGAGTTATGTGAATTACTTGTCGATCAAGTAATTAATATTATAATTAGCAAAAACCTGTAAATTGACTATGCTATGCTTAGGAAAAAGGGTAGAATTTGATTAATTTTATAATAAGAGTTAATAGTGTGCATACAACATTTACTTATTTGATGAAAAGCTTATGAAGTCTGCTTGTTACTGGTTTCAATTTGTTTGGAGGTTAATGTGATGAAACGTATTGCAGTAATTGGTGCTATTCTTGAGGATCCAAAAGAGTCAAACGTACGATTTAATGAAACGATTGCAGAGTATAAAGGAATTATTCGGGGAAGGATGGGGATCCCTTTTTCAGAAGCCGAAATTTCAATCATTTCAATTATTGTTGTCGGAAAACTTGATGAGATTAACGGTTTGACAGGAAAACTTGGATTAATTCCTAATGTTTCGATAAAAACAGCTATATCTAAAAAAGAGTGGGTCAATTTTCCTATTGAGTAGTATGTTGACTATTGTATTCTTGTATGATAATATTTTAACAAGATAGTGTGATGTAATGAGATTTTACCTCTTGTAACCACATGATTCTTTTGCTCCTGATGAAAAAGATACGTCTGATTCCAAAGGCAGAATATATCTATAGTGGTTTGGCAAGAATTTGCCTTTATATCTATGATATTCGACTGCTTTTAATGGTACATTAAGAGCAGTTGTTTTTTATGGAAGGAAGTACAAGAAATGATTAAGGAACTTATCGATACATTGTTTGAGTTTCAGAATTTACCTGATGGTGATTTGCTATACATTCTTGACAATATGGATGCAAATACATTTGATTACTTAAGTAGAAAAGCCGATGAGAAGCGCCGGCAGTTTTATGATAACCAAATATATATGCGAGGATTGATTGAGTTTACCAACTTCTGTCAGCAAGATTGCGCTTATTGTGGATTGAGAAAGTCAAATACAAAAATCACTCGATACCGAATGAAATTGGAGCAAATCTTAGATTGTTGTGAAAAAGGATATGATTTAGGTTTTCGGACTTTCGTATTGCAGGGAGGAGAAGACCCTTGGTTTAATGATGATCGACTAGAGGAATATGTTCGTACGATCAAAAATAAGTTTCCAGAAGTTGCTTTGACACTATCTGTGGGGGAGCGAAGTCGAGAAAGTTACAAAAGATTATATGATGCTGGAGTAAATCGTTATTTATTAAGGCATGAAACAGCATCCCCATCTTTATATGAATCACTGCACGTGGGTATGTCATTAGAAAATCGTAAAAGATGCCTTCATGACTTAAAAGAGATTGGATATCAGGTTGGAGCTGGTTTTATGGTAGGCCTGCCCGGACAGACTCACGAGGATTTGGTTATGGATTTAAGATTTCTTTACGAACTCAAACCACATATGATTGGAATAGGACCTTTCATTCCGCATTCAGATACTCCACTAGCCAATGCGACTAAAAACACGATTGATTTATCTTTAACCATGATATCTTTAACTCGCCTGATGGTGCCGGACGCATTACTTCCTGCTACTACTGCCATGGGAACATTGGATCGTTATGGAAGAGAGAGAGCTATAAAGGCAGGAGCAAATATCGTAATGCCAAATTTATCGCCAATAGATGCTAAGCAGAATTATGAGATTTATCAGAATAAAATTTGTGTTAATGACGATGTGACACACTGTAGAGGGTGCATCGAAATGCGTATTAAAAATATAGGTTATGAAGTCAATATGTCGAGAGGAGACCATTATGAATTTAATAAATCAAACCAACAATATTGATTTCATTAATCAAGATTATATTGAGAGGTTGCTTGAGTCGAACCGAGAGGTCTCAGAAGATAAAGTTCGCGAGATTATTAGAAAAGCAGAATTATTGCAAGGACTTTCTCATGAGGAAGCGGCAGCTTTGATTCAAGTGAATGAAGGACAATTACTAAAAGAGATATATGCTGCTGCAGGTAGAATTAAGCAGAAAATCTATGGTAATCGTGTAGTTATGTTTGCACCTTTGTACATTAGTAATTATTGTGTAAACAATTGCACTTATTGCGGATACAAAAATTCAAACAATTTCGAACGAAGGAAATTGAATAAAAAAGAAATCGAAAGTGAAGTAAAATATCTTGAGGCTATGGGTCACAAAAGAATTGCTCTTGAGTTGGGGGAAGATCCGAAGAATACACCAATTGAGTATGTACTTGAAGCTATAGAAACGATATACAATACGAAATCTGAAAAGGGAGCCATTCGTCGAGTCAATGTAAATTTAGCAGCAACGAGTTCAGAGGATTATCGATTACTTAAGGAAGCCAACATTGGAACTTATATTCTTTTTCAAGAGACATATCATAGACATACCTATCAAAAGGTACATGCCAATAGCCTAAAAGGTGAATTCAATTTTCACTTAAATGCATTTGATCGCGCCATGGATGCAGGGATCGATGATGTGGGAGGAGGTGTTTTATTCGGATTATATGATTTTCGATTTGAAGTTCTAGGGCTGATTTTGCATAACGAGCATCTCGAAGAACGATTTAATGTTGGATTTCACACAGTTTCTGTCCCACGACTGAAAAAAGCTGAAGGCATGTCCCTGGAGCATTTTGATTATTTGATCACTGATGATGATTTCAAGAAAATTGTTTCTGTTTTGCGTTTGACCTTACCATTTACAGGTATTATTTTATCCACCAGGGAATCACCGGAAATACGTGAGGAAGTTATCAATTACGGCATCTCTCAAATTAGTTCGGGTTCGCAGACTGGGGTCGGTGGTTATAGTGAGCATAATGATAAAAAGTCAGTTCCGCAATTTGAGGGTAGCGACAATCGTTCTCCCATGGATGTGATCAGGAGTTTGTTAAAGCAGGGGTTTCTTCCGAGTTATTGCACTGCATGCTATCGATCAAATAGAACTGGAGATCGATTTATGCGACTAGCAAAGAGTGGTCAGATTGCAAATGTATGTCAACCCAATGCGCTGATGACCTTAATGGAGTTTCTTCTGGATTATGGAGATGCTGAGTTAATAGATTTAGGAAAGAAGACTATATTTGACGCAGTAGCGAAAATTGAGCGCAAAGACATTCGAGAAATTACACTTAGAAGTTTAGAGCGGATTCAAAACGGAGATAGAGATTTGTATTTGTGAAGTCATAGTTGATTTTGATCTTATCTTATGAAAGAGGAATTGTGATGACAATTAATAATAAACAGAAGGAACTCGAACTAAATCTGAATAGTACTCCGAGCGGAAATCGCAAGCACATAGTAATCATGGGTAGATGCAATGTTGGGAAATCATCCCTTCTAAATGCTATAGTTGGACAAGAAGTGGCCATAGTTTCTAGCATAAGAGGGACCACTACAGATCCCGTGTTAAAATCCATGGAGTTTCTACCATTAGGACCTGTAGTTTTCATAGATACAGCTGGCTTGGATGATGAAGGTGGGCTTGGAAGATTAAGAGTACAAAAATCCAAAAAAGTATTGCAAAGGGCTGATTATGCGCTTCTTGTACATTCAATTGATGATTTTGACGAGAATCATCATGTGGAGACTCTGTATCAACTTAAAGTACTTAATGTGCCGTATTTAATCGTCTTTAATAAAATCGATCAAGCAGGCGAAGATCTACTAAATAGCATGCGTTCTAAATTTCCGAAAGCAGTTTTTGTTTCTGCTAATGATATGAATAGCATCCATCACTTGAAAAATGTGATGATAAACGAATTAATGACGATTGAGGAAGACCCGTCGATCATAGGTGATTTACTTTCCTATGGGGGCACTGCAGTTCTTGTAGTGCCGGTTGATTCAGAAGCGCCAAAAGGTCGAATTATATTGCCCCAAGTTCAAGTAATTCGAGATTGTTTGGATCATGGAATAAAAGTTCATGTTGTGCGGGAGACGGAGTTAGAACAAGCAATTAAAGAGTTGAAACATATTGATTTGGTTATCACTGATTCGCAGGCGTTTGACTTGGTTAGTCAAATCGTGCCGCAAGATATTCCCCTAACCTCTTTCTCAATATTGTTCGCTCGGCATAAAGGTGATTTAAGTACATTCATTGAAGGATCGAAAGTGATTTCAAGTTTAAAGGACGGTGCGAGAATATTAATATCAGAAAGCTGCACTCATAATCACACTCATGAAGATATTGGTCGAGTTAAAATTCCAAGCCTACTTAATAGAAGTACAGGAAAGAGTTTTGAGTATATATTTAGTATGGGACATGATTTTCAAGAAGATTTGCATGGTTTCGACTTAATCATTCATTGCGGGTCGTGTATGATAAATCGAAAGACTATGTTATCTCGTATCAGTTTGGCGAAACGGCACGGTGTCCCAATCACCAATTATGGAGTTGTTTTGGCATATATAAATAATATTTTAGATAGGACCACAAAGGTTGAAGGGATGCTTTGATTTCTGATATTTTAAGTTTATGTCAAATAAAAATATAGATCTTTACAGAACTTTTAGAAAATAAGTTGTAAGCATTGCGGAAGTTCTAGATGTTAGCTTTACGGGACTTTTAGAAACATGGAGGAGTTATGGCGCGAAAGTTGTCATGGTTCCTTTTTTTCGTATTAATACAGCAAATGATTATCCTACGCAAGTGATCAAAATAGCTTTATCCAGCTACGTTTCTGATCAAAAATTTTATAGTATTAATCGTTAGGGTCTTATCCTTTTTATTTATCTAAAACTTCCGGTATAACCTGCAAAAAAGAATTCTAGAAAATCTAAAACTTCCGTATAGCTCGTACATTTCTAAAAGTCCCGTAAATACTTAAAAAATATCTGCGATACTTAAATTGTATTTGCATTGGTTTGTTTAGTAATCTTGCTAATTTACAATTTTTTATTATTCTTTATTTTTCGTTAAAGTAATAACCACCAGTATTCTTTCTTTAAAATTGTGCTTTCTTTTGGTATGATAAGGCAAAGAGGTGACGCTATGAAACGAGTTTTGTGTGTCGTTGAAGATGAAAAAGATTTAAATGAACTGGTAAAGCGCTATCTTGAGAAAGAGAACTATGAGGTGCGCTCTTATCTGACCTATGATCAGGCGGCCATGCATGTCGGTGATGACGATGTTTCACTGTGGATATTGGATATAATGCTCGATGATCGCAGTGGATTTGATTTGATTGAAGCCATAAAAATTCTGTCTCCTGGAGTTCCGGTTATCTTCATGTCTGCTCGTGACAAAGAGTTTGATCGCATCATAGGACTTGAAAAGGGCAGTGATGATTACATTACCAAGCCATTTTCACCTAAGGAACTGGTGTTAAGGGTAAACAACATTATGCGCAGAGTGTATAAGGATGAGATTGTTCGGGTCAATATTGATGGTTATGATATTGATGAGACTCAGCGCAAGGTTTTTGACGTTGGAAATGAGCTGGAGCTTACCACAAAGGAATTTGACTTGTTAATGCTTTTTATAAAAAATAAAGGAACAGCTTTTTCTCGAGAACAAATTTTGACAAAGGTATGGGAAGCGAATTATTACGGATCTGATCGCGTCGTTGATGATACGTTGCGTCGGTTACGCAGAAAGATGCCGAATCTGAGCATTCATACGATTTATGGATTTGGATATCGGTTGGGCTGATGAAATTTCGTGGATTGTATAAGGAGTTCTCGCTGACTCAACAATTGTTTGGGATCGTCTTTCTTTTCATTGTATTTTTTGTGTCATTTTTCTTTATGTTTCTTTCTTGGAATATCGACGGATTTGTACGCAGTCAGATGTACGGAATCATACGAAGGACTCAAGCGAACATCGTTTATAATTATCGATTGAGTTTGCCCACGGATGCATTGTATGGTGGAAATGATCCAAACATTGTTCACATAATTTTCAGTAATGACGGCACGATTATGGCAAGTTCAAACGTTGAATCGCTTTCCGATGATTTGATTGAAGAACTAAGGCAAAATGCTTATAGTCAGCAGATTAATAACCGCGATTATATTTCTTCAATTGATAATCAGAAGATTCTTTATACGATATCCCGTATTAATATGACAACGGCCATTGCATCGACCATTTCCAGTTCCTATCGCGACGAGTTTAAAACGACGTTATTAAACAGTGTCGTTAACATAATGGTCATTGTTGTCAGTGTTCTGTTTTTCCTTTTGATGATATGGGTTGCCTACTTGATTCACCCGTTGAATCAGATTCGCTCTTATATTGAGAAAATCAGAAATGGTGAGTATGCGGAACTTAAGGTCGATCGAAAAGATGAAATCGGAGAGGTCGCTTCCGCGTTGGTTGCAATGCAGGTGGAAATCAAGCGTTCGGAACAATTGAAAGAAGAGATGATTCAGAATATTTCTCATGACTTAAAGACGCCGATTGCTACCATTAAGTCGTATGGGGAAAGCATAAAGGATGGCGTCTATCCCTATGAAACGCTCGAAAAAAGTGTTGATGTGATCATTGAACATGCAAATCGTTTGGAGAAAAAGGTTCAGAGTTTGCTTTTGTTAAATCGCTTGGGATATTTGGCGAGTGAAGGTGTTGAAGTGGGTGAGATTGATATGATGGATGTTGTGTCAAAAGCGATTTTGTCTCTCAAAGTCATTCGTCCGGAAATAAAGATTGATACTAATTTACAACATGTCAACTACACCGGTTCAATGGAGCCCTGGCGGGTTGTCGTGGAGAATTTGTTGGATAATGCCATACGCTATGCAAAGAGCAGGATTATTATTATGCTCAACGAACATGAATTATCAGTTTACAATGACGGGCCACCGATGACGGATGATCGAATATCTAAGTTATTCAAGGCATACGAAAAGGGAAATGACGGTCAGTTCGGATTAGGTTTGGCAATTGTTCATAAAGTAGTAACCGCTTATGGATTTGTTCCCAGCGCATTCAATGTTGAAAAGGGTGTGATCTTTAAAATAACTCAGAAAAGAACACGGAAATCCAGTAAAAAGTAAAAAAGCCGCAACTTGCGGCTTTCGTGCTATTCTACTACTTCTTATCTTCTTTGTCCGGTTCAACCAAAGCTTTTACGCTTGCAAGTAAGCCGGCCATATTTTGTAAATCGGAAGGAATGATGATTTTCGTTGCTTGGCCATTCGCCACTCTTTCGAAAGTTTCATATCCGCGTAATGTCAGATAAGCTTGATCCGGTGCTGCTTTTTTAAGCAGTTCAACACCAAGTGCTTGAGCTTTATAAATACGTTCAATGGCTTGCGCTTCACCTTCAGCTTCTGTAAGCAATGCTTCTTTTTTCGCTTGAGCGCGAAGAACGACCGATTCTTTTTCACCTTCGGCAACAAGAATCACAGAACGCTTCTCACCTTCAGCTTTTAAGATTGCACTGCGACGTTCACGTTCAGCACGCATTTGTTTTTCCATTGCGTCTTGAATGTCACGAGGCGGGATAATGTTCTTAACTTCAACACGGTTAACTTTAATGCCCCATGGATCGGTTGCTTCATCAAGAATAACGCGCATCTTCGAGTTGATGATTTCCCTGGATGTCAAGGTTTCATCCAACTCCAGTTCCCCGATAATGTTACGCAAGGTCGTTGCGCTTAAGTTTTCAATGGCGGAAACCGGATTGTGTACACCATAGGTATACAGTTTCGGATCGGATATAAAGAAATAAACGACGGTGTCAATCATCATTGTGACGTTGTCCTTGGTAATAACCGGTTGAGGAGCAAAGTCAAATACGTTTTCTTTTAATGTTACTTTTGATGCTACACGGTCAATGATCGGAACGACAAAGTGCAATCCTCGATTTAATGTACGGTTATATGCACCAAGTCTTTCAACGACATAAGCGTTTGATTGCGGAATGATCCGAATCGTGTACGTAAGTACGATGATTAATAAGAATAAAACAAACAATAAGATGAAAATCCCAATAAAATCTCCTGGCATAATTTTTTGTCCTTTCTTAATCGACTTTTTTAACGATTAGTTTTGCGCCTTCGATGGCGACAACTTCTACGACGGTTCCAGCATCTAAAGGATGGTTGCTGAGTTCAGCTACACTCCATACTGTACCATAAACGTTGACTTCGCCCCACTCATTCGACTTGATTCCTTTAACTAACGTGGTATGTTGTCCAATGATTCGGTCGGCATTGGTGGCTACGATATTTCCACGGAAATAATTCGCAGCTAATGGCCGAACAGCCAATAGTGATAAAATCGAAACAACCACAAACACTGTCAATTGAATTGGGAAGTTTAATCCCATTAGATAAGCAAAATATGCTGCTAAAGCACCCATGGAGAACCAAACGGAAACTAAATTCCCAAATGTGACTACTTCAACGATCAAGGTGCCAACTAAAATAATAACCCAGAGCCATTGTTCCATATTTGCTCCTCCTTACTCGGACTCATCCGAAAGATTGATGACAAGCATTTTTTCTTTGTCATCAAAGCGAGCAATGTACTTCTGGCCATCTAAATTTTCATTTATAATTGCCGCGAGTTCATCACAGACTATCTTATTACTAATTCTAGCATATCCTTTGCCAATTGACACCTTATGCAAGTGTTCTAGTTGAACAATCTTCAAATCAACTTCTCTTTTGGTCACCGGTTTTATCACAAATTGCTTTAAATCGCGATTAATACCGATGGTTGCGTAACGTACATCACTGAAGTAGGCTGCTGCGCTGTTGTTCAATGTGATATTGGTGTTGTACAGCGTTACAACCATAGTGTGGGCATTTCCCGTTAACCACTCATACATTTGATCACCTTCTTTGTCATCATTATATTATATTTCTTATAATTCTTCAATATCTTTAATCACAAAACAAACAATTTCGTGCACAAACGTTTTTTTCCTTTATAATATAGACGTATGGAGGAAGTTATGCCGCACATAAGTATCAATGAACTTACGATTCACTATAACGACAATCTTCACACCGGTCGGTGTGTTGTGCTTTTACATGGATGGGGTCAAAGCAAAGCGATGATGGAACCCATCGAACAACAGTTCAACAATGATTTCAGGGTAATTAACCTTGATTTACCAGGCTTTGGTGCGAGCGATCTTCCGTTCAAGCCGTGGGGTGTTTACGAATATACAGCTTTTTTAAAAGAATTCTTTGTTGCAATCAATGTTGAAAATCCCATATTGATAGCTCACTCCTTCGGGGCTCGATTAGCAATAGTTTTTGCCGCACAACATGCTACTCAAAAACTGATTTTGACCGGTGCGGCCGGTATTAAACCCAAGCGAAGTGTTTCTTATCATCTTCGAGTTCGTACCTATAAAATGGCGAAAATTGTATTTAAGCTTCCGGGTTTAAACAAACATCAAGAGTCGATGAGCCGTTTCTTTGGAAGTTCGGATTATCGTGCGATCAGCGGTGTCATGCGTCAGTCGTTTGTTAAAATTGTGAATGAAGATTTAACGCCTTTGTTACCACAAATCACTTGTCCTACCTTGTTGATTTGGGGTGAGAAGGATGATGCAACTCCACTTTGGATGGGGAAGATTATGGAAAAGAAAATACCGGATGCCGGATTGGTTGTCTTTGAAGATGATGATCACTACGCTTATTGGAATCAAAGTGCGAGGTTCAATAAAATTTCTGATGTATTTTTAACGGATGAGAAGGAGTCTGTCCAATGAGAATTACGTTAATAAATATCGCTCAAGGTGCATTCTTGCTTGCTTTGATGCTTTATGTGTGGATGCCAGGCAAACATGCTTTGCATATGTTTCAACAAAATCGTTACGAGTTAAAGCGCTATATTCCATGGCTGAGTAAAGCTATTACGGATTTTGGTGCGAAGTTAGCTCTGTATTTGTTCTTTTTATCTCCGCTTTTTTTATTGCTATTTATAAAAGATGAACTATATTCTTGGATTGCTCTGACAGCGATCGTTTCACTCTATGCTTTTTTATTATGGAAATTGGAGAAGCGTAAACAGTATATCAAACCACTGAGTATGACAAATCGGGTTCGCCGCCAGATGGTGGTTTTGTTCATCCTGTTTTTACTTGTTGTTGGACCCTTAATATTATGGTTGCCTATGCGTGGCTGGTTAATCGGAATACCGATTTTCTACTGGCTACCATGGGTGTTAGTTATTATGATGGCTTTTATTACAGAACCGATTGAATCTTTTGTAAAAAACTACTATATACATTTGGCAAAACGAATTTTGCGCAAACGTGATAATCTGATTAAGATCGGTATCACAGGAAGTTATGGTAAAACGTCGAGTAAGAATATTCTTAATGATATCCTTACAAATCAGTTTTACTCACTGATGACCCCGGCGTCCTTTAATACGCCGATGGGTATCACGATTACGATCCGAACCATGCTTAAGCCCATACATCAAGTGTTTATTTGCGAGATGGGTGCGGATAAAGTTGGAGAAATCGACATGTTAACGAAATTTGTCAAACCTCAGTTTGGAATCGTTACTTCAATCGGGCCTCAACATTTGAATACGTTTAAGACGTTGGATAATATCATAAATGAAAAAATGAAAATGATAGAGAATTTACCGATTTCAGGGGTAGGCGTTCTTAATCATGATAATGAGCACATTCGTAATTATCGCATCAAAAATAAATGTCAGATTCTTTGGTATGGCATTGAAAGTGATGATGTCGATTACCGTGCCGTCAATATCCGCTATTCTCCAAAGGGAACGGAGTTTGATGTGGTTACCCGTGAGCAAGTGATCATTCCATTTGAAACCAAAATGTTGGGTGAGCACAGTGTTTTGAATATTTTGGCGGCGATTGCGTTGGGTAAACATTTGGGAATCGATTGGGATCGCTTGCAGAAAGCTGTTGCATCCACCCGTCAGGTGGAGCATCGTTTGGAAGTCAAGAAGATGTATGGGTTTACCGTGATTGACAATGCATTTAACTCCAATCCGGTCAGTTCGAAGAACTCCTTGGATATACTCTCGTTGATGCCGGGTAAACGGATTGTCATGACCCCGGGGATGATTGAACTTGGGGATAAGCAAGATGATTATAATCGGGCGTTTGGTGCAATGATGAAAGGTAAAGCGGATGCGGTACTTTTGATCGGAAAAACTCAGACGGTTCCGATTGTTGAGGGGTTGAAAGAATCCGGTTACGATATGGAGCATGTTCATGTGCTTGCTTCAGTCAAAGAAGCGTTTGCTTGGTTAAGTACAAATGCTTCGAAAGAGGATACAGTTTTGATTGAAAATGATTTGCCCGATGCGTTCAGCCGTTAGCGCTCGGGCTTTTTTTAGTTTTATTTAGGCGTTGTTTGGGGTATAATGGTACAGAAAGAAGGCGCTATTATGAACTGGGAGCAATTTGCCGTAAAGGTGATGAGCATAAGTAAAATCGGGTTAAAGTTCAGTAAAGATGAGTATGCATTGGAGAATTATGAAGAACTTGAGCGGATCAGCCGGGAGATGTTGAACTCATTGCCGATTGAGCCAATTGCCATTAATTTGTATGAGCGCGATCTATATCCCACACCCAATGTCTCTGTTAGGGTGTTGTTATTTGATAACGAAGGCCGTTTGTTATTAGTGAAGGAAAAAGCTGAAGATAAATGGGCGGTTCCGGGGGGTTGGTGTGATGTTTTTGAATCACCCAAGGAAAACGGTATTAAGGAAGTTAAGCAGGAAGCAGGATTTGACGTTGAGATCGATCGTTTGGTCGGTGTGTTTCAACGGGAGAAATACAAGGATTACCCGACACTCGTGTCAGAATATGTACATTATTTTGTAGGTCATATCGTCGATGGTGTTGCCAGGCATAACCATGAAACGACGGACGTTGCATTCTTTGCGATTGACCGTCTGCCGGAACTATCAAAGAAATCGACTCGTCTGGAAATCGGACGTGCACTTCAAGTAGCGTTATATGGCGGCGATGCCGCATTTGATTAGGAGGTTGACCATGAAAGTTAACGTGGGTGTTTTGTTTGGCGGTGAATCTGTAGAACATGAAGTCAGTATAATTTCTGCTGTTCAAGCGATGGAAGCTTTGGACAAGACGCGTTATGAGGTCATTCCGATCTATATTTCAAAATCACATGTGCTATATACCTCACCATTACTTAGAGATATCAGGCAGTATAAGGATTTAAACAAGCTTATACGTCAACTGTCACCGGTATCTTTGGTTCGGCAGGAAAATCAAGTGATCGTTTTACCTTTGAAGAAATACATGTTTTCCTCACGCCCGGTCGTGTTGGATGTGGTCATTCCGGTGGTTCACGGAACGCATGCGGAGGACGGAACAGTTCAGGGTTATTTAGAGATGTTGGGTGTTCCTTATGCCGGTTGTGATGTCATTGCGGCTGGTGTAGGGCAGGACAAGGTCATTATGAAGCATGTATTGGAGAATTCAAAATTACCGGTTGTTCCTTGGTTTTGGTTTTATGGCGGTCATGTGAATCAGAGCCGACAGGCTATTGTTGCCAAGGCGTTGGAGATTGGTTATCCGCTGATTATCAAGCCGGCGTGTTTAGGTTCTTCGATTGGAATTAGGACCGCTCACGATGAGGCTGAGTTGTTTGAGGGCATTGAATTTGCTTCGATGTATGATCGGAAAATACTGGTTGAGCGCAAACTGGAAAACATCCGTGAGGTGAATTGTTCGGTGTTGGGTGTCGGATTGGACATGAAGGCTTCTTCGATTGAAGAAGTATTGAAGACAGATGATATTCTGTCGTATGAAAATAAGTATCAAGGAAGTTCAAAAGGAGTTAATTCGAAGGGAATGGCTTCGACAAGCCGTCAGATTCCGGCCGATGTCGGACAGGAACTGACCGAACGGATCAAGCACTTAGCCATTAAGACGTTTGAGGTATTGGGAGCTAACGGCGTTTCCCGAATTGATTTTCTGATCGATGCAAACACGATGATACCTTATGTTAATGAGATTAATACGATACCCGGGTCTTTGTCATTTTATTTATGGCAACACGACGGATTGGACTTTACAGCATTGATGGATATTCTGGTAGAGCAGGCGATTGACCGTCAGCGAAGCCGGGAAAAGATGGTATTCTCCTATCAAACCAATTTATTGGCAAACTTTGATAAAAAGGGCTCTAAAGGCTCTAAATAGAAACGATGGCGACATCGTTTTTTTGTTGTACTATAAAACGTAAAGGGTTAAAATGGTAGGGTAGGAGGTGCACGATGGAAAATTGGGATGAATTGACATTGACGGTACTTAAAGAGATCATTGCAAATAAACAAGTTAAAAAACTGCGTGAAGTCTTTGAAGAAGTCAACATCGTCGACTTGGCGGAAATGGCAGAGCAATGCACCTTGAGCGAGGTTCTTTTTGTCTTTAAAACCGTTAAGAAAGATATAACGGCGGACTTGTTTGCTTATCTGTCGTTGGATAAACAGGAAGAACTGATTAAGACCTTTACCGGGCCGGAAATTAAAAGCATTTTGGACAATTTATACTTGGATGATGTGGTTGACTTTTTGGAAGAAATGCCGGAGAGCATTGTTAAGAAGGTTCTTCACAATGCGACCAGTGAACAGCGCGTGGAGATCAATCAGCTGTTAAGTTATGCGCCGAATTCGGCGGGTTCGATCATGACGACGGATTATGTGGAGTTGTTTGAGCATCACAGTGTTGAAGAAGCGATGGAGCAGATCCGGAAACAAGGGAAGACCGCTGAAACCATCAATACGTGTTTCGTTATTAATAAAAGCAATACATTATTAGGGTCGATTACTTTGCGTGATATTTTGTTTGCTTCTGAAGATATGGAAATCGGTGAAATCATGGATGCTGATATCGTTGCGGTTACCACCGGCGATGACCAAGAAGAAGTCGGTCACATTTTTCAGAAGTATGATATTTCAGTTGTGGGTGTTGTTAACAGTCAGTTTAAATTGGTTGGCATCATTACGGTCGATGATGTTATTGACGTTTTGGAAGAAGAAGCAACCGAAGATATTCATTTGATGGCTGGTATTCGTCCGGTTGAAGGTTCTTATCTGGAGTCAAATGTTTGGGAGATTTTTAAGAGTCGGATTCCTTGGTTGCTTATTCTAATGATTCCGGCCACGTTGACCGGGATGATTATTGCGGGTAATTCAGCGATCTTACTGATCGTACCTTCGTTAGTGAATTTTATTCCGATGTTGATGGATACGGCGGGTAACGCGGGTTCTCAGGCGAGTGCGATGGTCATTCGGGGAATCGTTGTTGATGATTTGTCAATCAAGGATTTTTTGGCGGTATTGTTTAAAGAGCTTCGAGCTTCTTTTATTACCGGTTTGATATTGTTTGCCATAAATACACTTAGAATTGTGATATTTATGCCCAATGTCGGGATCACCGTTGCGATTTTAGTTTCGTTTACCGTATTTCTGACAATTACATTAGCAAATTTAATTGGCGGATTACTGCCTTTGTTTGCGTTGATTCTTAAAATCGATCCGGCCTCCATGTCGGGTCCTGTTATTACGACCTTGGTGGATGCTGTTTCTTTGTTGGTGTATTTTACAATCGCAATTGCGGTCTTGGGTTAAAGGAGGTATACCATGGTTGAATTGATGGATATTACGTCCTTGCAACTGAAGGAACTGATTGAGTTGCGTCAGGTGAGAAATCTGCGGTATATTTTTGATGAGTATAACTTGATTGACTTAGCGGAAATCGTTGAGCAGTTGGAGTTGAAGGAGATTTTGTTTTTGTTTAAGACGTTGAAGAAAGATATTACGGCTCAGATATTTACGTATTTAACCTATGAGAAAAAACAGGAGATCATTCAGTCGTTTTCCTCGGTAGAAATTACGTCGATGTTGGATAATTTGTATACAGATGATATCGTCGACTTTCTTGAGGAAATGCCGGCGAATATCGTTAAGCAGATTCTAAGTTCGGTTAGTAGCGAGCAGCGCGCGGATATTAATTTACTTTTAAGTTATCCCGAGGATTCGGCTGGTTCGATCATGTCTACGGACTTTGTGGAGTTGGAAGCTTCGGACACGGTGGCTCGTGCGATTCGTAAAATCAAACAACAAGGCAAGTCTGCGGAAACCATCAGTGTCAGTTATGTCATTTCGCAACAGCGAGAATTGGTGGGAACGGTTCGGTTAAGGGATATTCTGTTGGCGGAAACGGATGATACTGTTGAAGATTTAATGGATGTGGATGTCATTTCCGTTAAGACGCATGATGATCAGGAATCGGTCGCGCATGTTATCAAGCGTTATGATATTACGGTGGTTCCGGTAGTCAATGATGAGAATCGTTTAATTGGCATCATTACAGTTGATGATATTATTGATATTTTGGAAGAAGAGGTTACCGAGGATATTCAGAAAATGGCGGCTATCATTCCGATTGAAGGGTCTTACTTAAAGACTTCAGTTGCAGAGATGACCAAGAGTCGTATTACGTGGCTGTTGGTTTTGATGGTTTCGGCTACATTTACGGGAAGTATTATTTCGGGGTATGAAGATGCCTTACTGTTGATACCAGCGTTGGCTGCTTCAATTCCATTAATCATGTCGACGGCAGGGAATGCCGGTTCTCAGGCTTCGGCGATGGTCATTCGCGGTATTGCGGTGGGTGAGTTGTCTATGAGTGACTATTGGAAGGTCATTTGGAAGGAAGTTCAGGTGGCCTTACTAAGCGGGTTTGTGCTGTTTGTGATCAATTGGTTGCGTTTAATGATTTTCACACCGGAGTCAAGTTGGACGGTTGATTTGGTTATTTCGCTGACATTAATGCTTACGGTCGTAATTTCTAAACTTGTCGGGGGCGTGTTGCCGCTTTTGGCGATGTTTTTCAAACAGGATCCGGCTGCGATGGCAGCTCCGTTGATTACGACGCTGGTTGATGCAGTGGCTTTGATGATTTATTTCAATCTGGCAGTGTCTATGTTGGGTTTATAGTTGAATTTTGTTATAATAAATTTGTTACTAAAGGAGATATTTATGGCTACACCACACAATAGAGCGATTGAAGGGCAAATTGCTAAAACAGTTTTGATGCCGGGAGACCCGTTACGGGCGAAATTTATTGCGGAAAATTTCTTGGAAAATGTCGAGTTGTTTAATGATGTCCGTAATATGTTTGGATATACCGGTACATATAAAGGGCATAAGATTTCAGTCATGGGTTCAGGGATGGGAATGGCGAGCATTGGTATTTATTCGTATGAACTGTATGCTTTTTATGGAGTTGAGAACATTATAAGAATTGGTTCAGCCGGATCTTACAGTAAGGATGTCAATTTGTATGATGTCGTATTGGCGGATAGTGCGTGGAGTGAATCAAGTTTCGCTTTGACGGCATTTGGGTATAAGGAAGATGTCATGTTACCTTCGGTAAAGTTGAATGGCAGTTTAATTTCTGCAGCGCAACGTTTGGATATTCCGTTTGTTTTGGGAAGAATCCATTCCAGTGATGTTTTCTATCGTGATTCTGGGGTTACGTTTGAGGATATTTTCAAAGAAACCCATTCGGTTGCGGTGGAGATGGAGTCGTTTGCGTTGTTTGCTAATGCTAAGAAATTAGGTAAACATGCGGCGTGTCTGGTCACGATTTCAGATTCACTTGTAACTCATGAGGTGACTACGGCTGAAGAACGTCAGAATTCGTTTACCAAGATGATGCAGATTGCTTTGGAAATGGCTTTTGAATAGGCCGGAAGGAGAGGCAAAATGAAACATATTATATTTGTTAAGGATATGAATGATGAGCAAAGTGTTAAAAAGATCAGTGAGGCTCTTGGTGAAACCAGGGTTGATTTTGAAATGAATCTGGAGCGTCAGGCAGTGATTGTCGAGGGTCGTAATGATATCGTGCATATTGCGAAAATTGCGATTCGCGAGGCTGGGTATACGGTTGAATAGACCTGATTAATCAGGTCTATATTTTTTATAAAATGCGTAAAAATACTTGCACAAAATCAGTGCGTATGATAACATAAAAAGGCGCTAAGTTGGTCAGCAAGGTGTATGGAGATGTACTCAAGTGGCTGAAGAGGTGCCCCTGCTAAGGGTATAGGTCGGGAAACTGGCGCGAGGGTTCAAATCCCTCCATCTCCGCCATTCTTATATTACAAACGGTTCAGTGGTGTAGTGGTTAACATGCCTCCCTGTCACGGAGGAGATCGCGGGTTCGATCCCCGTCTGGACCGCCATTATTTTTGCAGGTGTAGTTCAATGGTAGAACACGACCTTGCCAAGGTTGATACGGGGGTTCAATTCCCCTCACCTGCTCCAGTAGCAAGGCAAACCCGGTTTCCGGGTTTTTTGTTTGTTTCACACAAGAAACAGTGCAAATTCCTCGAATAATTTTGAATGACTTAAAATTTTCATTGGAAATGCATTTGAAGCGCTTTTATTAAATGTCAATTCTCCATAAATCCTACATAAGTAATTAGTAAACTATGTTTGTCTATGAAAACGACTAGTATTTCAATACAAGGAGAATATCAAACTCTGTAAATATTGAAGACCCAGGACTGATTTGTCTTGCTTGTTCGTCAACAATTGAGATTGTGACTGTGAGTTGAAAATCGCAGCGATCAAAAAGAAATGAAGGCGTTTTTTTGTAGAAAAATGATTATTACTCATGACTAAGCGCGTGAGCGTAGTAAGGAGATTTAGGATTGAAAAATATCGAAAGAACAACTCTTCAAATTGAGGGTATGACTTGTGTTGGTTGTGAAAACAAAATTGAGTCAACACTTCGAAAATTTAGTGGAATCGTTCGCGTTAAGGCCAATTACACGACAAACTCGGTTTTAGTGGCTTTCGCAGAACAGGATATTACTTTAAGAGAGATTAAAAAAGCGATCGAATCGCTTGGTTACAAGATCAAGAACTCAGCGAATATTCAAAATAAAAAGAATGAGAGTTCGGGAAACACGATAGATAAACTTCTTGATATCCTTACGATATTTCTTACAATGTATCTGCTATATCATTTTGCTCATTTGTTTGGTTTGTTAAATGTATTCAACGTTTTTCCTGAAGCGAAAATAGGGATGAGCTATGGAGTATTATTTGTCATTGGCGTTTTAACATCAGTTCATTGTGTTGCGATGTGTGGAGGTATAAATATTTCTCAATGTCTTCCTAAAGGAGTAAGCGAAGGTAGTATAACGTCGAATCAATGGATGCCTAGCTTTTTATACAACTCTGGAAGAGTCGTATCCTATACGATCATCGGGGGAATCGTTGGTGCTCTAGGATCCGTTGTCAGCTTCTCTGGCTCGGCTAAAGGTATCGTTGCAATTGTTGCGAGTATATTTATGATGATTATGGGTATTAATATGTTGAATCTTTTCCCAAGTCTGCGCAAGTTCAACTTGAGAATGCCGAAATTCTTTGCGCGTATGATTGGTAAAGAGAAAGCTGTCAGTAAAAACCGTCCGTTCTACATTGGACTGTTGAATGGTCTAATGCCTTGTGGTCCACTCCAAGCCATGCAACTCTATGCTTTGTCGACCGGTGATCCGATCAAAGGTGCACTTGCGATGTTTGTGTTTAGTTTAGGAACCGTTCCTCTAATGTTTGGATTGGGTGCACTGAGTTCAATACTAAGCAAGAAATTCACCGCAAAAATGATGCAGGTCAGTGCTGTACTTGTCATCGTTCTTGGATTTGCGATGTTTCAAACAGGTATGACAGTCTCTGGGATACAATTGCCATCGTTTGCTATCAGTGATTTGTTTCAAATAGGGGATAGATCAATTGCGAATGAATCCGTTGTAGAAAACGGAATACAAACGGTTAAAAGTGAAGTTTATAGCGGACGGTATGAGCCGATTTCGGTAAGAGTCGATGTGCCGGTCAAATGGATTATCCATGTTGGATCTGGTCAGTTAACGGGCTGTAATAATCGTATCATAATTAATTCATTAAGCATCCAGCTTGAAGAAGGTAATAATTTTGTCGAGTTTACACCTACGAAAACGGGCAAAATATCGTTTAGTTGTTGGATGGGAATGATTCGAAGTTACATTAATGTTGTTTCTTAAAGTATGAAAACCATTAGTACAACTTGAAGTAGAATTAGTTCTGTTGGCAAAATTGTTATTTATGTTATAATTCTTAAAACGCAAACCATCGATGACACTTATTACAGCATAGTTTTTAAGAGGGTTTCATTTGAATTAGCTTTGACCTTTCGGAGGTACTTGATCATGAACGAAAAACCAACTATTCTGATTATTGATGATGAAGTAAAAATCATTGAAATCGTTAAGACATTCTTAGAATCAAGGGGATACCTTGTACTCACAGCTGAAAATGGTGAGGACGGTTTAGAAATGTTCAAAAGAAACTCGATAACACTTGTCCTGTTGGATCTTATGTTGCCAGGTATTTCCGGAGAAGAGATTTGTATAAAAATAAGACAGACATCCAGAGTTCCGATAATTATGCTGACCGCTAAGATAACTGAAACCGATCTTGTTAATGGATTTGATTATGGTGCGGATGACTACATAACAAAACCGTTCGGGCTAAAAGAACTCAATGTAAGAATTGAAGCTGTTCTTCGTCGTTCCATTAGTGATTTAACACCTTTGTTTCAGAAAAGTATATTTGGAGATGATGACTTAGTCATTGATTTCGAGAGTCGTATCGTTTTAAAAAAGGGACAACCTGTTACTTTAACACCAAATGAATATAAAATATTCGTTGCATTAATTAAGTTTCCAAGCAAAACATTTACTAGGGATGAACTCATTCAAGCCGCTTTGGGTCAGGATTTCGAAGGATATGATCGAGCAGTGGATAGTCATATAAAAAACATCCGTCAGAAGATTGAAACAGATTCTAAGAAGCCAGTCTATATTATCACAGTTCATGGAATCGGTTACAAGTTTGGAGGTCAATAAATGAGAGGAAGTCTTCGTTCGAGACTAACATTATCGATTGCTACAGTAGCCTTTGTAATAATTGCGATAGTTATTTCGCTATCCAATTACTTTATTAATCAGAATTTTCAATCGTATATAACAAAACAACAAGAAGCAACAATAAACGAGATTGTTTACACTCTTGGACAGCAGTACAATCCAGAAAATCAGACGTGGGATGTCGAATACGTTCATACGATTGGAATGTATGCACTCTATGACGGATATATCATTAAAGTCTTCAATGATGAAAATCAGACCGTTTGGGATGCAGAAATTTGGGATATGTCTGCTTGTGTACAAGTTAAAGAAGATATCACACATCAAATGCTCTCAAGATTTCCCGAAAGTAACGGAAAGTTTAGTGATACGGATTTTTCGATTGAACTGACCGGCAACACCATCGGACGGGTCAATGTAACGTATTTCGGTCCGTATTTTTACTCCGAAAATGATTTCGACTTTCTGAGTAAGTTGAGTTCGTTGTTATTTCTCATCGCGTTGATTTCCTTGTTGGTATCGATCCTGTTAGGGTCGCAGATCGCGAAAAGGATGAGCAAACCTATTCTTGATACAATTAGTGCAACTGGTCAAATTTCAAAAGGGGATTACAAAATTCGGATTCAAGATCGTTCGAATCTTTCCGAAATTGACAATCTAATCGAATCTGTGAATCAGTTGGCGAGTTCACTCGATAAGCAAGAACAACTAAAAAGACAGTTGACATCTGATGTTGCGCATGAACTCCGGACACCACTTACAACTTTGAGAATTACTCTGGAAGCTATGATGGATGGCATACTTGAACCTTCTTTGGAACGACTGAAAAGCAGTTTTGATGAAGTCATAAGAATTACTAATATCGTCAAGGATCTTGAAAGCCTTGCAATTTTAGAAGACGGCAATTTGAAACTCGAATTATCCCAAGTTAGCCTGGTTGATTTTTCACAGCAGGTTATTAAGAAACTTGAACATCAAATTGAGGAAAAAGAAATGAATATTTCGATCGTTGGGACATGCTCTATGATTATGGTAGACGCCTTTAGGATGACACAAGTTATTATTAACTTAATGTCAAATGCGATTAAATACACTCAGCCGAAGGGTATGATACGCATTGAATTTTCCGAATCAGAGGACGAAGTAATGATGAAGTTTATCGACAATGGAAGCGGAATTCCGAAGGATGAGCTTCCTTATATCTTTGAGCGATTCTATCGTGCAGATAAATCAAGAAATCGATTGACGGGTGGATCTGGAATCGGACTAACCATAGTAAAGTCTATTATAAATGCTCATGGTGGAAGTATACATGTCCAAAGCGAACCTGGGCACGGAAGTGAGTTTACTGTTCGATTACCGAAATAAGTGAAGGGAGTTTCGAATGAGATTTCCTTTTTTAATGGGTCTACATAATTTCTGCAAACATTCTATATAGAATGTGAATATGGGTATACTTATGAATAGTTTTACTAAATACTGAAACTACAGGAGGTGCTATTGATGAAGAGTAAGACAATATTGAAAAAGATCACGATCGTAGTTGTACCAACTTTGTTAGCGTTCCTTTACATAACTCAATTTGGTCCATCGAATGAAGCAGAGGCACCTATACTCTCGAAATATGGATTGGATAATTTATCGGTAAAAGAAATGGTTAACAAACTTGATAGTAACATTGACAAAATTCCTGGACTGAATGCAACAATCACAGGAATGACGCTTATTTTGAATGAAAATGAGGTTGAATATGATTATACTCTTCCGAGTGATGAATTCTATGTTTCAGTAGCTCCCTATATCAACGAAGTTCATCCTTGCAAAACACATAATCTAGTTTCATGTAGAGGAGAAATATTTAATAAGGAGTTCGAAGTCTCAATCGTAAGAGAAGATGGGATAGTAATTTTAAGCCAAAAAGCGAAAAGCATGAACTCGGGATTTATTGGGCTCTGGTTACCGAAAGGCATCGAAGCAATTTTGACGATAAAGTACAACGGATTATCAGTTGCCCAACCGATCAGCACTTTCGATAACAGTGACACCTGTATTACAACACCACTGAAACTATCGTAAATAGTAGATGAGCATAGCCACTTAAGAAAATGATCTAAATTAGAATCCTATATTGTAGTCAATGTGGGACGCATTAGTATTTTGATACTTTAAAAAGCCCGAATCGGAAGAAATCGGGCTTTTTATTGTAATAAAATCCGGAGTTCATAGCATGGAAATCTGAGTTCTGTTCGTTCGCGCTAATTGTCCCAAGGATAATTTCTTTAAAGCAAAGAAAAAGAAGCTGTTACGCTTCTGGATTCGAGTTTTGGATTCAAAACTCATTTTCAAATCATCCGGAATAGTCTTCTATTTCGAACATTTATTAATTGGTCAATGACAGTCATGAAATCGTCTGGGGAGGGAAATGAAGATGATATGTCACTAACCAAAGGAAGTCTAGAAATCGATTTAGAACATTCTTAACATCATTTGAATACATTCTGCTAATTCTTGACCGCGTAGTCCGCTAGCCTGAATACAATTAGCTAAAGCTTGTCCCAACATTGATTACCTCCTTGTCTTTCGACATCATTAATATATCAAATTATTATGTAGAAGCTATGTAGGTTTATTAAGAAACTTCTAGAGTTACAGGATGGGCAGACTTACTTAAATAATCAATTTTTTGTTTAAAAAGATTAGTAATCGCAAGGCAAACCTGTTTTTCGGGTTTTTATTTGTTTTTAACACGTATAAAAGGAAGTTTTCAGAGTTTTTTACTTTGCTGAAAAGGTTACAATTGAACTTCATATTTTATTAAATAACTCACAAATATTTAACGTGATTTCATTGACTCGAAAATCAAGAGTGCTATAATTGAGTTGCAAATATATAGGAAGCGATGAGTAAGGGGATGTACTTGGACGCTTGTTCCCTTATAAGCTAGTAGCGTAACCGACCTTTTGGTCGGTTTTTTTGTTAAATGTGGGGAGGTGAAAAATAATTAAGGTGTAATTCTGAGCATTTTGACTTTGGTTTTGTTTTTATAATTACCGCTTTTTAATGTAGTGACAAAAACGATGAGGTATTGACATCGAGAAAAAAGGAGAATGTCTATATGAAAAAGTTATTTGCTCTACTACTGACCATTTTAATGGTGCTTTCCATGTCGATTACAGTATTTGCCGGACCTCCGGTAAGTACCAGAACGATTGACAGTTACTCGATTAGCAGTACAGATGCAGAATTTTTGATTTCAGAATTATTAGCTGGGCAAGATATTCCTGTTGGTCATTTGTTTATAGATCCGCTTGCAGAAGAGGACACCTACTTAGTAACTTATTTAATTTCTGAGCCAGACTGGTTTTTGACTGAAGTGCATTTTGAAGCCATAAGTGAAGGGGATGACGCTTTCATTTATAGTAGCGGTGGTTTGGTTCCTGGCAAATTTACAGTGAAAAAATCTTGGAGCTTAACTGATGAAGTCACGAAGTTTAGCTTTATTTATGTTGCTGGAGCTGAGGTTACTGATTTTGCTGCACATGCAGTTGTTAAACAACATGCAGTTTATAATGATGTACCGCATGTTACTACTGTCGTCAGTGATACAAATACTCTATTCTCGCCAGATGGTATTGATAATTGGCAACCTGCGGTCCTCGCTTGGGATCATGGAAGTTGGCCGCAAATTTCGGGTGCTGAATGGATTTGGGAGTCCTACAAAGTCGATGCGCCAAGAGTAGGAGATACGATTTATTTTAAAAGAGATTTTTCTATACTGGGTACTCCGACGTCAGCTAGCTTAAAAATTGCAGCTGACAATGAATTTTATGCTATGATCAATGAATTGCCTAATCCGGCGTTCTTCAATAATAATTGGGCAATAATTAAAAATTACGACGTATTGGATTATATTAACGAAGGACAAAATTCATTAAACATTAAAGGAGTTAACTGGGCATGGAACACAGACAATCCTGAAGTTAACCCGGGTGCTATCGTATACGAGCTTGTCGTCAACTCAACAGAAAAAGTATTGGTCACTCCGGAAGTCTCTGAATCTGTTTGGGGTTATGGAGTTCGGGTAAATCAAGAAAAAGGTGGAAATTGGTCTATGATCATTTCTGTTCCGGAAGTTGTTTGTAGTGGGGCGATTGAAACATTGGAGGTTCCATCCAAAATCAAGGCAGGCATTGACAGTTCGGTCTTGAAAGACGGATACAAATACTGCGTTAAAGCTACGGGAACCTATAAATTTGCAAATTGGGCTCCACCCGCTGAATCCGGCTTTGCGGATGCAAAATTTAATTGCCGTGAAGGTACATATATACCATCATTGACAGGTAAAAACGCCGAAGAAGATTATCACGTAAATTCAGATGGAACAGTTTGGATTAATGGACAAGAATTTTGGCCGAATTACTCATATTTGCAGGTCCTAATTGATGGACAACCTGTTATGTGGATAGGCGAATATAATGATGAACACATATACACTCAAACTATTGTGGGTACAGGATCAAAAATTAAGTTCTCAATTCTTGATGATGCTTATGGTGATAATTCGGGATTTATTACTGTAGATATCCAAAAACAAAGTTTCTACTTAGCTCCATAAAAAAATTTTTAGGATTTATCAAAGCGATATCACGTTTGTGGATATCGCTTTTTTATTTACTTAAGGATTATTATGCATTTGTGAGCAAGATCCGGAACCATTGTTAACAATAGTTGTGTCCAACAAAAATGACATCTGTATGCATTTTATTTAATTTAGAGGTATAATAGAAACAGACAGGAGGTAGTTATATGATAAGCAAAAAATTAGTAGACGCTATTAATGATCAAATCAATTTCGAATTATTGTCTTCGTATCTGTATTTGTCGATGTCCGCATTTATGGAGGCGAACGACTATCCGGGAGCTGCCCATTTTATGCATAAGCAAGCAGAAGAAGAAGTGGCACATGCCATGAAATTCTTTAAATTCTTGGTTGAAGTCGGCGCACGCGTAGAACTCAAAACCATTCCAGGTCCGGAAATCGAATTCCCAGGCTACTTGGATGTATTTAAAATGTCGTTGGCACACGAAAAAATCGTAACTAAACGTATTCGCGATTTGTATGATATTGCCACAAAAGAAAAAGATCATGCGGCAATCAGTACTCTGACTTGGTTTATTAATGAACAAACAGAAGAAGAAGAAAACTTCACGAAAATCATCGCTCGTCTTGAAAAATTTGGTGGAAGCCCGATTTCAATCATGTTGACCGATGACAAACTCGGTGCAAGATAATTAGCAAAAGAGGCTCGAAAGAGCCTCTTAACTAGTTATGAGTATATTATTACCGGAGGGGTCACGAACAAGGATCCCTTTTTCTGTAAGAGAATGTGGTGAGTTCAATTGATGTAGGTTTTTCTTAATATCATTAATCGTTATATGTTCGGGTAACTTTATCTCAAAGTTTCTTAATCCGACACTGTTTTTATCCGGAATCGGCGCACCCATACCATTCCAAACATTAACGGCCAAGTGATGATGGTATTTGCCATAGGAGAAGAACAATGCCTGCGTTGGCAGATCGATGACGACATCCATACCCAGTACTTCTTCGTAAAAGCGTCGTATATTTTTAAGTTCACTTCCGTGCAAATGGATGTGGCCTATGATTGTATCTGAGGGAAGACCCTTGTATGTTTCGTTTTGCGATGCATCGAGTACGGCTTTGACATCCAGTGGACCATTGTTCGAAAATACATCAAGCAAGCCAGCTTGCCATTTCCAAGTAGAAGAAGGTGTATCTACCGCAATCTCAATGCCATTGCCATCCGGATCCGATAAATAAATAGCCTCAGAAATACCATGGTCAGAGGCACCTTGCAAGGGAATTTGATTCTTTATGAAGTGATTTAAAATCTTACCAAGCTCTTTACGACTGGGCAACAAAAGGGCAAAATGATAAAGGCCGGTCGTGCGTGATTGTTTCTTTATACCGTTACTTAGCTGATGTATTGTTAGCAGAACATTGTTTCCATTCGAAGTGAAGTTCGCTTGATTTTCATCTTTACTGAAGACATTGAGCCCTATAACCATTGTATAGAACTCAATTGAACGTGTTAAATCCAATACTTGTAGCGATACTTTTGAAACATAGCCAATCGGCGGATTGTGATAATGTGACATGTGACCTCCGTAGTTACTTACTTTTTGTAAGTAAATTATGCGATAGAATGATTATCAAATCAATTACAATGCCCGATGTTTAATTCTGTTTGGGTTAGTGGTAGAATAATGAAGAGGTAGAATATGAACAAAAATAAAAAAGTACTCGTTGTACTATGGGTAACGTTGTTTCTTAATATTTTGGTCAGTTCGATTAAAATTATCGTCGGTCTTCTAACTGGAATCGGTAGTATATTGGCGGATGGTTATCACTCCTTAGCGGATGCCTCCTCCAATATCATAGGACTGTTCACGATGAGAATCGCTCAAAAACCGATTGATGAAGATCATGCGTACGGACATCAACGCTATGAAACACTGGCAACATTGTTTATCGTTGCTCTTTTAACGTATCTTGGCATCGAAGTTATATTTAAGAGCATAGAAGCTTTTCAGAATCCCTCCTTTACCCGACCAGAGACGCTTACTTTACTTTTAATGATATTCACTTTCGGCGTCAATATTTTCGTAGCTACCTATGAGAATATCGCCGGAAAAAAGCTAAAGTCGACATTATTAGTTGCTGATGCGAAACACACTCTTTCTGATATTTACATTTCCGCGGGTGTATTAATCAATCTTATTCTGATTACCTTTTTTAATGCTCCACTGTGGTTGGATGCTGCAACCTCTTTGCTCGTCGCTCTAATTATCTTCAAAACGGCCTATGGAATATTTAGGGAAAGTTCACATGAACTGACGGATGCGATTGCTATTGATCCACAGTTGATTACAGATATTGTACTGAAAAATCCACGAGCTTATTCAATTCATAAAATTCGATCGCGTAAATCAGGAAGTCAGGTCTTTATCGACTTTCATGTTAAAAGCGACCCCAATATGCCGCTGGTGGATGCTCATAATCTTTCGCATGACTTAGAAAATGAATTACGATCCGCCTTGGGTGAGGATATGGGTGTCATCGTACATGTTGAACCTGAAGGGTATAGTTATAAAAAGAGGGATTAATTCCCTCTTTGTCGCATTTGATGGACTGCTTTAATTCTCTGCATTTCATTAAAAACAATCATATAACCTTCATCGACGCCCATACCCGGTTTCGCCAGTATCTGACAAGGATGAGTGGCCATGGCACAATGGACACACACTTGCGAACTTCTGTCTGTTTCATTGCATGTGCCCCCTTGATAAGCCAAGACACCTTGTTCGCGACAGTACAGTACCGCTTCAATCGTATTATTGATACCGCCCAAGTCCGGTGTTTTTATTTGAATCATATGACCGGCTTTGTTATCTGCAAAGTATTTGATATCATCCAATGTGTTGCACCATTCATCCGCAACAATGATGACCGGAATGTTCGCTTCATCGAGACGGTGGGTGATTTCTTTGAGTGCCAGCATTTGAGCTTCCCGCTCTTCCACATCCATCGGACCTTCAATTCGAATTTGAAACGGAGCGGCCGCGGCTGCACATTTTGCCAAGTAATCGACCATCTTGTCCATATCTTGATTAAATATAATACCGATGGTTCCATAAACATCCAAATGAATGGCTGGTAAATAGTTTTCATCAAATCGCTTCGTTTCGATCCGTTGTTTTAACCATCGGATATACTCCAATAATTTCTCGCCTTCATAGCCAAGCTTGGTAGCTACATGATTAATCAATCCGTGAGGAAGGACATCGGCACCTTTTAAAATCATTTTATCCACATTGTTATAACGATCGTCCCCTGATTGCATAAAAATCGGAATGACCTCATCACTGACCTGCGTACCATACTCTTTGGCAACGATATCCGCCATCAACGTATGATTGGCTTTGGCTGTAGCATCCAACAGTGCTTGAGTCACACCGTAGCGAATGGCCGTATGAAGTGATTTGTTTGTATCGGGACGGACATACCGGTCGATTTGCTCAGCTAAAGGTCTGAATGTTGATATGTCTTGACCAACTAACTGAGGTTTGATGTATTGGTTGATGATAGGGATATAGTCCGATGCAAGAAACAGAGGATCACGCCCGCCGGCACCCGAATATTGCACAGCTGCACAATCGCCATAGGCCATCTGGCCATCCTCAAGCAGAATTATCACGGAGATGGATTCTCCGGCCAGACGAATGGCTGCAAAGCCTTCCGTTAGAGGTTCGCCGATGTAAGTCGAGCCGTCGGAAACAGCGTGTTTCTTGATGGCTCTTTGATCATCAAAGAAGAAACCGGTTTTTCCGGGTGAACAGATAATGTCTACGATTTTCATGATTCTTGCTCTCCATGCGGACGACCTACCATCCGACCATTGCCTATGGCATAAACATCATCGATGACCATCTGGAAGCTGACCGGACGCTTTTCAAAACGACCGCGTTCTTCCAACTTGTTTTTATGGAATGCCTTTAATTCTTCACTAAAAGGTAAGAAACCACATTCAAGAAAACGAATCGCTCCTTGATTGTCTCTTGCGGGCAAGACCAGCCCTTTGTTAAACTTACTCGGGGCAAACGGTACATCAATGACACCGGCCGCAAAACCGGCTATCGTACCTCGAGCTATATCGCCATTTCCTAATTCCAGCATTTTATCAATGATCGCTCTTGTTTCCGCAGTAATGATTTCCATTTCAACCTTAAGCTCGACCGTTTCAGGCATGCGTTGATCCTTAAGCATGGTAACAACTTGTTTGGTTGTTCGTAATCCTTGGGCATTGGCTTGTGGCGTCGGAATGCCCAACGCTTCATGAGGCGATTTAACAATAACTTTGGTGGCCCCGGCAAATGCAGCTGTAGCAGCTCCCCAAGAGATAACCCCATACGCTTTGGCTTCATCTTGCGGGAATCCGCCCATCCACTGATGAAAGACCGTAGTCACATAAACATCGTGATAACCGAATTTATGCAAATATTCTTCTGTCAGTTTCTCAAGAGTGCGAATGGCAGCGACATCCTGAATGAGATTGCCACACTGACCATACCCAACCGTGATATTTTTTACGCCTTGTTCAGCAGCCATTAAACATTCAGCGATGGCAACCGCATGCGAAATGCTCGGAGGAACCAGTGTTCCAGTCAATGGACCGTATGGTTCGCGATTGATTGAAATACCATTCTCCTCATAAATACCAATTAAACGGTCACAGTATTGCCAATCCGTAATGGTTTTTTCCAAGGATATATTTTTTGAGTAAGGAATGTTATAGGAAATTCCGCCGCCTTCGTAGGAAGTAAAGCCCCCAGCCATCGTGATCTCAGCTAAAAGCCGAGCATCCGGTGTACCGTGACGAACTTGAACCGGAACTCTCACTGATTCAATGACCTTACGACATTGGTAGACACCGTGGTTGACTGCTGGGAATCCATTAAGCAACGAGCGACCTTCACGGATACTTTCTTCGATGCCGTGTTGAGCTTCTTGATAACGGTTGTGACGCGTATAACTGTCAATGGTTGATGGCAGACAGTCCGCCGTTCCTTTGTCTTGAAGATATTGCAATAATTCGATGTGCTTATCGACCAAAGCAACACCGGCGCGCGGCTGAATCAAAATATATTTATTTTCTTTGGCATGTCGTAGTAACGCGGAAAAACTTCTCGACTTGTCCATTCGTTTATGATATTCAAATGATTCAAGTAAATCGACTTCTTTGCCGGTATGCCATTGCATTAATACTTCACAGCGGATTCGATAAAATTCTTCATCCGTCAGTCGTTTATTCTGTACATCCATGTTACACCTCAATAATCGTTTCTTTCATTAATTTAAGCGCGGCAGCCGGGTATTTCAGAGACAAAAGTCCCATAGCGGCTAATATATACTGATGATCCAGATAGAATCTGGCATGATTCGGTTTTAAACTCAAGGGATTCTTCGGATCAGACTGAGAAGCTTTTAAAGCGGAACGGATATTTGAGTGATGAATCAGTGGGCCACCGGTACCGATGACATGACTGACATAGCTTAAATCCTTACCGGTTTGTTGGTAAACGGTTCCAAAAGGCGTATAGTGAACTTCCAGAAATCCGGCATGACGAGTAATGCTTTCGCGTACAGCGATTTCAGCAGCAACATCATCGAGTGTCTTCAGTAAACCAGGCTCTTCCATAAAACTCTCCGGATGAGCAGCCAAGTCTTTCAACATTTGCATGATGACCTCTTGAGAGGTGTTGATGACAGATGCAACGACATCGACCCCGACACCATCGACTAAAGCCTGTAAACTGTAACGTGCGCCGAGATCGCCTTCGACCGTCCGTTTAACAAAGGGTTCTTGAAGACCGCGCATGACCACATTGGATTGACGCGGAGCTCCATCCGCAACACTGTGAACATCCGTAGTTGCACCGCCGACATCAACGATGATCAGTTCGCCAACGCCCGGTTCACTAAGGTAGCCTTTGGATAAAATTTCAGCTGCGAGCAAGACGGCAGAAGGTGTTGGCATCAGGATGTTGTCGATGCAACGCTGAATTTGGGTCAAGCCTTTGGCAACAACGATATGATCGAGAAATACTTTGCGAATGCATGCGCGCGCTGAATCGATGTTTAACTGATTCAATGTCGGCATAACATTGTCCGCAATCGTAGCATCCCAATGATTATCTTTGAGGATTACTTCAACTTCGCTTGAAATAGTTTTGTTCCCGGCATAAATGATTGGACAACGCATCGCCAACTCACTGAGCTTATGAGCGTTATGAAAAATAACTTTTTGATTACCGCCATCGATTCCACCGGTTAAAAGCAAGATATCGGGTTTCAATGATTCGATTTCCTGTATTTCCCGATCATTCAATTCGTAGGAATACGTTTTTAACAATTTCGCACCAGCACTCAATGCAGCCCGTTTCGCTGCTTCCATTGTCAGTTGCGGAACAAGTCCGATAGCAATCATTTTCAGTCCGCCAGCCGCACTTGAACACGCCAAACGAACCGGCCAATCGGAAAGGCCGGTAATTTCTTCAAGTTGATCGATGGCTTTTTGTAATCCGATGTTAATATCATCGTGAATGGTTGTAAATGATTGAGTCCGACCCAGAATTTTTGGTTCATCGATATCAATGGCAGTTACTTTGGTAAAGGTTGAACCAAAGTCAATACACAAGATTGGCTGCATGTCAGTTTCCTAAATCCTTTTCAAGGTCTAAAATACTTAGAGCCGGGTCAGATCCTGGTGGATATACACGGTCAAAACCCATTTCCAAAAATTTCTTTTGTACTTCTTCAAACGGTGTTTTGCCAACGACTAAATTTCCACCGACATAGAGTTTGATTTTTTCCAGTCCGGCTTCGATGCATTTATCACGAAGTCCACGACAATCCAACTCACCATGTCCATAAAGAGAAGAGACAATCATTGCTTTTGCATCGGCTTCGATGGCCGCCTGAATGAATTCTTCCTGCGATACCATGACGCCTAGGTTGACGACATTAAAACCGGCCTGATTATATGCGTAGTGCAAAATCTTATTTCCCACCGCATGAACATCAGCACCGATAACTCCTAAAACAATCGTAATACTACTCATAATCACCTTGCATAATCCAAACAGGCATTATGCTCTCCTTTCACAAGTTGATACCTGTAAGCGGTATCAGTTTATGTTCATCTCTATCTTAAAACGATTAAACCTGAGTGTCAACCGATAGCCCGCAATTATCATAAAAGTGTCTTTTTAAGCCACTTTCTCGAACGATTGACATTTTATGAGTGTTCTGCAAGTTGTCAATATTGGACGTGTTTTACCGTATATATTGAAAAATACGGTCGAATGTGATATAAATAGTAGGCTAGATGAAAGAGATGATGATATGAATCTAATTGAATTTAAAAATTTCTCACTGATCAAATTTAATACGTTACGCTTAAAAAGTGTTGCGGATTTGTGCTATTTTCCGTTGAACATGGATGGTCTTTTGGAAGCAATCGTAAAAACTGAAAACCGCAAGCGCGTGTTTCTTGGCAATGGTTCGAACATTCTGTTAACAAAGGAATTTTACGATGAGGGTTACGCATTTATCGTCACGACGATGATGAACAATATTGAGAGAAACGGTCAGGAAATCATTCTTGATGCCGGTGTCACATTACACGATTTGGCTTGGTTTGCCATTGATAATGAGATCGGCGGTTTTGAATTCTGTGAAGATATTCCAGGAACTGCGGGTGGCGCATTAATTATGAATGCCGGTCAGTGGCAATGGACCATTAGTCAATATGTTCGTTGGGTCGATGTTATTGATTTAAATACACACAGTACGACTCGTGTCGTACCGGATAGTGATTTCTTTCAATATCGCAATTCTAATTTCAATAAGATGAATGTTGTTATCGCCAGAGCCGGATTAACTGCGGATAAGGGGGACTATCACGAAATTCTTGAAAGAATGTTGGAATTCAAAAAAGAGCGTTATTTCAAACAGCCACGCAACTACCCTAATGCAGGCAGTGTATTCAAGCGCCCGACCAAAGGCAGTGAAACTTTCTTTGTGTGGAAACTCTTTGATGAAGTTTCTCTTCGAGGTTTTCAAGTCGGTGGAGCCCGAGTATCGGATAAGCATCCGGGATTTATTGTCAATGTCGATCATGCGACTTGTTATGATTGTATGAATTTGATTCAAGAATGTAAGAATCGAGTTAAGAATCATTTTGATATTGATTTGGAATTGGAGTGGAGAGTCATCGAATAACCGTGTAATGCGGTTATTTTCTTTTTTTCGGTTATAATATAAGTAGTACAACAGGTTGCTTAACACTATGTTGAAATCCATATTTAAAGTAAAATAAATTCAATGAAAGAGGTGTTTGTTATGTTAAGTCAAATTGGGGTCATAGGGATGGCCGTCATGGGAAAAAATTTAGCATTGAATCTGGCCGATCACGGTCTTAAGGTATCTATATATAACCGTACGACATCGGTATCACAAGAAGTTATTGATGAAAATCCGCAGATGGGGCTTGTTTTGACCGACAGTATCGAACAGTTCGTCCGTTCATTATCCGTTCCTCGCAAGATGCTTCTTATGGTCCAAGCCGGGGAACCGGTCGATAAGGTAATTGAGTCGCTCATACCCTATTTGCAACCCGGTGACATCGTCATGGATGGGGGTAATTCATATTATAAAGATACGATTCGAAGATATAATCAGTTAAAACTGTTAAATATAAACTTTATGGGAATCGGTATTTCCGGTGGTGAAGAAGGAGCTCGATTTGGTCCGGCAATCATGCCTTCCGGAGACAAAGAGACATACCTTGAGGTTGAGCCGATACTGACTGCCATTGCGGCAAAAGCGTATGGTGAGGCGTGCAGTTTTTACATCGGTCAAGACGGCAGTGGACATTATGTAAAAATGGTTCACAATGGAATCGAATATGGCGATATGGAGCTGATTGCGGAGGCGTATAATTTGCTTAAGCAAGTCGGTGGAAAGAATCATGTTGAATTACAGGCAATATTTGAAGAGTATAACAAAGGAGAGCTCGATAGTTATCTCATTGAGATTACAGCGGAAATATTAAAGAAAATCGATGTCGAAACCGGTTTGCCGCTGGTGGATGTTATCTTGGATGTAGCTCGGCAAAAAGGTACCGGTAAATGGACAGCACAAGAATCAATGGATTTAAATGTGGATACATCAGTGTTAACAGCTGCGGTATTCTCGCGGTTTATATCCGAAATCAAAGCGATGCGCATTCGTGCTTCCGTGTTGTATGAAGAGGTTAAACCCGAATCAACGGTTGCTGATTTTGATATTATTGAGTCCGTGCGTCGGGCAATGTATGTTAGTAAGCTGATTGCTTATGCACAAGGATTTGCTTTATTAGCAGCCGCAGCGAAGGAAAACAAGTGGAATCTTGATTTTGCGGCCATAGCCAAAGGCTGGCGCGGCGGGTGTATCATTCGTGCCGCATTCTTAAACAAAATAGCCCAAGCCTATCAGGATAATCTTGATTTGGAACACTTGTTAATGGCTCCGGAATTTGTGACCATACTAAAGAATTATCAGGCAGATTTACGCAAAGTTGTGATCTTGGCCATTGAAAAAGGCATCCCGGTCAGTGCTTATGCGAATGCCTTAAGTTATTTCGATGCTTTTACGGCCAGTCGCTTACCCGCAAATCTGATTCAGGCTCAAAGGGATTTCTTTGGTGCCCATACATTTGAAAGGGTAGACAAAGAAGGTACATTCCATGAGCAATGGTAAACACAACAAGACTGTATTCACTATTTTCGGGGGTACAGGTGATTTAACCTATCGAAAGCTGTTGCCGGCATTTTATAATCTGTTTTCATTGTTTAAAATGCCACAGGATTTTGAAATCCTGATTTTGGGCAGAAAAGATTATACAACGGAATCCTATATCGAAATTATTAAGCCATGGCTTAAGAAATTCACCCGAACCAATTTCCGTGATGAAGTTTTTGAGCGGATGTCCGAACATTTACAGTATTTGGTCGTGAATTTTACGGAAGAATCCGATTATGAGTTGATAAAGAATGTTTATGAAGAGTGGGGTGGAGTACAACAGCGGCTCTATTATTTGGCTGTAGCCCCGCAGTTTTTCGCGCCGATCGCACACAGTCTTAAAAAGTCGGGAATTTTGGCTGAGAAACATTCACATCAGGTCATGATTGAGAAACCTTTCGGAGTTGATATCATATCAGCTCAAATGTTGCATCAGCAAATGTGTCAGTCATTTGACGATGAGTCAATCTATCGTATTGATCACTACTTGGGAAAAGAGATGATTCAAAACATCATGTCCGTCCGCTTTAACAACACGTTGTTTGAAGGGATTTGGAACAGTCAGCAGATTGATAACATTCAAATCTCCGCATTAGAGACGGTCGGAATTGAGAATCGCGGTGCTTACTATGATCAGACGGGTGCTTTGAAAGATATGGTTCAAAATCATTTGTTTCAAATCTTGTCGATTGTCGGGATGGAAAAACCGGCGGATGCATCAGCTTTCGCGATTCAAAGTGAACAGGTTAAAGTTTTGGATGCATTGATTCCGATAGAAAAAGGTAATTTGAGTGAACACTTAGTGCTTGGACAGTATACCAGCGGAACTTCCTCCGATGTGACTTTCAAAGGCTATCTGGAAGAAGAGAACATTGATTCAGCATCAACAACGGAGACCTTTGTGGCATTGAAGATTTTTGTGGATACGCCCCGATTGACCGGTGTACCCATTTATATTCGTACCGGTAAGCGGTGTGATAAGCGTTCAACCGAAGTAGCCATTCAGTTTAAAGCTCCTGAAGGTGTATTGCCGAATCTTCTGATTATAAAAATCTATCCGGATGAAGGTATTTACCTGCGTTTCAATGCTAAAAAACCGGGAACAACACCGGAGGTCGTACCGGTATTTATGGATTTTTGTCAAAGTTGTGTTTATGAAAACCGTATCAATACACCGGAAGCGTATGAACGTTTGATTGAGGCGGCGTTTAAGAAAGATAAAGCCCTGTTTACCAGTTGGGCTCAAGTATTATCGAGTTGGAAGTTTATTGATCATTTGGTTGAGCGAATCAAGGAAGAACAACTGACGGTTCATCCGTATTCGGCCGGACACTGTGGTCCAAGTTTGGCGGATGAGATGTTAAAGAATGAGAATAGGCATTGGATTGATGAAGAACATGGATAAAAAGAGGTAAGTATGAGTCGAATTGATTTAAATCCGCAAGAACCTCGGTATCTTGCGTTGAGAGAATATACAGCCGATCGTGTCGATCGTCAGACACAAGAAGCGCTGGTTTACTTTTTAAAGCAGGCACAAGACATTTTTGGATTAGTGCCGGTTTTTGCACAATTGGATGCCAGTGAAATTTGCGAGTTTGATATGAAGATTATTAAGGCACTGATTATGCGTTTCCCTTCATTGCAAGGGGAGTCGGTTACCCATATTGTTAAAGTGTGTGTGGGTGATCGATGCAAAGGGCGGGGATCGCCTAAAGTGTTAAGTGCGATCAGTGAATCTTTGGGTATCGAAGTCAACCAGATTTCGTCGGATGGGAAGTATTTTTTGAAAACTCAAAAGTGTTTTGGGTACTGTCGCGAAGGTGTCAACGTGTTAGTTGACAATCAAATGATTCACCATGTTACCTTGGATATGGTGGATGATATTTGTAAAAAGGTTAAATAGAGGAGGGGACCTTATGACTAAAGTTGTGTTCCTTTATGATTTTGATAAAACGCTTTCTCCCAAAGATATGCAGGAATATGGTTTTATTGAGTCTTTGGGTATTTTTGATCCTGCCGAATTTTGGAAATTGGTGGATGAAACAGCAAAGAAATATTCCATGGATCGGATTTTGGCGTATATGTATCTGATGATTCATGAGTCGAAAAAGCGCGGTATTACCATCAAGAAAGAACATTTTGTTGAGTTTGGCAAGGATATTGAGTTGTTTGAAGGTGTACCGGGATGGTTTGAACGGATTAGTGCTTACGGTAAATCACAACGGTTGGAAATTGAGCATGTCATTGTATCATCCGGATTAAAACCGATGATTGAGGCAACGTCCATCGCTCAAAACTTCTCGCAAATTTATGCCTGTGATTTTGTATACGATGAAAATAATGCAGCGATTTGGCCAGCCATGGCGATAAACTATACAACGAAGACACAGTTTTTATTTCGAATTAATAAAGGTGTACGCAATGTAACCGATGATGTAGCGTTGAACAGTTTACTTCCGAGCAATATGCGTCCTGTACCTTTTGATCATATGATTTACTTTGGGGATGGCTTGACGGATGTTCCCAGTATGAAACTCGTTACGGAAGCGGGTGGCTTTGCGGTGGCTGTGTTCAATCCGTATGACGATAAGAGCAAAATGACTGCACAACAATTGGTTTCGGATGGACGGGTTGAATTTATGGCACCTGCCGACTATTCGTTAAATTCTCCGCTGGAAAGATTGATTAAGCTGATGATTCAGCACATTGTAAATAAAGATGCATTGCGCAATTGGGAGGTAATGTAGTGATTAAGAATTCAACAAGGTTTATTGAAGCGTACAATACCATTGAAATTGAGATGGAAAAGCGCATGAAAATGGACCGTCACATCGGGTTTTCGGAACGTGTTCGCCGATTGGCGGGGTATGATCCCTTTTTTAAGCGATATCGGAGGGTTCTAGAAGAGTTTGCGGATTTGCGAAATGCAATCATTCATGAGCGAATTGATGGGGAAGTCATTGCGGAACCCCATGAGAAAGTTGTTTTACAATTTGAGCACATTGCCCAGCTCTTAACACAGCCGACATTGATTAAAGAGAAGTATATGCGAAAAGTTGATATTTGTTTTTCGGATGAAAAGGTTTTGGATGTGGCGAAACTTATGATTTCAAAATCCTTTTCGCAGATTCCGGTATATGATCGTACTCATGTTTTCGTCGGGATGTTGACGACGGATACCATGATGCGATATCAGATTTTAAGTAATAAAAGTCTTGAGGGAGTCAGCGCTTCCGATGTGTTGCCTTCAGGTAAAGATGTTCAACGTGTAGCTTTCTTGAGTCCTGAACATTCACTGATTGATGTTGTGGAGTTGTTTGAACAAGCTTTGGGCAAAGGCAATAAACTTTATGTCGTGTTGATTACTAAAAACGCAAATCGTGATCATTTGCCATTGGGTATAATCACGGTGCATGAATTGGCGGAGATATATGATCAAATCCGTGAGTGACCCACTGAAAAGTCGGCAACTGTCTAAATTTTCTGATATGATGTACTTATAAAGATACAAAAAGGAAGTGTTTGCTATGATTGAAGAGATTGCATATCAACGATGTATTCCAGTAGTTGCGACCATGAAAAAACTGGAGCAGTTTCTTGCTTCGGATTTAACGTGGTGTGTTTTGCAAGATATTCATATTTCGATGTTGAATGATATGATTACGATGCTTCATCGCAATGAGCGAAAAGCGCTTGTTCACATTGAAATGATTAATGGTGTTGCCAACGATGAGTATGGTACTGAATTTCTGTGTCAGAAGCTGAGGGTCGATGGAATCATTTCATCCAAAGCAAAAATTATTGAGATTGCCAAAAGGAATCATAAGTTGGCAATTCAACGGATGTTTTTAATCGATGGTCGCTCGGTCGAGCGGGGCATCGAGATGTTGCTTAAAAGTCAGCCGGATGCTGTTGAGGTTATGCCGGCGGTAGCGTATAAGGCGATTCCGTTTGTTAAAGAGCGGTTGAACATGCCTTTGATTGGCGGAGGTTTGTTGAGATCTAAGGAAGATATCGATGAAGGAACCAAAGCCGGATGTATTGCATTTACGATCAGTGACTTGCAATTGTGTAAGGAAAATTGTCGGAGGTAAGGGTAAACTTACCTTTTTTTTACAGAAATATGAAAACAGTAAATTGATTTCAAGTCAGAATTGAGAATAAGTACTAATGGGCGTATAATCTGCTTGAAGGAGGATTCTCATATGACCGATCTATGGGATTTTCTGGAGCCATTAATTCAAGGAAGATGGGAATACTTTGGTGGCTTAGTTGCAGCGTCTCTATTATTGCTTGTAATTCGAAGTTTACGTTTATATTGGATAGAAAAGCAACAACAAAAAGACGCGATTTTTGTAGAAAGTCATCAAGCAGTTCCGATTAAAGACCTTCAGAAAAAAATGTGGTTTATTTTGTCGTCAATTATCATTTTACTATTTATTGTTTTACCAGGTTCATTATATCTTACAGTCGAGATTTTGAAGAGTATTGATTCTATCAACCCTGGAATCGCATTGCTATTTGTCTTTATTATATTTATCATTTTACTGGTATTAATAGTTGTACAATCGGTAAGGTTTAGACGTTTAAATCGAAGAATCAAAAAAATGGTTTAGATCAATAATGCATTTGGAATAATGCTCAAACATAAATAAATGTTTGAGTATTTTTAAAGGATATTTCTTAAAGCTTATATTGTTGATCTATATTCACTTGAGGTACCTACACTTGCTTAACATTAACCAAGTTTTAAACCATTTATTCAAACGAGATAGTTTTTTCATATCCTCTATCAAACTTTGAAACATGAAAGTTCAGAAGTTTTAGTTTATAATAATAGTAGGAGGTGGACATATGAAACTGAAACTTAACGAATTTACCAAGAATACGCGCAAATTAGTTTTGTATAGGGGGATCCACTACTATCAACAGAGTCGGGAAAAGTTGGATAAGCAATCCGATAAAACCTATTACTATGACGTTGCCGGTCAGGAAAATAATTATAAAGTTGTCGTAAATTTAGGTGAGGAAAACATGATTGTTTTTAGTTCGTGCGATTGCCCTTACTCGGCTGCAGGATATTGTAAGCATCAGGTGGCAAGTTTTATTGATATCTTACACCAACAGGAAGATTTTGATATTAAAAAGCTGGAAAATGCGGATGTCATGGAAGAAAAAACACCGGAACAACCGGTGCCTGATGGATGGAGTCCTGCGGATTTTCAACGGCTGAAGGACTTTGATGTCGCAGGATATTTGGCAACCTTTAGCCGTGATGAACTCATATATGTCATGTTGAACTATATGCAAATTGATATGAAGCTGTTTATGTATATATTTCACCATTACATGGTCGAGGAAGCCCGTTCGAATATCCGAAATTTCAATTAGGTCCGTAAGGACCTTTTTTATATAAGGTAGATAATGATGCCAATAATAGCGCCGACGGCAATGACACCAATGGTATCGAGTTTAAACTTAATGAGAAGAAAGAGGGAGACGGCTGCACTGACGATGGCACTGAGATTAAGATTATCAATGGATAGTAAATCGCCTTGAGGGTAAGTCCATAGCGCAATCAACGTAAGTGATATTGCAGCAAGTGCGATTAACGATACGATTGCCGGACGAAGACCTTTAAGTATATTCTGGACAAAGTGCAGGTTGCTGTGTTTGAAAAAGTAATAGGCCAAAATGATTAACAATATAAACGAGGGAAGTACACAGCCGATGGTCGCAATCACGCCACCCCATATTCCAGCTACCTTTACACCGACAAACGTTGCGGCATTGATGGCAATCGGACCGGGAGTCATTTGAGAGATCGATGTGATATCTGCCAATTCACCCAAGGTAATCCATTGATGTTGTTCTACCACATATTTTTGAATCATCGGTAAAACAGCATAACCTCCGCCAAAACTAAATGCTCCGATTTGAATAAATGTCCAGAAAAGTTCAAGGTAGATCATAGTACTTTCTCCTTAATCATTCCGAAGTATATCAAGCCGGTTAGTCCTGAACCGATAATCAATGCAATGGTCGGAATTGGTGTGAAGTATCCAAGCAGAAAGATAATGATCATCAGTACAGCTGAGAAATAACGATGGTTGCGCAATGTGTTTTTGCCCATTGAGAAAACAGCGTAGCCCATGATGGCACTGATAGAACCTCTCATTCCAAGCAAAGCTGCCTGTATGATGGGATTTGTTTGAAACTGAACGTAAAAAAATGAAATAACTGTAATGATCAGCAATGGTGGCAGTACGGTAGCAAAGGTTGTTACAAGGGCTCCTTTTATGCCTTTGAGTTTATAGCCGATGAGTATTGAAGTATTGACGGCGATCGGTCCGGGTGCTGATTGGGCAATAGCAATCAGATTAAGCATTTCATCGTCTAGAATTAAGGCATCTTTAGATACAAAAACATCCCGCATGACCGGTACGATGGTATAGCCACCACCAAAAGTGACTGCGCTTATCTTAAAGGTTTTTAAAAAGAGTTGTGTGTAGGAAATCATTTCATCACCATTTCTATCTTATATCAATTTCAAGAATATTTATATATAAAATAAAAATGAGCCGAGGCTCATTAACTGTGTTCAACCAATATTTTGATTCCAATGAGTATTAAAACAAGACCGCCGAAATATTCCGTTTTGTTTCCCAGTCGATATCCGATTCGTTTACCAATGACGACCCCAATGAAAGATAAAACAAAGGTAGTAAAGGCTATGACTACGGAAACAATTGAGATATTGACATCCAGGATCGCTAAACTGATCCCTACGGCTAACGCATCAATACTGGTAGCGAGTGAAAAGGTGAGTAAGGCACGATGCGAATCAACATTGCGCACGTCACAGCTGATCTCCTTTTGATGGTAGGCTTGCCATATCATATGGATTCCGATTCCGACTAACAATAAAAAAGCGAACCAGTGGTCGATGTGGGCAATATATGACTTTACGTAGAAAGCGCTCAGATATCCGATTAAAGTCATGATGCCTTGAAAGAATCCAAAGTAAAGTCCGACTTTGAGTGCATAATTATATTTTTCTTGAACCGTGCATAGTCCATTGACACAGGCGACGGCAAAGGCGTCCATGGATAGACCGACAGCTATCATAAGCAGTGAAACAGGTTCCATGGTTTTCTCCTTAGTACTAAAGTATTTTAATGGAAGAGATATCAGATGTCAATGCAAGTTGTTCGACAATAAATATCAATTGGGTACGTTTCCTTAAAAATCTGTTAAAATATACATAAGGAGAGATGAACATGAGCAATCTGATAAAAATCATTCCGGTCTTTAGAGAAAAACCTTGGGGAGGCACACGCTTAAAGACTCAGTTCGGATTTGATATACCTTCTGATCAAACAGGAGAGTGTTGGGCAGTTGCGGCACATGCGGCTGGTGACTGTGAAATAGAAGATGATGAATTTGGCGGGCATAAGCTCTCCGAACTATATTCAAAAAGACGTGACTTATTTGGTAATTGTGATAAGGAAGAGTTTCCGATTTTGGTAAAAATCATTGATGCTAATCGAGATTTAAGCATTCAGGTTCATCCCAATGATGACTATGCCAAAGCGATGGGACTTCCCAATGGGAAAGCGGAAGCTTGGTGTATATTGGATTGTGAGCCTGGTGCGGAAATCATCATCGGGCACAAATGTCAAAATCAAGAAGATTTAGAATTTGCGTTGCATCATCCGGCTCAAGTGGATTGGCTGCGCCGTTTTCCGATTCGTCCGGGGCAATTTTACTGGTTGCCAGGTGGCACCGTTCATGGTATCGGTGCTCATACATTGGTTTACGAAGTTGAGCAAAACTCCGATGTTTCCTTCCGGATTTATGATTATGAGCGAACGGACAGCCATGGGGATAAGCGATCCTTGCATTTAAATCGTGCTCGCGATGTCATCAAAGTTCCAGACTTTCGCAGAGAAGCCATACCTCAGCGAATCATTACCAATACGATGAAACATACGGTTCATATTCGTAAGCAACATTTCATCGTAGAACGTTGGGAAGTCGATTCACCAACTGTGATGCCACAGAATCAGTCTTTTATGATCATCGGTTGTTTGACGGATGGTGTAATCAATGATCGACAAGTCAAAGCAGGGGATCATTTCATCGCTTTAAAAACATGCGATGAAATTAAACTGGATGCTGGGATTACGTGTTTGGTTACCTATATTCCGGAAAGTGGAAAAGCATAACTTTAAATATAATCGTCAGTTTGTATCACAGAGGATTGAAGAAAGCGCTTAGCGCTTTTTTTGTGAGAGATATGGTAAAATAAACTCAAGAAGAGGTCAGATAAACCGAAAGGAGACTTACGATGTCAAAGAAGCCTGCGAGAATCATAATCACAATCGTATCCGTATTGGTGTTGGCGTTTTTCGGGATGATTTTGGGTTTGCTTACCGGAATGAACATTGGTGGTAATTATTTTACAGATTTTGAGTTTATGGGGGACAGAGGATATATAGCGACGGGGAATATTGGCTTGTTTATCGGTTTGATCCTAGGAGCTCTTACTGGATTTTTACTTTCGAGATTATTGACGAAAAGGAAATAAAAAAACAGTCGGTTGACTGTTAGATTTTCTGATATGTTTCGATGATAAACTTGGCGGTAACTGCCAGGTTTTCTTTTGCTTCAACTCGCTCTTTGCCCTTAGCAGAAGTTCTGAATCCATAGGGAGTCATATTGAACAAGTGGGTTATGTCCGGTTGTGTCAAATTAAGGGTAAATGAGAACTCCTCTAAATTAAGCAGTTTCAACTTAGCATTACTAAGTGATGCATGTTCGTGCTTAACAATCGTATCATAAGCTACTTCTTTAAGTTCGAATAAGTGTTCAGGATGAGCACTGATGACCAATAATATTCCATTCACTCGCAGTACTCTAAGAAACTCAACTTCATCAATCGGCGCGAACAGCGATGTAATCATCTGTGCACTTTGATTTTTGTAGGGGAGTCGGTTGATTGAACTTACGCTATAGTGAATACTTTTATCCTGTTTAGCAGCTTTATCAATGGCCTCTTTTGAAATATCGAAACCGTAAACCTCACAAGCAGGATTCACATTCTTTATGTGATGAGTATAATACCCCTCTCCGCATCCGGCATCGATTAGCACGTCAGGATTATGATTCCGTATAATGTCATTAACTTTATTTGCTAATGGCAAATAGAAGTTCTTGCTTAGAAAATTTCTGCGTGCATCGATTTGAGTGGGATGATCCCCGCGGAAAATCGTTTGATTTTTTAGCAGGAAGTTAAAATATCCACTTTTGGCGCGGTCAAAATTGTGTTTGCTCACACAAACAGCACTTTTTTCCAAAACAGTGAGGGGTTGATTGCATATCGGACAACGGTACATAGTGATCACCTAGTTTCCATCCTATTATAGCATCGCTATCGACTCTATGATACAATGACTCTGAAATCAAGAGGGTTATTATGAAGCAAGAAATCGTGAAATGCGTAGGAATAAATGAAGATGGGTATGCAATCTTACAACCGAAGATCCGAGCTTTTGTGCGGATGTTACCGGGTGAAATAGGTACAGTGGAATTTGAGGGTAAGGAAGGTCGATTGGTGAAAATCGAAAATCCTTCGCCTGAGAGGATTGTTTCGAAGTGTCCGGTTTTTGATCAGTGCGGTGGTTGTACTTTCCATCATTGGGATATGGTCAAGCAATTGGAATTTAAGAAAACCACAGTAAAAAATCTGTTCAGCTTTGTTAAAGCGCCGATTGAAGAAGTGTTGCCTTGCGAAGTTGATCATCACTATCGCACCAAGAATCAGATGGTCGTTTTCGCCAATAAGAAAAAACAGTCGACATTAGGGATGTATCGTCCGTATTCGCATCAAGCAGTCGCCGTAACCGCATGTTATATTCAAGATACGTTGGCCAATGGAGTTTTTGGGCACATTCAAATGTTGCTTAGGGACTTTAAGGTGGAGCCGTATGATGAGGATTCAAAACGCGGGATCATGCGTCATGTTTTGATTAAAGTGGGATATCAGACCAATCAGGTCATGGTGGTTTTTGTGATGGCGGAACCAGATTTTAAGGGAAGAAAAATAATGTTTGCGAAATTGATTGAGAAATTCCCCCAAGTCAAAACCATTATCATTGATGTCAATACGAGATCAAGTTCGGCGGTACTATCCGGAAAACAGAAGACTTATGTGGGGAATGGCTATATTGAAGATAAACTGTTGGGATATACTTTTAAAATATCAGCTTCTTCGTTCTTTCAGGTCAATCCGCGCCAAACGGAGAAACTGTATGGTAAAGCGATTGAGTATGCTCAGTTAACCGGTAATGAACGGGTATTGGATGTGTATAGCGGTACCGGAACCATCGGGATTTTGTTGAGCAAGAAGGCGAAGGAAGTCGTATGTGTGGAATCCAATCGTTGGGCGGTGGAAGATGCAAAGGTCAACGCTCAGTTAAATAAGATCAATAATGTGAAGATGGTGCTTGCGGATGCTACGGAGTATATGATCCGAGCAGCAGAACAAGGCTTGACGTTTGATGTGGTGGTTATGGATCCGCCTCGTTCAGGTGCGACGCCGGAGTTCTTGAATGCTCTTAAACAACTAAATCCAAAGCGTATCGTATATATCTCGTGTGAACCGAAGACTCAAGCCGATGATGTGAAGCAGTTGATTTCGGATTATCAGGTAACCAAAATCCAGCCGGTGGATATGTTTCCGTATACAAGACATGTGGAGTCTATCACATTGCTTTCTTTAAAAACAGCTTAACAAAGACATTCATATATTAGAACAAGAAGCAACTAACACCTTAAATAGGGTTAAATGCTTCATTTTTGCTTTATGCCCAATGTGGAAACATATCGAAATCATGAATCCACATTATGCCAACAATAACGAACCTGACTTTTTATCTATTTCAGAACCTAAACTATTAGAATTTCTTGAAGGTGAGGTTGCAATTGGTTATCTTAGAAAAACCTCTTTTCAGTCAGAAGGAAAAGCCGGGTATATTCTGAAGCACCAAATTACTTGTCCAAGTATTTTACTGATTTTATTAACTTCAGTATTAAAACCCAACTATTTGATTAAAATTAAAAAGATTCAAGAACCGCTGTTTGCTCCACTTTTATTAACATTTGCACCAGTTCTAAGTATTGAAAGCGAATACGAGATTGTTGATATGATCATGACGTTACAGGATCTATATATAAAAGCACTAAGAACTAATCAAAAAGAATTAAGATTGTTTGATTATATGGATTATAACTTGCTTAATCATTGCGTAAAAAGCATCATTGATTTTATGAAATACATATCACTCTAATCATATTGAATTTTCTGAACAAAAGAATTGAATAAAAACACAAGTTCTTGCAAATATTATCAATGGTATTATTGGATTTGTTGATATGCTTATTGATATAAACAAGTTATGATGCTAGAATGATATTGAATAAAATTGCAAGAACATGCATAAAATTTCAATAGGGGGCTATAAGATGAGAATTAATAGAGACAAGTACCTTAATGAGCTAATTAGTAAAATGCATAACAAAATGATCAAAATAATCACGGGTATAAGAAGATGTGGAAAATCTTATTTGTTAAATGAGATATTTTTTGACTATCTTATTTCGTCAGGTGTCAATGAAGATCATATTATAAGAATTTCCTTAGAAGATCTGGAAAATGAATATCTAACAGACGCTTATGTGTTAAATGATTACGTTAAATCATTGATTAAAGACGATCAAATGTATTACTTGATTGTGGATGAAATTCAACAAGTTGACCGATTTGTACCGCTATTAAATGGGTGGTTGAAAATCAAGAATTTAGACGTTTACGTAAGTGGTTCAAATTCTAGATTTTTATCGAAAGATGTGATTACAGAATTTAGAGGAAGAGGCGATGAAATTTATGTGTCTCCGCTAACTTTTAAAGAATATTACAATGCTCGAGGAAAAGACTTTGATACAGCATGGAATGAATATATCATTTATGGTGGGATGCCCTTTGTATTAGCGAGAAGAACAAATGAGCAAAAGTCTAAGTACTTAAAAGATTTGTTTAATGAAATATACATTAAAGATATCAAAGAAAGATATGGGATTAGAAATGACTCACAATTAGAAACACTTCTTAATATCGTTTCTTCATCTATTGGTTCCCTGACCAATCCATCAAAGATAGAACATACATTCATTAGTGTGAAACAAGAAACACTTTCGAGAAATACGATAGAAAGTTATTTGGATATACTAGAGGATACATTTTTAATCAAGAAAACTAACCGTTATGATATTAAAGGAAGAAAGTATATTAATACACCATCAAAATACTATTTTGTAGACATGGGACTTAGAAATGCCCGTTTAAACTTCAGGCAATTAGAAGACACACACATGATGGAAAATATCATTTATAATGAACTTATTAATCGAGGTTATAATGTAGATATTGGAGTTGTTGAAGTCAGTGAGAAAAATGAAAATGGCAACTATGTAAGAAAATCTCTAGAAATTGATTTTGTTGCTAATATTACAAATGATAAAATCTATATTCAATCGGCATATCATTTACCAAATGATGAAAAGGTGAGACAGGAGACTAGACCTTTTCTAAATGTTGATGATTCATTTAGGAAATTTATTATTGTAAGAGATAATATTGATGTTAGAAAAGATGATTATGGCATTACAACAATCGGTTTGAAACACTTTCTTTTGAATGATGATCCATTCAGGCTTTAAGGGTTAAAAAGATTATTTTATCAAAAAAAACATGTTATCGAAATATTAATGAAGATAGTCAAAAGTTACTAAGTGAGCGAATTCTTTGGTTAATATACAGAACTAAGTGCATACAGCGCATAAATAATACCACCCCATCGCTCAAGTGAGAGCCAGTGCGTCGCTCTTTTAGAGCCACAACATCGGAACTTGAGAGCCACCTCAAAATGCAGTAGAGTAGAGTTGCACATAAATCAGTCGTGCA